>CAYGGY010000057.1:0-31509 GCA_964349405.1 uncultured Ohtaekwangia sp. | reverse complement strand
CACAACTATTATTCCAAGCTTTTCAATGTCAGGCTCTAGTTTCTGGAACTACCCACATGTCTTTACGTCTATCTTTAAGATTGGTAACAGATCCCTTGTGTTTCAATTCCTTTATAAGTTCAAGATCAACATCTACTACCAAGGTCATTTCCGTATTCGGTGTAGCTTCTGCCTTGATACAATTCGTTGGAAAAGCAAAGTCGGAGGGTGTGAATACAGCAAATTGAGCATATTGAATATCCATATTGTTTACTTTAGGAAGATTTCCAACACTTCCGGCAATGGCGACAAAACATTCATTCTCAATAGCCCTCGCCTGTGCACAATGCCGTACGCGATTGTACGCATTTTGTGTGTCCGTGAGGAAAGGTACAAACAGTATATCCATTCCTTCATCGGCTAGCAGCCTTGGCAGTTCAGGAAATTCAACATCATAGCATATCAATACGCCAACCTTGCCACAATCGGTATCAAAGGTTTTAAGAGAATTCCCTCCTACCAATCCCCAGGATTCCCTCTCGGATGGCGTGATATGTATTTTTTGATACTCTTCAATCTTTCCATTTCGATGACACAGGTAACCTATGTTATATAATTTCCCATCACGAAGATCAGGAAAGCTACCCGTAACAATGTTTGAATTATAAGCGATTGCTAATTCTGCGAATTTTTGTTTTAACGGCTCCGTAAATTTCGCCAGTCCTCGAATCGCTTCGGCTTCAGTCATATGATTAAATTCTGCCATTAGCGGAGCATGGAAAAATTCAGGGAATAAAATAAAATCTGAGTTATAGCCCGAGGCGGCATCTACAAAAAATTCAACTTGTTCGCATAAGGCTTCAAAATCTTTGAAGGGCCTCATTTGCCATTGCACCAGCCCCAAGCGTACGTTGGTTTTTGTCTCATTAAGCAATTGTTGATTTGGTTCATAATAAATATTGATCCACTCGATAAGTGCTGCATAATCTCTGGACTCAGTATCACCAGGCATGTAACCTTTCAAAACCTTCCTTACGTGAAAGCCATTGCTTATTTGAAAGGTAAGCGTGGGGTCATACAATTCTTTGTGTTTTACTTTTTCGATATATTCTTTCGGGGTAAGACTTTGTGCATGTTCGCCATAGCGGGGTAATCGCGCACCTGCAATGATGGCACGCAAATTCAATTTTTCGCATAATTCTTTACGGGCATCGTACAGCCTTCGTCCGAGACGCAGACCACGGTGTTCTGGGTGAATGAATATTTCAATACCATACAACACATCACCTTTTGGGTTATGGCTACTAAAGGTATAGTCGCCCGTGGCATCTTTATAAGTATGGTTATCCCCCAGGGTTTTATAATCGATGATAAGGGAAAGAGCAGCTCCAATAAGTTTGTCATCTACTTTAATACAAAGTTGTCCTTCTGGGAAGAGTTTTAGAAGATGTTCTATTTGATGATCTCGCCAGTAGGCTCCCCATGCAGTATATGCTTCCAACATACTCTCTCTTAAATCGAGATAGTCTGTCATCGTTAGATGTGTTACTTCAATTTTCATAGATTAGTGCTTATGTTTAATAATTCGATTATAGTGAAAGATGCTTTAGATAGTTTATGCATAAGCAGTGGTATTGTTACGATTTGCTTCAACTAAACTCTCCAGCGATTTCATAGAAGCATCTGTAAGTTTTGGCCGAATGCTGAGTACTGGAAATTTTGAATGGTTCACAATGTCTTGTGTATAAGGGCCAAGGAAGAAATCTTTAATTGAAGTGTCGAGGGTGGCAGTAATTACGATGAGATCTGGTTTTTCATGATCAGAAATTTCTAACACCTGCCGGGCTACATTTTCACAATAGTGTAATTCACTTCCCCACACCACATTATCCTCAGTAACTTTTTTTTGTACGGTGTCAACTAGCGCCTTCATTTCAATAACTCCGGTTGAATCATTTTTCTTTACGATTCCAGCAATACGTAAAGTCGATCCGTTCTTTCTAATGATAGGGCGCACGGTATCGTATTTATCTAGTGCATGTGGAATCATCCTGACAGGAAAGAGTATTTTCTTAAAATCAATCCATTGCTTTGTACCTGGAATTGTCATCACCGGGCAGGGTGAATTTTTCACTACACGATAGGCATTTGATCCTAAGAAAAATTCACGTAGTCCAGAAGTGCCATGTGTGCCCATGACAATCAAATCAAATTCTTTATGTAATGCCCATCGGCATATTTCATCGGCTGGGTTGCCGGATTGAACAATGTGATTGATCACCAAATCATGTTTGGTACGCAACGCTTTTGCCAGGTTATTAATACTTTCATTTGCACTTTTTACCAACTCCGGAAGTACAGCTCCAGCGGCACCACCTGCTTCTGGTGGATATAACACATAGGTGTTTTCTACAATGTGAATGAGCGTTAACGTAGCCAATTGTCGCTTGCAAATGGCGATGGCAGTATCTAAAGCATTCAATGATACCGGTGATAAGTCAACCGGAACCAATACTTTTTTTATTTCATACGCATTCATAAACTCATTATTTTAAATGTTCATATTTACAATGTCTTCATTTGTTGTGATGATTAATGATGCAAAATTAGGCTAAATTGAATCGTTATAATGGACCTACTAAAGGAGGTTATGGCATAATTTACTTATATTGAATAATGAAAAGAGAAATACCAGCCTATACCATAGAGTCTTTAAAGTCTACCGATGCGGAATCAAAAGAGATTGATCTGTTTCGATTCGAATATTTCGCACAAGACATTGAACACCTTAAGGCCCCACACCGTCATCATTTCTACACCTTTATACTTGTAACAGGTGGAGGAGGTTATCACTCCATTGATTTCAAGAGTTATGAATTAATGGATGGGAGACTTTTTATGATTGCGCCAGGCCAGGTGCATGCGTGGATCGATCTAAATAAAGTTAAGGGTTATGTCTTGCTGTTTACAGATAGCTTCATGGCCTTATCAAAGGGAAGAAAATTATTATCATCATGGCCTCTGTTTAAATTAGATCAGCCCAATGTTCTCTTATTAATGGATGATGAAAAAAAGATATGGTTGGAAGAATTTCAGTTTATGGAACAGGAACTTAGTAAGCCCGATGTGTACACGCGGGATGCATTATTCTATTCAGTGAGTTCTTTGCTTGTGAGGGCATCGCGACTAATGCAACGTGAGCGAATACCCAATACGATATCAAGTCAGGATTTTCTGTTTTTATTTCAGGAATTGATTGAAAAAAAATTCTTAAAATTTAAGACTCCTAAAGATTATGCTGATATGATGAACATTACACCAAATTATTTGAATTCACTTTGTAAAAAAAAATCAGGTAAATCGGCAGGCGAATTGATAAGGCAAAGAATTATATTAGAAGCGAAACGAATGCTTGCTCATACCAATTTATCAGTAACAGAAATTGCGTTTAAGCTTGGCTTCATCGACAACTCCTATTTTGGAAGATACTTCAAAAAGTATACGGGCATGACGCCTGAGATTTTTCGACTCGGCACAACCACTTAGGTGAATTTCATACAGTAATGGTGGATAGACTCTTTCTCGCCTTTATTCAATCAACAATAGCATGTAAAGTTGTTCATTAGGTGAGCCGCCAAGTAAATGCCCACTATTTTTTATTAAAGTCTCCAATGATTTGGAGTAGTTATATTTTTAGGAGATTTAGTGTAATTAGTTGTCAACAAATTACTATCTATGCGGCAATATTTACATTAATAATGATATGACAACAACCGTAGTAGTAGGAGGCAGCTTTGCAGGTATGACTGCAGCCATAGAAATAAAAAGAAAAGGAAAAGAAAATCACAAAGTCGTTCTCATCGATAAATCACCATTATTTTTGTTTATACCTTCATTGATTTGGATTCCGTTTGGAAGAAGAGAAATGAAAGATATTTCTTTTAAAAAGGAAGAAATATTAAAAAAAAGAGGTGTTGATTTTATTCACGCAGAAGCATTAACTGTAGACACAACAACACAACTAGTTGCGACTGATAAAGGAGAATTTAAGTATGATCATCTGGTAGTAGCCACGGGTCCAAAAGTAAAATTTGACGTGGCGCCTGGTGTGGCTGAATATTCACACTATGTAGGCACACCAAATGGCGCGATGAAGTTAAGAGCCGCATTGGAAGAATTCAAAAAAAATCCTGGCCCAATCGTTATTGGTGCAACACAAAATGCCGGTTGTATGGGAGCTGCCTATGAATTTTTATTCAACGTAGAAAAATGGTTGAGAGAGCAAAAAATTCGTAAAAAAGTTGATTTGTATTGGATTACTCCTGAGGATTATTTGGGTCATTTTGGAATAGATGGAATGCCGCTTGGAGAGACTATGTTAAAAACATTTATGAAAATGTTTAATATAAACTATCGAATTTCTGTGGGAGTTAAAGAAGTTACTGCAGACAGTGTGGTGCTTTCTACCGGAGAAGTTTTAAAAAGTCATTTAACCCAATTGATGCCACCTTTTGTTGGTGTTGATTTTGTTCAGAATTCCCCCTCCTTACACCCAACGCCTAATGGATATATTCCAGTTGAGGACAGTTATCAGCACAAACAAATTAAAAACGTATGGGCTGCCGGAATTGCTGTTCAAGTCGATTTACCTTTTACGTGTAAGAATATATCATTTGCAGCTCCGAAAACAGGTTACCCGTCAGATGAAACAGGTAAAATTGTAGCCGAAAATATAGTGAGAGTTTCTAAAGGAAGAACTGATTTGAAGAAAAAAGCTTGGGGAAAAATTCCAGGGCTTTGTATCATGGATGCTGGAAAAAAAGAAGTTATCATTTTTTCGAATCATCTGTTTAAACCACGGGCCTTTGCTATCATGATACCTAATGTGATCTATGACTTTAGTAAAGTTATCTTAGAGAAATATTTTCTATGGAAATCCAAAAAAGGGTATGCTTGGATGCCATAGGATGAATGGAATGGAAGTATCCATATCTAATTTCTTTTCATGCCTCATGCCCCTTCGAACTCAATCCGAAAGAAAAAAAAGGCGGAAAATGAAACACACATTCTCCCAATAATTTAAAAGAACTGGGCTGATGTCTGCAAGTTCGTCAACTTAAATATTGCTCGACTAACTGAAATAACAGTTAAGAGTACCTGCGGGTATAAATCTATATTCTTGTATCCCCTTTTTGCACAAATCCATATTATGCCATGGTATTACAGGAGGGTTAATGAGCAAAGGATGAAAATATTTTAATAGTTAATGTGTTCAAACCCGATTTCCTGTTCTTACACAAGTGAATAATTATTTACCCCTTGTCTTTTCAATCGTGTTCCACATTTCTTCTGTAATTGTTTCCAGGTGACTGAATTCCCCACCGTTTCGTAACCATTCCCCACCATCAATGGTAATGACTTCACCGTTGATGTACGAGGAGTAATCTGACATTAGATAGGCAGCCAGATTGGCGAGCTCCTGATGTTCACCCACTCGCTTGAGCGGGATTCGTTCTGCGGGATCAAATTTCTTAACAAGGTCACCAGGTAAAAGCCTGCTCCAGGCGCCTTCAGTAGGAAATGGTCCGGGAGCAATTGCGTTGCTTCGTATTTTATACTTTGCCCATTCTACGGCCAATGATCTTGTTAGTGCAAGCACCCCGGCTTTGCTGCAGGCGGAAGGCACCACATACCCTGAGCCTGTCCATGCATAGGTGGTTACTATATTGAGGAATGTACCGGATTGTTTTTTATCGATCCAATTTTTTCCAATGGCCAAAGTCATATAATACGTTCCTTTCAATACAATATCCACAATGATATCAAAGGCGCGGTGTGATAATCGTTCGGTAGGGCTAATAAAATTTCCTGCTGCGTTATTTAGTACACCATGAATCTGACCAAAGTGTTGCTCGGTCATTTTAATTACATTTTCAATTTCATCATACTTTCTTATGTCGCAGGTTACAGGCAAGACCTTGCCTCCAGTTTGAGACTCCAGCTCCTGTGCGGTCTTTTCCAACACTTCTTTTTTGCGACTAGTAATAACCAGGTTGGCGCCTAATTCCAGCATGTATTTGCCCATTGATTTACCAAGTCCGGTACCTCCTCCAGTGATAATAATTGTCTTCCCTTTTAGTGAGTCGGGCATTAACATACCTTTCATAGTGATTGATTTAAATATTTGCTCATGAAAATTACAACAATTGAATTAATTAAATGATCTATATGATGCAGGAGCTTTGTTAAAACTTTTTGGCAGCCTGCCACGCGAAGCGCAGTGGCACCAGGCTGTCGGCAGTCGCCACCCACCGCGCCAATCCATTTCGGGCTCCAACAATGCCTCCATCCCTGGCTGAACATTCTGATTCAATGTCGTTTAGTTATGGTAATTCCTCTAAGGTTTTTAAAATTCAGGAGGAATACTTTGTAACTTAGGTAATCAGTATTGCATTCTAATCGTAAAAGTGTCTTTACTCTTAATCTGGTGCCGGGTAAGAATTGAATTTTATTTTAGATATTTACGGTTATAATTTTTTAAACTATGAAATCAATGATCCTTGCCCTGGTGGGCGTAACATTTTTTCTTTCCTCCTGCATCGTCAGTAAAAAGAAATACGATGATGTATTGGCTCAAAAAGTAAAGACGGAGGGTGAGCTGTCGGAAAAAGCAAAACAACTTGAAAATGCGAATGCTTCCCTAAAGAATTTAAATGAGGTGTTGGATAAATTAAAACAAGACACCACAGATTTAAATCAGACGTACCGTGCGACCAATCAGAAGTTGACAGAATTGAATAAGGAATATGAACAACTGAATTCATATTATAAAAACCTGTTGAATAACAGCGGCAAACTCAATCGTGATCTTGCACAACAAAAGGATCAACTACTGTCCATTCAGGATAATTTAGAGAAGACCCGTAAGTTAAATGATTCATTAAGCACAAGCCTGATTGAGCGTGAAAAGAAAGTGAAGGAGCTCGAACAGATTTTGGCGAATAAAGATAAAGCGGTGCAAAGTTTAAAGGATCGGATCAGCAACGCATTGCTAAACTTTAAGGAAAACGATCTTACTGTAAAAATTAAAAATGGTAAAGTGTATGTTTCCTTAGCCGAGCAATTGCTGTTTGGGTCGGGTAGCATTGAAGTAGATGGTAAGGGAGTTACGGCCTTGCAACAATTAGCGAAAGCCATTAAAGACCAAAAGGATATTCAGATCATGATAGAAGGACATACGGATAACGTTCCCATTTCTAAGAAATCGCAATACATGCAAGACAATTGGGACCTTAGCGTGATGAGGGCAACTGCCATTACAAAGATTTTGACGAAAGCAGGTGTTTCAGCCGACCAGGTTACTGCCGCAGGCAAAGGAGAATTTTCCCCACTGGCTACCAATGACAATGCTCAAAATAAACAAAAGAACAGAAGAACAGAAATCATCATCACGCCCAACCTCGATGAGCTGTTCAAGATATTAGGCACCAATTAATCGCAGAGATCAAGGTTAATAGATTACCTGGTACCCTTTGTAAGCCATGAGTTACGAGTTACGAGAAGATTCTCGTAACTCGTAACTCATAACTATTAATCTACATTACATCGATGGTTACTGCATTTACTTCCTTTTGCTTAATAAGCTCATTGAACTTAGGTACTTTTTCACTCATGACTTTTCTGAGTTGATCAAGTTGAAAGTCAATCTTTTCTACCAATTCTTTATGCACTGCGTTAACCTGTTGTGTTGGGCGATAGTCGCTTCCATCCACTTCGGAGTTTAGGGCGGCCAGCTTATTATTAAGTCTGATGGGATAGTTCAGTGGATCTTGTCCACTACGGTTTTTGGTTTGATACAAAGCTTCTTCAATCTTTTTCATCTCATCAAGGATTGACTTTGATAATTCATTCACATCCTTCATGTTTTCTTTCCCTTTCATCGGTTCGGTAACACGATTAATTTGTTCACGGGCCGTTCTGATTTTCTTAATAGCCAGGTGTGTTTCCGAAAGTTTATTTCTCACCGCAATAGAAAAATCGAACTGAGCTTTTATATCGTCCAATGTGCCGCTGGTTCTTGGATCTTTCAGAATTTCAAATTCAGTTTCTGCAGGAGTTCCATTTACCGTAAGCCGGGCCTTATATTTGCCGGGAACGGCTTTAGGACCTGTAAGTGAGCCAGCCCACATGATTAATCCATCAAAGCCTTCTGCATTTGCATAGCGCATGTTCCATACGAATTTATTCATGCCGGATTTGACTTTCAGGTCTTCATCCTTTTCTTTTTTATCAGGTTTGGTCGAAAACTTTTTAATCAAGGTTCCATTCATTTCAAGAATTTCAAGTGCCACGGTGGCTTTGGTTGTATCTTTCAAATAGAAGTGAACCATTACTCCGTTTGGATGATTTAGTCCTTCATTTTTTGGTTGACCTCTTCGGCCTGCCTGACCACCATTCATGCGATAACTTGGCATGGGTTTGTATAAATGAAAGTCACTCTTTGCAATGGTTTCATTGAGCTGATGCAAAGGGGTAAGATCATCAATCAACCAAAAACTTCTGCCTTGGGTTGCCGCTATCAGGTTGTCGTTTTTAATGGTTAAATCCGTGATGGGTACGATAGGGAGATTTAACTGAAAAGGTTTCCAATTGGCTCCATCATCAAACGAGATGTACATTCCAAACTCAGTACCAGCGTATAGTAAGCCGGCACGTTTTGGATCTGCCCTCACGACTCTTGTGAAGTGGCCGGGGTCAATTCCATCGGTGATTTTAGTCCAGGTTTTTCCATAGTCTTTTGTTTTAAATAAATAGGGATGGTTGTCGCCAGACTTATAACTCGTAGCAGCCACGTATGCACCACCTTTTACAAAAGGATCGAACTCAACACTGTTTATCATTGTCCATTGGGGTAGAATGGAAGGAGTGACGTTATCCCATTTCTTACCACCATCGCGAGTAATATGTAACAGGCCATCGTCTGATCCAGCCAGTATCAAATCTTTTTCATAAGGCGATTCGGCTACAGCAAAAATGGTACAGTAGTATTCAACGCTGGTATTGTCTTTTGTAATGGGGCCCCCTGAAGGTCCTAATTTAGTTGGATCGTTACGTGTTAAATCCGGACTTATAATTTCCCAGCTTTCGCCTCCGTTGTAGGTTACATGCAGGTTTTGAGAAGCAGCATATAACTTCTTAGAATCATGCGGGGAAAAGAAAATAGGGAAGTTCCATTGAAAGCGATACTTGGCGCCTTCTGCACCATGGCCCATTGGATTGTCGGGCCATGCATTGATGCCTCGTTCTTCACCCGTTTTGTGATTCTTTCGTACGAGTAATCCATCATAACTTCCACCATAGACTACATCGTTGTCAGTTGGATCAATGGCAATGTGGCCACTCTCTCCACCGGCTGTGATGTCCCAATCTCGCTCACCTATTGAAAATCCATCTGTTCTGTGAGCGATGCGTTGTGTTGAGTTATCCTGCTGGGCACCGTATATACGATAAGGAAAATTGTTGTCCGTTATTACACGATAATGTTGAGCCGTAGGTTGATTATGATAAGTTGTCCAGTTTTCTCCAGCATCAAATGAAATTTGCGCACCGCCATCATCGGCAATAATCATACGTTGGTTATCTTCCGGTGCAATCCACAGATCGTGATGATCACCATGGGGCGCATTATAAGAAGTAAATGTTTTTCCGCCATCTTTTGATTTATGGTAGGATACGTTCATGACATAAACCATATCTTCATCTTTTGTGTCGGCATAAATGCGTGAATAATACCAGGCGCGTTGGCGCAGGTTTCTGTCATCGTTCATCTTGCGCCATGTTTTTCCGGCATCGTCTGATCGGTAAACACCACCGTTGTCATTTTCGATAATGGCATATATGCGACTGGAATTTACAGGTGAAACCGTGACACCCGAAATTCCCCAAATACCTTTTGGAAGACCTTCGTTTTTTGAAATATTGGCCCAGGTGTCTCCACCATCGGTGCTTTTCCATAGGGAAGATCCTTCGCCACCACTTTCTAAACTATATGGGGTTCTTCTGATTCGCCAGGTAGATGCATAAAGAATACGGGGATTGTTTGGGTCCATTACTAAATCAATCGCACCGGCATCCGCATTGGCGAAGAGAATTCTTTTCCAGTTTTTTCCGCCATCTTCTGAACGATAGACGCCACGCTCATTGGATGATTTAAAAAGATCTCCCAATACTGCAGCATACACGAGATCAGGATTTTTAGGATGTATGCGTATGCGTGGCACATGCCTGGAATCTTTTAAGCCAACATGATTCCATGTTTTACCGGCATCCGTAGATTTATAAATGCCATGACCAAAAGAAACATTTCCTCTTACTGTCAATTCGCCCTGGCCCACATAGAGTACGTTGTTGTCCCATTCGCTTACAGCAATCGATCCGATAGAACTACCGAAGAAGCCATCAGAAATATTAGCCCACGAATTTCCGGCATCGGTGGTTTGCCAAACACCACCCCCGGTGCCACCAAAATAAAATAGATTGGGTTTGCCAGGTACCCCTGTTACCGCACCCGAACGACCACCGCGATATGGACCAATACTTCGCCACTCTATCGCGTTATAAAGAGTTTCGTCATAAACTGTGGATGTTTTAGCCGAAGTTGCGGTGCCTTTTTTGTGACCCCATACTCCTGCGCTAATCAGCATCAGCGAAAAGAGAAAAAAGTAATATTTCATAGTGAAAATAAGGTTGAATTTATTAAGCGAGTTTAGAACTAAATAATCAATTAATCATTCCTTATGTGACCAAAGGCTAAAAACTGTTAAATGATGGAAGGAGTTGTATTTTGACAAAACTCACCTATTTTAATGGAAATTTTTAATATGGATTCTCGCAGCCTCAAGCAACTATTCAGCATTCCCGTCATCGTGGCAGCACTCGGGTACTTTGTTGATATTTATGATCTTTTACTTTTTAGCATCGTTCGCATTCCAAGTCTTCGTTCTATGGGAGTTGCTGACACTGAAATGCTCGCACAAGGAGAATATTTGATACGATCCCAGATGATTGGCCTATTGTTAGGTGGAATTATTTGGGGAATTATGGGGGACAAGCGTGGCCGATTATCGGTTCTTTTTGGATCAATCTTACTTTACTCGTTAGCCAATATCGCCAATGGATTTGTTACTACAGTAGATCAATATGCTTTATTAAGATTTATTGCAGGTATTGGTTTGGCGGGTGAGTTGGGAGCCGGGATCACGTTAGTGTCAGAATCGTTGCCAACCAAACTTCGTGGTTATGGAACTACCCTCGTGGCAACGGTAGGGCTGATGGGTGCCGTGCTGGCCAATTATGTGGCTACTACATTTGATTGGCAGATGGCCTATTTTATTGGTGGAGGATTGGGATTGGTGCTTTTGGTTACCCGAATCAGTGTATTCGAATCGGGAATATTTCTGAAAGTCAAAGAACAAAAAATAGAGAGAGGAAATTTCTTTCAACTTTTCAACCAATGGGATCGTTTCAAAAAATTTGTAGGCTGCATTTTGATTGGATTACCCATATGGTTTGTGATTGGAATATTGATCACCTTCTCTCCGGAATTTGCCAAGGCTATGAATATTTCTGGCGTAATGGCCGGTGATGCCGTGATGTTTAGTTATATCGGTTTGGCAGCCGGTGATTTAACCAGCGGCTTAGCAAGTCAGATCATACGATCGCGAAAGAAAACTGTATTTGTTTTTATATTGCTTACGTTAACTTTCATAGTATCCTATCTCTACTTCCCGTTCAAAGATTCTTTCGGATTTTATATTGGCTGTTTCTTTTTAGGATTTGGAGTAGGTTATTGGGCGCTTTTTGTAACCATAGCAGCCGAGCAATTTGGTACCAACTTACGGTCAACGGTTGCCACTACCGTGCCTAATTTCATCCGTGGCTCGGTTGTTCCGCTTACGTTTATGTTTGGATTCCTGCGTAATCACTTCACGATCTTACAAGCAGCTCTTGTTGTAGGGCTATTAACCATTCTGATTGCCTTTTGGGCATTGAGGCTTATTGATGAAACTTTTTCAAGAGACATGAATTACCTGGAAAAGGATTGATTTTCATTTTTATATTTTAAAGTCATCAAATATTTGAGCATTTTTAATAATGCTGAAAGAACGCTTTTCACTATTTTATCCATTCAACCTCTTGTGGTGGAAGGCTGCTTTGGTTTTTCTGTTGATTGTTGGTGATCACGCCAACCTTTATTCTCAAAACCTTAATTTGATTAATAGCCTTAAGGATGAGTTACCAGATTTGCAGGGAGAAGCTAAATTCAAAACACTCAATGCCATTGGATGGGAGTATCGTTTTTCCAATCCGGATAGCACCATCTGGTATGCCAGCAATGCGTATAAACTTGGAATAGAATTGAAATTAAAAAAGGAGTTAGCTCGTTCACTGAATTATATTGGTATTGCCAATAATTACAAGGGCGAACGAATCAAAGCGTATGATTATTTTGATCAGGCACTTTCAATTGCCAATCAACAAAAGGACTCTGCTCAAATTGCACATGCCAATAACAATATTGGAAGACTATTTTTCGAACAGGGAGTATTGGCGAAATCCTATAAATATTATATCACTGCGCTTGATATTTTCAATGCCACACAGGATTTATCAGGGATAGCCTATACCTACCAGAGCCTGGCTAATTTGTATAAGGCACAAAATGATTTTGAGAAATCCGAAGATAATTTCAGGAAAGCTTACCAGATACGAAAACAGCTTGGGAACAAACGCGACATCATGGCGGCCGCAATGTATTTAGGCACGCTGTACCAGGCAGAGAACAAAATAGCAGCGTCCTCCAACTATTTTATGATGGCCGATTCATTGGGTATGGACATTCATGATGAAATTAATATTGCTGATGTAAAAATACGATTGGCCGAAAATTATTTGAAAGAAGGAGACCTCGTTCAGGCGCAAACCGTTGGGAATGCAGGGTATGAAGTTATCAGCAGAATGAATAACCAACGGCTTTTACCCAATGCCAACCTGCTGATGGGCCGAATTGCTTTGGCGAAAAAGGATTTAGCACAAGCAAAAAAATATTTTGAGAGGTCATTGCGTGTGTCCACTGAAATCAATGATGCTACCGGGCAGATGAATGCCTATTATCAATTGGCAGCAGTAGCTGGCCGTCAAGGTCAAAAGCAATTGGCGGTTGATATGTTGAACCATTATCTTGTACTTAACGATTCTATCAAAGATTTAGAAGTGGCTCGTCAGGTAGAAAGATTCCAATTCCAAATAGAAATTGAAAATAAAGATAAAGAGAATGAGTTACTAAAAATTGATCAGGCCCGTAAAGATGCGGTGATAGCGAAGCAACGTATTCAAAACATTGGTTTATTGGTTATAACACTTCTTGTTTCTATAATTTCTTTTGTCGTTTGGAGGTACGGTCGGAAGAACAAAATAATCAATGAACAATTGGCGCTAACCAATGAAGAAATTACCAGACAGCGGGAAGAAATAGCATTGAGCAATGATCAGTTGTATAAACACAATCAACAGCTTTCAGAACTTAATCATGAGAAAGATACATTAATGAGTATAGTTGCGCATGATTTAAGATCGCCTGTTAACCGCATTTTAGGATTGGCTCACCTCATGGAGTTGACAGGCGGATTGCCTGAAACACAAAGAGAATATTTAGGTATGATCAAAAAAGCGACTAAGTCCGGATCGGATCTGATTACTGATTTATTGGATGTGAATTCACTGGCTGAACGAGACATTCCACTTAGGATATCCAAGGTAAATCTTAATGAATTGATCATTGAACGAATCGGATTAGTGGCGTCTGAAGCTGAGATAAAGAAAATTGAAATGGAATCCGCATGTAATTTATCTGGCGAATTTTATTCCGAAGGAAATTATATAGCAAGGATAATGGACAACCTTTTGTCAAATGCGATTAAGTTTTCAGGCTCCCCTTCGCGTATTACTATTCATGGTGTGGTTGAAAATGGATGGGCAGTAATTTCCATACGGGATCAAGGACCCGGGTTTACCGATGAGGATAAACAATTCTTATTTCAGCGATTTAAGAAACTTACAGCAAGACCTACCGGAGGCGAAAGTTCTAATGGGTTAGGTCTTGCTATTGTAAAAATACTGGTGGATCGATTGCTGGGAGAAATTAAATTGAATAGTAAGATTGGTGCAGGAGCAGAATTCATTATCAGAATACCTTCGGCCAATCCGCCTCCATTATAATTTTACTACACGTTTGTCAGCGCCTGTTCCAGGTCTGCGATGAGATCTTCAACATCTTCCACGCCAATACTTAATCGGATTAATGAATCGCTAAGTCCGTTCTTAATTCTTTCTTCTTTCGGAATGCTGGCGTGTGTCATCGAGGCAGGATGATTGATTAATGACTCCACCCCACCTAATGATTCCGCTAACGAAAATAACTCAACACTCTCCATGAGTTTAGTGGCATTCTCAATGTTATCGTTTTTAAGTGTGAAAGAAAGCATGCCCCCAAAGTCATGCATTTGTTTTTTTGCAATATCATGATTCGGATGATCCGTGAATCCTGGCCAGAATACTTTCCCGACTTTGGCGTGATCACGCAAATAGGTGGCAATTTTTCTTCCGTTAAAACAATGCCGCTCCATACGCAAGTGAAGCGTTTTAATTCCGCGAAGCACCAGGAAAGAATCCTGTGGTCCGGGCACTGCGCCACATGAGTTGGCGATAAAGGCAAGTTCTTGATGAAGATTTTCATCGTTCACCACCAGCGCGCCCATGATCACATCACTATGCCCCCCCAAATATTTGGTCACGGAGTGCATGACAATATCAGCACCCAGTTCGAGTGGATTTTGCAAATAAGGGGATGCAAAAGTATTATCTACGGCTACGGTTATATGGTGCTTTTTCGCCAACACCGCACAAGCCTGAATATCGATGATGCGCATGAGCGGATTGGATGGAGTTTCCAACCACATGAGTTTTGTCTTTTCGTTGATATAGGAATTAATGTTGTTGACATCAGTCAGATCTATGAAGTGAAATTTTATTCCAAATTTTTCATACACACGTTTGAACATGCGATACGATCCACCGTAAAGATCATTGCTCGTGATCACTTCATCGCCAGGACTTAACAATTTGATAACTGCATCGGTGGCACCCATGCCGGATGAGAAACAAATGCCAAACTTTCCATTCTCCAACGCGGCAATGCTTTTTTGCAAGGCATTTCGGGTTGGGTTTGCGCCACGGGCGTATGCGTAGCCTTTATGTTTGGAAGGAGATTCCTGTACGTAGGTGGAGGTCTGGTATATAGGTGTCATGATAGCGCCTGTAGATGGATCGGGTTCTACTCCTGCATGTACGGCTTTGGTTCCAAATTTCATCAGGTATAAGGTTTAGTTATAGTTTAAATCAGCTAAAATAGTTGTCGTGTATTACCTATTGTTCGTTTCGCTAAGTTTATATAATATGGGCAATGAAACGATTATAAATAACGACAAACTTGCAATTTTTTTCGCGATATTTTTACATCTGGAAATTTGATAAGGAACAAGAAATCAAGTACGACCTTTTTGTACGACCTTCCCAGATAGCTTCACTTCGTCTGGTCACGTTCATCACCATTTTTGGGATGTCAATTTTTTTGGTCATTGATTCCTTTAAAGATGTTGATCATACGGTTGTTTTAGTAACCCGATCATGTGTTTTGGCGATGGCCATTGCGTGTATGTGGCTGACTTATAAAAACCCAGGCCCTACTGGTATAGTAGGATTAGTAGTGTTGATGACTATGTTAAACTTTGGCTCAGCCATGGTTACCTCATCCTTTGCCGGAATGCCACCTTTCTATTTGACTAATTTACTCTTTCTGATATTTGTATTGGTTATTACCGCCAGTGGATTGCATTTCAGGTATGCTTTATTCCTTAATATCTGTTGTTTGTTGGTATTCATTATTTACTCACAATTAGTTAAAAGAGATCCGTTTTATTATAGTCAGTACCCGCACTTGTTTTCAATATTCTTATATATCCATATTGTTGGTATTGTGCTGGAAAGCAGAAGACGTAAAAATTATTTGCAGTTCAATGACTTGATGGAACAAAAAAGATTAGTCGAAGATCTTAATCAACAAAAGAATAAAATCATCTCCATCCTTTCTCATGATGTGGCAGCACCGATGAACTCACTATCCACCTTATTGTATTTACAATCCGGTAACAATATCAATGAATCAGAATTTAAAGCCTATTTGCCTAAGTTAAGTGAGCAGTTTAATAATGTTTCGGTTTTATTATTCAGTTTGGTGCGCTGGTCGCGTTCGCAAATGGAAGGATTTGCATTAGCGAAGACGGTTCTTAATATGGTGGACTACGCGGAGAGGGAAGTAAAATTTTTTCGCCTCCAACTTTTAGACAAAGGCCTGGAGATGAAGTTGACCACCCATCAATCGGTATATATTAAAGCGGATGAAGAAATGATTGGCATTGCATTACGTAACCTACTATCCAACGCTATTAAGTTTGCACGAAATGGTACCGCTATTCACTTTAAAGTTGTTAAAAACGAACAGAATAAAGTAGTAATCAGTGTCTCCAATCAGGGAGACACAATAGATTCAAGCCTTATAAATAAATTATTTACATATCATATGCCGACTACGGCTGACTCAAAAGGTGAAAAGGGTACAGGGCTAGGATTAGCCATGACCGCTTTTTTTGTTCGTCTTAATGGAGGCGATATCTATTTAGCACCCTCTGAAGATGGCACCACTACTTTCTGTATTGAAATGCCAGAAACTATTGAGTATACAACGCCTGCTTAATTATATTGTTCTGGTAATATCAAACTTCTCCAGATAGTCAGCTACCCGTTTCACCATACTTCCTCCTAATGATCCATCCACGACCCGGTGATCATAAGAATGAGATAAGAACATTTTATGCCGGATTGCAATAGCATCTCCAGAAGGGGTTTCTATAACAGCCGGTTTTTTCTGAATGGCCCCAACCGCGATAATACCTACCTGAGGCTGCACGATAATAGGAGTGCCCATCACATTTCCAAAGGAGCCAACGTTCGAAATGGTAAAGGTACCGCCTGAAAGTTCATCGGGTTTTAGTTTATTTTCTCTGGCCCTTTTCGCCAGGTCATTAACCACTTTTGCCAAGCCCGTGATATTGTATTGATCGGCATTTTTAATCACGGGCACAATTAAATTGCCCGAAGGTAAGGCTACGGCCATACCAATATTAATGTCTCTCTTTTTAATTATACGATCTCCATCCACCTGAATATTAACCATCGGGAAGTCTTTGATCGCCAGTACAAGAGCTTCAATAAAAATAGGAGTGAAGGTAAGTGAGTCACCTTCGCGATTCTCAAATTCCTTTTTCATCTTATTCCTCCAGAAAACGATATTAGTAACATCGGCTTCCACAAAAGAAGTAACGTGAGGAGCGATGCGTTTAGAATCTACCATGCGTTCGGCAATCATTTTGCGCATGCGATCCATTTGTATGATTTCGTCACCGGCACTGATGGAGACAGCGACTAAAGGAGCTGAAGCTTTTTGCTGTGAAGAATTCGCATGGCCTGATTTTCGATTCTCTACATACGACAAGATATCTTTTTTAGTAACCCGGCCATCCGCGCCACTTCCTGTAATCGACTCTAACTCCGCCACCGGAATGCTTTCTTCTTTGGCAATATTTTTAACCAAGGGAGAATAAAAGCGGGAAGCTGTTTTAAAATCTGCGATTGAATGGGCAGGAGATCCATTGGATGAAATTGCAACAGCGGATGGCTTACCACTTGACTTTGCCTGTACTGTGGTGGTTTCTTTGGCTGGCACAACAGTAAGTTTGTCTTCATCGCCTTCCGTAGAAATAATAGCAATGGCTTTGCCAATTGGTACAACTTCTCCTTGTTTGGCTAAAATTTCTTTCAAAATTCCACCATGGGTGGACGGTACTTCTGTATCTACCTTATCGGTAGCCACCTCCAACACCGACTCATCTTGCTCTATCGTGTCGCCTGGTTTTTTTAACCAACTCAGGATAGTAGCCTCCATGATACTTTCGCCCATTTTGGGCATAATCAGCTCAACTAGCGCCATGCTTCAATCGTTTGATTTGTTCGCAAGTTAACATTTTTGACATGCATTGGAACAAGCCATTTTCAATTTGGATTTTGATTTAATCGACCAAACAAGGCTTCTTTCAAGGGCTAAAAAGGAGGTAAAGATTAGGCTGTTTATCCATTCTAAAGAAGACTCTTGTTTTTTTAGTTTCTGAAGATCAAACCTGATTTGAATCGTTCCCTTCACTGACCAATATCATGTTTTACTGATAGGAGTAAGGATATTTTCGTTTAATCAAAACCAAACGATATGGAAGCGATCACAGTAGAAAACTCCGTAGCTAAAAAACAGAAAACAGGTAGGACTAAGTTTATTTACTCATTCCACGAAGGTGATGGAAAGAACAAGCAACTTCTTGGAGGTAAAGGAGCCAATCTTTGTGAGATGACGCAGATTGGACTTAATGTTCCTCCTGGTTTTGTTATTTCTACCGAGGCGTGTTTGACTTTTCTGGATACACCGAGTAAAGAGCTTCCTGGCGGATTGATAGAAGAAGTTCGCGAACAGATCAAGCAAGTGGAAGCGGCATCGCGCAAGAAATTCGGTGACCCTGTTAATCCGCTTCTTGTTTCAGTACGTTCTGGTTCGGCCATGTCAATGCCGGGTATGATGGACACCATTTTGAACCTTGGATTAAACTCCAAAACATTGAAAGGGCTCATTCAGCAAACCGGTAACGAACGGTTCGGTTATGATGCGTATCGCAGATTTATTCAATTATTTGGAAAAGTGGCTTTAGGTGTGCCCGATGAAAAATTTGATAAACATTTTGAAGAAATTAAGAAACGGGCAGGTGTAAAAGTAGATGTTGGTTTGAATACCGATGATCTTAAAGATATAAGCGAACGATTTCTGGGTGTCGTAAAAGAATACACCGGTAAGCCATTCCCTGAAGATGTATTTGAACAATTGGAAATTGCTATCAAGGCTGTGTTCAATTCCTGGATGGGCAAGAGAGCGATCGATTATCGCAGGGAATTTAAAATCACTCCCCAGATGGCCAACGGCACTGCGGTAAACGTGGTGACGATGGTATTTGGAAATATGGGTAACGATTGCGCCACAGGTGTTGGGTTCACACGCGACCCGGGCACAGGAGAAAACGAAATGTTTGGTGAATATCTCACCAACGCGCAAGGTGAAGATGTAGTAGCCGGCATTCGCACACCAAAACCAGTGGCACAGTTAGCAACAGAAATGCCTGACTTGTATAATCAACTTGAAACGTTGCGCAACAAGTTGGAGAGTCATTATAAGGAAGTTCAGGATTTTGAATATACAATTGAGAAAGGTGTTCTATACTGTTTGCAAACACGCAATGGCAAAATGAATACAACTGCCTTGGTGCGCACATCCGTGGAAATGGTAAAGGAAGGTTTAATTAGTCGTGATCAAGCCTTATTACGTGTGAAACCAGAGGTGCTTGAGCAACTTCTTCATCCAAGATTGGATGCCTCTTACAAGGCAACTCCGCTTGCCCAAGGACTTGCCGCCTCACCGGGGGCTGCATCGGGGCATTGTGTGTTCGATGCCGACCGGGCTGAACTTTTAGGGAGAAACGGTGAGAAAGTAATTTTAGTGAGAGAAGAAACGAAACCGGAAGACATTCATGGATTTTTTGCCGCGCAAGGAATTTTGACAAGCCGAGGTGGAAAAACATCACACGCGGCTGTGGTAGCCCGCGGTATGGGCAAACCATGTGTGGCCGGAGCCGAGGGTATTCAAGTTGATGTAAAACTTCGTCAGGCGAAAATTGGTGACAAGGTGTTGCACGAAGGTGACTACATTACCATTGATGGTGGCAACGGCAACGTATATCAGGGTGTGATTCCAACGGTTGAACCAATATTCTCGGATGAATTGAAAACGCTTTTGTCCTGGGCCGATGAAGTAGCAAAACTAAAAGTGTTTGCCAATGCCGATACTCCCGAAGGAGCGAAGAAAGCATTGAGCTTAGGCGCGATGGGAATTGGCTTATGCCGTACCGAGCGCATGTTTAATGGAACAGACCGTTTGCCAATTGTGATTGAAATGATTTTGGCTGATACAACCGAAGAACGGCAAGTTGCACTCGATCGTCTGGAGGTAATTCAACAAAAAGATTTCAAGGAGATTTTACTTGCCATGGCACCAAGACCAGTAACCATTCGCTTATTGGATCCTCCTATTCATGAGTTCTTACCTTCTGAAGATGTATTGAGAGATGAAATTGAACATTTGAAACATTTAAAGACTACGGTAAGTGGCGTAAACAATCTTTTCTCCAGCCTTCGATTACTAAATGCGGATGTGGCACTGGCTGACAAGTCAACGGCACCTTTTAATGGCAAAGGCGAAGAACTTATTGAACAAGCGATCGAGAAAAAAGAAAAGATGCTTAAGAAAGTGCACGAACTGCATGAAGTAAATCCGATGTTGGGTCATCGTGGTGTGCGGTTGGGGATTACCCTAAGTGAAATTTATCACATGCAGATCAAGGCTATACTTGAGGCTGCTGCAGAATGTCATCGCATGGGCATTGAGGTGAGACCAGAAATCATGGTGCCACAGGTTTGTAAAGCAGAAGAACTTATTGAGGTGAAGAAATCTGTCGATGAAATTCAGGGTCAGATTGAAGCGGAAGGAAAAATCAAACTCCAATTCAAATACGGAACCATGATTGAAGTGGTGAGAGCATGCCTGGAAGCAACCGAGCTTGCAAAAGCAGGTCAGTTTTTCTCGTTCGGCACTAATGATTTAACGCAAGCAACATTCTCATTTTCGCGCGAGGATGCTGAAAATAAATTCCTCCCGTATTACATCAGTCATAATATTTTAAAGGACAATCCTTTTGAAGTGTTGGATGTAAATGGTGTAGGTAAATTAATGAAGATGGCCGTGGAGGGAGGCCGCCAAACCAATCCTGATCTAAAGATTGGTATCTGTGGGGAGCATGGCGGCCACCCGGAATCCATTATGTTCTGTCATAAGATAGGCTTGAATTATGTATCGTGCTCTTCTTTGAGAGTGCCAATAGCCAGATTGGCTGTGGCACATGCAAAGTTGGGTGATACCAACTATTCAAGCAATTAGTCCGGTTCATCTTCTAATGGGGGCAGGGCTAGACGAAAGTTTAGCCCTGTATTTTTTATAAGTGACCTAAATTTATTTGGAATAATCTACTAGCTGCACGGGTTATTTCAAGATTTATTAGAACCCATTAATCATACCTGAAAGGTTGAGACATAGAAATAAAAATTGATGCGTCATAATGTGTTTTCCATTGTGAGATATAGATTCAAGAAGTATAACCAGTTGAGGCGAAAGAGGGTAAAGCCTATAAAGATAGGGGAATAGATTTCTGGCGCTTACGTACGAATTTAAGTTTGTAAATACACCACAATATTTTTGCTGCTCATGAAATGTTAGCGGTCGTCATTTTAAAATTATAAGTATCACGATAGTTGGTTTAATCAATGACGCAAAGGGTCATTTTTTTATCTTCTGATTTTTTACATTAACTTAGTGTGATCATACATTTTTTAAACTAGGGTAAAGCAAGCCCTTGATGTCTTAGAGTAAGCGATATGATGAATCCAGATGTACAGAAAGTCACATTTTTTTTAGACTGTCCACCTCTCCACCCTTAATAACTAACAAATCAAAATCACTATGAAGCCGACCCAACTACTGATTGCCATTTTAATGGTGTTGTTTGTAGCGACCAGTTCTTTTTCGCAAAATCAAAGTGCTGCCGATAATCTTTATTACGTAGTTATAGGAGCTTTTGCAAATCCACGCAATGCAATTGAATTTACTGAAAACGCAAAAAAGAAAAGTCTGGACGCAAGATATTCTCTGAATAAAATAAGGAAATTATATTATGTCTATATCGCTGAAGCCACCGACAAAAGTAAAGCGGTCACTCAGGTGTTAACGCTACGAAAGGAATCCACGTATTCTGACACGTGGGTATATACGGGATTGTTAGGCGACAATCCAACCGTGGTTAGGATAGAAAAAAGCGATCTATTGGAGGCAGCTAAACATGAATCTACAGTATCTGTGGCTGTGGTGGAGAAGGAAGAGGTGCAGCCGGAAATCAAGTTGCCGGTGGTTGAAACCATAATGCCTGCCGATGGGAGCAAACCTTTTATTTTTAAGCTTCGATCTATTGAAACGGGAAAAGAAGTAGTCGGTGATGTAGATATTTTTGACGCAGATATTATGAAGGGGCGTAAGTTAGTTTCGTATAGAGGAAACGATGTAGTAAATGTTAAGCCCGTTAATAAGTCAGGAAATCTGGCGGTGGTTTGCGATGTTTTTGGATATCGTAAAGTACAACTACCCATTAATTTCAATGAGCCAAAAAATGAAGACGGAGTATCCTTGGAAGATGGTAAGGTAGTGGTTTCATTTGATTTGGTACGATTAAAGAAAGGAGA
Source organism: uncultured Ohtaekwangia sp. (assembly GCA_964349405.1). Taxonomy (GTDB): domain Bacteria; phylum Bacteroidota; class Bacteroidia; order Cytophagales; family Cyclobacteriaceae; genus ELB16-189. The sequence goes on along the minus strand of CAYGGY010000057.1, from coordinate 8,919 downwards.
CCAAGTGATCATGTATAATGTTTACTTCTTTAACCATTCTGCCATCATGCGGCCAGAGTCGCGTTTTGATGTAAATGCTCTACTGGAAATGATGAAAGAGAATCCGACCCAAAGAATCAGAATACATGGGCATACAAATGGAAATGATCATGGTAAAATAATTACCCTTGGTGAGAGCAACGATTTTTTCACTTTGAATAAAAGTAATAAAGAAGGGAAGGGCTCTTCCGTAAAATTATCGGAAGAGCGGGCAAGAATTATTCAAAGTTACCTGGTGAATGAAGGAATAGATATTAACCGAATGGAAATAAAGGCATGGGGTGGTAAAAAACCAATCTACGATGAGGATCATGCCTTGGCGCAAGCCAACGTAAGGGTGGAGGTTGAAATATTGGAAGACTAAATGATTTTGATTATTGGATAAGTGATGATGGCAAGGTTCTTATTTCTGTTCTGTGTGAGTTTGGTTTTGGGGAATATGAGTCTTAAAGCTCAAACAACTCCTCAAAAGGATTTCTATGTGATGATTGGTGTGTTCTCCGAATTAGATGATGCTGTAAAGCTTACGGAGGAAGCCAATTTAAATGGTTTCAATGCTCAGTATATATTGCGTAATAAGAAAAAACAATACTACGTTTACCTTCTTCAAACAACCGACCAGAAAAAGGCCAAATCATTTTTAGAACAAATACAAAGAGAAACCAAGTATAAAGACGCATGGTTATACAAGGGAAAACTGGGAGGCGAAATGTAATTTACCGCTGGACTATGTTACTGCACAAACCAAGGTGTTAAATAATCAAAAGCCTTCTACTGTAGCTTGATCTTTTTTAGGCTTGGCAGATTTTGATTGTTTAATCCGGTAATTGAATGTCAGGTTAATTTGCCTGCGCCTCATTTGAAAATTTCTATCGGAATAAAACGTTGCTCCTTCCGCAACACTTCTTAGTTTGCGTGTATTGAAAACATCCAGCACATTAAGGTTAAGTGTTCCTTTGCCTTTTATTATTTCTTTGCTTACCGAAAAATCAGCGTAGTATAAAGACTTCCTTCTTCCTTGAGCCGTTTTTTGCGGGGCTTCATAATTGGTTCTTAACTGGATATCAATTTTATGTGGCAATGAGAACCTGGAGGTTTGCCGCGTAAACCAACTGTAGGTGGTGGTCTTGTAGGTGCTCACGATATTGCTACCATCAATGTCGGCATGAAAAAAATTAACGTTGGCATCCAGTTTCCACCACTTTGCCACTGATGTGGTACTGGCAAACTCTATTCCGTAGGCATTTTCTGAAAGCAGGTTTTCAGTACGTGTTACGGAATAACCTTTTTCATTTACAGTTCGTATGTTATCGATCTTGTTCCGTGTGTTGCGGCTGTACAAGGAGGAGGACACTGAACCATGATTAAAATATTTGATGTGACCGATTTCAAAAACATTACTGAATTCCGGGTTCAAGTCGGGGTTGCCACTAAAGAAATTCCGATTGTCAGAAAACGTCATAAACGGACTCAGGTCATTATAGAAAGGACGTCTTACCCTGCGGCTATAGCTTACCTGCAAGCTGTTTTCCTTAGGAAGGGCATATGTTATATGTGCACTGGGAAATAAGTTGGAATATTTTCGCGGGTTCATTTCTTGAGTTTTCTCAAGCGTTGTTTTTACATCGGTCCACTCTGCACGCACCCCAGCCTGGTAGGATAGTGATTTGGATTTATTTCCGATGATGCCATAAGCAGCAGTGATGTTCTCGTTATAATAAAAAATATTATCCAGCCCGGGCAGGGGATCAAATCCACCGGAAGCGTTTTGTTGTGTGACCAGGTAATCATTGGCCATGTTACGCTTACTCGTGCGGAAGCCCGTCTCAATTATTCCCTCTTTGTAAAAGGGTTTGGTATAATCTACTTGCAAAAGCAATTGCTTTTCACTTTCGTCATTGGGAGATTTTTGGAGCAATCCTTTTGAAGGATCCTCGGTTCCATCAGGCGAAAAATAATGTTGCGTAAAAACCTGTCGGGAGTTTTCCCAATTGTCGAGGTATTTAACTTCTGTCAGCAATTCATGTTTCTTTCCTGCAAATATTTTTTTATAGATCAACGAGTATTCCGAATTAGGTTCAATCTCGTCTTCATTCTGTCGCCTGGTGGTGTAGCTGACCAGGTTGTTTTTGGAAAAGAGATAGTCGTGATACGTGATGTCGGTAATCCGGTTTACATCTGACCTGCGGAATAAATAGGCTACGGTGAAAATGTTTTTTTCATTTAAATAATAATCGAGACCTCCGCGGATGTTATTATTCAAACCCCTGATGTGGGATACATTATACTGTTGTAAAATAAAAGTAGTGTCTTGAGTATATACCTCTTGATACATGGAACCTCTGCCGGGCTGATCGCGGTATGCCAATCCATAATTGATAAAGAAATTAACTTTTTTATGACGGTAGTTTAGGTTGGCGGCCAGTCCGTAATTGCCTGGATAACCGGTGATTACATCGACAGATCCATTAAAGCCCTCATTTTTATCTTTTTTCAATACGATATTAATGACCCCGCCAAGTCCTTCCGCTTCATAGCGTGCCGAAGGATTGGTGATCACCTCAACCCGTTCGATCATGCTGGCCTGTAGTTGTTGCAAGCCGCTACCCCCTTTAAAACTTACCAGGCCTGAGGGCTTTCCGTCAATCAATATTCTCACGTTATCGCTTCCTCTCAATTTTATTCCACCCTCCGGATCAACGGCTACAGAGGGGATATTCATGAGCACATCAGATGCTGTGCCACCGCTATTGGCGAGGTCTTTACCTACATTGAAAATCTTTTTGTCCAGTGAAAGCTCCATCGAACTTTTTTCTGCCTGCACCACCACCTCATTGAGAACTTCAACATTTTGACTAAGTTTTACCTGACCTAAATGATGTATGGGAAGCTCTTTAGAAACTTCGAATTCCAGACTTCTAAAAGAATGAAACCCCATGAAATTTATTTCCGCATAAAATTTCCCGTAAGGAACGGCAATGGAAAATGCTCCTTTGTCGTCTGATATATTTCCATTAATTAATTTCCTTTCCGTCACAGAATAAATAGCAATAGAAGTATAGCCCATTGGTGAGGCGGATAGTGAATCCAACACATAGCCTTTTACTTCACCATTGTCCTGTCCAACACTTTGAAGGGAGGAAGTAATCAGGAGTATCCCAATTAAAAATATTTTTAGCAACCCAGCCACTGAAGAATTGAACATTTGTTTGATTTTTTAATCCACAAAGGTACCGCATTAACCGGGAGGCATCTCGTGAAAACTTTCGTACGGCAAAAATAAAAGAGCAGGGGTTATTGATCCTGATGAGTTCACTTGGACTTGTAAGTTTAATCAAACAATCCCTGTGTTCGCGGTGGAGGAACAATCTTCAAATGTTTGTATGCTATTTCAGTAGCTTCTCTTCCGCGCGATGTGCGCTTGAGGTATCCTTCCTGAATCAGGAAAGGCTCATACACTTCTTCGATGGTTTCTGCTTCTTCTCCCACGGAAGTGGCAATAGTGGTTAAACCCACAGGGCCTCCTTTAAATTTTTCGATGATGGCGCTGAGAATCCGGTTGTCCATTTCGTCCAACCCATTTTCATCTACATCCAATGCTTTAAGTGCGATTTGGGCAATCGCTTTTGTGATCGTGCCATCTCCTTTTATCTGAGCGAAGTCGCGCGTGCGTCTTAATAAATTATTGGCAATGCGTGGTGTGCCTCGGCTTCTTCGTGCGATTTCATAGGCGGCATCTTCTACGATGGGTGTATTGAGTATGCCTGCTGATCGATGCACAATTTTGGTGAGCAACTGCGAATCGTAATATTCCAATCGTGAATTAATTCCAAAACGGGCACGTAGGGGTGAAGTGAGTAATCCAGCGCGCGTGGTGGCTCCAATCAACGTAAACGGATTCAATGAGATCTGAACCGATCTTGCATTGGGTCCTGAATCGAGCATAATGTCGATTCTGAAATCTTCCATGGCCGAATACAAATATTCTTCTACAATGGGATTAAGTCGGTGAATCTCATCAATAAACAAGACGTCATTGGTTTCCAGATTGGTAAGAAGTCCTGCCAGGTCGCTGGGTTTATCGAGTACTGGGCCGGAGGTAATTTTAATGCTGGATCCTAATTCATTGGCGATGATGAATGATAATGTTGTTTTCCCCAAACCGGGTGGACCATGTAAAAGAACGTGGTCTAGGGACTCGCCCCGTTGTTTGGCAGCTTGCACAAATATTTTAATGTTCTCCACCACTTTAAGCTGACCTGTGAAGTCATGGAAGGACAGCGGTCGCAGTGCTTTTTCTATTTCTTTTTCTGCCGAATTAAGACCTTCCGGTTCACCTTTTAAATAATCTTCGCGCATAGGTATTTCTGAAGCGAAAGTTAAGCAAATAAACCGCTAAAACTGTTTTAATCGGATCGGCTTGGTTCTAAATTGCACCGCCAAATCAAAAACATAATGAACAATCGGTGGAAAAATGCAATCTATTCGTTGATACTTTTAGCCGCCATGTATGTCGTATGGAAATGGCGGAATCCTACGGTACCCGCTGAGCCGGTTCGAATAGAAGGGGAGACGATGGCCACTACCTATCATATCACTTATTTTGATGGGCAGCAACGTAATTTCAAAACCGCAGTTGATTCTTTATTGGTGTTGGTGAACCAATCCATCAATAATTATAACCCGAATTCAGAGATTTCGATTTTTAATAAATCTGCGACATTTCACTTTAACCTTCCATACTTATATACACCCATCAAGGTTGCTCAACAGGTTTACATCGATTCTGAGGGTGCCTTTGATCCTTCCGTAATGCCTTTAGTTAATTTGTGGGGATTTGGTCAACAGAAAGTGACACGGCCAGATAGCACTAAAATTGATTCCATAAAAATGCTTATAGGTTTTGACAAATTTCAATTTAATCAAGATAGTATATGGAAACTTGATGCAAGAGCCCAGTTGGATTTTGGTGGAATAGGTCAGGGTTACGGGGCCGATGTGGTTACTGATTTTTTAAAATCGAAAGGAATCAAAAATATGTTGGTGGAATTGGGTGGTGAAGGAATGGCCGTAGGTATCAACCTTCAGTCAGGCAAACCCTGGGAGTTGGGTATTTTAGATCCAAACTCTACCAATGATAACCAGTACTTTAAGGCATATGTTTCCTTAACGGATAAATCATTCACTACTTCCGGCAATTATTTTAATTATCGCGAAGTAGATGGTAAAAAATACTCACATACGATTGATCCTCAAACGGGCTATCCGGCCAACCGTGCTATTTTAAGTGCATCCATTTTTGCGGCTGATGCAACCACGGCTGATGCCTGGGGCACCGCTTGTATGGTGATGGGCCATGAAAAAGCAATCGAGATTTTAAAAAGACATCCTGAAATAGATGCGTTTTTAATTTATTCCACACCCGAAGGTTTAGCTACCTTTGCTACCGAAAAAATAAGTCAATACATTAAAATAAATCCTTGAAAGAATCCTGCGTCATATTTAATTCTTCGAGTAAAAATCTATGACACTAAAACTGATTGTTCTTTTTTTTACTCCGCTGCTAGCGGGGCTCATGGTATACCTGGTTCCTTCAGCCAAAGGAAGTAACTTTAAATTGTTATTGGTTTTTGCGGGCTCTTATCTTTTTTCTATTACAGTCACTCACATTTTGCCACAACTCTACCGACAGAACATGGAGTTGGAGTTAATTGGCTTGTTTGTTCTGGCTGGGTTTTTCCTTCAGCAACTTCTGGAGTATTTTACGTCCGGTGTTGAGCACGGTCATATTCATACGCAGGATCACGATCATGGTCACCACCACCACTCACATACTCATCAAACAGTTTCGGCTCTTGTGTTATTATCGGCCTTGTGTGTGCATGCTTTCCTGGAAGGCGGCATGTTGGCGCAACCGGCTACACTGGGTTTTGGCTATGATGTGAATGCCGTATTACTGGGTATTGCCTTACACCGGGCACCTGCAGCGTTTGCACTTATGACGGTATTAGCTTCTCAACTCCATTCCAAGCGCAGAGCACTTCCTTACTTGATCGGATTTTCAATTGCGGCACCCATTGGGTTGCTTATCAGCTCGTATTTTATTGAGAGCAATGTGATGTCAGATGTGTCTTTGATTTATCTCTATGCGTTGGTGAGTGGCAACTTCCTTCACATCTCTACAACCATCGTATTTGAAAGCAGTCCTGAGCATCGTTTTCATGCCAAGAAACTGGCGGTGGCCGTAGTAGGAGCATTGGTGGCGGTGGCAGTAGAGTATATTATTTAATTTTAATCACCATCATTCTTTTAAATCAATCATGATTTTCGGTAACCAAAGGCAGTGAGTTTTTCCCTTTCAAAGTATAATAGGTTTGAATATTAAAAGAAAAGCCAGATTTTAGTGATCATACTACCAATCCTAATTAGAAATGGAAATTATTAGATCAGAGCAAGCCTATTCATCAGTTTATAAGCAGAGCATTGAAGATCCGGAAGGATTTTGGGCTGATGTGGCTTCCGATTTTCAATGGAGAAAAAAGTGGGACAAAGTGCTTGAGTGGGATTTTCACAAAGCCGAAGCAAAATGGTTTGTGGGCGGTAAATTGAACATCACCGAAAATTGTCTGGATAGACACCTGCCACACAAGGCAAATCAAACGGCTATCATATGGGAATCCAATGACCCACATGAAGAATCGAAAGACATTACCTACCAGGAGTTGTTTGATAATGTTTGTCGTGTGGCCAACATGTTGAAGAATCAGGGTGTGAAAAAAGGCGATCGGGTTTGTATTTATATGCCGATGATTCCTGAAGTGGCCTACGCAATATTAGGCTGCGCACGCATTGGCGCTGTTCACTCCGTAGTGTTTGCTGGATTTTCTGCAGGCTCACTCATCGACCGCATCAATGATTCTGGTTGTAAAGTGGTATTAACTTCTGATGGATCATATCGCGGTGATAAAAAAATTGACCTTAAAGTAATCGTAGACGAAGCGCTGTTGAAATGCCCTACCGTTGAAAGAACAATCGTCTGCCAGAGAACCTTCAACCGGGTAACGATGACACCCGGTCGAGATGTGTGGTGGCATGAGGAAATCGCGAACGTGTCGGCCTATTGTGAAGCAGAAGAGATGGATGCCGAAGACCTACTTTTTATTCTTTACACTTCAGGATCAACGGGCAAGCCGAAGGGCATGGTGCATACCTGTGGTGGATATATGGTGTATACGAATTATACATTCCGCACCGCATTTCAATATCAGGATGGACAGGTATATTGGTGCACAGCCGATGTCGGTTGGGTTACCGGTCACTCTTACATTCTTTATGGGCCACTTTCGGCAGGTGCTACCACGGTGATTTTTGAAGGCGTTCCTTCCTGGCCTGATATGGGTCGTTTCTGGCATGTGGCAGAAAAACATCGTGTAAATATTTTCTATACAGCTCCTACGGCCATCCGCTCGTTGGAGAAAGCACCAATCAGTTTTGTACATCAGTATGACCTGCATACCGTAAAAATTTTAGGCACGGTAGGTGAACCTATTAATGATGAGGCGTGGCATTGGTATCATAAACATATTGGTAGAGGCCAATGCCCGATCATTGATACGTGGTGGCAAACAGAAACCGGAGGGTTTATGATTTCACCCATCGCTCACGTAACGAAACTGAAACCAACATTTGCCACCTTGCCGTTGCCCGGTGTGCAACCTGCGGTGATGGATGAGAATGGAAACGAGTTAACGGAGAACGGTGTGGAGGGAAGATTGACCATCAAATTTCCTTGGCCCGCAATGGCACGCACGATTTATGGTGACCATCAACGTTTTAAGGATACATATTTTTCAACATTCCCAGGAAAATATTTTACAGGAGATGGGTGCAAACGGGATGAAGACGGATTCTATCGCATCACCGGAAGGGTAGATGATATTATTATCGTATCAGGTCATAATATGGGCACGGCTGAAATCGAAAGTGCCATCGATGAACATTCTTCCGTGTGTGAAACAGCCGTAGTGGGGTATCCTCATGATATCAAAGGCCAGGGTGTTTATGCCTATGTGATTTGTTATGATAAACCACATGAAGAAGAAAAGCTCAGGAAGGAAATCCGTGAGTTGGTTTCTAAAATCATTGGCCCGATTGCGAAGCCGGACAAAATTCAGTTTGTGAGTGGATTACCCAAGACACGCTCCGGAAAAATTATGCGAAGAATTTTGCGCAAGGTGGCAGAAGGAGAAACCAATAATTTGGGGGATACATCTACCTTACTTGACCCAGCCATTGTGGATGAAATAAAGAATGGTGCACTATAAGAACTCACTCTGGCGGTAGACCACTTTGAACCGTCTGACGCCTTTTTTAAAATTTGAAATAAACAAAATGATCATATGGAAATAGAAGGAACAGTAGTAAGCCTTTTGCCTTTACAAACCGGACAAGGCAAAAATGGAGTTTGGAAAAAGCAGGAATTCATCATGGAGACGCCCGGTCAATACCCAAAAAAAGTTTGTCTTTCGTTATGGGGCGAAAAAGCGGATGAGATTAAATTATCCATCGGTGAAAAAATTACCGCCTCCATCAATTTAGAAAGTCGCGAATACAATGGCCGTTGGTACACCGAAGCGCGTGCGTGGAAAGTAGCGAAACAAACTAGCGGTTCTAACCGTGACACACCCCCACCGCCATCGGATGATCCATTCATTCCAGACAACGCAGCAAGTGACGATTTGCCGTTTTAATGAAGAGATAAATAGTTGATAAATGAAAAGGCCCTGCTATTAACAGGGCCTTCTTTTTTATGCTATCATTCTTGGTTAGCTTCCACACGCCTCACACGCATCCGGATTATCCAGTGAGCAAGACATATCA
>CAYGGY010000056.1:28372-32653 GCA_964349405.1 uncultured Ohtaekwangia sp. | reverse complement strand
GTTTACACCTAAAATTCAGAAAATAAATTATGTATTAATTGGCGACAATTCAGTTTCAAGAGAAATAAGAAAATATTATTTATTGAACCCACAGTTAGGTTATAAATTTAAAGGGTATTTTGAAATGGGGAATGCAGACAAGCTGATTGAGACAATCAGGACCTTTTGTGCGTTGAATGAAGTTCATGAGATTTATTGTTGTGCCCCGCAAATTGGTAATGATGCTTTAAGGCCACTGATTAATTTCGGTCTGGATACTTTAATTAAGGTAAAGGTCATAATTGAAACGACTGCGGCTAATCAGCCAGCTTTACAATTGGATAAGTATGATAAGGAACCTGGTTTAAGTTTAGCTACAATTTCACTGGATGAAACAAAAAATCAATTCATAAAAAGAATTTTCGATTTGGCGGTTTCCTTTGCTTTCATAGTGCTTATAGTGTCATGGTTTTTTCCGATTATCGCGATTTTAATAAAATTAGATTCCAAAGGACCAGTTTTCTTTTTACAACTAAGAAGCGGGCGCGATAATAGACCATTTTATTGCTTTAAGTTTCGAACCATGAGGATTAACAGCGATGCTGACAGTAAACAAGCTACCAAAGATGATCCACGAATTACAAAATTGGGTGCTTTTCTTAGAAAATCTAGCATAGATGAATTGCCACAGTTTATAAACGTTTTTATTGGTAATATGTCAGTGGTTGGGCCTAGGCCTCATATGTTGAAACATACCGAAGAGTATAGCAAGCTTATTGAAAAATTTATGGGAAGGCATTATGTAAAGCCTGGTATCACCGGCCTCGCCCAATGTATGGGATATCGTGGCGAGACTCAGACAGTGGCTGATATGGAAAACAGGGTTCGTTTGGATCGCTACTATATTGAAAACTGGACTTTTTGGTTGGATATTAAAATCATTTTTCTTACAGTGGTCAGCCTAATTAGGGGAAGTGACAAAGCATTTTAAATTATTAAATTTATTATACGGATATTTTCCTATACCGCTATTTCCTTTTTGATCTCATTCTTGTTCTTTCCTGTTTTGATCAAGATTTTGAGGCAATGGAAACTTTTTGATTCAGTTAGTGATCATAAAATACATTCATCTTTTACACCATCCATGGGCGGGGTTGCTATTTTTCTGGGTGGGGGTATTTCTCTTATCATGTGTTTGTCGTTTGATGAGTGGGTGTCTTTGAGATTCTTCTTTATAGCGATAAGTCTTATGTTCCTTATTGGTCTTCGTGATGATATATTGGCACTAACACCCAAACAAAAACTTTATAGTCAGTTTTTACCTGTATTAATTTTAGTTTTTTTAGGTCAGTCTCGTCTTTCCACTACCTATGGATTGTTTGGTGACTACCTTTTTCCGGAATGGGCTGGTATTGCTATAAGTGTCTTTGTGCTAATAATTCTTACCAACGCTTATAATCTAATAGATGGGCTAGATGGCCTGGCCGGTTCTATTGGAATCATAATTCTTGGATTCTATGGAACCTGGTTTTATTTGGCGGGTAATGAAACTTTAGGTTATATCGCTTTTTGTTTTGGCGGATCGTTATTGGCATTTCTTTTCTTTAATTGGCAGCCGTCCAAAATCTTTATGGGCGATACGGGAGCCCTCATGATTGGACTACTTATTTCCTACCTGACTATACAATTTATTAAGACTAACCATCAGCTACCTGACCTGCTTGCCTACAAGTTCACCTCATCAGCGGCTACCGCTATTTGTGTCATTATTATACCGGTTTTTGACACACTCAGAGTTATTATTATACGGCTCAGAAAATGGCAATCCCCGTTTAGGGCGGATAGAAACCACATACATCATCAATTTCTAAACCTTGGATTTTCACACGCTAAGTCGGTATTGTTGATTTCCTTCATTAGTATTTTTTTTCTTGGTATTGCTGTACTTTTGCGTAATCAAGGTGATATTTTGATTTTAACCATTGTTCTCGTGGTTTGCCTTATCATTAATTATGCCTTGAAAATGGCTCAAAAGAAACCAATGATAAATAATGGAACAGCGGATAAAGTCAATTGAGGATCAAATCAATAGTTTCCTTATTAAAACGAAGGATGACCTGGAGCAATACCGGATGCAATTTATCAGTAAAAAAGGAGTGGTTAGTTCCTTATTTGATGAGCTTAAGTTAGTTGCCGCTGAGCATAAAAAGCTAATGGGTAAGTCGTTGAATGATTTAAAGCAATTAGCCGAGATAAGATTTAAAGTGGCCCAGGAAGCATTAGAGTCCAGCGTTTCGTCCACGCAAGATGTTGATCTTACACTGCCAACCATCCCCAACAAAACAGGCAGTCACCACCCGCTTAATTTAACACGCTACCGCATCATTGAAATTTTTGAGCGACTTGGCTTCAATGTGGAAGACGGCCCCGAGATTGAAAACGACTGGCATAACTTCACGGCCTTGAACTTTCCGGAAAACCACCCAGCCCGTGAGATGCAGGATACCTTCTTCGTGGAGAAAAACCCGGACGTGTTACTACGCACCCATACTTCCAATGTGCAGATTCGATTGATGAAGAACAGAAAGCCCCCGTTCCGGGCCATCATGCCGGGCAGGGTATATCGTAATGAAGCGATCTCCGCGAGAGCGCATTGCTTCTTTCACCAGGTGGAAGGGTTGTATGTAGATAAGAATGTGGGCTTCTCCGATTTGAAGCAAACGCTGTATCATTTTGCCAAGGAGATGTTTGGGAAGGATACTAAGATCCGATTGAGGCCATCCTTCTTCCCTTTCACAGAACCGTCTGCGGAAATTGATATCTCTTGCTTAATATGTCATGGTAAAGGTTGTAATGTTTGTAAATATTCAGGCTGGGTGGAGATTGCTGGTTCAGGCATGGTACATCCGAACGTGCTGCGCAATTGCGGCATCGATCCGGAAGAATATACGGGCTTTGCTTTTGGCATGGGTATCGAGCGCATCACCATGCTCCGTCATAGTATCAATGACCTGCGACTGTTCTCAGAAAATGACATTCGCTTTCTGAAGCAATTCAAATCGGTTATCTGATCGTGTTGTGATCGAACTAGTAATTTTGTAAGGGAACTTCAAGACTACACGTTTCAGGCTGGTAGCTTGAAACTAAATATTTGAAATAGCAGACAATCATTATCATGTTTATGAAAGTGCCCTTTACCGATCTGACTATTCAATATAAAACACTTAAGTCAGAAGTGGATAAGGCCATTTCAGCAGTATTGGATTCAGGTAACTTTATTGGAGGGGATCATGTGAAGAACTTTGAAGAAAGTTTTTCTGAACGCTGTCACATTAAAAATTGCATAGCCATTGGCAATGCCACGGAGGGTCTATTTCTTTCTCTCAAGGCTCTGGGCGTTGGTACGGGCGATGAAGTGATCACTCCTGCCTGGAGTTGGATATCAACTTCTGAAGTGATTACGCTCACTGGAGCAACGCCCGTTTTTGCCGATGTCGATCCGGAATATTTTACGGTCACAGAAAAAAACATAAAAGATAAAATTACTCCACGCACCAAGGCGGTGATTGTGGTTCACCTTTATGGCCAGGTTGCGGATGTGACCACCATTAAAAAACTATGTGACCAATCCAATCTGTTTTTAATTGAAGACTGTTCGCAAGCTCATCTTTCATCTGAGCATGGTGTAATAGCAGGTGCTACCGGTGATTGTGGTGTGTTCAGTTTTTATCCCACTAAAAATCTGGGAGCCTTTGGTGATGCGGGTTGCGTGATCACCTATCAGGAACCACTGGCAGAAAAGATAAGACGACTGGCCAATCACGGTGGTTTAAGTAAGGATGATCATTTGATGGAAGGCTTTAATAGTCGCATGGATACCATGCAAGCGGCCATTCTCAATGTCAAATTGAAATACTTACCAGAATGGAATGAAAGAAGAATCAAAAACGCCCAATTGTATTATGAAAATTTATCTGGAATAAAATCAGTAATTCTTCCAGTGTTAAGAAAGGACACCGTTCATACGTTTCATCTCTTTGTTGTCCGGGTGGAACAACGCGATGCATTGAAATCTTTTCTTGCAGACATGGGAGTGCAAACCTTGATACACTATCCCAAGGCATTGCCGTTTGAGCCGGCCTATGATTATTTGTCGCTTACCGAAAAAGATTACCCTGTTTCTGCTCTTTTGCAAAACACGGTGTTATCACTTCCTATATCTCCGGAGATTTCAGAAGGGCAGATCGTGTATGTTTGTGATAAGATAAAAGAGTTTTACCGCTAAGGCACAAGGGCGCAAAG
>CAYGGY010000056.1:4811-28272 GCA_964349405.1 uncultured Ohtaekwangia sp. | reverse complement strand
GAGAGAAAGACTCAATCAATATTATTCAGCAGATTTGTTAGCAATTATTAATTTACGCTTTGCGTCTCCGCAGATTAGTAATGAATTTTTTACCGCTAAGACGCTAGGGCGCAAGGAATGAATGTGAACAGTTATGAGTGGTTATTACCACATTATTATTAAAAGTCTGGATGTGTGTGAAACAATTTTTAATTTAACCGTTGGGTCTTCTGCGGATTAACTGTGAATTTTACCGCTAAGGCGCAAGGGCGCAAAGGAGAGAAAGACTCAATCAATATTATTCAGCAGATTTGTTAGCAATTATTAATTTAACCTTTGCGTCTCCGCGGCTTTGCGGTGAAAAATAATGGAGTTCAAATACATTCATACGGTTGCAGTGATCGGTGCGGGTACCATGGGACAGGGAATTGTTATTTCATGTGCGCTTTCCGGTTATGAAACGTTTCTTCACGGATTAACTGTGAATTTTACCGCTAGGGCGCAAAGGAGAGAAAGACTCAATCAATATTATTCAGCAGTTTTGTTGGCAATTATTAATTTAACCTTTGTGTCTCCGCGGCTTTGCGGTGAAAAATAATGGAGTTCAAAGACATCCATACGGTTGCAGTGATCGGTGCGGGTACCATGGGACAGGGAATTGTTATTTCATGTGCGCTTTCCGGTTATGAAACGTTTCTTTTTGATATAAGTCCGGGTGTTGGTGAACGGGCATTTCTCTTCATTCGTCAATCCATTGAGCAGTCAGTCACAAAAGGTAAGTTGACAAGAGAAGCAGGGGATGAGGGCCTGAGGCGAATTAAAATCATCGATCGTTTATCTGACTTGCGCGCAGACCTCATCATCGAGGCCATCATCGAAAAACTCGAAGTCAAGCAGAAGTTGTTTTCAGATCTTGAAAAGATAAATTCCAAGGATACCATCCTGGCTACGAATACTTCTTCTCTTTCGATTACCCAAATTGCTTCTGTGTTACAAAATCCATCCCGATTTGTTGGATTACATTTTTTCAACCCGGCTCATTTGATGAAGTTGGTGGAAGTGATTTCAGGAACGTTGACGGATCCGCATATAGCGATGAGGACGATTGAATTTTCGAAGTCGCTGGGTAAAATTCCGGTGGAGGTAAAAGATTCTCCCGGTTTTATCGTTAACAGGGTGGCCCGTCATTTTTACGTAGAGTCTTTAAAATTATTGGAAGAAGGGGTGTCCGATGTGGAAGGCATTGATAAACTCCTTCGTTCATCTGGATTTAAAATGGGACCTTTCGAGTTAATGGATTTGATTGGTATCGATGTTAATTATGCCGTTACAACTTCGGTATATGAAGGATTTAATTGCAATCCTAAATTCAAACCCAGTGAAATTCAAAAGAAAAAAATTGACCAGGGATTTTTAGGCAGAAAGACGGGTAAGGGATTTTATGAGTATAAATAGTTGTGAGCTTTGAGCTACGAGTCGCGAGTTTTTAGTGTTAGGCACGCAACTCATGGTTCAACGTTTGTGACAAATTCAATTGGCATCATGATTCGAAAAATTATATTTTGGTTTTTGTTAATCGTTATCACGGCCTGCAAGCCAAATCTTTCCGATGACCCGGTTCCTTTTATTCCTTTCCTTGATGTTGTCATTAATCTGAATCTGCCGGAATTTATCAGTCTTCGATCCGATGGTGGTTATGCACAAGTTAATGGTGGTGTGAGGGGAATTATTTTATACAGAGTTAACGCATCCACCTACATGGCCTATGAGCGCAATTGTTCCTATCATCCCAACGAAGCGTGTGCAACGGTAAATGTTCACAATTCAGGATTGTTCATGATCGATCCGTGCTGTGGGTCCAACTTTAGTTTTTCGGATGGCAGCCCAACCGGAGGGCCAGCCTGGAGGTCTTTAGTGCGCTATCACACTCAACTTAATGGACTCACCCTTACGGTCAGCAGCGAAGTGATTAATTAGGCACCTGCCTTCTCCGATTTTTTACCATGCTCATCCCGTTCAAAGTAGCGGGTCATGCTTTACCCCTAACTTTGTGTATAAATCGTATAAATTTTGCCCTAACTTTATGCTATGTTTGATAGGGATATACAAATACATCTTGAAAAGTGGCAAAATGAACCCTTAAGGAAGCCTTTGGTAATACGAGGGGCACGGCAAGTGGGTAAAACCACCGTGATCAGTCAGTTCGCTAAGAATTTTGGCCAGTACATTTACCTGAACCTGGAACTGTCTGAAGACAGGCAGCCCTTTGAACAGTTTGCCAACATAGATACCCTGGTACAGGCGATATTCTTTTTGAAAACCAAAAGCCTGTCAAAAAAACAACAAACACTTTTATTCATAGACGAAATACAGGCCGCCCCGGAAGCAATCAACCTCCTCCGGTATTTCTATGAACAGGAGCCGGCTATAGCTGTCATCGCGGCTGGCAGCATGCTGGAAACTTTATTTGACAAGAACATTAGCTTTCCTGTGGGCCGGGTAGAGTACAAAGTGCTGCGCCCCGTTTCATTTCCTGAATTTTTATCAGCTATGAATGAAACAGCTGCTCGTGAACAATTGCAAAAAACTCCGGTAGCATCCTTTGCGCATAAAAAATTACTTTCCTTATTCCATACCTATGCCTTAATCGGTGGCATGCCTGAAGCCGTGCAGCATTACAGTACGCATAGAGACTTTGCCGCACTTGCTTCCATCTACGACTCATTACTCACGTCATACCTGGACGATGCTGAGAAGTATGCCCGGAATGATATACAGATGCAGTTGATACGGCATGCCATCCGTTCATCATTTGCCCAGGCAGGAAAGCGCATTAAATTCCAGGGGTTTGGAAACTCAAATTACGGATCAAGGGAAATGGGTGAAGCTTTACGAACTTTGCAGAAAGCCTTGTTGCTGTACATTGTTTATCCTGAAACGGGCTATACACTTCCTCTACTTCCTGATCTTAAAAAATCTCCGCGTCTTCATGTGTTGGATACCGGGCTGATGAATTATTTTGCTGGCATACAGCGAGAAATTTTTGGCACCGATGACTTAAGCAAAGTGTATCAAGGCATCATGATTGAACATCTTGTGGGACAGGAGTTGCTTGCCTTTCAGCATCAGTCATTAAGCGCGTTGCATTTTTGGGTGCGCGAAAAGAAAACATCCGTTGCCGAGGTAGATTATTTATTTCCCTTTGAAGGTAAACTCATACCGGTTGAAGTAAAGTCAGGCAGCGAGGGAAAGCTTCGCTCATTGCATTTGTTCATGGATGCCGCACCACATAACATAGCGGTTCGGTTTTATGCCGGAGAAGTATCCATTACCAATGCCACGACACCAGAAGGCAAACCGTATCATTTGCTTAACCTTCCTTACTATGCGGTGTCTCAGATTGAGCACTATCTGACGTGGCTTAAAGCAACTTGTTAGCTAGCTCCATTTATACTTTAATCATTATTAATTCCTTTTCTCAGGTTGCTGTTTTTCTTGCTGTAAAGGAAGTAGATAAATAAACCGACCACCATCCAGGCAAGAGCGGAGATGAGTGTTTCTTTTCCTAATGAGATGATCATTCCAGAGCAAACCAGTATACCAAGAATAGGAATCAACGGAACTAATGGTGTCTTGAAAGGTCTTATTGCATCAGGGTTTTTTACCCGCATCACCCAGATGCCCACACACACCAACACGAAGGCAAACAACGTTCCAAAGCTGGTCAGGTCACCGGCCACGCTACCGGGTACAAATCCCGCAAAGGCGCCAACAAAAATTAATAATAGCCAGTTTGCCTTAAACGGTGTGCGAAACTTCGGGTGTAGTTCTGAAAATATTTTTGGTACCAGGCCATCTTTTGACATGGAGTAGAACACGCGGGATTGGCCCATCAGCATCACCAGAATCACGGAAGAAAATCCAGCTAAGATAGCAACGGTAATTAATGTAGCCAGCCATCCATAACCATGCATGTAGGTTTGTATGGCGTAGGCTACGGATGCTTCCTTGCCGGCTGTTTTAAATTCCTCGTAGTTGGCTACACCGGTTAGTACGTAAGAAAATAATACGTAAAGGATGGTGCAAATAACCAATGACCCCAAAATGCCAATCGGCATATCACGTTTCGGGTTTTTCGCTTCTTGTGCAGCGGTCGACACGGCATCAAAACCAATGAAGGCAAAGAATACAATTCCAGCTCCACCGAGCACTCCGCCCCATCCAAATCGGTTCCAGGTATCATGATCGGGACTGGACTGCGGAATAATGTAGGGAGTATAATTTGCTTCGTTAATAAAGCCCCAACCAATGACGATGAAAATCAACACGATGGCAACTTTTACAAAAACGATCACAGCATTTAAGTTGGCGGATTCTTTCGTTCCCTTAATTAAGATCATGGTAAGAATCACCAGAATTAATAGTGCCGGTAAGTTCACAATACCAGTTACGCCATCTAATGAAGCTTCGAAGGGAGAGTGACACAGTTGGTAGGGTATGGCCCCTCCCAGAAGGTTATTGAGATATTCACTCCATGCAATGGACACGGTTGCCGAAGCAAGTGCATATTCCAGTACCAGTGCCCAGCCGATGATCCATGCCATAAATTCACCCATAGTAACATACGCATAGGCATAGGCACTTCCTGCGATGGGAATCATGGAGGCAAACTCTGCATAGCACAACCCGGCAAAGGCACAACCAATGGCAGCAATAATGAAAGAAACCACCACGGCCGGTCCTGCGGCTTCACCAGCAGCAGCAGCCGTGCGAACAAAAAGACCAGCACCAATGATGGCGCCAATGCCCAAGGCAATAAGATTTCCAACGCCAAGCGTCCGTTTCAGACCTTTTTCTGAATCTGCGCTTTGCGTCATTAACTGTTCGAGCGGTTTTTTAATGAATAAACTCATGCGATAGGGTATGAATTGGGATTAAACAATTCCCTAAAAGTAAAAATAATAATGAATAGAGGGACAATATTACTTTACCGCTCGCATAATTTCAGTCGTGGTAGTTTTGCCAGCTATTCGGGCAACGCAAATTTTACGCGAACACGAACTTCACTTTCAACCGGCACATTGTCTTCTGTAGTAGGTGACCACTTAGGCCCTTCTTTTACAAGCCGGATCACTTCTTCATCACAGCCATAGCCAAGGCCTTTCAATACATTGAGTTCATCTATGCTGCCGTCTGTTTTTACAGTGAACTGAACCGTGACACGCCCTTTTACTTTATTTTCTAACGCTTGCTGTGGATAATGCAAACTGTTATGAAGATACTTGTCGTAGGCCCTCCTGCCACCTTCAGGTTCGGCAAGTTTAATAACAGGCTCACGGGCTTCATCGGTGCGATATGTGCTATAACCGGTAACCACTACTTCACTGAGTTGGGCAACATCTGGTTCAAGTTTTACGGTGAGTTCTGTTTCATCAGTAACATCTACTTCCTTTGATAGTAGGCCGATGAAGGAATAAACAAGTCTAGGTTCTTTTGATGTAAGGGTTAATTTGTAATTGCCATTGATGTCTGTTACCGTGCCCTGATTGGTGCCTTTAATCACCACATTAACACCAGGAATTGGAGTGCTGTCTTCTGCGGAAAGTACTTTGCCGTGAACAATACGTTGATTGGCCGCAAGGGCACGGCTTTGACTCACGGGCATATTTTCTTCAGTAGCGAAACCCGACACTTCTTTTTTAAATTTTAAAGGCTCTTCTTGTGCCGCTACCCTACCGCCATCCGAAAGGGCCTTCGCTACTTCTGTTTCGGAAAGTTTATCTACCGTTGGTGATTCACTTAGTTGTGCAGGACTACTGATCGGTTGCACATTCGATATGCTTTGCTGATTAATTTTATTCTCCTCATTATTCTTACTAGTTTTTTCAATCGTAGTATTTTTCTTTCTCTGATCGACATTGTTTAATTTCTCTTCTGTTAACCGGATCGAAGTGTCTTGGATGGCATCAATCGCCTCTGATTTTCGCACATTCGCTTCTGGTTTCTGTAGCGCTAAATGTTGATCAGTATTCCGTTGAAAATATGGAGTGATAGCGAAATAGGTTAATATAATCAAAGCAACAGACGCGGCTATACGCAAAGGCCAAAACCAGATTTTCTTTTTTGTCTTTTGATGAATTTTTTTCTGGATATCAGTGAGGTCATCAGAAAATTCTTGTGATGAAATGATGACGGAGCCTTCTAATGCTTCGGCTAAAAAAGGATCATTTAGTGCCTTTTTTTCCAACGCATACTCTTCCTCAGGAGTCATTTCTCCATTTCTATATCTTTTAATATCGTCTTCCCAATCAATCATTGCGCTCCATACAATTTTTTAGATTCCGTTTTCCGTTTTGAATAAAGCTTTTCACCTGATTCAGCTCAAAGCCGGTAGATAGAGTGATTTCTTTGTAGCATTTCTCTTGCAAAAAGAAGAGTTGAACACATTGCTTTTGTTCTGCCACTAATGATTCGATGCATTTTTCAAGTTTGGTTAAATTCCCTTCCAATTCAGGCTCCTCTTCCGGATGCAGTAAAAACCTGTTTTCCATAAGGTCAGTGGAGAATTCTTCTGTGAATTTACTTTTTCCGGATCGAATCTGCATTAAGCAATGATTTCGGGTTGTTACATAGAGCCAGCTTTTAAAATTTTCTACCTCGTGCGTCTTAAGGGTACTCACTAATTTTTCAAAAAGCTGCATCACGGCATCTTTCGCATCGTCCCGATCGCGGAAGTATTTCAGGCAAACACCATAGACCAACGACTGATAGCGTGTGAATAGTTCACCTACGTGGGCAAGCTCTCCGGTGGTCTTGAATTGTTTGAGTAGTTCCTGATCCGTCAACGTCATATTCGATCGCTCAAGTTAATTTTTTTTTAATGTTTTTATGGAAATCTGGTAATGAATGAATCCTACAGGAAAATTTAAACACCACCCGTATGAAAAAAAGGATGTTCACGCTTATCGTTCTGTTGCAGTTCGCTTCAGGCTTAGCCATCGCGCAGGAACGCACCATTACCGGAATAGTAACTTCTGCTGATGACGGCAGTGTTTTGCCGGGAGTAAATGTTGTGCTGAAAGGCACGCTATCGGCAACAACTACTGATGTAAAGGGAACGTATTCAATTAACGTTCCTGACAAAGGGAGCAAGCTTGTTTTTTCCTTTATCGGTTACGCGACTCAGGAAATTACCGTTGCTGTTTCAAATACTATAGACGTTGCCATGCAACCGGATATTACTCAACTGAGTGAAGTAATAGTTACCGGCTATGGAGGAGCATTGCATGGTCGGGTAGCGGGTGTAAGAATTCGAGGTAATTCTTCGATGAAGCAAGAGATGATGCCTGCACACGTGAATGACACCTACTGGAAGCAACCCGATTATAATACGGAGGAGTATGATGGGATCAATGAAAATATTTTTCAGGATGCGTTAAAAACTCCGCTATCGACTTTTTCCATTGATGTAGATGCGGCATCGTATAGTAACGTAAGGCGGTTTCTAGCCAATGGTGAGCGTCCTCCAAAGGATGCCGTGCGCATAGAAGAGATGATTAATTATTTTGATTATGACTACGAACAACCAAAGGGAGATCATCCTTTTTCAATTAACACTGAAATTTCTGTTGCTCCCTGGAACGAAAAACATAAGCTGGTTCACATAGGCCTTCAGGGAAGAAATGTTCCCAGGGAAAACCTGCCTCCAACCAACCTGGTTTTTTTAATTGATGTTTCCGGTTCTATGGATGATCCCAATAAATTACCCTTGTTGAAATCGTCATTTCGACTTTTGGTGGAACAATTGCGTGAACAAGATCGGGTAGCGATTGTAGTTTATGCGGGCGCAGCCGGACTGGTATTGCCGTCCACCTCCGGTGAAGACAAAAAGAAAATTATAGAGGCCTTGGAAAATCTGGAGGCGGGTGGTTCCACGGCCGGTGGTGCCGGTATAAATCTAGCGTATTCCATTGCGAAGAAGAATTTCAGTGAACATGGAAATAACAGGGTTGTGTTGGCTACCGATGGAGACTTTAACGTGGGGGAATCGAGCAACAGGGCTATGGAGCATTTGATAGAGGAGAAAAGAAAGGAGGGGATTTTTCTGACCGTGCTGGGATTTGGAATGGGTAATTATAAAGATTCCAAAATGGAAACTTTGGCAGACAAGGGTAATGGAAATTATTTTTATATCGATTCGATTTTAGAAGCACAAAAGGCATTGGTAAATGAATTTGGAGGCACCCTGTTTACGATTGCAAAAGATGTAAAACTCCAGATTGAATTTAACCCTGCAAAAGTGAAAGCTTACCGACTGATTGGATATGAAAATCGTTTACTGCGCACAGAGGATTTTAATAATGATAAAAAAGATGCGGGTGAATTAGGTTCTGGTCACACCGTAACTGCGCTGTATGAAATTATACCCTCCGGTGTTGACGATACATCCACGAAAGTGGATGAATTAAGATATCAAAAATCAAAGCTATCCGAATCAGATTCTAATGATAAGGAAATAATGACCGTGAAATTCCGATATAAAAGGCCTGCGGAAGAGGTTAGCAGGTTACTAGTACATCCCTTGATGGACGAAAACATCAGCATAACAAAGACTTCCAATAATTTTAAATGGTCGGCAGCAGTCGCAGCGGTTGGCATGCTGCTTCGCGAATCGGAATATGTAATGGATTATACTTTCCAGGAGGCGCTGCGATTGGCTCAAGCCGCGAGAGGGGAAGACGCCAACGGAGATAGAATTGAATTTATTAACCTGATTAAGTCTTGTAATTCATTGTCAAATAAATAACACCTAAAGCGATATCCTGTAAGAGCCTGTAAAACAATCGTTTTCAGGCTTTTTCTTTTAAGATTCAATTTTGGTAAGATTCATAATTAAGCAGAAATTTGGGATTGATTAAAAAATCATGGTAAAAATCAGTGCGGTAATCATCACGTATAACGAAGAGCAAAATATCAGTCGTTGTATCGATTCGATAGCTTCGGTAGTTGATGAGATTGTGGTAGTAGATTCTTATTCCAAGGATAGGACGAAGGAAATTTGTTTGCAAAAAGGAGCACGTTTTATTGAGAGACGGTTTACTGGTTTTATCGAACAAAAGAATTTTGGAATCACTCAGTCTTCATATGACGTTATTCTTTCTTTAGATGCAGATGAATATCTATCTGAAGAACTTAACAAATCTATTCTTGCGGTAAAGGAAAGTTGGCCCTATGAGGCATATCGAATGAATCGACTTTCCAATTACGGTGGTAAATGGATTCGCCACGGTGCTTGGTATCCTGATAAAAAAGTCAGGCTTTGGAATAGGCGAGTCGGACTGTGGGGTGGGGAAACCCCGCACGAAAGATTGGTTCTCAAGAGAGGAATTAACGTGATGCACTTGAAAGGTGATTTGATGCACCGTGCCTATGTGGATGCCTCTGAGACCCTTGCTAAAGTTCAAAAATATTCAGAAATATTTGCATATGAAAATGCAGGACGTAGATCCAGTTCGGCTTTGCAAATTATGGTTCATTCTACTTTCGCGTTTTTTAAAAGCTATGTATTAAAGCGAGGATTTCTGGATGGCTTTGAAGGATTAATGGTTGCAATGACGGTAAGCAATCACGTTTTTTATAAATACGCTAAATTGTATGAGGAAAATCACAAACAAGCCATTGGAAAACGGTTGGTTATTAGCCGAACCGATAACCTGGGCGATGTAATACTTACTTTACCACTGGCTGGGTACTTAAAATCGTTAATGCCGGATTTGAAGATCACTTTTATAGGAAAAAAATATACTCAGCCGATTATTGCCAAATGTGCTTTTATAGATCATTTTTTAGATCGGGAAGAAGTGATTCAAGACCCTCATTTGCTCGCCATGGTAAGAGCCGATACCATTATTTTTGTGTTTCCTGATAAGGCGTTAGCCAAGGTGGCAAAGTTAGTACATATTAAAAGGAGGGTATCCACAGCACACCGATGGTTTAACTGGCTATATTGTAATCATCTTGTTGACTTTAGTCGCATACGATCAACCTTGCATGAAAGTCAGTTGAATTTTAAATTATTAAAACCGTTTAAGCTGAACAGAGATGTAAGTACCAACGAATTGATTCCTTTTTTTGGGTTACATGATTCTGAAGTTGACTTCACTTCTCTTCTTCGGAAGGATACATTTAATCTCATCATTCATCCAAAATCAAAAGGACATGGAAGAGAGTGGGGGCTTGAAAATTATTTTCAATTAATTAAAGGGTTACCCTCCAATGAGTTTTCTGTTTTTATTACCGGGTTAAAAGAAGAAGAGGACCTTATTCTTAGCGAGTTGCCTGAGTTACTTATGATAAAAGGGGTAACCAACATGATGGGAAAGTTGACCCTTCAAGAATTAAACTCTTTTATAAACCAGGCAGACGGGCTGGTTGCTTCCGGTACCGGAGTGCTGCACTTAGCTTCCGCATTAGGTAAGTATACCATTGGATTATTCCCTCCTATTAAACCCATTCATCCGGGACGATGGGGCCCAATCGGTAAAAATGCAACCTACCTGGTGCATGACATAGACTGCAATCAATGTAGTGGTGGTGGGCAATGCTCGTGCATGAAGGCGATTGCTGTAGAGCAAGTTAAGAAGAGATTGGTTCGATTCTACGACAAGAAATTTAGTGAAACAAAAATTGCTTTAAGCAGCATGTAGGGAATTGATTGATGAAAAAAAGTATTTCTGTCGTAATACCTAACTACAATGGAAGGCAACTGATTGAAAAAAATCTTCCAACGGTGTATGAAGCACTTCTGGCTGGTAACCTTGAGCATGAAATAATTATTGTTGATGATGTCTCTACAGATGACTCCGTTTCTTTTATTCAGACTAGCTTCCCTTCTGTCATTCTCTTGCAGAATGAAGTAAATAAAGGATTTTCACCCACCATCAATCGGGGCATTCACCACGCAACAAAGGATTTGGTATTTGCTTTAAACAGCGATGTTGAATTAACCAAAGCGTATTTTGTTCTATTGTTGAGATACTTTGAAGATGATCATGTGTTTGGTGTCTCTGGCAGAACAATAGGTTTGTACGATGAAACAATTCAGGAAGCAGCAAAATTTCCGCGCCAGAGAACATCAAAGAAAATCGATACCTATAATTTTTTTATTGAGGAGACGGAAGGTTATAACGTGCCAACCTTATACTTGTCCGGGGCCAATGCGTTGATCGATCGTAAAAAATTGATTCAGCTAGATGGGTTTGATGAAATTTATGCGCCTTTCTACTATGAAGATTTAGACCTTTCGATCAGAGCGTGGCGGGCAGGTTGGAAGTGCTATTATGAACATGGAGCCATATGCCGTCATCCGGTATCGGCCACGATTAAAAAGTATCATGTAAAGAAGAAAGTGTGGATAGTAAGTAATCGGAATAAACTTATTCTGCACGCCATTCATTTGTCTTTTTTTTCCAAGTGGATATGGAACCTAAAGGTGTATGTAACCCTGTTGGTACGAGCGTTACTTTTTGACTGGAAATATCACCATGCTTTTTTGCAATTCCTGAAGAAGAAAAAGCAGATTGAAAAGTCGAAACTCAGAAATTCAGAAACAGGTGCCACGCAATCTATTGAAGTAATCATGAGAACCCTTCGTGAGGAGTTGAAAGATCACACAATGATCAAAACCAAATCATAATTTATACTTTCTTGCGCAAGTAAAAGGCTGCCTGGTCACCATTATTTTCGCGGTTTAATTTTAAAGCCTGTTTTTTAAATTTTATTCTATCCACTTTTCGCTTAAAAAAACTTTCCTTTTTTTCTTTTTGAGTAACCAGTGAAATGTTTTTTAAATACGATTCGCTGCCGGTGAACTGAAAGAAGGTTGAGTCATAAATTATCTTGTCTAAGACAAGCCCACACTGCTCTGCCATTATTTGAATGCTTTTGGGAGAATGTAAAAAGTAGTGCCGGGGCGCATCCAGTTGCACCCAGTTGGTTTTGTAATGACTCCAGGCAAAGCAGGGCACAGTAGGTATCCTCAAAATACAGCAACCTGTTGGCAGTAGTAGCTCGGATACTTTTTTAAAATTTTCCAATGGATTTGCCACATGTTCAAAGGAATGATTGAAAATGATCACATCCCATTTCCCGGTCATTTCAGAAATATCATGTTTAAACACAGTCAATCCATTCGGGTAGTGAATGGTTTCTTTTATGAACGGATCGCAACCAGCTACATTTTTAAATCCAATTTCTTTCAGAGGATAAAGAAACATGTCTCCATTGCCACAGCCAACATCCAGCACTCGGCTGTCTTCGGTAATACCCAGCTGTTGAAGCGTATTCCATTTGGAAACGGGACTAATGAGGTGTAGTAATTTTTGAAATATACTTTTTCGGAAAAAGGAAGATCTGTTTCTTGCTTTGTATAGCTGGCCGCTCAATCCTTTGAACCGCAGCCCCTCAAACGTGCTGAAGCTATAATATCCTGAAGGGTAATATTTGGAGATATTTATGGGGAATTCTGCAATCTGAAGACATTCACAATGGCGACATTGAAAATACAGGAACGAGTCATTGAATCCAAACATACGCTCCCTGGCTTCATACCAGTCTGCCGGATCATTGAGTGAATTACATACCTTGCAAACTGCTGCTTTTGGATTCATTTGAATTGGTTACGAATGCGATCAAGAAAGTAAATAAACCTTTTTGAAACAATCTGTTTGCCTTAATTTTATTTTTTTTACTAAAACTAATTCAATCGTAAATGAAAGTAAGCGGGTTCACGATCGTAAGGAATGCAGTCAAGTACGACTATCCGGTTGTTGAAGCGATCACTTCTATTTTACCGTTATGCGATGAGTTTGTCGTGGCCGTTGGGAAATCGGAAGACTCCACCCTCGAGCTAATCAAACAAATTTCTTCTGATAAAATAAGAATCATTGAAACGGTATGGGACGATCGTCTTAGAGCAGGAGGAAGAACATTTGCCCAGGAGACGGACAAGGCTTTTCAGGCAGTTTCTGCTGATACCGACTGGTGCTTTTATATCCAGGCCGATGAGGTACTGCATGAAAAATATCTTGACGTGGTTCGAATGGCCATGGTTCGTTATCAGGATGATCGTAAGGTGGATGGACTACTCTTTGGGTACAAACATTTTTACGGTTCTTATGATTATGTAGGAGAGTCGTGGGGGTGGTACCGAAGAGAAATAAGAATTATTAGAAATGATAAAAACATCTTTTCATATAAAGATGCTCAGGGCTTTCGGAAAAGGCCAAACGAAAAGCTGCGGGTAAAATTAATTGATGCCACCATCTTCCATTATGGCTGGGTGAAGGACCCCCGCACCATGCAAGACAAACGCAAAGAATGGAACCGGTTTTATTTTAATGATCAATGGATTGAAGCGCATATTGCCAAAGCAGAAGAATTTGATTTTTCACAGGTAGATTCACTGGTGAAGTTTAGTGAAAATCACCCGCAGGTCATGACCGACCGCATTAGTCGAAAGAACTGGAAATTTGACCATGATCTTTCAAAAAATAGATACACGACCAAGGAGAAGCTCAAGCGGGCACTAAGCAAGTTGATTGGTTATCGCATTGGGGAGTATAAAAACTACAAAATAGTCTAGTGCAATGAATTTCTTTGGCATAGAAGTATCCCACTTCTTTTGCTATTTTTGATCTTTGCATATGGAAGAAGCTCCCAAACAGCACTATTCGGAAAAAGAGAAGAATGAAATCTTCAATGAAGAGTTTCTACCTCACATAAACTCGATGTATAATTTTGGGTATCGCCTCACCTTGGATCGCGATGACGCCAAAGATTTGGTGCAGGACACCTACCTAAAATCGTATCGCTTTATAGAATCATTCCAAAAAGGAACTAATGCAAAGGCATGGCTGTTTCGAATTTTGAAAAACAGTTTCATTAATGATTACCGTAAGAAGACTAAAGAACCTTCGAAGGTAGATTATCAGGAAGTAGAGACGTACTACAATTCAGAGGATGTGGATAGGCAGATTACTCCTGATTTGAGAGTAGAGTCACTAAAGGACATGATCGGTGATGAAATTTCCAATGCATTAAATTCACTTGATGTTGATTTTCGTACGGTTATTATTTTATGCGATCTGGAGGGATTTAAGTATGAAGAAATGGCAAAGATTCTGGATATCCCTATCGGAACAGTACGAAGCAGGCTTCATCGTGCCAGGAACTTGCTCAAAGAAAAATTGACTCAATATGCAAAATCTATGGGTTACAAAAATGTTTAGCCTATGACACCACTCTCCAATCCCTTTGTTCTCTCGGACGGAAAGAAGCCCAACTGTGTGGAAATGCTCCAATTAATTCTTGACGGAGAAGCTTCGCAAGAGCAGGAGGCGTATTTTAAGAATCATATGGATAAATGCAGGCCTTGTTTTAATTCCTACAATATTGATATATCGATAAAGGAATTGTTAAAATCACGATGCTGTGGAGATCCAGTTCCTCATGGTCTGGTAGAGCAAATCAAGATGCAGATAAGTCAAAACATTTCCTCTTAATGGCCGGAAAAGCGCTCATTTTTTCCGCTCCTTCGGGGTCGGGCAAAACTACCATTGTAAAACATCTGCTTGAAAACAATAAAGACCTTGGTTTTTCAATATCCGCATCAACCCGTGACAGGCGTGGACGTACCGAACAGGATGGAAAGGACTACCACTTTTTAACTCCGGATGAATTCAAAAAGAGAATTGACAAGAATGAATTTATTGAATGGGAGGAAGTATATGCGGGGAATTTTTATGGTACACTAAAAACAGAGATAGAGCGCATCTGGAGTGAGGGAAAAAATGTAATTTTTGATGTGGATGTAAAGGGCGGAATCAATTTAAAAAAATATTTTGGGGATAAGGCACTGGCCGTTTTCGTGAAAGTGCCTTCCATAGAAATATTAACGGAGCGATTGCGAGAACGAGGAACGGAAAGTGAAGAAAGTCTTTCACGCAGACTTTTTAAGGCAAAATTTGAAATGACTTTTGCAGATAAATTTGATGTGGTGTTGGTGAATGAAGATTTGAATACCTCTCTGAGGGAAGCTCAAAAACTGTATGATCTGTTTAAGGCACAACCTTAATGAATACAAAACAGAAAATAGGTCTCTTTTTCGGGTCGTTCAATCCCATCCATATAGGGCACATGATTATTGCCAACATCATGGCCGAAAACACAGATCTGAATAAAGTCTGGTTTGTTGTCTCCCCACAAAATCCATTTAAGCCGAGCAAAGGTCTTCTACATGAATTTGATCGCTATGATTTGGTGAAAGCGGCCATCGCGGATCATTACAAACTCGAAGCCTCAGATGTCGAATTTAACTTACCGAAGCCAAGCTACACCATACACACGTTGGCCTACCTTACTGAAAAGTTTCCAACACATGAGTTTATAGTAATCATAGGTGAAGACAATCTCGAGCACTTCGCGAAGTGGAAGAACCATGACCAAATTTTAAATCAGTTTGGATTATATGTCTATCCCCGGCCACAGGTAACAAATTCTGAATTGAAACGTCATCCAAACGTGAAATTTATTGATGCACCACTTTTGGATATATCGGCCACCTACATACGCAATTGTATCAAAAACAATAAATCCATCCGTTACCTCGTTCCAGAACCGGTAGAAGAATTGATCCGGTTAAAGCACTTTTATAAGTAATTGTGTTTGGGAATGACAACCTCCGTTAGCTTCCTGACGTCTATGAGGATAATGAGATTTATTTTACTCGTAATTTATTTCCTAACAACTGCCTCACTTCTGTATGCGGGTGGTATACGTGGTGCAATAAAAGCCGATGATGGCACTCCATTGGCCTATGCTTCCATTTTTGTTAAGCAAACGGGTACCGGGAGTGCAACCGATTTGCAGGGAAGATATGAAGTGATTTTACCTGTTGGCCAATATGATGTTTTATTTCAGTATCTGGGATATGAATCAGTGAGTCGTGTTGTAGAAGTGGGCAATGATTTTATCGAAATTAACCTGACACTAAAAACCCATGTGATGATGTTGCAAAACGTAGTGGTAAAGGCAGGTAAAGAAGATCCCGCCTATACGATTATGCGCAAGGCCATCGCGAAAGCAAAGTATCACACTCAGCAAATTGACCAGTATTCCGCCAAAGTATATATAAAAGGAAAAGGTCAGCTAAAAGATTTTCCATGGTTGGCGAAGAAAGCATTGGAAAAAGAAGGTATTACGAAAGACCGTGTTTTTATTTCTGAATCAGTGAGTGAAATAAAATATACACGACCCAATAAATTTGAAGAAAAAGTAATTGCCGTATACAGCAACGGAGGGAATAAAAACACAGCTCCTAACGCGTACGTTTTTGGTAGTTTTTATCAACCTGAAATTGCGGAAACGGTTTCTCCGCTATCGCCAAAATCATTTTCATATTACCGGTTTGAATACCAGGGATCGTTTAAAGATCAGAAGTATGAGATCAGCAAGATCAAAGTGACCCCCCGCTCGCGTGGCGACAATGTTTTTGAAGGAATGATTTATATCGTGGAGGACTGGTGGAGCATTCATAGTTTGGAATTGAAAGCTACCAAGATGGGAGTCAACTTCCACATCAAGCAATTATACAATCCGATTGAAGACAAAGCCTGGCTTCCTGTATCGCAACAATTTGTGGTGGACGGAAAAGTTTTTGGATTTGAATTTGAAGGACAGTATTTGGCCACCGTGAAAGAGTATAAAATTATTCTCAACCCTGAACTTCAACGGGAGATGACCGTCATTGATGAAAAAGTACAAAAGGAAGAGGCAAAGAACGTGGAGCAAAAGTTCAGTAAGAAGAATCAGCAACTACAACAACGACTTAGTGAAGGCAAAGAAGTAACACGCAAGGAGCTCCACCAACTCGTTAAAGAATATGAAAAGGCAGAGATAAAGGAGCAAAAGGAGCCTGATGTAGTCTTGGAAACTTCGTATTCAGTTGATTCGCTTGCCTATAAAAAAGATTCAACATTTTGGGTTGATATGCGCCCCACGCCACTTAGTAAAGAGGAAGAGCGCGGCTATCACGTGAATGACAGTATTACGGAAGTGGAAAGGAAACGTGAAGAGGGCGACACCCTCCGATCGTCCAAAAAAGAAAAGATAGGATTTCAGGTTTTTGATCTCGTTACCGGGGATACTTATAAGATTAGTAAAACCTCCAACTTCCGCATCCATATGCCTTATGGAGGATTTAATACGGTAGAAGGACTTAACCTGATTTATCGGGTGAGCTACTATAAGAGATGGGTAAAACGAGATACGTTAGACCCAAGTAAGAAACCTGAAACATCACGATTAGAAATTAGCCCAATAGCACGCTATTCATTTTCGCGCGAATTAGTAACGGGCAAACTTAGGATTGACTATCGCTTCAAAAATCAACGACTCACGCTGGAGAGTGGGCGATATGTAGAGCAGTATAATTCATCTGTTCCAATCCATCCTTTCGTCAATACCTTTTCTTCGCTTTTGTTGGGGAACAACTGGATGAAGCTTTATGATCGCCATTTTATTGATTTGAATTATTCAATCCGCCTTAATGACAAATACACGTTCAGAACGAACTGGTCGTGGGCAAGGCGCTCGGAATTGTTTAACAACACATCCTATACTTTATTCAAGTCAAACAAAGAAAATTATACACTAAATGCACCGGTAAATTTTGAATTGCCATCTGTCGGTTTTGATCCCAACAGCGCATTCATTGGCTCCGTGAGTTTGGAGGCGCGGCCGTGGCAAAAATATCGCATCCGCAATGGATTCAAATCAAGGGTTGAAGGTTCATCGCCACTGCTAACACTGAATTACAGGAAAGCGATGAGCGGGGTTGCCAATAGCGAAGTGAAATTTGATCAGGTGCAGGTCGGGTTTAAGCATCTGGTTAAGTTTGGCATTCGCGGAAACCTTGATGTGGCATTGCAAGCAGGAAAGTTTCTGAGTGCTGATAAGTTATACTTTATGGATTACAAGCATTTCAATGGTAACCGTACCTATTTTATCACGTCTGATCCGGTTGGCAGTTTCAGACTTATGGATTATTATCAAAACAGTACGGCCGATCAGTATTTCTCTGCCAATATGCATTATCACTTCCGCAAATTTTTAGTAACCCGATTCCCAAAAGTGCGCATGGTTGGAATCTCGGAAAATATCTTTCTAAATTATCTGGCTACACCTTCATCAAAAAATTATCTGGAAGTGGGCTATGGCCTTGAGGGTATTTTGCGTGTCTTCCGTCTTGAAGTAGCAGCAGCATTTCGTGATGGAAAATACGTAGCGAATGGATTTCGCGTAGGAATCGCCACCAGCATGACCATTAATTTTAATGATTAAACGGTGCGGGTTAGTTCCCTTGATGATCATTTGCGAAATTTGAAGGATGATCATTTCCATTGACGATTTTTTATCACTACGCCAACAGCTTCCGGTGGTGGATGTTCGCTCTCAGGGTGAATTTCAGGAAGGTCATATTAGAAATGCCATCAATATACCGTTGCTCAATAATGAGGAGCGTATTGAAGTAGGCACTGATTATAAGAAGAAAGGCCAGAAGGAAGCTATTAAAACAGGATTCCGATTAGTAGGTCCGCGATTGTTGGATATCGTAAATGAAGCCGAACATGTAGCGTTAGGAAAAGAGCTGTTGGTGCATTGCTGGCGTGGGGGCATGCGCTCTAATAACTTCAGCCAGTTTATTGGCATGGCAGGTGTTAAAACACATACGTTGAAGGGTGGTTACAAAGAATATAGAAGGCTGGCCGTTGAGTCGTTTCAAAAGCCGTTTCAAATTATATCGTTAACAGGCTGCACAGGCAGTGGTAAGAGCGAAGTGTTACGAGCGTTAAAAGAGCAAGGGGAGCAAGTGCTGGATCTGGAGGATTTAGCACATCACAAAGGCTCTGCTTTTGGCGGCTTATTAATGCCTGCACAACCTACTACCGAGCAATTTCAAAACGAATTATTTGAAGAAATTTTGTCGCTCGATCTTACAAAAAGAATTTGGGTGGAGGATGAGTCTATTGCTATTGGTAAAATATTTATACCGACAGCTTTCTGGCAGACAATGCATCAAAGCCCTATGGTGCAAATGGACGTTCCCAAGGAAGTTCGTGTTCAGCGGTTGGTAAATGAATATGGCCCTGCTGATCGCGAAGAGTTTTTAACCATCATGGGAAAAATTGTAAAGCGTTTGGGAGGTCAGCATTATAACGCAGCGAAAGAGAAACTGCTTCAGGGAGATATGGGCTCGACTATAGATATTCTATTAACCTATTACGACAAGGCATACCTGCAGAGCATTGACAAAAGAAAGGAGAACGTTAACTTGATAGTTTCCTGGAATGGAGAAAATGCCCCTGAGTTTGCTAAAGGAATAATTGAACAATTAAAATAGAGTTGATAATCAATGTGAACATTGACCACCAACTCATTCTCTTTGTGAACTAGACTAAACTAATAATAGTAAACAGAGCAGCGTAGAAAATGGCCATTAGCGCGATTATCCCAAAAGATCCGGCCCGCTCAAAATAGCCTGTAATTGCATCATTGGATTCAGTTTCAACTATAGACGTAGTTTGACTTTTTTCCATGATTACTTTTTTTGTTAACACGATTAATTACGTGCTCAAAGAAACCTGAAAAAAATCAGTTATGATTTGCGGAATCGTTGATTAACCAATAGAAGTAAGATTTTTGCTGATTTTGTCGATGGACAAGCAAAGGATACGGAAAATGGTCAGTTTAATTGAAAAATCATTCTCAAAATGAGACACAGATAGTTTGAAAAGCTCAATATTTCTTTAAAATTCAACCTCTGATCTTTTGGTACATTAATTTCAATATGGCTGTGGATATAAAAAAATAGCTATGGAAACTTCATTATCTGCAAATTTTATTAAAAAAAGTACATCTAGACTTAAATCCTCCAAGCAAAACAAGAAAATCCGAAGGTTTTACATACAATTTTTCGAAAATTTAACTAGAAAAACAGAAGCTGAAAAACGGATTGAAATCTTTGGAAAAGATCCCTTTAAAGATGACAAAAATCATATCTCAGATATTTGAAAATCAGGTTCTTGACGCTGATTTATGACTTTAGTAGGAGCCCTTAATTGGTAATCAATTAAATCGGAGTTAGCATAAATATGTGCTATTTTTAAGTATCATTTTGGTGGTATGTATCTATGTTGGATTTAATAAATTTTCATTTATGGAAACTCTACTTTTAAAAAACTATGACCCTAGAATCGTTACGGCAAATCATTATTTTTCTAGGGAGATAAGACTAATCTTAATAATTTTTTTCTTTTCACTCACCAATGTGTCATTGGCAGCAAGCATTAGTAGCACTGCCTCCGGTGGGAGTTGGACTGACGTTACAACATGGGTTGGCGGGGTTGTTCCCACTATGGCGGATGACATAACTATTGTGGCAGGCGCAACCGTGGTAATAAGAAGCCCATATGACTTTGTGACTCCTGCGACTTGCAATTCATTAATCATTAATGGAACGCTTATCATGGGAAATACAGCTGGGGCAACGAATCGGGCATTGAATATTGCAACCTTCATGTTAATTAATTCGGGAGGAACGTTAACTAATGATGGGGTTGCGCTACACCAAATTAATATTGGAGGAAACTTTACTAACAACGGTACATTCAATGCGCTGGTCAACACGCCTGGCATAGGTAGAATAATAATGAATTTTAATGGAATAGGTGCCCAACAAATTGATGGCACCTCCCCAACTCAAAATTTTCAAGACTTCTTTATTAATAAGCCAGCGGGCCAAACATTATCAACAACAGTAAACATTACAACGATTAATATCACAACATTTACGCAAACGTCTGGAGACTTTCTTGCTCCTTCCACATTATCGGTTTCCGGAGACATGACTTTAACAGCTGGAACTTATACGGCCGGCTCTACTACGACACTTGGAGGTAATTTTTCACGTGCCGGGTTGACGGCAACATTCATCGCAGGCACCGGTACAGTAACCTTTAATGGAACATCACAAGCGATTGGGGGATCAACATCACCTATATCATTCTACAATGTGACTACAAGTGGAAGTACCAATCTGACATTCGACTATCACCTAAATATTGGTGGTAACCTAACGATAGGTAATGGAACCACTCTTATCTTAGGCGGATATAATTTGAATGTAATAGGAACTACGACCGTTGGTGGCGGGGTAAGCGGTAATCTTATTTTTTCTTCTACAAGTGGATCGAAATATTTTGAGGGCCCAGTCATAGTTGCAGCTGGCGGAACATGGGACAATCCCATTAATGAAAGTGCTCATTTCTATTCGGGTATTACAAATAACGGAATATTTAAAACGGGCCTTGATCCAGTGGGCACCTCGGCAAAGTATTTATTTGAGGTTAATTCACAATCCATTAATGGAATACTTACTATGCCTGATGTGTTTGTAGATGGAGGCCTAACGCTAACAAATAATGGGGTATTAACTGTTTCGGACTCTCTTGGTGGTGGAGGCACTTTGCTACAAGCTGCTAACTCAACATTGAACATTGGAGGTACTTCCGCAATAGCCATTCTGAATGCGACAAACTCTGGCAACACGGTAAACTATACAGGCGGTGTTCAAACCATAAAGGGTACAGATTATCAAAACCTTGGTCTGTCTGGGAGTGGTGCAAAAAGCTTGAATACCTCAACCGACAATATTTTCGAAAACCTGACATTAAGCGGCACTGTAACCACTATAGCAATAGATGATTTAACCATTGGAGGCAGTCTTTCAATAGGAATCAACTGTTCGTTAACGAATGGAAATGGAGTTAATGTTAAAACGCTATCCATTGGAAATTCTCTTACTGGAGAGGGAACACTAGTCCAGTCTTCTAATTCTATTTTAAATATTAATGGGGCATCACCACTTGCTTCAATCAATGCGGCCGCTATTCCAAACACAGTCAATTATAATGCAGCATCACCGCTCATTATACCTGGGTCGTATCATAATTTGTTCCTGAATCAATCCAGTGGAAACGCATCACTCAACGGAAATATTTTGGTTGCAGGAACGCTTACATTAAATACAGGTAATCTTATTTTGGAGGCCAATAATCTTACGTTAGGGGCTTCTGCGGCTCTCTCCATATTGAGTCCATCGGCATCTAGGATGATCATTGCTTCCGGAGCGGGGGAATTAAGAAGAACATATTCATCAACAGGTAGTTTTGTTTTTCCCATAGGGGATAATACATCAACCCTCGAATACTCACCGGTCACAGTTAATGTAACTTCAGCGTCAGGTTTTTCTTCAGCCTATGTTGGAGTATCCGTGGTTGACGCAAAACATCTATCGAATGCCAGTACTACACACTTCTTAAGCCGTTATTGGAATGTTACTCAGTCAGGCATCCTCACTTGCGTTGTTAATATTTCAGGAACCTATTCTGGCGCAGACATAAATGGAACTGAGGGCAGCATCAAAGCGGCTCAGCTAAATGGGGCCTTTAATCAAGCCAGTAATCCTTGGATTAAGTATGCATCCCTGGCCTCAAATTCCATGTCACTTACAGGTGCAACATTAACGGCTGGACAGACTTCGGTATTTACAGGTATTACAGGTGCTGATCCGATAGTCACTATTGGGGGAGATGTGGCAATTTGTTCTGGAAGTTCATTTCCATTGGTTTCCTCCGTTACAGGTGATCCCACCATTCTTTATTCTTGGAGTCCAGCGACTGGACTAAGCGCTGCGAATGTGGCCAATCCAACGGCCACCCCTACTATAACAACCGACTATACATTAACAATCATTGATGGCAATGGAGGTAGTTCGGTTTCAACTCCAAAAAAAGTGACAGTGAATTCATTGCCCCTTGCACCAGTAGTTGCTACCCCAGTTATATATTGCTTAAATGCCACGTCCACGGCATTGATAGCTACTGGAACGAGCCTATTGTGGTATACTACTTCTACGGGTGGAACAGGGAGTACTACAGCACCAATCCCCATAACATCTGCAGCAGGAAACACCTCATATTGGCTAAGTCAGACTAATGCAAATAATTGTGAAAGCCCTAGGGCAGAGATTGTCGTGACGGTGAATGCATTGCCATCTATACCCACTGTGAGCGCAACGGCCCAGCCAACCTGTTCGGTAGCGACAGGTGAGATTATGGTAAGTTCGAGCCTAACCGGATTATCCTTCAGTATAGATGGATTGGATTACACCAATACGACAGGACTTTTCACGGGATTAGCTGCTGGCGATTACACTGTTACCGCGAAGAATGGAGCAGGATGTATATCGGCAGCATCAAGTACCCTTACGATCAATGCTCAACCAGCAATCCCAGCCATGCCTACAGCGAGCGCAACGGCCCAGCCAACCTGTTCGGTAGCGACAGGTGAGATTATGGTAAGT
>CAYGGY010000056.1:0-4711 GCA_964349405.1 uncultured Ohtaekwangia sp. | reverse complement strand
GATGTATATCGGCAGCATCAAGTACCCTTACGATCAATGCTCAACCAGCAATCCCGGCTATGCCTACAGCGAGCGCAACGGCCCAGCCAACCTGCGCGGTGGCGACAGGCGAGATTTCGGTAAGTTCCAGTCTTACCGGATTATCCTTCAGTGTAGATGGATCTGATTATACCAATACAACAGGCGTGTTCACGGGCTTAGCTGCTGGTAATTATACCGTAACAGCTAAGAATGGAGCCGGATGCGTATCATCAGTTTCAACTACCCTTACGATCAACCCTCAACCGACCATTCCTTCTGTTAGCACACCTTCAATCGCATTATGCGTGGGAGCATCGATGACAGCAAGTCCAAGTATAGATGGCTTCTGGATTAGCAGTGCTACAAGTATTGCGACCATTAATAGTACCACAGGAGTGATTACGGGAATTTCAGCAGGTACGGTTACCTTCACTTTTACATCAACCACAACAGGTTGCAGTAATGCTACGAATACTGTGACAGTATCACCTTTACCCGGTAAACCTACTATTACAACATCAAACTTGCTAACCGAAACGCCAACGCTTACATCTAGTAGTGACACAGGTAATCAATGGTTCAAAGATAATGTCGCCATTACAGGTGCAACCAGTAAGACGCTCACTGTCTCCGCTAATGGTTCATACACCGTTCAGGTAACAACGAATGGATGTATAAGTGCTCTTTCAGATGCAGTTGCAATCGTTATCACGGGTATTGAGCAAAGAATTATTTCAGATCGTTCTATGATTTACCCAAACCCAGCCAAAGACGTTATTCAACTTGAATGGAGTGATTTTGCTATGGAAGCTGGAATTGAAATAAAGATTTACGATCAGGTGGGCCGATTAATAATTGCGAAAGTAATGTCAAGTTCCGACAATTCACTTGATGTAAGAAGTCTTCTACAAGGACCTTATGTTTTTATGGCAAGGCAAAATAAAATACTGGTTATTCAGAAGTTTATTAAAGAGTAATTTGTAAGTATAAAAAGTGACATAATGCTATGTTTTAAGAATCATTAATTAACACCATTCGATAAGGGTCAAGGTTAAAATACTACTTGGCTTACTGGGTGCTGTTACATGTTGGGCGGCTACATCAAACTATGCGAAAATAGGAGGAGACTTGGATATGGTCATTCGGAGAACGTAACTCTGAGGGAACTTAAAATGGAAAATGCTATTGTCTCCTCTTATTTTTTTACACGCTTCACAACTTTCCTATCTTCACCAGTTGGATCATTTGTAACCTCCAACAAAGGGACCCAACTTTAACCATCATTTATAAAAATGAAATTAATCTATGATCAGGAAGCACATGTGCTTTTACAGGATCTTAAATTTATCAATCGGTGGAAAGAGTTACATAACAACTGTAATTATGCTACTGCTTTTCAAGAACCTGAATTTGTTTGTGCGTGGTATGAAGCCTACCGAGATCTGTGGAAACCTATAATACTCTACCGCGAAAGTTCACGGGAAGAGCTCACAGATCTTTTTTTACTCGCCTATTATCCTGCAACCAAGTCCCTTGTGCATGCGGGTGGTGAACAATCTGAATATCACGCATGGCTTTCTTTGCCGGATGAAGGCGTTTCATTTCTTTCAGCCGCCTGGGACCTGCTGTCAAGCCAATTTGATTTTACGTCATTACGTTTCAGATACTTGCCACAAGCAGAACCGCTGAGGGAAACTTTAAGTAGACTTCCGAATAGGAGCAGTATTGGATTGCGTAGGCGTCCCAGGCCGTTAATGATTCTGAATGTGGATGAAATCAAGGCTTCTTTTGCTAAAAAAAGTAATAAAAGTCGGTTTAATAGACTTAAAAAATTGGGGAAGATTGAATTTAATCGTGTTCAAGATCTGATAGAACTCGACCGTGTGTTTGATGATCTGATTGCCTTTTATGATTTACGACAAGGTGCTGTTAATCAGATCAAGCCCTTCCAACAAGACCCTAATAAGCGTAAATTCCATATCGATTTATTTAAGAGGGCTCAGAACAAAGTTTACGTTACTGTTACCTATCTTAACGAGAAACCCATTGCAGGATTTTTTGGATTAGCCAGCAAGAATAGGGCGCATCTTGGTATGATTATGCACTCACCATTTTTAGCTGAGCATTCATTAGGTAAACTTCACCTCATGCAATTAAGTGAATTACTGCTTAATGAAAATATGGGTGTTCTTGATCTTACTCCAGGTTCAGACCCTTGGAAAGAACGTTTTGCCAACGCACATGATGAGGTAATTGAAGCAATCATTTATAGATCTCCATTGGCCAAGATTAAGGGTGAAATGATTTATGGCCTGCTAAATTGGTTCAGACAAAGGGCTAACCAAGTCGGAATAACGACTGCTAAATTGAAAACGATACTATCTGTAGTGCGTACCTTTCGACCATCAATGATTAGTGGTAAAATAGGAAAATGGTTTAATGCAGATCGTACGTTTCATATTTACCAAATTGACCGAACTTTTGCCGAACGGTTTCATCGCGATGAAAGAATACGTTGCAATGAACTAGACGACTTGCTGTTATTTGAACCAAGAGACGCAGGGCAATCTGAAAGTGGTTTTTTATCGACAGCACTTGCGCGGCTTGAAAAAGGAGAAAAGGTTTATACAATGAAAATTAATAATCGAATTGTTTATAGCAACTGGATGGCGCATAATCAATCCGATAAAAAACCAATCGCCTTTCCCCCCGACAGTATATCGATTTATGACTTCTTTATCGATTTAGATTTCGAAAAGTCAGGAATATTTAAAACTGCTATTGAGCATTTAATATGTGATGCCTTTGTTGACCAAACAATACAATATGCTTTTGTTTTTGTACCAACTGATCGTAAACAGTATTCTAAAATTGTCGAAGAAATGGGATTTTCCTTCAGAAACTCATTCCCAGCTACACGTTAAATCACTCCGGTCATGGAATTTATTACAATGGCACCTGTCATCTTTATGGGTAAGATTAATATGGTGATTTAGGAAGTAAATTATATTAATGTTTATTGGTTTTTTGGATTAAAGAATACGTAGCCTTCATTAATATTAACCGGTATTATAGTTTTTGAGACATATTGCTCGCTGGATAAACTTTTGTTTGACTCAAAGTCTTTAAAATTGATATCGCTTAAATCTGAAAGAGTGTAAATAACATCATCATTGTCAGAGCAAGCATCGCTGTTCCTTAAGAGATTATTGAATTTGTTTTTATGAGTTGCGATATAGGAATCAGAGCACCAAATTAAAAAAGGAATATGTAACTCATATTGAGTTGGGTTATCTGAGCCATATCCAAATACATTTGTTTCACTATTATCAAATAAATTAAGACCATGGTCTGCTGTAAATAAGACAACAGCCGACTCGTTTGTTTCTTGTATGATATTAATAATCTTACTGAGTACGTAATCTTGAAATAATATTTTATTGTCGTAATCATTAACTAGTTTTTCCTTGTTTTCAGGTAATGTTTCGCTGAAGGTATTATTGCTATTTGGCTTAAAATGATCATTAAATGGGTCAGGCGTTTTTCCATGGTTACCGACAAGATTGATCAATACAAATAACTTTTCTTCTTTGGTTTTGGAAATAATATGTTGAAATGGGTTTATTACGGCTAAATCTGTACTTACTCTAGGTTTGTATGTGAAAATGGTGGAATCAGGTTCCTTCTGGTTATCCAGAAAAAATATGTCTTGATTTGAAATCCAGAGTGTATGGTATCCTGCTTCTTTAAATAAGGAAATGATCGACTTTTCCGAAAAGGCTATAGTAGGGTTTTGTGGAGTTGCTTTTGTTATTATTAGAGGGATTGATTTGTAGGTATTATTAGCATTAGAATAGTGTTGTTTAAAAGTAATGAGATTACCAATGGTGTCAAGATTTGGATTTGTTAATTTGTAGTATCCGTTTATTGACCAGTTTAAACTTCGCATTCCTTCGCCCACAATTAATATTACTTTGCTAGGTGAGTTACTATTTATATCGAGGACCCCGAATTTGAAATTATCCCTTAGTGCTTTTGTTTTATTTAACCTTTTTACGTTGGCAAAAACTTGATAGGAACGATAATATATATTAGTCGGGGGTGTTTTTAAAACCCGGTCAATTGAGTAGGAAACAAAGTGTATATTTTCGAAATATAATGGGCTGTCTATAGTTCGGATAAATTGGTTCAGAAAGGGTAATAACAGACCAACAGGAATAATGATAAAATATATTTTGTGATAAGTTAAACTGATCTTATCCTTAGGTAAATAAATTATATTTATAATAAGAATGATAATGATGAATAGAGGTAGCCAGAGATTAGATAATAAGCTAGCGACAAATTCATTGGCCTCATTAAGGTTAGTATGGTAAACTGCTTTTAAATTATCGAATGAAATGTACTGTTTAAGTATTGTCAGGTTAAAGAGTTCAGCGGTGAATGAAAAAAAATAGATCAACCCTAATAATACGTGTGTTTTCCAGATGCTTTTAACAACAAGCTGAATGGAAATGTAAATAGAAAGTGCAAGTAATAATTTAGAAAAGACATCAAATAGGTTGTAAATATTCTCATATCCGATAATGTTTGAATAAATTATTGCTGAATTAATTCCAACTAACAAAATAGCTGTTTGAATTAAATTTCTTAACTTAATTTTCATTGTGAAAGATTATAGCCTAAGTGT
>CAYGGY010000055.1:0-33424 GCA_964349405.1 uncultured Ohtaekwangia sp. | reverse complement strand
TAAAGCCCGAAGACCCTCAACTCAATTACATCGTGGCTATCGCTAACCTCTCTAATCAACCTCTGAACCGTTGCTCAAAGTCCCTTATTCCGTTTTGGGAGTGCAAAGGTACACGCTGGAAGGGCTTCTGCAATAGTTGCGGTGAATATATTTTTATAAAAAACCTCTTTTTGATCCCTATGATAGGTAACTATCTGATTTTCAGAATTAATATTTTATATTATTTTTTCTTAAAAACCGGCACTGTGCTACATGGTTCTCCAAACATGATACTAGAGGCCAGAGGTCGAAGCCGA
Source organism: uncultured Ohtaekwangia sp. (assembly GCA_964349405.1). Lineage (GTDB taxonomy): Bacteria > Bacteroidota > Bacteroidia > Cytophagales > Cyclobacteriaceae > ELB16-189. The sequence continues at coordinate 33,128 of CAYGGY010000055.1, read as the reverse complement.
TTTGTAACTTCAACGTAGGCAGAAACCGGCACCAATACCTTACTACAGCCTTTAATAACCACTTTTGCGTTGTTGTACTTTTTCCATTCTATTTTATCTAAAGCTTGTTGGAAAAGAATGGTTTCCAAGTCCAGAAGTGAACCAAAAATTACTAACGAAGTGTGTGGTTGCAACGATGATGTGAGTAACATATAAGCCCATGTTGGAATTACTGCATCCGCTGAACATGTGATGGCCACATACTTACCCGTGTACTGCAACCAATCGTGTGATTTAATAAAATCCCTAAAATCTTTTTCACGTAAAATAAGCTCCTGAAAAAGCAACTCCTTGATATCAAACAGAATGCGTTCACCAGGAGTATACAATTCCTCCAAATCAAATGTAATTAACTGACTACTGCTTACCCTATTTACTATTTCGTTGTCCATTGACCTGTAATTCTAATTTGGTTTTTTTATCAGGAAGTCCTTGAGATAAAATGGTTCGAATAAAATCAAATCTTCATGCTCACCCTCTTTCCACTTTTTATAACCTATTACGCCCAATGATGATGCCAGTGGAACAATACCAGAAAAAAAATGTGCATTCGGATGCTTAATTATGTCTTTACATTTATCGGCACCTTCACCAAAGAAAAGCATCGGATTTGATTCAAGTTTAACTCTAAAGCTTTCTTCATCAATCACTTTTGCTTGTACTTGCTCTACGTAGGTCAAGTCACGATCAAGTAAGGCACAATACACTTCCATTCTTCTAGCATCCAGCATGGGGCATAAAATTGCTTTATTGTTATGAATTTCTTTTTTCCTTGAATCCATTCCCAAAAACTGGTAAGCCAATAACTCTAATGTGTTCACAGAAATAATTGGAATATTTAAAGCATAACATAGACCCTTCGCTGTTGCGACTCCGATTCGCAAGCCTGTATACGAACCCGGACCTGCTGCCACAATTACTCCTTTAAGTTCTTGTGGTTTCCTATTTGTCGTTTGAAAGACTCTCTCAATCATAACCGCCAACTGTGAAGCAGCCGATCGCGGTGTCTCAATCATTTCAGATGCTATCAAAATCCCATGATCATGCAACGCTGCCGAGCAACATTGCGTGGACGTCTCCAGGCTTAGTAGCAGTGCCATTAATTTGGTGAAAGAAGTTTTTTGTATTCAGTCGGATTTGCCAGAATTCTTATTGCCTCAAGGATTTCAGGATCCCTATTCATCGAAACTTCTATCTGCCCTTTAGTTAATCGATAATGAAACGCAATTTCTTCTTCAAGAATTTTTGACACTTCAGGTTTGAATTTCAAAAAAGCAGTGCTCTTATTCTGATCCATTTTGGTTTTCAATTCCTTCAGAGGAGCTTGAAGGTCATCGTAATATCTTTCTTTTTTCGCTGATGCGATCAGATCTTTTGCCTTTTTATCTGTTTCAGAATCATATGAGAATTTTTGTTCTTTAATCCAGGTAACAAATTTCTGATACTCTACATCAGAAAGTCTAAAGTTTCGCACATCGGCAGGAGCCTCATGTTCGCCACAATACTTGGAAGCATATTCAAAAATAAGTCCTGACCCCACTAACTCAATAAGTGCTATGCTATACGGCTCAGAATTAATAAAGACATCTGGATCTAAACCAGCTCCATCAAATACTTTGCGACCATTCGCTGTTTTAAATTCCCTTTTAAGTGAATCAGGGAATTTCTCAACGGTGCCATCGCTCTTCCGATGCTCATAATCCAATGCCTGTATACACCGGCCACTCGGTATATAATATTTTGCCGTGGTCACTTTCAATTGTGCGTTGTAAGCCAATTGTCTGGTGGTTTGCACTAAGCCTTTGCCAAATGTTTTCTGCCCCACCAAGATTGCCCGATCATAATCCTGCAACGATCCTGCAACAATTTCTGAAGCCGAAGCGCTTCCCCCACTGGTAAGAATCGCCAAAGGAATTTCTGTATCACTTGGGTTATTTAATGTCGTATATGATTTGTTCCACTCCGGCACTTTGCCACGGGTTGCTACTACTTCTTTTCCTTTTGATATAAACGCATTGACAATATTTACTGCTTCATATAAAGATCCACCGGGATTATCGCGTAAGTCAATGATCAATCTTTTCGTTCCTTGCTTTTTAAGTTTCCCCAACGCTTCTTCAACTTCTTTGCCTGCACCAGGCGTAAATTCGTCTAACTTGATATAGGCTGTTTCCGCATCAATCATTCCATAGTAAGTGATGTTACTGATTTTAATTTTTTCACGAACTAATTTAAATTTTAGATTTTCTTTTTGTCCCCACCTTTTCACTTCAACTTCCACTTCGGTATTGGGCTTGCCTTTAAGTACCGAGCTAACCTCAGAGGTAGATTTACCCTGTACGTTTTTTCCGTCTACAGAAATAATTTCATCACCTACGCGGATGCCTACACGCTCAGCAGGGAACCCCACATAAGGGTTTGTTATTACTGTTTTTTTATTTACTACGCCAATTAATGCGCCTACTCCGGCATATTGACCGGTAGTTAGAATACTAAAAGCTTCAAGGTCTTCTTCAGGAATATAGTCTGTGTATGGGTCAAGTTGATTCAACATTTCATTGATCCCTGTTTCAACTAATTTTTTAGGATTTACATCGTCAACATAATACGCATTGACCTCTTTGAACAAGGTGGCAAAAATGTCAAGGCTTTTAGCAATTTCGAAATACTTTTCACCGGGTGTGCGAAAGGCTACAAAGGCGCAAAACGCCAAAATAACAATTCCTAAAACTTTAATCTTTCTACTCATTCCTTTACTTTTTAACCTCAGAATCGAAATCCAATTTCTTAATTTTTTCCAGCACTAAAAACAACTTGTTCTTTATCTCCGCAAAGGGAAGCGCTGTTTTGGGTGTGTATAGAAACGCAAAAACACCTTTTTTCGATCCGTGATGAATGATTTCTTTTTGGAGACGATACGCCTCACGAATTCGTCTTTTAATCAAATTACGGTCAACTGCACGTGGAACATTGCGACTGGACACAGAAATCAGGACCTGAGGTGTGATGACCGACTGATCTGGGTTAAGCATATACACCACCTTGAATGGGTACAAATAAAAAGAGGAACCCCTATTAAAGAGTTCCTGTATAGTTTTTTCTTTCGAAAGCCTTTCCGCCTTTTTAAAAGTAAACCTCCCCATAAGATTAAAAATTAAGCCTCGTCTCCAAGGCCTCATCCCTAACCCTTCTCCAGGGGAGAAGGGAGGAATTTATTTAGTTTTAGGAGTACCTTCATCAGATACTGTAAGCTTCTTTCTGCCCTTTCTTCTACGTGCAGCCAATACTCTACGGCCGTTGGCTGATGCCATGCGCTCGCGGAAACCATGCTTATTGGTTCTTTTCTTTCTGGAAGGTTGGAATGTGCGTTTCATAGTCGTGTCTTAAACCTTAATTTCTTAAAGGGTTGCAAAAATGATCAGGATAATCGGGATTTACAAGATTGATTACAAATTTTGGTCAGAATCTGCACATTTGACTAAAAAAGCTGGTTTTTTAGGCCAGCCTTCTTTATAGACTTTGATTTTTCTATTGAACTTTAAACATGGCATCATCCAAGGTTAGGTTTACCTCCAAACTTGAAATCTGAAACTTGAAATTCATTTGACCTTGACTTACTAAAATTGTGTGGGGGAACTTGACACCACTTACCTCCTTATAATCCTGATACTTTGTTGGAACTGCAATTTCACCTTGTGGTGTCTTCACCTGTTCCATAGTTTGAACTTTCAACCCTGTTTCCTTATCAAAATAATTCGTGATTTTTCCCCCCGCTGGAAACTGATATTCCACTACATACACTTCCTTCCCATCCAGATTTTCGATGGCTTTCAGAATTGCTTTCACATTCATAGCGTTCAGCATTGTTTCCGGAACAAAGTGAGCCTCAAACAGATTTTTTTCCTTTGTTGCTACTTCTACCGGTGCTTTTTGACCCATTTGAAATTCAGCAACATCTTTTCCATCTGTGATACTTCTATTCATGACGTTTCCTTGCACAGTTAATTCAGTTAAACTTTTTCCGGTGGCCTTTTTTGAATTCGTCATCGTCAATTCCATTCCTTGAATAGTGGCTTTCATGGTTGATCTCACGCTTTTCAATTCCTGAATTTTCTTCGCGCCACCTAATGCTTCGATGTATGTGGCTATGACTTTTTCCGCTGTCAATCCAACCGGAAGTGCCGAAGCCTTAGCAGGCACATAACTTTCACCATAAATATCAAAGTATTTAACCTCTCCAAATTTAGTTAGTTTATCAGCAACCTCCGACCCTTTTCCCACTACTACAATGTGTGCGTTTTCGGGGTGAATGAATTTTTTCGCTGTGGCTTGCACATCTTCAAGCGTAACGGCATCCACATATTTCAGATAATTATTATAATAATCCTTTGGCAGATTATACTTAGCAGTATTCAACGCAAAGTTGGCGATCGTTTGTGGGTTTTCAAGAGAGCGGCCAAAGGCCCCTGAGATCTCAGCTTTCGCTGCAATCAATTCTTTTTCCAACACGGTTTCATTTACAATTCTTTTTAATTCTAATAAAAATTCATACACAGAACTGTCGGTTACTTCATTGCGCACGCTAGCCGATGCGTTGAAACTTCCAATCAGATTGTCGGGATTTAATTGTGAACTGGCCCCATAGGTAAAGCCATGCTTCTCGCGAAGGTTCTGCATTAGTCGTGAAGAAAATCCTCCACCCAAGATCTGATTCGTAACACGCGCCTTAACCGCATCTTGTGTTCCTGGTTTCAAATCAACCGGATAGGAAATATTAATAACGGATTGTACCGATGCAGTACGATCAACCAAAGCCACATAAGTTTTAGCCGGCTCTTTGGGTTGTGCATACGTAGGATTTTTAACTTCACCTGCCACCCATTTCGCAAAATACTTTTGCGATATACTTTTTGCTGTCTTCAAATCGATGTCACCTACAATAATCAAATATGCATTGTTTGGTTTGAAGTAAGTGTTGTAGTAATTCTTGCAATCATCCATGGTGATAGCGCTAACACTTTTTTCAGTCGTAAATAATCCATAGGGATGTTGCTTTCCATACGATAACGCTCTGCGCACGTTGCCCGCAATTGCATTAGGATTGTCCTTGCTGGCCGCAAGCCCTGAAAGGGTTTGTGTTTTCAACTTATCCATTTCGTCCTGCAGGAAGGCTGGATTGTATAACACATCACTCATCAAATCGAGCAACTTTGTAGTGTGCTTCGAGAGACTGGATGCAAAAATTCCGTTTGAGTTTGTGCTTAGATCGGCTCCGATAAAATCTGTTTCTTCATCCAATTGAGCCTTGGTTTTTGTCTTTGTGCCGGTGCCCATCAAGGTGCCTGCCATTTCCACATAACCTTCTTTCTCTCCCTGATAAATCGGATCATTTTTCAGTTGTAGTGAAAACTGAATGCGTGGCAATTTGTGATTTTCCACCACAAATACCTGAAGACCATTCTTTAATGTAAAAGTTTGGTATTCACCTATTTTAATTTCACGTGCCGGAGCTGGTTGCGGTGCTTTTGTACGATCGACTTGTGCTTGTACTGATACAATTACCTGCAACAAGCAAATGAATAATAGTAGCTTCTTCATAATCAATTATCTTTTTTGATTTGAGTGTTTTCAGGTTTGCTCTGTGCCGATTTGGGCATGTATTGAAGTACCACCCGATTTTCTTTAGTCAAATATTTTTTCGCTACCCGTTGCAAATCTTCACGTGTCACTTTCATATACCTATCAATTTCCGTATTGATCAGATTAGCGTCTTTAAAATATACGTGGTAATTGGCCAACTGCTCGGCAATGCCAACAGCCGAGGCGTTTTGTTGCACAATCTGACTTTCAACCTGATTACGAATTTTTTGAAATTCTTTATCAGAGATTAGTTCATTTTTTACCTTGTCGATTTCTGCATCCATCGCTTTTTCAAGATCATCCGGATCAACACCCATATTTACCAACCCGAATGTGAGGTACAATCCCGGATCTTCTAACGAAAACGGAAAAGCTTGTACAGTGAATGCTTTCTTCTGTTCATCTACTAATGATTTATACATGCGTGAACTTTGACCATCACTTAATAATGTGCTCAACATATCCAATGCATATGAATCAGGAGTGCCTTGTGCCGGAATATGATAAGCCTGCACTACCGCAGGTAATTGAATATTATCAAATACAACATCGCGCACTTCCGCCTTTTGTGCGGGCTCGATTACTGTGGGGCGCGGTATCGTTTTCCCTCCTCTAGGAATATCCTTGAAATACTTTGCCACCGATGCTTTGGTTTGCTCAATATCAATATCTCCTGCTATAGACAACGTAGCATTTTCAGGAACATAGAATGTTTTATAGAATTCTATGAACTCTTCCAATGAAGCCGCATTAAGATGATCCAGCGAACCAATGGGTGCCCATTGATAAGGGTGAACTATATACGCTCTCTTCAACACTTCGGTTAAAATGCTACCGTAAGGTTGGTTATCAATGCGCTGACGTTTTTCTTCTTTCACTACTTCACGCTGCGTGTCTACACCAATCTGTTCAATTTTGGCGTGCATCAATCGCTCTGATTCCATCCACAAGCCAAGCTCAAGCTGATTGGATGGTAACACTTCATAATAGAAAGTGCGGTCGTTTGATGTGTTGGCATTGTTGGTTGCGCCCGCATTGGCGAGGTACTTGTCAAATTCTCCCCGCTTAATGTTTTCCGAACCTTCAAACAATAAATGTTCAAAAAAGTGAGCGAAGCCCGTGCGGTTAGGATTTTCGTTTTTGGAACCAACATGATACAATACCGACACAGCCACAATAGGCGTTGTGTTATCCTTATGAAGGATTACATGCAGACCATTGGGTAAGTCATATTCCGTAAATTCAATTTTTCTGGCTTGGCCATAGCTAACCGTAATTGCGGCAAGCAAAAGCCAAAGAATCAAACTTTGCTTTTTACTCATAAATTGTTTTTTAATGATACTCAATATAGGAAATCAAACGGAGGATGGTAAATTATAGTTATCAATACTTTGTTTAGCCATTGATCTCATAGATCAAGGGATTTTTTAACAACTATTGAAGACTATTATTTTCTTTGTTTTGGATAAAGTACAATTAATATTTTTCCTTATTTCGAATAACGACTAAGGGAAGTTTCTATGAGTTAAAATCGCTGTGCGGGATTTATCCCAACAAATCTCCCAGAATAGTTTTCATCTGCAGTGGCTCTAAACGTGGGCCCCACTGTGTAACCACACGCGATGAAGCCAAAGATGCCAGCTTTCCTGCTTCTGCATAACTGTGTCCGTGTGTGATCGCATATAAGAATGCTCCTGAAAACATATCGCCTGCTCCATTCGTATCGATAGCCCGTACCGGATATGGTTCAATCTGAACGAAGGTATCTCCATCATAAATCAACGCTCCATTAGCGCCTAAAGTAATAGCAAATCTTTTCGCACTTAGGCGTAGTTTTTCTCTGGCTTCATTAATAGAGTCTGTTCCCGTAAAGATCAAGGCTTCTTCTTCATTACAAAAAAGAAGGTCGACACTCGCACCTACAATTTCTTCCATTTGTTTAGAAAAATACTTCACCATGCTTGGATCAGAAAAAGTAAGTGCCGTTGGGATTTTATTTTTCTCAGCGATCTTCTTGGCTACTTTCATTGCCTCCAACCCTTTGGGGCTGGCTACTAAATATCCTTCGAGGTAGATAAAAGAAGAGTTTTTAATCGCCTCTTCATCAAGATGCTCCGGTGATAAAAAAGAACTAACCCCTAAAAATGTATTCATGGTTCGCTCTGCATCAGGGCTGGTCATTACCAGGCAACGACCCGTATGGCCATCAGCACATTGATCGTGCGTCAGGTTTGTATCCACACCATTACGCTTCAAATCTTCCAGGAAAAATTTGCCCAGATCATCTTTCGCGACCAAACATGAATAAAAGCTCTTTCCTCCAAACTGATTAATGGCCACCACGGTATTTCCGGCCGAACCCCCACCCGACATCTTGCTTTTCTTCATGTCGATGGCTTTCATTAAATGGAGTTGTCGCTTTTCGTCCACCAATGTCATCAATCCCTTTTCTACTTCGTTCACTTGAAAAAAGTCATGATCCACCTCGGTAACAATATCTACCAGGGCATTACCTATGCCATATACATCGTACTTCATAAAAATAATTTAAGTGGCAAAAGTAAATAAAAGTGTTGGATGGCGGATGGGTATTATTGGATTCTTGAAAATGGAGTAATAAACATATAGTATTGAGTACCTAATTGACCTCAACATTCAACCTTATGAAAAATTTACTAATTGCCTTGGCGCTTCTTTTTGCCCTGCCCACATTTTCCCAATCTATTATTATTAAATGCGGCAATCTCATTGATGGGAAATCAGATCAACCATTATCTAAAAAAGCAATTGTAGTGGAAGGCAAGGTGATCAAGGATATTATTGATTGGGATAAAATTCCCGCCAAGGCAACCGTCATTGATTTGTCCTCTAAAACCGTACTGCCCGGACTTATTGATTGTCATACTCACGTGCTTTTGCAAGGAGATATAACTTCAGAGGAATACGATGCACAGTTATTGAAAGAAAGTATTCCTTACCGAACCCTTCGCGCCAGTGTTGCCTGTAAGATTGCGCTGATGAATGGATTTACTACGATCCGCGATGTGGAGACCGAAGGTGCCATGTATGCAGATGTCGATTTAAAAAGGGCAATAAATAATGGTGTGATTCCAGGTCCTCGTATGTTTGTGGCCACGCGTGCCATCAACACCTATGGTCATTATAGTATTGGCAATAGCGAATACAGTTGGGAGCTGCACATGCCAAAAGGAATACAAGAAATAAATGGTGCCGATGAAGCGCGCAAAGCCGTGCGCGAGCAAATCAGCTATGGAGCCGACTGGATTAAAATCTATGCCGACCGCAGTTATTTTAAAAAAGCAGATGGGAGTTTTGGTAGTATCCCAAACTTCACACAAGAAGAAATTACTGCTATTGCTGATGAAACAATAAAATCAAGGAAGATGCTGGCGGCTCATGCCATGACACCCGATGGGATTATTTATGCGTTGCGTGCCGGAGCGCGCACGATTGAACATGGCACCGCACTCAATGATGAATGTATCGATCTCTTTATTTCTAAAGGTGCATTCTGGGTGCCTACGCTGACCGTGTTGGATTACGTGGCGGAAGGAAGAGCAAAACTCGGTGCGACCAGCTACCTGGAAATGTTTCAAGGTGTGAAACCTCAGTTTAAAAAAGCGTTACAGAAAGGGGTGAAAATTGCCTTTGGTACGGATGTCGGTGGATTTGATTGGCATAAGCTTCCGCAAGCACGTGAATTTAGCTTTTATGTGAATTATGGAATGACACCTATGCAGGCGATTCAATCTGCCACCACGGTGGCTGCTGACTTACTGGGCAAGCGTGGACAAATTGGTGAAATCAGTAAAGGTGCTTTGGCGGATATCATTGCTATAGATGGCGACCCCCTTCAGAAAATTGAATTAATGGAAAAAGTAGTCTTTGTAATGAAAGACGGGAACGTGGAGAAGCAATAATGTAAAGGCGTCTGGCCGCACTTTGCTTTAGCAGATAGCGGTCTGAAGCCTGTACCTACTTTTTACCTTTCGACTGAATATTTAATGTGCGCTTAAATTTCGCGGCACGATCCGGATAGTCTGTAATAAATCCATCGATATCCATTCCTTTCAGCGAAAGCATATCTTTTTCTTCATTCACCGTCCAGGGGATAACTCTTATTTTTTTGTCATGAAGTTCTTTAACAACTTCTTTTGATACCAATATAAAATCCGGACTATATACAGAAGGCATAAATCCAAGATCAGACAAATTCTCCTCTACTGATTTTTTATTTTCCACCAGCGCAGCCAATCGCACTTCGGGATATTTTTCATGCCAATACTTTAACACCCTAAAATCAAAGGATTGAATAACTACACGATCGAGCGGCAAGTATTGATCCACCAGGTTGAATACTAAATCGGAAAACACCTCTGGTTTGGGATGAAATTTATTATCGCCTGCAGGCAAACTTTTAATTTCTATATTATAATCTACCTCATAGCGTGTAAAACTTTTGATATGATTTTCTACTGCCACAATCACCTCACTCAATAATGGTTTTGTTGCGGCTATCTTCACCTGTTGTGGAAAATCTTTATTGCCTTTGGAGCCGCAGTCCCATTGCTTGACTTGCTCATACCTCATCTGATAAATATTACTCTTCCGCTCGGTCTTCACATCAATAGATTTCCCTAAAGGATCGGTGCAGATGGAGGCCGACATCCAGGGTTCATGTGACACCACCAGCTGTCCATCTTTTGTAACCGCCAAATCCAACTCGATCGTAGTGATCCCCGAATCAAGGCCTAGTAAAAATGCGGGAATGGTATTCTCAGGGCGTAATCCGCGTGCCCCCCGATGACCTTGAATATCAAATTTAGGTGTGTATGACTGCGCACCCACTTCAGTGTTCATCCAAAAAATAGCAACGGTAATCCAGAAATAACTTTTCATGGCCGCAAGATAATAGATTCTGGACTCAGGATGCAGGACACTTAATGTTCTAGGCTTTAATTTACGATATCCACGACATCGGGATTCTTGAGAATCGATCATGGTTAAGAAAATTCAAGAATCAAGTTTCCTTCCTCTTAATTCCTGATCATCATCCTCATACCACCGCCACCGGGTCTTCGGTCGCCCATAGGATTCAAATGCTTATTGAGGGCATAGGTAAAGCTGACCATGTAATACCTGCCCAGGTTATTAGTTCGCTGTTGTTGTAAATAATTATCCCCCGCAGTTTGACTGAAGCTGTTACTTTGATTCAACAAATTACTCACTCCCAGTTTTAGTTCACCCGCCTTATTCTTCAACATAAATCGTGAGACCGATAAATTCAAGAACGGAATGGTCTGTTTAAAATCGTTGGTCGTGCTCGAATAAATAAGATGCTCATAGCTGGTATTAAAGGCATACTTCTTTAGAAAATTAAGATTTAATTCGGATCGGTAGGTTTGATTAAAATATTGTTGATCTGGAGTATTGAATTCATACTTGGTTTGCTGGCGGCTCAGGTTCGCACTGAGATCAAGTATAATAAACTCTTTATAGGTGAAGTTATAGCGAACCGTGCCACCCACCGTTTGGTTGTTCACCGTGTTCTCCTGATCATTCAGTACAGTAATGCTCTCAGAAATGGATGCTGTAGGACCGAAATTAAATCGGCTATTCAATTTTTTGATTGGAAACCCACCATTGAAATTCGCATTCATGGTTTTTGAACTTATTACATTCACTGGTTTAGTGGTTCTGGCAAAGGTTGCCGGATCGGTTGATTGTGAATTCACGATCGCATTCTTCATGTAAGAAGCATTTATGAAGGAGAAGAAGTTTATAAACTTAGCCGGGTTAAAGGCAGTGAAATTCGCGTTTATCCGGTGCACGTAAGAAGGCACAAGTTGTGGATTACCAACATAGATGTTTAATGGATCTGAGTTATCTACCACCGGCTGTAGTTGTTGAATGGTCGGTTCCTGCATAGACGTTTCATAATCCACGCGCAGGTGTTTAAAGCTAGAGAAATCATAATTAAAGTGTGCCGCAGGCAAAAGATTTTCGAACGTTCGGTCAATGTTTATATCACGCGATATTAATTCACCCTTCAGCGAAGTCATTTGATAACTTGTTCCAACCGTTACACTGAACTTCTCACGATTAATTTTAAAATTAAGCCCTGGCCTGTTATAGATATAATCGCTGTTATATTTATTGCTGAGCTTATTATTAAACTGAGGGGTTCCACTGTTCACATCAAATACTTCACGATTCACATCATTCTTATTCGTTTGAAAGTTGTAATTCGCTTCCAGGTATTTTCTTCCGCCCAATGGCTCTGTGTATGAAACCGTTGCCCCCAACGATTGATTGTCAGTTGTTTGTGTATTCGTTTGGTCAATCAATTGTTCACCCGGAGTTTGATTATAAATTATGTTGGTTGTATTCAGTGTTCCTTCGCTATCGGTTGAACTCAGTCCGAAGGAAAGATTGGTTGACATGCTTCTTCCTTTTTTCTCGAACCGATGCCTCCACAGCAAACTTGAATTTAAACTAAGCACATTTTGTCCGGTAAAGGTGGTTCTTTGATTTTCATTAAGGAGAGAATTATCTGTAAGCTTTCTCGTTTCGCTTTGACTTAATGTATTTTGCTCTGACGCTGAGTAGGATGCATTGGCGATCAGGCGAATGGTATTGGCCGAATCAATGTTATGGTCAATTTGTAATGTTCCGCGGTGATTATCATTATTACTTAACTGCCTGCTTTCCTGGTTGAGCACATTGTTCATGCTTTGGACAGGAAGAAAATTGGTTCGGTTTAAATCGGTAGTTACATTTCTATCGAGATGATTATAAAAATAACTTGAAGTTAGTTTCGTATCCTTATTCAGATCTTTATTGAAATTCACCCCACCGGCATAGTTGGTCATGATGCCGCTTTGCCTACCACCATTATTAATCGTGGGGCCACCACTATTGCCACCTCCTCCTGTATTGATGGTTACCGTTCGGGTGCCGCCCCCTCCCATCATCGATTGAGCGCCTCCCGAAAAGTTCATAAAATCGCCAATGGAAAAACCTTGTTCATTAATGTTGTTACCCATGCCCAGAAATGAAATTTGCTTTCCCTTTCCAAATCGATTTACGTTTCCACTTGCCTGAAACCGATTGTCAGTGCCTGCACCTGCCATCAGGTTTCCAAAGGCTCCGTTGCGTTTTTCCTCTTTCAATTCCAGGTTAATGGTTTTCTCGCGTTGGCCATCTTCAATACCTGTAAATTGTGCGTTGTCAGATTTCTTATCAAACACCTGAACTTTTTCTACGGCATCGGCTGGCAGATTTCGGGTCGCCAACTTTGGATCGCGCCCAAAAAACTCTCGGCCGTCCACCGTTACACGTTGCACTTGCTCACCTTGTGCGCGCACCGTTCCATCTGTTTCTACCTCCATGCCCGGCATCACTTTCAATAAATCTTCAACGGTAGCATTCGTCTTTGTTTTAAAGGAGCCTGCGTTAAACTCAATGGTATCTTTTTTTACTGTAACCGGATTCTTTTCCCCTTTCACAATCACTTCGTCAAGTTCCTTCGTCAAGGGTGCCATTTTTATTTTCCCTACTTCGATCACTCCAACTTCAGCAGGAGTGGTGACGCTCCTTGTATAGGTGGTGTATCCCACAAAAGTGATTTTAAGCAAGTATTCTCCTTTGTTCACGTTCCTGATTTCAAAGAAGCCTTTCATATCACTCACTCCAAAATTTACCAAAGTGGAATCTTTCGGATTCAGTAACATAACCGTTGAAGAAGGCAGCGGACTTGAGAGCGTATCCGTTACCTGGCCTTTGATTGAAAACTTCTGGCCCAACGTGTACGATGCGCTTATTCCTATTACGATAATGAGTATAAAATATTTTTTCATGGAAGGAGAAATTAAAACGAAAAGCGAGAAAATAAATTAATTTCTAATCATCATTTGACGACCACCACCCATTTGCTTCATCTGCTCCTCCATAATCTTTCTGAACCCTGCTTGTGTTACCCTGGTGCCTGTTATGGGAGCTTTTAATTCATTCTTTTTTAATTCCCTTAGCTCGATCGTCTTCGCCAAAATTACGCGCTCGCCATTATTGATATCTACTGCCAGCACCGCACCGGGTAGCGTGTTAAATCGTTCAGGCCCCAAAAATGGTCTTACCTTATTGGTGAACCACGCGGTGATTTCCTGTATTCTTATAACGGGCTCGCGATCTGCAATTTTGAAGGTGTCTGTTTGTGTGTAAAATGCCATGTTGCATTCATAGTTGGCAATAATTTTGGTTTGAGTGCCAAACTTCCATGGCGACATTTTCATTGAATCTTCGATGAGGTAATTTTTGCCCATCAACTCCTGTTTTGACAGCGTCTTTCCGGTGTTCTGGTCGAGGTATAATTCAGCGCCCTGCATGCGAAAATTCATTCTCATGCCACCACCACCTCCGGCTGAAAAATTCTCTTCCTCATCTTCAATTACCGGCTTATAAAGAGATTCGCTCTCGTTAAAAAACAGTTGTTGTTTCATGGTGCGAAACTCGGGGATCATGGTCTTCTGTGCTTCCCGTTCAGGCGGGATGTTGCGGTGAAGATTTATTTTAACTTCGTAATTGATAACTCCGGTGGTTTGACCAAATACCACGTGCGCAGCTGTGAGCGATACAAGGATACCCAGTAATAAAAGTATTTTTTTCATATTGGATGAGATTTTCATGTTTGATTCTAAAACAAACTTACTCAGATTGATGACCTGTTTAAGTTAATAGTTCTAAAAGCAAGGTTAATTAAGGTTAAAAAACTGCTCTGCCAGATTTATATACCCGTATTTTTGCAGGCAGATGAAATCATCAAAAAACTCCCTGACTCTCTCGTTAATCGTCAGCAGTATTTTACTGTTACTCGCATTGCAGATTTTATGGTTGAGGAATTCTTATGAGAAAGCCTACTTCGACTTACGCAGGCAAACCAGCGACCTTTTCAGGTCTTCCGTTTTTGCTTTACGTGATTCCATGTTCATGAAAAACATGGAACGCATTCCGAACGACTCTGTAGCTCATATCAACCCAATATACTTCACTACCAAAGCCTTAATTCCAAATCAATCAACAATTCATTCATCCCAAGTACGTATTTACATTTCATCTGACACCAAATCAGATTCTATTCAAACAATAATTCGTCCGCTCGCATCAAGTATACAGGAGGGTAAATTACCTGAAGGGAATACCTTCATTTTACGAATGGGTACCGATTCTTTATCGATTGATAGTTTGAATAATCATTTTAATAAATCAATAATTAAGGCGGGTATGCAAATTTCCTTTAAGGTGAAGCAAACCTCATTCATACCGAATCCAATAGATATAAACCGAAGAAATTTTTTCAGACACCCGGGAGAAGAAAATAGAAATGAGCCCATTGAAATGCGCGTGTTTTCCAAGACAATGAATTCTGAATGGGTACGATTCGGTCCCGTTCATCGCTACGCTATAGTAATATCTGATTTCAGGCACATTATATTAAAACAGATTACACCTCAAATATTATTTTCATTATTTCTTACGTTGCTGACTACGGCAGCCTTTTTGATTATGTATCGTAGCATCCGTACACAGCAGCGATTGATGGAATTAAAGAACGATTTTATCAGCAACATCACCCACGAATTGAAAACACCTATCACCACGGTGGGCGTTGCCATTGAAGCCCTTAAAGATTTCAAGGCCATCAACAATCCAACGCTCACCAAAGAATATTTAGACATTGCACAAAATGAGCTGAATCGACTTTCCATTCTGACGGATAAAATTCTTAAAACTTCCCTTTTCGAAAATAAAGGAATAGACTACCAGCCTGAACTCATTGAAATGGATAAACTGGTGGAGCAAGTTCTAGCTTCCATGAAATTAGTGTTTGAAAAACAGGAAGCCAAGGTGTCGTTTGAAAAACAAGGGAATGATTTCTCCTTAATGGGAGGAAGTGTTCACCTGACGAGTGTAATCTATAACCTGCTTGACAATGCGCTTAAGTATAGTCTCATCACACCGGAAATAGTTGTGAACTTAACAGAAAAATCAGCGCACATTATTTTATCTGTAAAAGACAACGGCATTGGCATTGCTACTGAATATCGTAAGAAGGTGTTTGAGAAATTCTTTCGTGTTCCTACCGGTGACGTCCACAACATCAAAGGATATGGATTAGGATTGAGTTATGTGGAGAGTGTGGTGAAGAGTCATAAAGGCATGATCGAGGTTCAAAGTGAGCCGGGAAAGGGAAGTAATTTTATTGTAACGTTACCGAAGTATTCGGGAAGACAGGAGTCTAAATAAGTCTGAAAATGAATAGACATCTGACTTTCGGACTGCTATCAAGATGAGCAAAGTAAAAATCTTATATGTAGAAGACGAACCCTTCTTGGGGCGCATTGTAAAAGAAAGTCTGGAGGTGCGCGACTTTGATGTGCGCATGGTAACGGATGGCAAACTGGTACTTCCTGCCTTTTTAGAAATGAAGCCTGATATTTGTGTACTTGATATTATGCTACCTAACCAGGACGGCTATACCATCGCAAAAAATATTCGTCAACACAATGCTTTTACCCCCATCATATTTGTAACTGCTAAAACACAAACCGAAGATTTACTCAAAGGATTTGAAGTAGGCGGCAACGATTACCTGCGAAAGCCATTTAGTATGGAAGAGCTTATCGTACGCGTGAACAATTTACTGCATCTGACAAAAAAAATTGCCAGTGGCTCTAAGGAGAATATTCTACTCGGTGAATATGAATTTATTCCTCAGCGCTATGAATTAAGAAAAGCAGGCGTTACCAGAAAACTTTCTTCCCGAGAGGCCATGCTGATGCAGGTACTCTGCGAAAATAAAAATGCCATCGTTACCCGTAAAGACCTGTTGATGAAAGTGTGGGGTGATGATTCGTTCTTTAACTCACGCAACATGGATGTCTACATCACCAAACTTCGCGACTACCTAAAAGATGACCCTTCCATCGAGATCATCACCATTAAAGGAGTGGGGTATCATTTTGCGGTAGGGAATTAACTAATACCTGATGGTGCGTAATTTGATATTAATCAATTAGGGTGATGGAAGATTACCTTATTTTATAAATTTTATTAAGTACCTCTTCCTTTCCGTCAATCGTTGGTAGTGGCAGTCCCAAAATTTTTGCAATAAGCGGATACACATGAATATTTTGAAACGGAGCTATCGTTGATCCTGATTTGATATTGGGGCCTTGCGCATAAAATACCCCTTGCATATCTGTCACCTCAACCGGATCGAAACCATGCACACCAAACTTACCTCCTGTTTTAGCTGATTTCAAAAATAGCGCTCTTGAACCTTCACGAATATAATGGTCCGGATTTGCCAACACCATCAAATCACCGGCTCTTTCTTTTTGATAATGCCAACGAGCAGGAAAATCTTCCTTCTTCAAAACCTTATAATTTTTCTCATTCGATTTCAATACGCGATACACAGAATCCTTTTTCTCCAAATCTGAAAAATACAAATGTGCTTGTGTGCCACTATTCACTAATTTTACTGAGGTGTTTTTGCGATCGATTAACTCATCAATAAAAATATAGGTTTCCTCCTGTATGGTGAGTTCACTCATACCGTGATCGGAAACTACTATCACATTCACAGGAAGATTGGTGTATTTAACTTCCTTCATTAATTGACCCAGCAACGTGTCGGCTCTTAACACTGCTCGCCTGGTTTGTTCCGCGTTAGGACCAAAGTCATGACCCTCTTGATCAGGGAATGAAAAATATAAGGTGATGAAATGTGGTCTTTCGCTTTCCGGTAATTTCAACCAGTTGATCACCTGCTCTACACGCAACTTTGGATTCACGGAATCATCAAATGGAAAATAGTAATCCGGTCTGCGGACAACATCACTCATTTCAGATCCAACCCAAAAATAAGAAGCAGACTTCATTCCGTTTTGCCTGGCCAATTGCCATAAAGGCACACCTCCATAAAAATACGGATCAGTAACTTTCGATTTGTCATGCATACCATAGGAGGTATTACGCTGACGATCATAAAAGGAATTATCTAACAATCCATGATTGCCAGGGTGTAAACCGGTAACCAATGTGTAATGATTCGGAAACGTTTTACTGGGAAACGAGGGGATTAATGCTTCAGCCTGCGTGCCGTTTGAAATGAATTCTTTAAAATGAGGGGGATTGAAGTTCTTAACATAATCATAGCGAAAGCCATCAAAAGAAACCAGGATAACATATGGTGCAGGCTCATGCTGAGCAATAGAGCTGATTGCCGCAACAAGAAAGACAAATACAAAAATAATTTTCTTCAAGAAAGAAGGTTATGGCTATTGCTTACTTTCTTTCTCATAAATCACCACCCCGCTTGCAACGAATTCTATTTCTTCTTTGGGCTCCGTAATAGCATTTATTTCTTCCAGGCTTTTCCCTGCATCTTCAGCAAAATGACGTAGCGTGGACACATCGGTAATCTTGCGTTTTGCTACTCCGGAAAATACTACATCCTTTCCTTCGGCTCCTTCGGTGGGAACGAAAAATCCGTAGTCTTTAAAAGTCACGCGTGTGGCGATTCCATTTTCATCCTGCACCGTCATCCAACAACCTTTCTTCGCGCATGTCTGTTCGATGGTTCCTTTTAAGGTAAGCATCACAGAATCTTTTCCTTGAACCTGCTCATCCAAACTTGTCAAAGCAATAGCCTCATCAGTTGAAATAGTTGCACCATAGGAATTGTATGCTGTCCCTGACTCTTTTTTTGTCTGACACCCAACCAAAGCGGTAAACACCAAACCTAACATCAAAAGATTTTTCATATAGTCACTTATTAGTGACGCAAAATTAAGAAAAGGAATGACTTCCAATAGTAGCTGCTATCGCCCCTCAAAGCTTTTATTCATTACAAAAACATCCTGAGTATAACGCTCACGTGGAGCAGATTCTCGTTGCGCTAAATTATCTGATAATCTATCAGCCTCCCCCCAATAACCAACAGCTAAAATCACCATGGGATCATGTGTTTCCGGTATGTTGAACGTGTCTATCGCCTTTTGACGGTCATAACCACCTATTTGACGTAGGTTCAGCCCTAAATGTGTTGCCTGCATAGATAAAAAGGCATTGGCAGCACCCACATCATAACTGGCAGAACCATTCAACATACCATTTCGGATGTGTGTTTTTCGTGCCATGCTAAGAATAAGGAGCGGTGCCTCTTTTGCCCATATTCGGTTGCTTTCAATTAATGTGTTCAACAATTTTATCCATAACTCTGGTTGATCTTTGGTTGCATACAAATAGGACCAGGGCTGTTCATTCATACTGGAAGGAGCCCATCGTGAAGCCTCGAATAGGGATTGAATTTTTTCATGTTCTACTAACCGGGAAGAAAACGCCCTGCTACTTCTTCTCTGTTTAATAAGATCCGCGATAGGGAATTCAACTTGATTGGATTTTTGCATCAGCGTAACAATGGGTTCCATTCTAAAATTTTAATTGTTTTTACTTAACAAGCAAAACCTTAAACGGTTCACTTACTCCAGCGTGGAATTCCCCAAACAGCTAAGAATCCTGAAATCACATGCATTGGACCTACCAACAAAGGGAAGGTGTCATCCAGTACTGTGCCATCAGGCAATTGAGGTGTGTTATAAACCGGATAAAAACTGAATAGAGTAAATGCTATGGCCAGGCCTATCCACGCTGGTTTGCCTTTAGGCACAAAATGAACAAATACAAAGAATAAAATGGCCCCTATGAGCACAGGAAAAATGGAGGACATGGTTACCGCCAGGACAAAGCCCGGTGGAATGGTAGTACCCAATGAACTAGCGACCAAACTCCAGATGTTGTTAAGCCCCGCTCCAATCAATCCAGCCACAGCACCACCTTTTAAGGCTTTTAAAAATGTAAGGTTATTTTCCGTTGACATAAATTTAAAGTTGTTAAACTAATTATCTGTTAGTCGTTTTTAAATTCTTCTTATTCTTCAATTAATACACCCATTTTTCCCATCTGATAATCGCGCATGGCTTCCATGATTTGGGTTTGCGTATTCATCACAAAGGGACCGTGCGAAACCACCGGCTCATTCAATGGCTGACCACTTAATAAAAGAATGCGTGTATCTTCAAGTCCTTCCAGGGTAATTCCATCACCATCATTATTTAAATGCACCATGTGAAGTTCTTCCACCATACCAAAGCCTTCTACACGCAGTTTACCATCCAGTAAATAAATCAAGGCATTATGATCGTTGGGAAGTGAAATAGAAATTTTTCCTTCCCTCTTAAATGTGAGCGTGGCGGCATTGACAATAGTTTGTGATGGTATTGGACCTTTTACTCCAGCTACCTCACCAGAAAATACTCTTCCATTCACCTTCCCATCATCGCTTATGAACACAGGTGCTTCCTCAGCACGTAGTGGAAAGTATGCAGGCTGATCCATTTTGTTTTTAGATGGAGTGTTAATCCACAATTGAATGATCTCCTGGCGTCCACCAATTTCATGAATATCCTGCGGTGGCCGTTCGCTATGGAGAATACCCATACCTGCATTCATCCATTGTGCTCCACCTGCATAGATCGTACTGTCGTTGCCGCGGCTGTCGCGATGATGAACACCTCCCTTAAAAATAAATGTTACAGGAGAAAATCCACGATGCGGATGTGGGCCAATGCCGGCATGATCTGGCTTGATATGCGATGGCGCTTTCACATCGGCATGATGCAATAAAAGAAACGGATCGATTTGTTGCACTTGCTGCGTAGGTAGCGGCTGACGAACGGGCAGGCCACCCATATCGATTTGATGGGCGTAAAGTAAACGAGAGACGGTTCTGTTTTTCATGTTAGTTACTTGTTGATCGCTGTTAGTTACTCGCTGCTCACAACGAATAACTTACCACAAACAAATATTAATTCATGGGTACTTCCATCAATAAAAGCTCTGCATCACTATCGGCAACGATGGAAAATTTTTCAATATCCCAAATACCAAAGCCATCACGTTTGTTTAACGGTTGCCCATTGATGGTAACATCGCCTTCTAAAACAAAAGCATACACCCCGTTCCCCTTCTGCTTTAGGCTATAATCCGTTATGAATCCTTTTTTAAGATTGCCTAAATGAAACCACGCGTCCTGGTTAATCCAAACGCCTACTTCTGTTTTTGAAGGACATACAATCTGTTGTAATTTATTTACACGATCCTCTGGATTAAAAGTAGCTTGATCATAGCGGGGAGTAATATTCTTCTCTTTGGGAAATACCCAAATCTGAAGAAAGTTGACCTTCTTGTCTTTGTTCTTGTTGTATTCGCTGTGGTATACACCCGTGCCGGCACTCATCACCTGCACATCATTTTGCTTGATCACGGCTACATTGCCCATGCTATCTTTGTGTTCAAGATCACCCGATAACGGAATTGAAATGATCTCCATATTATCGTGCGGATGAGTTCCAAAACCCATGCCTCCATCTACGAAATCGTCATTAAGAACACGTAGCATTCCAAATTGAATGCGTGTTGGATCATAATAATGAGCAAAACTGAATGTGTGGCTGGTGTCGAGCCAGCCATGATTGGCGTGACCACGAGTTGCCGCCTTGTGTAATACTGTATTCATAGTCTTTCCGTTTTATTCTGCTTAAAAAGTCAACAAAATTACATACAACTGTTGTATATACAACTATTTAGAATAGTTTGTTCCTGATTTCAGTACAGCACGGGAAATAAATCGAGTACAATTGCACAAAGCGTTGACAGGCAGCTGATTCAATCCTTTTTTCTTTTGCTGCGCATCACCCAATACAATCCTTGTACATTAGTTTTCCACTCCGGCAATACGATCACAATAATAATTTCTTCGATCAATTCAATAGTGGTGATAATAGCCGTAGTGTAAAACACACCATACACCGGCTTTTCAAACAAAAACATCGAACACATAAATAAGCCCTGAAGAATCGCAGCCGCTTTCGCCAGGTAGGTATGATAACTACTCATCTTTCTATAGCGAATAAGAGCAACTATCATTTGAACAAGAAATAACCCAAGGGGAATTGCAAAAATAATCCACTCCTGTTTTAAAAATTCAGTTTTGGCAACCGCCAGACCAATGATACCCGCCAATATGGTTAAGTCATCGCCAATCGAATCCAGTTTTGCACCCAACACACTGTTGGCTTTAAACTTTCGCGCCAGAATTCCATCGATGGCATCCGTAAAAAAACTAACCATAAACAGCCACTTGAAAATATCAAACCGGTTGGCGAAAATCAGGGCCAATAGCACAGGAAAGGCAACCGTTCTATAAAGCGTGATTGCGTTTATCCATAATACCGGGCCCCTTGCGTTTCTTAAATCCGTAAGTTTCTCGATTTTTTTATTGTCCTGCATCACTGTTCAAGATATAGAATAATTCTGTGAGACGTGATCATGTTTTTTCTTACTTTTCTAAAGTATGACAGCAGAAAAGAAACGTTTGATTGAAGATCGGGATCGTCAAAAAAATTGGCGGCAATGGGGGCCATATCTTACTGACCGACAATGGGGAACTGTTCGTGAAGATTATAGCGCAAATGGAGACTCCTGGAATTATGTATCGCACGACATGGCCCGTAGCAAGGCCTATCGATGGGGTGAAGAAGGCATCGCAGGCATATCTGATGATCAACAATTAATTTGTGTTTCCCTTGCCCTGTGGAACAAAAAGGATCCTATCCTTAAAGAGCGATTCTTTGGACTCACAAATCCGGAAGGAAACCATGGAGAAGATGTAAAAGAACTCTATTATCATCTGGACTCGACACCCACACACTCCTATATGCGCATGCTCTACAAGTATCCGCACAGCGAATATCCTTATGCCTTGTTAACTGAAGTGAGTGGTAGACGCGGCAAACAAGATTCGGAATTTGAATTAATGGATACCGGCATTTTCGCTCACAACCGTTACTTTGATGTAGAAGTTGCTTATGCTAAAGGAGATCCCTGTGATATTTTAATGCAAATCACCGTCACTAACCGTGGATCAGAAGCCGCTTCGATTGATGTAATTCCGACTATTTGGTTTCGAAACACCTGGGCTTGGGGAAACGATCCTTACAAACCAGAAATTTATCTTGATGACCAGGGAGTCATGAAAGTGAGTCATCAACAATTAGGTAATTATTATTTCTATTGTGATATAAAGACAGAAGCCATTTTTTGTGAAAACGAAACCAACACCCATCGCCTCTATCAACATTTCAAAGATGGCACCTTCAAAGACGGCATCAATGACTATGTTGTGTTCGATAATCCTGGCTCTATCAATAAAGTTCATAAAGGTACCAAAGCAGCGTTTCGGGCAGATTGGAAGATTGACCCGGGTCAGTCGAGTGTGTTACGCTTACGATTAACACCCAAATATTTACCCAAACCCTTTCAACATTTTGATACGTTGTTCGAAAAACGTAAACAAGAAGCGGATGAGTTTTATGCCGATCTGCAAAAGACCATTCATAATGAAGAAGAACAACATATTCAACGGCAAGCACTTGCCGGAATGTTGTGGAGTAAACAATTCTATCAGTATGATTTGGATGTATGGCTGAGAGGAGATCCTGCACACCCATCGCTCTCGACCGAACGCAAGCGAGGAAGAAATCACGAATGGAATCATTTGCACAATGCAGACATTATCTCTATGCCTGATAAATGGGAGTATCCCTGGTATGCGGCCTGGGATCTCGCCTTTCACGCCATCCCCTTCGCGTTGATCGATCCGGAATTTGCCAAACACCAACTCCTTCTGTTGACCAAAGAATGGTATATGCACCCCAACGGTCAGCTACCTGCCTATGAGTGGTCCTTTAGTGATGTAAACCCTCCCGTGCATGCATGGGCTGCCTGGCGCGTATATAAAATTGATCGCAAACTTCAGGATGGAAAAGCGGATCGTAAATTTCTTGAAGAGATATTTCATAAGTTATTGTTGAACTTTACCTGGTGGGTGAATAAAAAAGACACGAACGGAAACAATATTTTCCAAGGCGGCTTTCTGGGTATGGATAACATTGGTGTGTTCGACCGAAGCAGCAAACAATTACCGACAGGTGGTTACATTGAACAATCGGATGGCACCAGTTGGATGGCCATGTTTACACTAAATATGCTGCGTATTTCCTTGGAATTGGCAAAGGAAAATCCAACCTATCAAAGTCTCGCCACAAAATTCTTCGAACACTTTCTTTATATCGCTGGTGCCATTGCCAATGTGGGCAATGAAGGCGTCAATCTTTGGGATGAAGAAGATGAATTCTTTTATGATGTGTTACACCTACCCAACCATGAACGCCTCAAATTAAAAGTTCGCTCCATGGTGGGCCTCATCCCGTTGTTTGCTGTTGAGGTGCTGGATGAGGAAATATTTCAGCTGATGCCAGAGTTTACGGCACGGTTAGATTGGTTTTTACAAAATCGACCCGATCTGGCCAACCTAATCTCACGATGGGGTGTGCGTGGCAAAAACCAACGCCACCTACTTTCATTGCTTCGTGGTCATCGCATGAAGCGACTGCTTAAACGCATGCTGGACGAGCAGGAATTTCTTTCTCCTTATGGAGTGCGGGCCTTGTCACGCATTCATTTAGAAGAACCGTATCGTTTATATGCCAATGGACATGAGTTTACGGTTCAATATCAGGCAGGCGAAAGTGATTCGTATTTATTTGGAGGCAACTCAAACTGGCGTGGGCCGGTGTGGTTTCCTGTTAATTTTTTAATCATCGAATCATTATACAGGTTTCACCACTATTATGGTGATGAATTTAAAATAGAGCATCCCACTGGGTCAGGCAATCTGTTAACCTTACGGGAAATCGCCTATGATCTTTCGCAGCGTATGGTTAAACTTTTCAAGAAAGATGCTACTGGCAACCGACCTATCTATGGAAACAATCCGACTTTGCAATCTGATCCACACTTTCATGAACACCTTCTGTTTCATGAATATTTTGATGGCGATACCGGCAAAGGATTAGGAGCGAATCATCAAACCGGATGGACCGGGCTAGTTGCCAAACTCATTCAACCCGGAAGTCCTCTACATAAAAAAACAACCACGTAATTCAAGACATTATCTTTTTATACAATCCAATCAATTCTCCATAAGCAAGAATGTGTTCACCCATGGCTTGCTCCAAATTTTTTTTTGTTGCTTTTGGTGGAAGTTGAAGTAACGAATCCAGGGCATATACTTTAAAAAAATAGCGGTGCGTTCCCGAAGGTGGACACGGGCCGCCCCAATTGATGCGTTTAAAATCATTCCATCCCTGCTCACCGGGCACATTGTTTTCTTTGATATGATGTGTTATTGGAATATTCCAAACCACCCAGTGTACCCATGTTTTTCCTGGTGCATCCGGATCATCCACAATCAAAGCAAGGCTACGTGCTTTCTCAGGAATGTCACCAATGTCGATGGGTGGGTTAATGTCCTTTCCTTCACACGAGTAGGTAGAAGGAATGGCTTGATTTGCCTCAAAAGCTGTGCTGGTAACGCGCAGGGATTTATATTCTGTAATCATGTCGGTTGGGTGCATGTGATCGATGTTATGAGTTGACCTTGCTTTTTGATTTCAGAATGATATCGATGATTGCCAGAATCACACCAACGCCAATCAAACTATAACCCAACAATCTTTGACCACCTAAAAATATTCCTGCAATAACAAACGCAAAGGCAAGTCCCGCTAGCCTGGATAGGCCCTGCTCTTTTCTGTTGTAGATAAATACCAGATTCAAAATAATTGCCAATCCGGCAATAATTACAATAGCGAGATAAATGGATGTAATATTCATAATGCTTTTCTTTTTTGAAACAGGATAAATGTCGCCTCTCCAAATATTTTTGCCAATGATGAATATCATGATCCATACGGAGAGTTGCATCTCTGTTAATAGAACTTCCATCAACCTATAGTTATTTGAAAGGCAATCCGTTGAAAACATCGCCACGAGGTTTTGACAAAGATCATCCTGCCATTGAATTATTACGCTATAGGCAATTTTGGTTTGAGCATACGTTTACCGACAAGGAAGTGTTATCTGATGATTTCTTAGAACAGGTAAACAAAGCATTTAAGAGCATTCGCCCATTCTTTAATTACATGAGTAAAGTGCTGACCACCGATTTAAATGGAGAGGATAGATTATGAGTGGCTTTTAATTTTACTATAATCATTCAACCAAATTCTATTACCTATTAAATAAGCCATGACGTACAATCACTCAACGGGATGATAATCTGATTGTGCGAATTCCTTGTGACCCTAAAGAAAATTATAGTAATGTATGAAACGGCTTTCATCATAATCATTCTTCGTACTTTTTCCAACTTCGTTATGAGTCTACATAAAATTGAATTGAAAAACCTGTTGCCTGAATATCACTATCTATTCATAAGAATAGGAATTCAATGCCTTTGTTGATCCTGATGAAAAATATATTCTATTCACCGGCTATGGCCGGAATGATGATACCGGTCGTGGTGATTTATACATTAGTAAAAAAGATAATGTGGGAAGATGGCTTCCAGCAAAAAACATATAGTTTTTAAACTCATCAAAGTTGGATTATTGTCCGTATGTAAGTCCGGATAAAAGGATTTTATTCTTTACCAGTGAAAGGAGTGATCTTCCTGGTTCTTTTGAAACTAAAACGAGCTACGAACACATTAAAACAGTGAATCAAAGCACGTTAAATGGAACCGGAAATATTTATTGGTACGTTTTGAAAAAGGACTAAGCGTCATTCGATAAGTCTGTCTCCGTTTTCCCTGCGTCTTCCAGTGATTTTAAGTGGCTCATTACTGCCCGAAGTTTTCCATAGCCATACTTTCCTCTGAGTCCCTCATATAAGTCCTTTGAAATAAAGCCCGTAGGTAAATGATCAATCACTCCTGTGATTTCCGTCAGTTCCATTTCGTTCACCAACGCAGAAATTTCCAATCGTTTTGCTTCTATTGCTTTTCCCAAGTGGCCTTCGATTGTACTCGTGACAAGTTCGCGTTCCTTCGCTATCTGATCGATCGTCATTCCTTTATTGAACATCTCCAGCGTGATGTCAAAGGTACTTAACCCATTTTTCTTTTTTGATTTACTTTCCTTTTTTCGCTTGCGCGTTCTTGATAATTTATCACCCTGGCTCGTTTGTATTTTAGTGAGTACTGCCGCACGCTCCTCTTCTCTTTGTTTAATGAGCAAGCTGAAATCAAATTTTGATTGTCCTTGCATAATGCCTTCCGTGAGAAGAAGTGTTGTATCTACTTCCTCGAGTTTTTTGTTTAACGACTGATCTAACTCACCCAATTGAGTCACATACGCCTGTACGCGCTTCCGTTGCTTCATGGATGTGAGATATTCTAGCAATAAACGCATCAGATTGAAAAGAAATGGGCGATAATATTCTCGCCCTTTTGCTATGCGCTCCATCAACTTTGACTGATCGTTCACATTTAACAAGTCGCCCAACTGTCTTCTGAAGGCTTCTGTATTTGCCCGCTGTGCATCGAGTGCCTCCACGATTTGAGTAAGCACCGGTTTCATCGTCTCTTCCTCAAAAACATCTTCCTCCTGATCTTTCTGCACATATTGAATTTCCTTACGCAGAGAAGAAAAATCAAATGTATTGTCAAGCTGCTGACGCAAGAATATTCGTTGTTTGGTTTTCATTACATCATCTAAAAGATGAGGATGATGATTGGCTTGTGCAAAAGCAGCCACTTGTTTGTCGGTACTAATAGCAGCGGTGTTGATACGGGTTCTGAGCACTAGGCCATCCAATGATCGTAAACGCGATAGTGCAACATACACTTGTCCATCAGCAAAAGCTTGCCCCACATCAATGATGGCTTTGTCAAACGTGAGCCCCTGACTTTTATGCACGGTTATTGCCCAAGCCAGTTTTAC
The DNA here is from genome assembly GCA_964349405.1 of uncultured Ohtaekwangia sp. Lineage (GTDB taxonomy): Bacteria > Bacteroidota > Bacteroidia > Cytophagales > Cyclobacteriaceae > ELB16-189. The sequence continues at coordinate 5,460 of CAYGGY010000055.1, read as the reverse complement.
CGGATATTGTTCAAACGCTCCAATTACTTCTTCGGATAAGTCGTGTGTATTCGATTCTATGGTATACCTCTTATTTTCCCAACGAACTTTACTCAATGAATACTCTTCGTGATTGCCTGCCATCTCCACGAGGATTTCATCTTCAGAAATTGTCTTTACAATAGCGAGCTTGCCATTGAAGTATTTTTTCTCCGTGATATCGTTTCGGATAAACATGATCTGCGCCCCTTCCTTCAATTCAAGTTTTGACAGAACTGGGTACATACTTTCCGGAAATTCTCCTTCAAGATTAGCATCGAAAAGATGGGAAGGAGTATCAAGGTTTCGCAATTCCTTCTGATTCAATTCGTCTGCTTTGTAGTTGTGCGTGGTTAATGTGATTATCTCCTGCAACTGATTAATCTCGTGCTCTGATTTATAATGTTTGTTTAATGTTTCAATGTCCTGATTCGACACCGTGTTATTTCGCAGGTTATTCAATATATCGATGAAGTCCTGATCATGCTGGCGAAAAATTTTATCCAGTTCTATGTACACGAGCGGATCATCCTGCAACGCTTTCGCATCATAAAACCAGGCACTCTTGTAGCAACGACCTAAAATCTCTTGTTCTTCATTTCTAACTACCGGAGGCAATTGATACAAGTCACCTATAAAAAGCACCTGTACTCCTCCAAAACTTTGTCTGAAATTTCCGCGCGCTGCTTTCATGCGATAATCGATGGCATCCAGCAAGTCGGCCCGAAGCATACTCACTTCGTCAATCACCAATAAATCGATAGAGCGAAGTACCTTTTTGCGTGCACTATTGAGGGGGTGTTTTCGTGCCAGCGCATTTTGATTAATTACTCTTCCCCCTTCGTTGAAATCGTCCGGCAAAAACCGTTCGGGCAGGAAAGTAACAGGCGGTAAAAGAAATTGTGAGTGTATCGTAACTCCACCTGCATTCAATGCAGCAATACCAGTAGGAGCCACCACAATATAATTTTTATGTGTGATGTTGCCAATGTTTTTAAGAAACGTTGTTTTTCCTGTACCTGCTTTTCCAGTCAGAAAAATATGGCTGGAGGTAGTGTTGATAAATCTGGCCGCTGCCGTTAATAAGTCATCCATAACTTCCACAAATTAAACACTTCATTTTATGATTGGAAGACATGAGAGAAAAATGACTTGTGATCAGATTTTTAATGAGCAACCGCCTCCTTTGTTTGCTGAAATATCAACCAACTAGTGATGATCGTTGATAAAATAAAATAGGCAAAAAGTATAACCTGAACAGATGGTACGTAGCCGCCTATACCAAACCAGTCTCCTTGGTGAAGGAGAATATATATTCCGAATGTATTTTTAATACCCTCCCACAGCCAGGCAAAACTATTTTTATCTAATAATTCGGTGTAAGCATATACACTCAAAAATATGAAAGCACCATAAATAAACATGGCAGGTACACCAATGGTGGAAATATTACCAAAGAGATAACTGATAAAAAGAAGTACGATCACCATTTGTATCCAACACCAGGTGAGCATAGAGGATGATATTTTTGGATTGTATTTTTCAAAATGAAATACATCATTGATTTTGTAGACTGGATATTGGTTGGCTACATCGGCCGGACGCCACCCTAAAGGCATGAACCAGATTCTTATTTTGTCCCACCAACTTTGTGCGTACCATGCGTCCTTAATGAGCAACCATAAGTGCATAAAATTTATTTTGATCGGATTCCATGTACGCACTGGACGTGTTACACCGTACGCGGCAGGTGTATCGTCACGCTCTTCCTGAAACGTGCCGAAGAGTTTATCCCAAAAGATAAATATCTGCGAGTAATTTTTGTCGAGATAAATGGGGTTGATAGCATGATGCACCCGATGGTGCGAAGGAGTAACAATAATATGTTCAAGGAAACCCATCCTCCCTATATGCTGGGTATGATACCAAAATTGAGCAAACAAATGCAAAGGAGCAACCATGCCTATTACGTGTTGAGGTACACCTAGCAAAGCAGCCGGCAATAAGAAGATGGCAAAAATCCGTACAATGGATGAAATGCTCTGTCGCAACGCGCACGCAAGATTATACTCTTCGCTGCTATGATGAATGATGTGATTATTCCAGAACAAATTATACTCGTGAGAAATGCGGTGCACCCAATAGCCGGCAAAGTCGAGGGCAATAAAAGCAATCAGGTAGGTGGGCCAACCCGAATCGATATGAATAATAGCCACGTTGCTTACGAGCCAACCATAGGATATAATCGCAACACTCAGGCCCAAAACATCCTTTGTTACATTGGTGATACCTGAACTTAAACTTGAAATCATATCACTCACCGGAACGGTATCGTTGCCTTTATACCAACCATACCATTTTTCAAACAACACGAGTAACAGAAAGGCAGGCATGGCAATCAGGAGTATTTTACCGTAAGCTTCCATCGGTTTTCGAAATTGAAAAACAAATGTAATCAAAACAGCGCTTTCAATACATCGCAAAAAAGAGGAGCTATCGCTCCTCTTTCCGTGGTCGCCCACTCGCAAAAGAGTCTACCTCACTCTTCCTTTGCTTTGCTCTGCTCACCGCGGCAAAGTTCAATGCCCCTTTAGGCGGGATTGGTTCAAATTACAATCCTATAATAAAATCTGAGGCCGCGTATGGTCAGATTTTACCTTTGGCTTGTACATGAGGTACTCTTTATATGGATTAAAATTTATATACGGCTGCCAACGTGAATGACGGCATACTATCTTTTGACTTTAATCCTTTGTTGAAAGAATCCTGTGAAGTCTTATCTATTCTTACTTCAGGAATAAATGTTAACCCTCCCGTTTTATAATTTCCAGATATAGTGAACTCAACCACATCTCCATCTCCATTTTCATCCAAACCAAAAACTCCGAGATGTCCATTTTTCACTGAAAAATATTCCCCACGCGCACCAATCGCGAAGTTTTCTGTTAGTGTCACTTTAGGATATACGGCAAATCCTAAAAACGAACTGGCTTTGCCATCAGCTTTTACTATTTGTGAATTTGCATTCACTATTTGTCCGGCAGCAACGCTTTGCGATGAGGCATTGAATCCTAAATAAAACTTGCTACTAAGATTATATCCAAGCGTAATGTCTGCCTGAAAAAGTTTTCCTTTAGATGTTTGATCGATTACCGCTTTTTCAGCATCGAGCGTTCCATCCTGATCGCCATAAAGAAAATTAAACCAAATTCCTCCTGCATCGGATGTCTTACCAATTTGCGTACCCAGTGTATAGGTGTTAACCGGGTTAAATTCTACAATATCGGTTGGGTTCATAACAGCCAATTTGGCAACCACTCCATTATCTAATACAAAATCTAAGCGCGCGCCCGTGTGATTAAATGGTCCCCATGAAAACAAATACGATGTCGAGTAGTTGAAATTAACGGTAGGCGATATCACTTCATAACCCAGAAACGTGTTGAACTGCCCTAAATTCAACGTTACTTTATCTGAGAATTTATAGAATGCAAACGCTTGGTTGATAATCGCCTGGCCAGTGGCCGTTCCAAATACTGCTGCTTTACCTCTTGGTCCTATTACTACATCCGCAGTGAAGCCGGTCTTTTCGCCTGAATAGGATGCGATCAGATTGACCATGCCCAGAGAGAAGCCTTTTAGATCATCAAATGAAGTAGAAGGCGCAGAGGCACCACCGTAATAATTATTGGTGGTTTTAAATGAAGAGTGTAAGTAGGTGTCGATCGATCCTGAAAAGGTAAATGTAGGCGTTTCTTCTTTTGCGCTTTTTGTTACCGCTTCTACACGATCACCTTCAGTGACGATCACCTCGTCTTTCACTACTGGTTTTGCTAAGGAAGCAACCATTACATTTTCCTGTGCCATAACTCTTGTGCCACTAATTAGGATACAAAGAAGGCTGCTGCATTGTATTATTTGTAAAGTCAGTTTTTTCATAATTTTGTGTGTGTTTTATTAAACAATAAGCTAAGGTGGTTCCGGCCGGGTATCTCACACCCTCCGGAACCCATTAGTGATTGACTCAGGCTGCGGCTACATCAGTTTTTATAACCGGGTGAAGATTTTCTCCATGCTGACTAAAATCAGAACCCATTAATTTTTCCTCACTGCTTACCGTCATCGGTGAAATCAAGTCTGTAATTTTCAAAATCAGAAATGACCCCGCAATGATAAAGGCGAGTGTAAGCACAAGAGCAATCATGTGTACTTTGAAAAGAGCAAACTCACCGAAAAGCAAACCGTTACCCGTGGTGTTAGCTGCGTTCACAGCGGTGTTGGCAAGCAAGGCAGTCATTACCATACCTACTGCGCCACCTACCCCGTGACAAGGAAATACGTCTAATGTATCTTCAAGAGAAGTTTTAGATTTCCAGTGTACTACAACATTGCTAATAATGGCTGCGATGGTACCAATGAATAAACTGGAAGGAATGGTAACAAAGCCAGCGGCAGGAGTAATGGCCACCAGACCTACTACGGCACCGATACAAAAACCAAGAGCGGAAGGCTTCTTGCCACGAACTGAATCAAGTAACACCCAGCACAATCCGGCTGCTGCCGATGCAGTATTGGTTGTTGCGAAAGCTGAAGCCGCTAATGGACCTGCACCTAAAGCGCTACCTGCATTGAATCCAAACCAGCCAAACCACAACAAGCCAGTACCTAAAAGCACGAACGGAATGTTGGCAGGTGAAATCGCTTCTTTGATTTCCTTTTTATTTCTCAAATAAATTGACGCAGCAAGCGCAGCAAAACCGGCAGACATGTGTACCACTGTTCCCCCTGCAAAATCAAGCACTCCTAATTTGAAAAGGAATCCATCAGGATGCCAGGTCATGTGAGCCAGCGGTGCATAGATGAAGAGAGAAAATAGCACTAAGAATATAATATAAGACTTGAAGCGGACTCGCTCAGCGAATGTTCCAGTGATCAAGGCTGGCGTAATGATGGCAAACTTCAATTGGAAGAAGGCAAACAACACCAATGGAATGGTAGGAGCTAATGTCCAGGGTTTTCCATCAAGCACGTTTTGAAACATAAAAAAGGAAGAAGGATTTCCTATGAATCCACCAATGGAGTCACCAAATGCAAGACTGAATCCAACAACAATCCACAACACACTGATTACGCCCATAGCAATGAAACTTTGTAGCATGGTAGAAATGATGTTCTTAGTGTTAATCATGCCACCATAGAAATAGGCGAGGCCAGGAGTCATCAATAGCACAAGCGCAGTGGCCGCCAGCATCCAGGCTATATCACCAGAGTCGAGGCCTTCAGTGTTAATTGTGGTAGGCACAGCTGGCATAAACAGAGCCAGCACACTGAAGGCCACCAGGAGCACAAGAAAAATGACTGATCTTTTCATAATGGATAGGTTTAGTTTTGAGTTCTATTTTGAATTTATTCTGCAATTATTGAAATAATAGGGTATTATTT
>CAYGGY010000054.1:0-34650 GCA_964349405.1 uncultured Ohtaekwangia sp. | reverse complement strand
CTTTTAAGGTGGTAAAACCAAATTCCTATTTTTTTTTGAAACCCTCTCTTGTTACCTAAGCTTTAGTTCCTATCTTTGCAGTCCTTTTTGCGGTACAAAACCCGCAAAACGGTTTAAAAACAAGCAAAATAGGTTTCAACCATGCCTGGAATAATAGGACGTAAAATAGGAATGACTAGCGTATTTGGCCCAGATGGTCAAAATATCGCAGTAACTGTCATAGAGGCTGGCCCTTGTGTAGTCACTCAGGTGAAAAACGCTGAGACTGATGGATACAGGGCCGTTCAACTTTCATTTGGGGAGAAGAAAGAGAAGAACACCACCAAGCCGCTGGTTGGTCATTTTAAAAAAGCCAACACGACACCCAAAAAAGAGATTTTCGAGTTCAGAGATTTCCGCAAGGAATACGATGGAATCGTTGAATTGGGAAAAGAGATTAACCTTCAGGATGTATTTGTAGAAGGAGACTTCGTAGATGCAGTTGGTACCTCAAAAGGAAAGGGATTTCAAGGAGTAGTAAAGCGTTATGGCTTTGCTGGAGTGGGTGGTCAAACTCACGGTCAGCATAACCGTCTGCGTGCTCCTGGTTCTATGGGTAATGCCTCTTTTGCATCTCGTGTAATAAAAGGAAAGCGCCTTCCTGGCCGTATGGGTTCAGATCGCGTTAAGACCATGAACTTGGAAGTCATTAAAATCATGGCAGATAAAAATCTGATTCTGGTTAGTGGATCTGTTCCTGGAGCAAAGAATTCAACCATAATCCTGCAGAAGTAATGGACATAGCAGTTGTAAAATATAGTGGTGAGAACACCGGCCGAAAAGTAAATCTCACTAGTGAGGTGTTCGGCATAGAGCCAAACGACCATGCGATTTGGTTAGATGTTAAAAGTTTTCTGGCTAATCAGCGCCAGGGTACTCATAAATCTAAGCAGCGTAATGAGATTTCTGGTTCTTCTAAAAAGCTTAAGAAGCAGAAAGGTACAGGCGGAGCTCGTGCGGGTAACATCAAGAACCCTCAGTACAAAGGTGGTGGTCGTGTATTCGGTCCTCAGCCGAGAGACTATTCTTTTAAATTGAACAAGAAGGTTAAAGATTTGGCACGAAAGTCAGCATTGGCTTATAAGGCTAAGGATAACATGATTGCTGTAGTTGAGGATTTCAACTTTGCAGCTCCTAAGACCAAACAGTATTTGGAGATGCTAAAGTCTCTTTCATTGGATGGTAAGAAGACTCTTCTTATTCTTCCTGAGACAAACAGCAGCATTGTTCTTTCAGGTAGAAATGTTCAAAATACTAAAATCGTTACCGCGGATCAAATCAACACGTATGATGTGATGAATGCTGAGCAATTGATTTTGGTAGAAAGTTCATTAAGTAAGATTGATAACCTATTAAATAAACAGTAATACCATGAGCATATTACAAAGTCCCCTGGTTACTGAAAAAGTTTCTTCCTTAAATGAAAAGGGTAAGTACGGTTTTATAGTAGCCGGTGAAGCCAATAAGGTAGAGATTAAGAATGCCGTAGAAAAAATGTACGGTGTTAATGTAGCACGTGTAAATACCATCAACGTGTTAGGAAAATTCAAGTCACGTTTTACGAAGGCGGGTGTATTGTCTGGTCGCAAGGCTAGCTACAAAAAAGCCATCGTTACCTTGGCTGAAGGAGAAGTAATCGATTTTTATAGCAACGTATAATATCTGAACAATGGCGTTGAAGAAACTTAGACCAATTACCGCGGGCACCCGTCACAGGTTGTCACCAGGTTTTGAAGACATTACAGAGAGTAAGCCTGAAAAGTCGTTACTAATTACCCTTAAGAAAACGGGTGGACGTAACAATACGGGAAAAATGACCATGCGCTACATCGGTGGTGGACATAAGCAAAAGACACGTATGATTGATTTCAAACGCGATCGTTTTGGTATTCCGGCAGTTGTTCAATCAATAGAGTACGATCCATCCAGAACGGCACGTATTGCAAAAATTTACTACGCAGATGGCGTAAAGTCATATATCATTGCACCGCAAGGAATTAAGGTAGGGCAGACTTTAATTTCAGGAACGGACATCGCTCCTGAAGTAGGTAATGCATTGCCTCTTTCTAAAATTCCGATTGGAACTGTGGTTCACAATGTAGAAATAAAACCAGGTCGTGGCGCATCGATAGCTCGCAGCGCAGGGTCATTTGTTCAGTTGGTCGCTCGTGAGGCAGTATATGCAACGCTTAAGATGCCTTCTGGTGAATTACGCAACGTATTGGTGAATTGCTTAGCCACCGTAGGAACGGTATCAAATGCTGAGCACATGAATGAAAGTGTTGGTAAGGCTGGTCGTAGCCGTTGGAGAGGTGTTCGTCCACGCACAAGGCCGGTTGCGATGAACCCTGTTGATCACCCGATGGGTGGTGGTGAAGGTAGAGCCTCAGGAGGCCACCCTCGTTCACGCAATGGATTGCTTTCAAAAGGCAAGAAAACGCGTCATCCAAAGAAATATTCTGATGGTTTAATCATTGCTAGAAGGAAGAAATAATTATGGGAAGGTCAATTAAAAAAGGTCCTTATTTAGATGCACGCTTGGCAAAAAAGGTGCAGACTATGGAACAGGCTGGTAAGAAGTCGGTGATCAAAACCTGGTCACGCAGATCTACCATAACACCGGATTGTATCGGTCACACGTTTGCAGTTCATAACGGTAATAAATTTATTCCTGTTTATGTAACCGAAAACATGGTTGGGCATAAATTGGGAGAATTTGCTCCCACCCGCACCTTTAAGGGGCACTCAGGAAATAACAAGGGCTAATATATAACAGTTAAGAATTCCAGTTATGGAAATAGTTAAGAAAAAGAAAGGATCAGTTCTTAAAAGAGAAAAGATCGCGGCAGTGAAAGAGGCAGCAAAGCAAGGCCCTGCCACATCTTATTTAAAGAATGTTCCTTCTTCACCACGCAAGATGAGATTAGTTGCAGACTTGATCCGTGGTGAAAGAGTTAGCAGAGCATTAAGCATATTGAAGTATGAAGCACAGCATGCTTCTGCTAAAATGGAAAAACTACTTCTTTCAGCTATCAGTAGTTGGGAAGCAAAAAATAGTGATGTAAAGCTTGAAGAGGCAGATCTTTTTGTGAAGGAAGTTTTTGTAGACGGTGGTCGTCAATTAAAGCGTTTGCGTCCTGCCCCTCAGGGTAGAGCACACCGAATTAGAAAGAGATCAAATCATGTAACACTTGTGGTTGATCGCATGCCTGTAAAGGCCGAAGAAGCTAAGTCAGAATCAAAAGAAACTAAAGAATAATGGGACAGAAGATTAACCCGGTAGGATTCAGATTAGGCATTGTCCGTGGATGGGACTCTAGCTGGTTTGGTGGAAATAACTTCGCTGATAAATTAGTAGAAGATCAAAAGATCAGAAAATATATAGATGCGCGTATTCAAAAAGGCGGTATTTCTAAAGTTGTTATAGAACGCACCTTGAAAAGAATTACACTCACGATCCATACTGCGCGTCCTGGCGTAGTAATTGGAAAAGGAGGAACCGAAGTAGATAAGATTAAGGAAGAGTTAAAGAAACTCACTAATAAAGATGTGCAGATTAACATCTTTGAAATCAAACGTCCAGAGATGGATGCAAGATTAGTCGGAGAATCTATAGCACAACAACTTGAAGCTCGGATTTCATATCGTAGAGCTATGAAGCAAGCAATTGCTTCTACAATGAGAGTGGGTGCAGAAGGAATCAAGGTAAAATTATCGGGTCGTTTAGCCGGTGCTGAGATGGCCCGTACTGAGCAATATAAAGAAGGGCGTATTCCACTTCATACTCTTCGGGCAGATATTGATTATGCAATTTCTGAAGCACAAACTGTGTATGGGAAAATTGGTATCAAGGTATGGATTTTCAAAGGTGAAGTGTATGGTAAGCGTGACTTGTCTCCCAATGTGGGTGTTGTAAGTAATGCGGCTGGTGAAAGCAAAGGTGGTCAGCCAGGTGGTGAAAGAAGAAGAGGTGGAGATCGCGATCGTGGAGGAAGAAGTGATCGTGGAGGAAGAAGTGATCGCGGAGGAAGAGGTGAGAAGTCTGGAGACAGAAGAAAATAAGTAAAAGAATTTTAAAAGATAGTAAATCATGTTACAGCCCAAGCGGACGAAATTCAGAAAAATGCAAAAGGGGAAAACGAAGGGAAGCGCCACTCGTGGTCATTCTATCGCCTTCGGATCATTTGCATTGAAAGCTTTGGAGCCATGCTGGCTCACAGCGCGTCAGTTAGAAGCAGCCAGGGTAGCCGTTACCCGCGAGATGAAGCGCGAAGGTCAAGTTTGGATTCGTGTTTTCCCAGATAAACCAATTACCCGTAAGCCTGCTGAGGTACGTATGGGTAAAGGTAAGGGAGCTCCTGAATATTGGGTAGCAGTGATAAAGCCTGGTACCATCTTGTTTGAAGCAGGCGGTGTGACTGAGGAAACCGCTAAAAAAGCATTGGCATTAGCCGATGGAAAGCTTCCTATCAAAACAAAGTTTACTGTTAGAAGAGATTACGTAGAACAAGCAGCAAAATGAAAAACGCAGAGATTAAAGGATTGACTTTAGCGGAGCTGAACGAGAAGATAGGAACAGAAGGTGAGGCTTTGCGCAAAATGAAGTTTGCTCATCAGGTTTCAGCAATTGAAAACCCAATGAGGATCAAAGAAACGCGCAGGCTGATCGCCCGCTTGAAGACAGAATTAAAAGGAAAAGCAACTCAAAAGTAATTTTTCATGGAGACGGCAAGAACCCTAAGAAAAGAACGTGTAGGTAAAGTGGTTAGCAACAAAATGACTAAGTCAATAACCATTGCAATTGACCGCAAGGTGAAGCACCCTATCTATGGAAAATTCATGAACAAAACGACCAAGTTCATGGCTCACGATGAAAACAATGAAGCAGGAATCGGTGATACGGTACGCATCATGGAAACTCGTCCTTTGAGCAAAAGCAAGAGATGGAGATTGGTTGAAATAATTGAAAAGGCCAAGTAATTATGATACAAACAGAATCAAGACTAACAGTAGCCGACAATAGTGGCGCAAAAGAAGTTCTTTGCGTACATGTTTTGGGTGGTACCAGAAGAGGATCGGCTAGTGTGGGCGACAAAATAGTTGTGACTATTAAATCAGCCATTCCTACAAGCCAGGTTAAAAAAGGAACTGTATCAAAGGCTGTGATTGTTCGCACTAAGAAGGAAATAAGAAGAAAGGATGGCTCATACATTCGCTTTGAAGATAATGCAGCTGTTCTATTGAATGCTCAGGATGAACCTCGCGGAACTCGTATTTTCGGACCTGTTGCCCGTGAGTTAAGAGAGAAGCAGTTTATGAAAATCGTTTCATTAGCACCCGAAGTTCTATAATATCATATGGAAAGAAAATATAATAAACAGCCTAAACTGCATATCCGTAAAGGGGATACAGTGTTAGTGTTGGCCGGTAATGACAAAACAAAGACTGGTAAAGTATTAGAGGTTTTTGCTGAAAAAAACCGCGCGATTGTAGAAGGCATTAACATGGTGACAAAGCACCAGAAGCCATCTGCTGGTAAGCCCGAAGGAGGCATCAAAAAAATGGAAGGTACTATTCACATTAGTAATTTAATGTTGGTTGAACCTTCTAATAATAAGCCAACCAGAACAGGAAGAAAGCTTAACGAAAAGGGTAAGCTTCAAAGATTTTCAAAGAAAACAGGAGAATTAATTAAGTAATGGCAACTCCAAGATTAAAAGAAAAGTACCTAGCGGAAATAGTTCCCGGCTTGAAAGAGAAGTTTCAATATAAGTCGGTAATGCAGGTGCCAAAAATTGAAAAAATATGCATCAACAAAGGAATTGGTGCAGCAGTAGCTGACAAAAAGCTTATTGATGTAGGCGTTGAAGAGCTCACTACCATCACAGGCCAGAAAGCAGTGGCGACTCGATCTAAGAAGGATATTTCAAACTTTAAGCTTCGTTCGGATCAAGCGATCGGTGCAAAAGTTACGTTACGAGGTGATCGTATGTATGAATTCTTAGATCGTTTAATGAATGTTGCGCTACCACGCGTTCGTGATTTCAAAGGTGTTAGTGATAAAGGTTTTGATGGCCGTGGAAATTATACACTGGGTGTAAAAGAACAGATTATTTTTCCTGAAATTTCAATCGATAAGGTTTCTAAGATTAATGGAATGGATATCACTTTTGTTACTTCAGCCGCTTCCGATGAGGAAAGCTTTGAGTTGCTAAAAGCGTTAGGGATGCCCTTTGTAAATAAAAATAATTGATTCGATGGCAAAATTATCAATCATCGCAAGAGACAAGAAAAAAGAAAAGTTAGTAGCTAGATATGCTGCAAAACGTAAGTCTTTAAAGGCAGCAGGAGATTGGGAAGGCTTGGATAAGCTTCCACGCAGTTCTTCAGCAGTGCGTTTGCGTAGCAGATGCAAACTTACTGGTCGCCCGCGTGGCTATATGAGTAAGTTTGGACTTTGCCGTAACCAATTCCGCCAAATGGCAAACGAGGGAAAAATTCCTGGTTTGACAAAGGCCAGCTGGTAAGCGCTTTATACATACATATTATTACTGAGTATCTAGGTCGGGAACGAAACCAGATAACAGTTTTGAATAACAGAAATTGTTATATATCTTTGCAGCCCGTTCCAAAAAAACGGGTTTGCTTTTTAAATAAGTCAAATGAAAACAACGGATCCAATAGCAGATTATTTAACACGCTTACGTAACGCCATAAAGGCACGTCATCGTGTGGTAGAGGTTCCTGCTTCTAATATAAAGAAGGAGGTAACAAAGGTGCTTTTTGACAAAGGTTATATCCTCAATTATAAGTTTGAGGATACTGACAATAGCCAAGGCAATATTAAAATTGCGCTGAAATATAACCCAGAGACGAAAGAATCTGCAATCACTAAGTTGCAGCGTGTAAGTTCTCCTGGTTTACGTCAGTACAAAGGAGCTGATAGTTTGCCTAAAGTACTTAACGGTCTTGGTATTGCAATCCTTTCAACATCGAAAGGTGTGATAACCGATAAGGAAGCAAAGGCTTTAAATGTTGGTGGAGAAGTTTTGTGTTACATCTATTAATTGAAAGAACATGTCACGTATAGGTAAACTACCAATTCCACTTCCCAAGGGCGTAACATTCGCGTTCTCTGAGTCTGATCATTTAGTGACTGTAAAAGGTCCTAAAGGAGAATTGAAACAAGTAATAGATCAGGACTTTAAAATTGTTTTAGAGAATGGTGAAGTAGTGGTTCATCGTCCTACTGAGCAAAAACGCCATAAGGCAATGCATGGTTTATATCGTTCACTTATTGCAAACATGGTGGAAGGTGTAAGTAATGGATATAAGAGACAATTGGAACTAATTGGTGTAGGATATAAAGCAGCGGCTCAAGGCAATGTATTGGATTTGAGTTTAGGCTATTCGCATAGTGTTATAGTTGGAATACCATCAGAACTTAAAGTGGTTGCCACTCAGGAAAAAGGTCAAAATCCAATGATTACTTTGGAGGGGATTGACAAGCAATTGATTGGTCAGGTTGCCGCAAAAATAAAGTCTTTGCGTAGCGTGGAGCCTTACAAAGGAAAAGGTATTCGTTTTGTTGGAGAATTTGTTCGTAGAAAAGCTGGTAAAGCAGCAGCTAAATAATAGTTAGTATGGCAAATATTAAGGATAGGAGAATACGAATTAAAAAAGGAATTCGTAAAAATATGGAGGGTACCTCAGACAGACCTCGGCTGTCTGTGTTCCGAAGCAACAAAGTTATCTATGCTCAGATTATTGATGATTCTAAAGGTCATACGATTACGGCAAGCTCGTCCATTGAATTAGACAAAAAAGGAGGAGTAAATATCTCTATTTCCAAAAATGTTGGAAAGAAAGTAGCTGAAAAGGCGATAGCTAGCGGGGTGAAAGAAATAGTTTTTGACCGCAACGGCTATCTCTATCATGGTAATATCAAAGCTTTGGCAGAAGGAGCCAGAGAAGGTGGATTAAAATTCTAAAAGAGCATGACACAAAGTAACGTCAGCACAGTAAAGGCGAGTGAAATCGACCTAAAAGAAAAAGTGGTAGCCATCCAACGAGTAGCTAAAGTAGTGAAAGGTGGAAGAAGATTCAGCTTTGCCGCTATTGTAGTGGTAGGAGACGGAAATGGCGTTGTAGGTTATGGTCTTGGTAAAGCCAATGAAGTAACTGATGCAATTACCAAAGGCATTGATGATGCAAAGAAACATTTAGTGAAAGTGCCAATCATTAAAGGTACTGTTCCACATGAGTCTCTAGGAAAATTCGGAGGTGGTTTTGTACTACTGAAGCCAGCTTCCCCTGGTACAGGAGTTATAGCTGGTGGTGCAATGCGCGCTGTATTAGAAAGTGCCGGTGTACATAATGTATTGGCCAAGTCTAAAGGATCTTCAAATCCGCACAACGTAGTAAAAGCGACTTTCAAAGCCTTAACTACAATGCGCGATCCACAAACGATAGCACGTAACAGAGGAGTTTCTTTATCAAAAGTTTTCAACGGATAAGAGTTATGGCAAAAGTTAGAATCACTCAAACCCGCAGTACAATAAAAAGACCTGAAACTCAATTGAGAACAATTCAATCATTGGGATTAGGTAAAGTTCATCGTTCCGTGGAAGTAGAATATACTCCTCAAATTCAAGGGATGGTGAAAAAAGTAAAACACTTAGTGAGCGTAACCGAATTATAAAATGAAGCTGCATACCCTTAAACCGGCAGACGGATCGGTAAAAAATAACAAGAGACTCGGAAGAGGTCAGGGTTCTGGTGGAAGTACATCAGGCCGTGGACATAAAGGAGCTCAGTCTCGTTCTGGATACCATAAGAAATTCGGATTTGAAGGTGGACAAATGCCTCTCCAAAGACGTATTCCAAAATTTGGATTCAAAAACAATAATAAAATATACTTTAAGGCAATTAACCTTGATGTATTGGAAGATCTGGCACAAAAAACAAGTGCACCTTCTATTACCCTTCAATTAATGATTGATAATGGAGTAGTTGGTAAAAAGGATAGTGTGAAAATATTAGGACGCGGTGAATTGAAGTCTAAAGTTAGCGTTGAGGCACATGCCTTTTCAGCTACCGCATCTAAAATAATCGAAAACTTAGGCGGCAGCGCCACAACTGTGAAATAATGAAGCGTTTCTTTACAACCATAAAGAACATCTTTGCAATAGAAGACCTAAGGGTTAAAATCTTTAATACAATAGGGTTTTTGATCATATTTCGTTTAGGATCTTATATTGTTCTTCCTGGAATTGACCCAAATTTATTATCAGGAAATCAGGGTGGCATTTTTGACTTATTAAATACTTTTCTAGGAGGATCATTTAGCAGGGCATCAATTTTTGCGCTAGGGATCATGCCTTACATTTCTGCATCCATAGTGGTTCAGTTATTAACTGTGGCGGTTCCTCATTTCACGAAGCTTCAAAAGGAAGGAGACAGCGGTCGCAAGAAATTAAATCAGTTCACCCGTGTGCTCACGATCTTAATTACATCTGCGCAATCCTATGGTTATATAAGGGCCACTGTAAATGCAGAAGCAATATTAAACCCAGGCATATTCTTTACAGTAAGTTCAATTGTAATTTTAGTTGCTGGCACCATGTTTTGTATGTGGTTAGGTGAACGTATAACCGATAAGGGTATAGGGAATGGTATCAGTATGTTAATCATGATTGGTATTGTTTCTCGTTTTCCAGCAGCCATTTGGATGGAAATTGATTCAAAGGGAATGAATGGAATGCTACTGTTTATTATAGAAGTTTTAGCGCTCTTCTTTGTGGTCGTAGGCGTAATTGCATTGACACAGGCAACAAGAAGAATTCCTGTACAATATGCAAAACAGGTTGTAGGTAATAAATTGTATGGAGGAAAACGCGACTTTATCCCGTTAAAACTTAACTCTGCAGGTGTTATGCCAATCATCTTTGCGCAAGCGTTGATGTTTATCCCACCATTGGTAGCTCAAATATGGAGAGATAGTGATGTTGGTGCTTATGTGGGATCTACGTTCGCTGACTTTACTTCATGGCAATACAATCTATTGTTTGGAATACTGATCTTAATATTTACATTTTTCTATACAGCGATCACGGTTCCGTCAAATGACATTGCAGATAATTTGAAACGAAATGGTGGCTTTGTACCGGGTATTAAACCAGGTAAACAAACTGCTGAGTTTATAGACAGTATTTTATCAAAGATTACTTTACCTGGCGCTATTTTCCTTGCGGCTGTTGCTATACTCCCTGCTTTTGCGGTACGAGTTGGTATCACGCAGAATTTCGCTCAATTCTTCGGTGGTACATCTCTATTGATTCTGGTGGGTGTTGTGCTTGACACACTTCAACAGATTGAGAGCTACTTGTTGATGAGGCATTATGAAGGGATGATGAAGTCAGGAAGAGTAAAAGGACGTTCTCAGTTTGCTGCGGCTTGAAGTTGAATGGTTCACTTAAAGACGGACGAGGAAATACAGATCATTAAAGAGAGTGCGCAAATCTTAGGAAAAGCGCATGCGGAAGTAGCTAAAAGGATTAAACCGGGAGCGAAAACGATCGATCTGGATAGAGTTGCCGAGGAGTTTATACGTGATCATCATGGAGTGCCTTCTTTTAAAAATTACGGGGGAAGTTTCCCTGCTTCACTTTGTATCTCTGTAAATGAGATTGTGGTGCATGGAATTCCAGGTAACTATGAAATAAAAGAAGGAGATATTATATCCATAGACTGTGGAGTTTTTTTTAAAGGATTTCATAGTGATTCTGCTTACACCTATCCTTTAGAGGGTGTAAAACCAGAGGCAATTGATCTGCTTACCCGAACATATAATTCATTATATCTCGGAATAGAGCAGGCCAAAGTAGGGAATCGAATAGGCGATATTGGTTTTGCGATCCAAAACTATGTAGAGCAATTCGGTTACGGAGTGGTAAGAGAGCTAGTGGGACATGGTGTAGGAAAAAACCTCCACGAAGACCCTGAAGTTCCTAACTACGGTAAGAGAGGAAAGGGAGTGAAGATTGAAGCGGGAATGGTTTTCGCGATAGAGCCGATGATTAACATGGGCACAAAAAATGTGATTCAAGAGCGAGATGGTTGGACCATTCGCACAATGGATCGGAAACCATCAGCTCACTTTGAGCATATGGTGGCAGTATTAGAGAATAGAACGGAAGTGGTGACAACACACGAATATTTAGAAGAAGCTTATTCATTCAAGTGGCGAAACAAAAGTCGATAGAACAAGACGGAACAATTTTGGAAGCGTTGTCCAATGCAATGTTCAGGGTGCAGTTGGAAAACGGCCATGAAGTGCTGGCACACATTTCTGGTAAGATGAGGATGCATTATATCCGTATTTTACCCGGTGACAAAGTGCGATTGGAAATGTCGCCATATGATTTAACAAAAGGAAGGATAACATTTAGATACAAATAAGATGAAAGTAAGAGCATCTATAAAGAAACGGAGCGCTGATTGCAAGATCATCAGACGCAAAGGCAAGTTGTTTGTAATCAACAAGAAGAACCCTAGGTATAAACAAAGACAAGGATAATTATGGCACGTATTGCAGGTGTAGATATTCCGGATAACAAAAGAGGCGAAATCGCCCTAACCTACATTTATGGTATTGGCCGTAGATCGGCTCAAAATATCCTAACTAAAGTAGGTGTTAATTGGGACAAAAAAGCAAAGGAATGGAATGACGAAGAGTCAAATGCGATTCGTGCATCCATTGCAGAGCAATTTAAAATTGAAGGAGCTCTTAAATCCGAAGTTCAGTTAAGCATAAAGCGACTGATGGACATCGGGTGTTATAGAGGGCTTCGCCACCGCAAGGGATTGCCTGTGCGTGGTCAAACTACCAAGAACAACGCTCGTACTCGTAAAGGTAAGCGTAAGACGGTAGCGAATAAAAAGAAGGCAACTAAAGGTTAATCATCACTAAACGAAAATAAACTTTTCTGTATGGCAGCACCAGCAGTCGAAAAAAAGAAGGACAAGAGCAAGAAGCGTGTAGTAAATGTGGAGGCCGTAGGCCAAGCCCATATTAGAGCTACCTTCAATAATATAATTATTGCTATGACCAATACTACCGGACAGGTGGTGTCATGGGCTTCTGCCGGAAAGATGGGCTTTAAGGGCTCTAAGAAAAACACACCGTATGCAGCTCAGGTTGCAGCACAGGAGTGTGCTACCAAAGCCTTTGAATTAGGTTTGCGAAAGGTAGAAGTATTCGTGAAAGGCCCTGGGGCTGGTCGCGAGTCTGCTATTCGCAGTATTCAGGCATCTGGTATCGAGGTAACAATTATTAAGGATATGACCCCTATGCCTCATAATGGTTGCCGTCCTCCTAAGAAAAGAAGAGTTTAAAAATTAAAGACAAAGAATAAGTCATGGCAAGATACATCGGCCCAAAAGCGAGAATCTCCAGAAGATTTAACGAGCCAATTCTGGGCGAGAGTAAAGCGCTTCAAAAGAAGAACTATGCTCCCGGCATGCACGGAAAAGGTAAAAAACGTAAGCAATCTGAATATGCTATACAGTTAGCAGAAAAGCAGAAGGCTAAGTTTATCTATGGAGTGTTGGAGCGTCAGTTTGAAAACATTTTTGATAAGGCATCACGCAAGAAAGGTATAACAGGTGAAGTATTACTTCAAATGTTAGAATCAAGATTAGATAATACCGTATATCGGTTAGGTGTTGCTCCAACACGTAGAGCAGCGCGTCAATTGGTGGTTCATAAGCATATCACAGTTAATGGTGAAGTAGTAAATATCCCATCGATGAATCTACGTGCTGGTGATGTAGTTGGAGTACGCGAAAAATCGAAGTCACTGGAGACAATAACGTATTCATTGTCTGTTCAAAGTGCAAAGAAATATAATTGGTTAGAGTGGGATGGTAGTGAGATGTCAGGGAAGCTGATTAATCTACCTCCAAGACAAGATATCCCAGAAAACATCAACGAACAACTAATCGTTGAATTGTACTCTAAGTAATTTTCAACTAACAATAAACCGCATATGTCAATATTAGCATTTCAAATGCCTGAGAAAGTGGTGATGGAGAAGTCGGATGATTTCCATGGCCTCTTTACCTTCAAACCTCTTGAAAAAGGTTACGGTGTAACCATTGGCAACGCATTACGCAGAATTCTTTTATCCTCTTTGGAAGGTTATGCAATTACAGGAATTAAAGTTCCTGGTGTGTTGCACGAATTTTCTTCCATTGAAGGTGTTGTTGAGGATGTTGCGGAAATCATTTTGAACTTAAAGCAAGTACGCCTTAAAAAAATAACTGATAATTTCGACAACAAGATTACTGTTACTATTAAGAAGCAGAAGCAATTCAAGGCGGGTGATATCACTAAGTTTACTTCATCATTCGAAGTTCTTAACGCTGATCATGTTATTTGCAACCTTGATGAAACATCTCAATTTGAGATTGAATTAACAATTGAAAAGGGTAGAGGTTATCTTCCTGCTGAAGAAAACAAACCGAACGAGCAAGTATTTGGGTTTATTCCAATTGATGCGATTTTCACACCTGTTAAAAATGTTAAATATAGCGTTGAAAACACGCGTGTTGAGCAGAAGACAGATTATGAAAAACTTTTGGTTGACATAGAAACTGATGGTTCAATCCATCCTGAGAAAGCACTTGAGGGAGCTGCCTTTATATTGATTCAGCATTTCAGATTATTCTCTGATAAATCAATTGAACTGGAAACAGGTAAGGACAGCGAGGTGGAGCAGGTTGATGAGGAGATGTTGCACATGCGTAAATTATTAAAGACGCAGCTTCATGATCTTGATCTATCTGTGCGTGCGTACAATTGTTTAAAGGCTGCTGATGTGAAATCTCTTGCAGACCTTGTGAAATTGGATATATCAGATATGATGAAATTCAGAAACTTTGGTAAAAAGTCTCTGGCTGAATTAGAACAATTAGTAGCTGAGAAGAATCTTACATTTGGAATGGATCTTAGCAAGTATAAACTGGAAGAAGATTAATCATGAGACACGGTAAAAAAATAAATCACTTAGGGAGAAAGACGGCTCATCGTCATGCGCTTCTTTCCAATATGGCCTCATCGCTTATTTTGCATAAACGAATTACCACTACGTTGGCAAAAGCAAAGGCTTTGAAAAAGTATGTTGAGCCTTTGATTACAAAGGCAAAGGATAACACCACACATTCACGCAGAACGGTAATGTCTTATCTTCAGAATAAAGAGTCTGTGACTGCTTTGTTTGGAGAAGTAGCAGGCCGTACGGCAGATCGTCCAGGGGGTTATACAAGAATCATAAAGCTTGGCGATGCTCGCTTAGGCGATGCAGCTGAAATGTGTCTTCTTGAACTGGTGGATTTTAATGATCTATATAAGAAGGAAGGTGCTGAGAAGAAGGCAAAGACACGCAGAGGCCGCAAACCAAAAAAGGCTGACGATGCAGAAGTAGTAACTCCAGAAGTTACCGCTGAAGAAGTAGTAAAGCCTAAAAAAGCTGCTAAAAAGAAAAGCTAAATGACTCTTTCGTAAAATAAAAAGAGGGGATTGAACGTTGTTCAGTCCCTTTTTTATTGACTAAATCCCACTTCGAAATCGGTTGTTTAAATTTTAATGCTCATTATATCGATCAAACCTTAAACGTGAACTATTTTTGCTAACCACTTACCATTTAATCAATTGAGAGACAAGGCATATCTACTACTCGAAGACGGCTTTCTTATTGAAGGCAAGGCCATTGGAAAACGAGGTACATCCGGAGGAGAAATTTGTTTTAATACAGGAATGACGGGCTATCAGGAGATTTATACAGATCCTTCCTATTATGGCCAGATCATCGTAAACACCACCGCTCATATCGGTAATTATGGAACCGTAGCGGAGGAGCAGGAATCGGATGCTCCAAAAATCAGCGGTATTGTGGTGAATGAATTTTCAGATGACTTCAGCCGAAAGACAGCCAAGGAGAGCCTTCAGACATACCTGGAAAAACATAATGTTGTCGGAATCTCTGATGTGGATACGCGCATGTTAGTTCGATATATACGTAGTAAAGGTGCGATGAATGCGATTATTTCATCCGAGCTTTCAGTTGAACAACTTAAACAAGAGATAAAGAAAGTGCCTTCCATGGATGGTCTTGAGCTATCTTCAAGGGTAAGCACTATAAAACCATATTTTGTAGGGGAACCGAAAGCCTCTATAAAAATTGCAGCATTGGATGTTGGAATCAAAACAAGTATTCTAAAGAATCTGGCCGATCGTGGTTGTTATGTGCAGGTGTTTCCTGCAAAGACTTCTTTCGAAGTCATGAATGCCTGGCAGCCTGATGGATTCTTCCTTTCCAATGGCCCTGGTGATCCATCGGCTATGGAATATGCTATAGATACGGTGAAAGGAATTTTAAATTCAGGAAAACCAGTATTTGGAATTTGTTTAGGGCATCAGTTGCTTGCCCTCGCTGCAGGTATATCTACATATAAGATGCATCATGGTCATCGTGGACTTAATCATCCGGTTAAGAACCTGACCACGGGCATGGGAGAAATGACATCCCAAAATCACGGCTTTGCAGTGAGCGAAAAAGATATCGATAAGAATCCGGATGTAGAAGTAACTCATGTGCACCTCAACGATAATACAATTATGGGTATTCGTCTGAAAAGTAAAAATGCTTTTTCAGTTCAGTACCACCCCGAAGCATCGCCAGGGCCGCATGATAGCCGATACTTATTTGATCAGTTTTTATCAATGATAAAAGAAGGTACAACTGTTAATAGTTAACTAAAAAATCAATCACACTTTAAATAGAAATTATTATGAGCTTAATTGAAAGTATTCATGCCCGTCAGATTCTTGATAGCCGCGGTAATCCCACAGTAGAAGTAGACGTAGTTACCGAATCTGGTGCATTTGGCAGAGCAGCAGTTCCATCCGGGGCCTCTACAGGTTCACATGAAGCCGTTGAGCTTCGTGATGGTGACAAGAAAAAATTCATGGGTAAAGGTGTGCTTAAAGCAGTAGAAAATGTAAACACAAAAATCGCATCTGAAATTGTGGGTCTTTCGGTATTTGATCAGACTCTGATTGACAGGGTAATGATTCAACTGGATGGCACTCCTAATAAAGCTAAGTTAGGCGCTAATGCAATTCTTGGCGCTTCGTTGGCCGTTGCTAAAGCTGCTGCTATGGAAGCCGGTCAATCTTTATATCGCTATGTGGGCGGTGTAAATGCAACTACACTTCCTGTGCCTATGATGAATATATTAAACGGTGGAAGTCATGCTGATAATGCCATCGACTTTCAGGAGTTTATGGTGATGCCAGTTGGGGCCAGTTCTTTTTCAGAAGCGTTGAGAATGGGGGCAGAAGTATTTCATACGCTGAAAAAAGTTTTGCATGACAAAGGGCTTTCTACAAACGTAGGGGATGAAGGAGGATTCGCCCCTAATCTTGCTTCAAACGAAGAGGCCATCGAAGTTGTACTTAAAGCGATTGAGAAGGCTGGTTTTAAACCGGGAGTAGATATGTTCATCGCTCTTGATCCGGCTGCCTCAGAATTCTATGATTCCAAAACGAAATTATATCACTTCAAGAAGTCTTCAGGACAAAAACTGAAACCTCAGGAAATGGCTGAGTATTGGACAAAGTGGGCTAAGAAATATCCAATTATTTCGATCGAGGATGGTTTGGCTGAGGATGATTGGGCTGGATGGAAAACATTAACGGACAATATAGGAGACAAGGTTCAATTGGTAGGTGATGATCTTTTTGTGACCAATGTGAAACGTCTTCAGGATGGAATTGATAAGGGAGTCGCCAATGCGATTTTGATTAAAGTAAATCAGATAGGCACATTAACGGAAACTATTGATGCCGTAAATCTGGCGAAGAAAAACTCATACAAGAGTGTTATGTCGCACCGTTCTGGTGAAACAGAAGACAGTACAATTGCTGATTTGGCAGTAGCATTAAATACCGGTCAGATTAAGACAGGATCCGCTTCTCGTTCTGATAGAATGGCAAAGTATAACCAACTACTTCGTATTGAAGAGGAATTGGGTGAAGTGGCTTACTTCCCCGGGAAGAATATGTAAATATTCATTTTGATTTTTATATTGGGTGAAAGCCTCGTGAGCAATTACGGGGCTTTCTTATTTTGGGGATTTAGTTTTGTTTTGGTAAACAAATGAAAAACTTCAATACTTGTTTTTCTTTGGAGTGGTCAAATCTGATAGAATCTGACCTTTATTAGACTTTTTATATTCATGCCTGATTTTTGTTTATGCTGTTAACGTGATAAACAAAAAAAATATGGAAACGAACGTGGTGTGGATTTCATTTGTGCTCATAGTGTTGAGTGTTGTAGGTGTGGTGCTGATCATTAATAGATTTGGATCTACGCAGCATAGCCTTGATTTTGCAGGTATTTGGCAAAACGAAGCATTGAATATCAGGATTCTCCTTCATGATATTGATTCAGAGTTTCAAGGATCAGTGATTTGGGCAAATGGTATGGATAAATTGCTTGGCTTTAAGGTGGTCAAACATTTAAAATTTAACGGATCGAAAAAGGGTAAGGGTACATATTCTGATCCATTGACTGGTCAGCAATTTGAAATAAACTTAACAATGAAACGCAAAGGATTAATTCAAATCAATGCATACCATCCCCATTCTGAAAATCTGGTCTTTTCCCAAGAGTGGAAGAAGTTTGTATCCTAATATCTGGAAAATCAGACGCATGAACGGCCTGATTTTCTCCTTTTCATTTTAATCTATATCTTCGTATAATCATTTTTTAAACTATTATGCTGAAGAAGCTACCACTTGGGTTCAGGAATTTTTATTTCGTAACTACCCTTTCGTTTTTTGTCTGGATGATTTTTCTGGATTCAAATGATTTTGTTTCGAGATTCAAAATGTCATCTAAACTCAGAAGCCTTGAGAGAGAAAAAGAATTTTACCAGGAAAAAATTTCTGATGTTGAAAAAGACAGAACGGAATTAATGACTAATAAAGAACTTCTGGAGAAGTTTGCCCGCGAAAAATATCTCATGAAGAAAGAGAGTGAGGATCTGTTTATTGTTCAGGAAGAGGATTAAAGAAATAAATTATGAAATGGCCATCCATCGACAATACACTCAAAGACATGATAATCTATGGCCATTCCTTGTGTCCTTTAAAAAAGTAAAAGTTAGCACATGAAACCGAGCATGAACGAATTTTTCATACAGTGGAATGAATATCAGCGAGGTTCCATCTGACTTTAGAATTTAAAATTATATACAACAGATGAAATCACCTGTTCTCATTTTCCTCCTTTTACTATCCATCACTTGTTATGGTCAGCGTGTAATAGATGAGGGTTCAAGCGGGTCACTAAAAGACAGGCTTTATGTAGGAGGAGGACTAGGACTAAATGCTGGAACAGACTCATACGGTTATCGATATTTTTATTTCGCGTTAAATCCAATTGTAGGATATATGGTTACGCCTAAATTTTCGGTTGGCACCGGAGTGAACTGGCAACGTTATAGTTATTCCGAACCATATAAGTTACACATTGATCAGTATGGTGTAAGTCCTTTTATGAGGTATAATTTCAGCCAGGTTTTTGCCTATGGCGAGTATAATTTGTTAAACACGCCCACCTACACCATCAGCCAGAGAAGAACCTATGATCGATTGTTATTAGGGTTAGGATATTCTCAGCCATTTGGCCGCAGAGGAGCCATTAATGCGATGGCTTTGTATGATGTCATTTATGATCAACAAGAGCGCGCCTTCGCATCACCGTGGGTGTTCAGGGTTTTCTTTTCCTTTTAATTTTATTTTATAAGCTGATTCCTAATTTGTCTCCCAATTCTTTCAGGTCCTCCACAACTTTGGGATTCATTGGGATACCTTGCACACGTCTTGCCACTTCACTTTCACGTTCAGGATCACCAGGGATGATGAGCTGAGATTTCCCCTCAATAGTTTTTGCTGACCGGAATCGGTTAATCCAATTGTCCATGTGATTTTTAAATTCTTGTGCAGGGCGGAATGCATCCACTCTCAGAGCACCGAAAAAATGTCCGATACCATCACCAACCGGATCAGCCGGTGGTGCTAAAAAACTTACAAAGGGAGGTACCCACGGACCGTAATTCGCTCCACTTAGCACCGCAGAGAAAATATCTACCCATGCCCCTAAACAAAATCCTTTATGACTTCCATGCTCGCGATCACCGCCCAGGGGCAATAGCGCACCACCATCTTTTAATTCATTAGGATTCGTAGAAATACTTCCGTCTTTTTTTTGAATCCATCCTTCAGGAGCTTCCAGGTTTTTGCGTTGTAATATTTCAAGCTTGCCGTTGGCTGCCGTGGTGGTGGCAAAGTCAGCTACGAAAGCGGGCTGCTCTCCGGCAGGAATGGCAACACAAATAGGGTTGGTGCCTAATAATCTTTCAACAGAAAATGTAGGTGCTACCAAAGGACTCGCATTGGTCATGGCCATGCCAATCATATCATGATCCAAGGCCATCATAGCATGATAGCCTGCAATGCCAAAATGATTTGAATTTTTTACAGCAACCCAACCGGTACCTACCTGATTTGCTTTTTGAATGGCAATCTCCATAGCCTTAGGGGCTACTACTAACCCTAATCCTCCATCGCCATCAACTACAGCGGTGCTAGGGGTTTCGTGTACAATTTTAATGTCCGGATTGCTGTTCACTCTTTTTACTTCCCAAAGTCTTACATATCCGGAAAGCCGGGCTATACCATGCGAATCAATACCACGCAGATCAGCGCTTAATAATACATCGGTAGCCAAACGAGCCTGATCTTCAGAGCAATTTATTTTTTTGAAAACAGAGTAAGCAAATTGCCACAACTGAGCATAGGTTAAGGTAATTTCATTCATATCACAAAAGTGTAGTATTGTGTTTAATAATCAAGGATTTAAAAAAAATTATCGTCCGGAATGTGGAAATTAGCATTCGGGCGCATCATCAATTTAAAATTCAAAAAAATGAGAAATCCAATCATGTTATCCATTCTGTTTTTGATTTCAGCCACCACATTTGGTCAAAATGAAAAGCCTGTAGATTCAAGAATTGCCGAAGTAACTGTTTTTTTAAATAAGGCGCAGGTGACTCGCGAAGTAAAAACCCGACTCGAATCTGGTAAGACGAACCTTGTACTGATGGGTTTAACTTCTCAATTGGATCCTCAAAGCATTCAGGTTGTTGGTAAAGGGAACTTTATTATTCTCGGAATCAATCATCAACAAAATTTTCTAAGCGAATTAAACATGCCAAAGTCACTGAAGGCAATGAAAGATTCCATCGAACTTTTGCAAAAACAAGTATTGCTAGAACAAAGCCAAAAAGAGATTCTAAATAAGGAAGAACAGATGCTATTGAGCAACCAGAAGATAGGAGGGGCCAATCAAAACCTGACGGTAGGGGAATTAAAGTCGATGGCAGATTTTTATCGTAGCCGTTTGGGCGACATTGTCACCACTCGAATGAAACAGGATGAGAAGATCAAAAAGATGAATGATCGAATAGCTAAACTCAACAGACAGTTTAATGAACAAAATGAATTGCTACGAAGGAATACCAGCGAAATTGTAATTAGTATCTCTGCAGAGTCAAATACGCAGGCAGATTTGAAAGTGAGTTATGTGGTCGCCAACGCTGGATGGAATGCTGTGTATGATGTCAGAGCGAGCAACACGAAAAGTCCTTTACAACTCAGCTACAAGGCCAATGTTTTTCAAAGTACGGGCGAAGAGTGGAAGAATGTAAAACTGAAACTATCTACTGCCAATCCTAACTTAACCGGATTGAAACCAGAGTTAAATTCATGGTATTTGGATTTTTACAATCCTATTGTGTACGATAAAAGGCAAAAGGAAAAATTGTACAAAAGCGCCCCCGCTGCGATGCGCAGTATGGAAGCAAAAGCTGAGATAGCAGATGAAGATATGGTAGAGGCTGAGACAATTGCAGGATACGTATCAACGATTCAAACTTCATTAAATACCGAATTTGATATTTCACTTCCCTATTCTGTTTCTTCTTCATCAAAGCCAACCACAGTAGATATACGTAATTATGAAATGAAGGCAGTGTATAGTTATTCGGTAGTGCCGAAACTAGATTCCGATCCATTTCTAATGGCGAAATCGGTCGGCTGGGAAGAGTTTAGTTTATTGCCGGGAGAAGCTAATATTTTCTTTGAAGGAACTTTTGTGGGTAATTCTTTTATCGATCCTAACAATATTAAAGACACCCTGGCTGTTTCGCTTGGTCGCGATAAGAGAATGGTTGTTAAGCGTGAAAAATTAAAGGATCTAACTTCCAGAAGTGTGATTGGAAGCTCTATAAAAGAAAGTTATACATGGGAAATAAGCGTCAGGAATTCCAAGACGGATGCGATACAAATACATATTGAAGACCAGGTTCCGGTTTCAAAAAACACCCAGATTGAAGTGAATGTTCTTGATGTAGGAGGAGCTAATTATAATAAGCAGACGGGTAAATTAAGCTGGGATCTGGATGTTAAACCAAGTGAAACCAGGAAAGTTCTTTACAAGTTTGAAGTAAAATATCCGAAAGACAAACAAGTAACAGGGTTATAAAAACTAAGGGTGCGATTGCGCCCTTAGTTTCATCGTATGTTATCTGCTAAAGAAGCGAGAATTCCTTCTTTCAACGAATAGGATGATACTCGTATTTGATCAAATACATACTCATTCAGTATGTAATGGATCAAGCAACAGGTGACTACAATCATATCTACTCTCATTTCAATCATACCTGGTATTTGCATTCTAGCAGTGCGATCCTTGAATAGTATCTCCTTAAAAATCTCACCAAAGGCTTCGAGGTTAAAGGGTGTTTCTGGAGTATCCATTAAGGCTAGGTTGTTCTTCAAACAGTAGATGTCGCTCAGCGTTTCGAATGTTCCGGACGATCCAATGAGCGTTTTAGGATTATATTTTTTTAGTGCAATAAAAAGTAACGTGAGTTCTTCAGAGAAAAAATTATTTAGTGCGTCCACTTCTTCTTTCATGATGGGATCGTGCTTCTGATATTTTTCCAACAATCGTTGACCTCCAATTTCAAAGCTATGACTCCATAAAATTCCCTTATCATCTCCAATAATAAATTCAACACTTCCGCCACCAATGTCCATAATCAGTGATTTTTCTGATCCCATTTTGAGGGCTGCTCTTGTGCCTTTGTAAATATATTCAGCCTCTTGTTTACCTGAAATAATCTGAGCTTTTATGCCCGTACTTTCCTCAATACTTTTTATTACTTGCTCCCTATTTCGTGCGTTACGTAAGGCGCTGGTGCCAAATGCCAACACGTCTTCGACACTCACATCACCAATCCTATTTCGGAAAGTTTTCATTGTGTTAACCGCTCGCTCAATTCCATCATCGGTAATGTAGCCCTGATTAATTCCACCCATTCCGATTTTTACTGGCACCTTTTCGCGATAGTTAATGGCAAAGCCATCCGCGGTGATCGAGGCCAGCATTAGATGAAAAGTATTAGTACCCATGTCAATGATTGCTACTTGCTTCATATTGCTTTAATTTCACTTGGCCAAGTTACTATATCAGCCTTAACAATAACTATATTTGAATATTACAAAAGTAAATTATGGCCAAACGAAAAGTAAGCGCTGAAGTACTTCAGTCGAAGTTTGATGAACTGGAAAGAAAAAATCAAGAAGCTCTTTTAGGTGGTGGTGAAAAGCGAATTGAACATCAGCATGCGAAGGGAAAGCTTACCGCACGCGAACGTGTACTTCTTCTTATGGATGAAGGTTCCTTTGAAGAGTTGGGAAAATTTGTAATGCATCGGAGCAAGGACTTCGGGTTGGATAAAGAACATTATCTGGGGGATGGAGTCATCACAGGATACGGCACTATTCAAGGAAGACTTGTATATGTTTATTCGCAAGACTTCACGGTGTTTGGCGGGTCACTTTCTGAAACGCACGCTGAGAAAATTGTAAAGATCATGGAACTCGCCATGCAAAATGGAGCACCTGTCATTGGCTTAAATGATTCAGGTGGTGCCCGTATTCAGGAGGGCGTGGTATCACTGGGTGGTTATGCTGATATTTTTTATCGCAACGTAATGGCTTCCGGTGTGGTTCCTCAAATTTCTGCTATCATGGGTCCATGTGCCGGTGGAGCGGTGTATTCGCCTGCAATGACCGATTTTATTTTCATGGTAGAAAATACCTCGTTCATGTTTGTGACGGGTCCTAACGTAGTGAAGACCGTTACACACGAGAATGTAACCGCGGAAGAATTAGGAGGCGCTTCAACGCATAGCACTAAAAGTGGGGTCACGCATTTTGCGTGTGCGAATGAAGCAGCGTGCATCAGTCAGATTAAACAGCTTTTTAGTTATGTGCCCCAAAATTGTGAAGATCAGGTTCCACCTCTTCCGTATAATTCCGCGAACGAATCGCGTCCTGCGTTGAATGAAATAATACCGACCAATCCTAATCAACCGTATGATATGCGTGACGTGATTAATGGAGTAGTTGATGATCAATCGTTTTTTGAGGTGCATAAGAATTTTGCGGAAAACATAGTAGTAGGTTTTGCACGATTGGCGGGTAGAAGTATTGGTATTGTAGGCAATCAGCCTGCTGCCTTGGCTGGCGTGTTGGATATTGATGCGAGTGTGAAGGGCGCGCGTTTTGTCAGGTTCTGTGATTGCTTTAATATTCCGTTGTTAGTGCTTGAAGATGTACCGGGCTTTTTACCTGGAACCGACCAGGAGTGGAATGCGATTATCACGAACGGGGCAAAGTTATTGTATGCATTTTCAGAAGCTACCGTTCCCCGCGTTACCGTGATCACACGCAAAGCCTATGGGGGTGCCTATGATGTGATGAATTCCAAACACATCGGGGCTGATTTGAATTACGCGTGGCCAACGGCCGAGATAGCTGTGATGGGAGCGAAAGGTGCCGCTGAAATTATTTTCAAAAAAGAAATAGCAGAAGCGGAAAACCCTGAATCAAAATTGAATGAAAAGGTAGAGGAATATACCCGCAAGTTTGCTAATCCATATAGGGCGGCTCACCGCGGTTATGTTGATGAGGTAATTTATCCTGATCAAACGAGAGAAAAATTGATACGTGCATTTTCGATGCTTCAAAATAAAGCTGCCAAGCTTCCTAAAAAGAAACATGGTAACATTCCACTTTAATATCAGATGAAATGACTTTACAAGAGGCCCAGCAACAGGTTGATCAATGGATTAAATTGCATGGGGTTCGCTACTTCAGCGAACTTACCAACATGGCCATGCTTACCGAAGAAGTGGGTGAGGTGGCTCGCATCATGGCCCGCAGGTATGGCGAACAATCCGAAAAGGACTCTGATAGAAATAAAGATCTTGGGGATGAAATGGCTGATGTGTTGTGGGTGTTGATCTGCCTGGCTAACCAAACCGGGGTGGATCTCACCAAAGCCTTTCAGCAAAATCTTGAAAAGAAGACCATTCGCGATAAGGACAGACATCATCAAAATCCAAAGTTAAAATGAAGAACATTGTTATTGCTTTTCTTATCGTAAGCATGTTTGCTTCCTGTAAGAAACATCCAGTAGCAGATCAGGTTGTGTTAGGTAAAGTGTGGACAGGTGATGACGGTGCTACGTGGGCTGATGGTTTTGCTATTGTAGGAGATTCTATTGTTGCGGTAGGTTCAGCAGATGAAATTAATCAATGGGTTGGTAGAATCGACTCAAAAAATTGAAACGGCATCAGGCAACCTTATAGTTCCTGGTTTTATTGATTGTCATACCCATTTTATGGAAGGAGGCTTTGCCTTATCCTCCGTGCAACTTCGCGATGCAAAGACACCGCAAGAGTTTATAATCCGCATCAAAGAATTTGCAGCCACTCAGCCCAAAGGAACCTGGATAACTTCAGGTGATTGGGATCATGAAAACTGGGGTGGTGAGTTGCCCGCCAAAGATTGGATTGATTCTGTTACGCACGATAATCCTGTTTGGATAAACCGACTTGATGGACATATGTGTTTAGCTAATAGTGCTGCATTGAAAGAAGCAGGAATTGATGATCATGTAAAAGATGTAGAGGGTGGCACTATTGTTCGTAATCAGAAAGGGAAAATCACGGGCTTGTTTAAGGATAACGCCATGAACATGTTATATAGGATAGTGCCCGATCCTTCGGATGATCAAAAAGATAAGGTGCTGGAAGCAGCCATGAATTATTTTGTAGCACGTGGAGTAACATCCACTCATAATGTGAGCGGATACATGGAAGTATTTGAACGAGCGCGATCAGGAAACACATTGAAGTTGCGTATTTATGCGGGGATGGCATTGAGCGAATGGAGAAAGTTAAATCAAAAGGTTATTCAGCAGGGAAGGGGAGATAAATGGTTAAGAATTGGCGGGTTAAAAGAATTTGTAGATGGATCGCTCGGTTCGCATACGGCAGCCTTCTTCAAACCATTTACTGACGCGCCTACCGATTCGGGATTCTTTATTACTCCTGAAAAAGAATTGTATAGTAGAATTAAATCGGCAGACAGTGCTGGTTTGCACGTAATGACTCATGCAATAGGAGATAAGGCCATTCATACCTTATTAACTATTTATGCGCAGGTGATTCAAGAGAATGGTGAGCGTGACAGGCGATTTCGAATTGAACACGCACAGCATATTGCACCGGATGATATATCTCGATTTGCAACACTGAACATAATACCCAGTATGCAACCGTATCATGCCATTGATGATGGTCGCTTTGCCGAAAGACTCATTGGAAGTGAAAGAATTAAAACAACCTATGCCTTTGGTTCACTATTACAAGCCAATGTAAACGTAGCTTTCGGAAGTGATTGGCCTGTTGCACCGCCAACGCCACTGGAAGGAATCTATGCTGCCGTTACCCGGCAAACGCTTGATGGAAAAAATCCAGATGGTTGGGTGCCCGAACAAAAAATCAGTGTGGAAGAAGCCTTGAAATCATACACGATTCGAGGTGCCTATGCTTCCTTTGAGGAGAACATCAAAGGATCGATCAAGCCAGGAAAGCTTGCGGATTTTGTTATACTGGAGAAAAATATTTTTGAAATAGAACCTTCTGAAATCCGCAATGTAAAAGTATTAAGTACTTCAGTGGGAGGAAAAATTGTCTTTACTGCCAATTAGCAGACCAATTCGTTATTTACCAGTCGTGGTATAACAGTGTACTGATCTGGTGTAAGACAAAACTCAATGTCTTTCAGGATATTTAACCTGTTCAGTCTCTTTACGTGACTAGAGTTTTTCAAAAAATCGACCATATCATCTTTTGCTAGGTTGTAAAGATACTGAGCGGCCAGTGGTGCATCACAATCTGGCTCGATGTGGTTTTTTAGTCTTTCCACCAAGGCGCCTGCAAACAACGTATCTTCCAGGTTTACTTTTCCTTTCCATCCTGCACACACAACCAGAATGTTGTTGTGACTAAACAGCAGATACTTAATGATCGAAGATAGATTTAGAAAACTCCCAATGATCACTTCTTTGGCAAGCTTCGACTTTTCAATTGCCAGGGTTCCGTTGGTAGTAGTAAACGCAATTTTTTTTCCGGTTACTTCGGTGCCCATATATTCGAAAGGAGAGTTGCCCTTATCAAAACCGTCTACCTTTTTTCCATCACGTTCACCGGAGGTAATATAGCCACGTGATTTCATTTGTCTGCATTCTTCCTGTTTAGCAAACGGAACAATTCGTTCTGCGCCATGAGCAAAGGCGGTGACCATGCAGGAAGTAGCACGTAGTATATCAACGATAACTACTGTTTTATCTTTTAGTGAGTAGAGGTGAATCAGTTCCGGAGTTAAACAAACGTCAATGGTTTTCATAAGATTTTCGTTGTTGATTGTTGGCTGCTGATTGTTGGTTGTTCGAAAAGCTCCAACAACTAATAACGATCAACGCACAATTAAATTAGAGGTAGTTTACTTACTAGTGCTTTTAAATTTCTTCCCCGTACATCCACATAAATTTCCGAACCAGGAGAAGCGAATTCAGTAGTGACATATCCTAAGCCTATGCCGATACCAAGCATTGGTGATTGTGTGCCGGAAGTCACTTTACCAATGATGTTTCCGGTGGCATCTTTCAATATATAATCGTGACGTGGAATTCCTTTATCAATCATTTTAAACCCAACTAATTTTTTCTTCACACCTTCCTCTTTCTGTTTTTTCAGATTAGCAGAGTTGGTGAAATCCTTGGTGAATTTGGTGATCCATCCCAAGCCTGCTTCCAATGGGGATGTCGTGTCGTCAATATCATTTCCATACAAACAAAAACCCATCTCAAGTCGCAGGGTATCTCGAGCACCCAGCCCGATTGGCTTAATGTTTACCTCTTTACCAGTTTCAAAGATTGTGTTCCAAACTTTTTCGGCTGCATTTTTATTTACATAGATCTCAAATCCACCAGCGCCTGTGTAGCCGGTGTTACTCATAATCACATCAGCCACGCCTGCAAATTCACCAATAGCAAAATGATAATATTTGATTGCCGACAAATCGGTCTTTGTTAAGTTTTGAAGTACTTCAGTGGCTTTCGGTCCTTGCACGGCAAACAGGCAGATTTCATCTGAAAGATTTTTTAGCGTAGCACCTTTAGTATTGAATTTCGAAAACCAGTTCCAATCTTTCTCTATGTTAGATGCATTCACCACAATGAAGTAGTCATTTTCTTTAATGCGATACACGATCAGGTCATCAACGATACCACCTTGTTCATTGGGCAAGCAGGTGTATTGAGCCTGGCCATCTATCAGTTTGGAAGCATCGTTGCTGGTGATGCGTTGTATAAGATCCAGCGCATGGGGACCTTCTACCTTAAATTCACCCATGTGCGAAACATCAAAAACCCCCACACCATTACGCACCGTCATGTGTTCTTCAATATCGGAGGAATAGCGCACCGGCATATTATACCCGGCAAACGGCACCATCTTAGCGCCAAGTTTTTCATGTAAATCGTTAAGGGGTACTCGTTTTGTTTCCATAGCATTTATAAGATCAGCAAAAGTAAGGATAGAATTTCATTTTGATGCAGGGCTTTTAAGGTTGACTTATTCCACATCAAAGAAATCCGGATTTTCTTTAATATACCGATTAAAGGAAGATCGGGGTAGCAGGGCTTTCAGCTTTCCAAGACTCTCTTCAGCTTCATCATCGAAACCAATAATAGCGGCTTCTTTTATATAGGCCTTCAATAGTTTGATGGAATTGGGCTTTACCATCAGGCCTTCTACTAACATGGAGTATGATTTGAGTCTATCAACGGTTGTGTCTTTAGCAAAGAATTGCGAGGAGGCGACAACGCCTTCTTCAAAATACATATTGGCTCTGCCGAGGTAATCGAATTTTTTTATAACCTCCTCTTTTTCCCCATCTTTTTCGTTCAACAGTGCCTGCCAATAGATAAGTTCGTTGGGATAATATTTCTTTAACAAACTCACCGTGTTTATGTTCTTAACGAGTTCTTCCCAGCTTTTAGAATCGGCCAGTAGCATGCAATTCATATAATATAATTCGGCTAACGTACTTTCCTTGGAAGGCGTTAATCCTTCCAGCATATTGAAATAATGAGCAGCTACTTCTTGTTCATCTAGTGCATACCATTTTTTACAATACTCAATCAATGCCCGCGATTTAAATTCCTCATCGCGAATGCTATGTACTACGTTGAGGAATTGTGTTGAATCCTCCAGTGAGATCTTGTATCGGCAATACAAGTATTTAGTTTGGTCATCTTGCGAGTTGATTTGAGAGGACGTTGTTTTTAAAAACCTTGAGATTTTTAAAGCCTGGAATGTATAGGTAGAGTCTGGTGATTTCGAAAGACTGTCCCATAAAATGGTGGCATCAGTAAAGTTATTGGCTTCCGTTTGTGCCAGTGCCTCACTAAATAAAGCGCCACGTTGTTGCTTTTCTTTGGCGATCGCGAAATAGTTTGCTGCGATCTCCGGGTTGCCCTGCTCCAGCGCCCAATTTCCTAGCAATAAAAAATACTTGCCATTTCCTTTTCTATAGGCTACTTCCCGTGTCAGTTCAAAAGCACGTTTCACCATCCCTTTTGCATAATATGCCTGTGCCGATGCAATAAGAATATGATCTTTCAAAGTTTCGTTGATTGGGCGTCTTGCAAGTTGAATGGCATTATTAATAAAAGTAGTATCCACCGTTTCGCGATGGTTCACAAAATAATTACAGATGAAGGCGGCCTTTGTAGCGGACAGTGTCGTGTCACGGCCTATATTAAATTCAACCTGTATTGGAATGTTTTGAAGATTGGCAAGCGCCAAGGCATTGGCCTTGGATCCTATTTTATTAGAACCAATAAGAAGTAATAATGAGTCTGCAGGATACGCAATTCTGAATTTTGCGCTAGAGGCAAGTAAGTTAGTTTCTGCCACCTCTTTCATGTAACTGAATTTACGAGCTAGTTGAAATGCCAGCAGCGCTGAGTCAGGCATATTGAGTTGATTGTAAATCATTCCTTTGGCATTCAATATGGCCGCATAGTTGGAACGATTCTTATTTACTTTCTCCAATACAGACAATGCCTCCGCTGTTTTATGGCTACGTCTATACGCATCACTTAAATTGACAATTGTTTGCTCTGGAGGAAAGCTTTCATTGGCAGCCACCAGGTCGTCAATTTCTTTTTGCGGCTCAAGCCTGGCGGCTTGTATGCCAGCGAGGGCATAGTGAGCATGGTGATTTTGATTTCTAAACAATACGGATTTGTTATAATAGAATTCTGCTGTTTCGATATTACCCTGAGCCAGATATAAATCGCCATAGCTATTGTTATAGGAAGCAAAAATATGGTTGAATGGTGTGCGCCAATTGGTGTCAAATACGAGAAAGGCAAACGTACAGATCAGGCCCATGAGTCGGAAAGTAAAATAGGGCATTGCGGTTGGTTTATAAAGTACTCTGTAAACCTGCAGATTGTTCATGAGCATAGCTCCGAAGTTTGCAATCACATATAAAAGGAAGATGATTCCATACCCGAGATGACTATAGATAATCAAATCTCTAATCACAATCAGGATGGTATCGTTGGCGTTAGCCATAAAATAACTAATCGTTGCGAAGGCGATTGATGCCATGCTGAGGATAAAGTAAATACCTATTGGTTCGGCAGAAAGAATAGATGCATATTGCGATTCACGTTGGCGGAAGCCCCAAATGCCTAACAGGGTAGAGCATGTAAGGAGCAAGAAGAAGTCAACGGTCCAGATATTTAAATGCATATATCCGATTTTAATTCCGTAAGCGAGAAGTAGGTTGACTAAATAAAACCCCATGATCAACAGAAAGTGTTGCATGCTTTTGGATTTACTATTTCCCTGCGTAATTATATTTATGAATGCAACAGGAATTTCATGTGCTACCATCAGAATAAAAATGATGGTTAGTATGACGGCAAGCGCAAATCCATTCACTGAGAGGTGCAGAAGCGGATTCTGAACTTCTCCAAAAAATGTAACAATGGCTAAGAGGAATAAATACAACCCACCAAAAGAAAAGAATCGAGTAATAAAATTAATAGTCGGCCTCATCGCGTGAAAATAATAGGCTAAGGTGCAGAACAGTAAAAGAGATACGATGGACGTGATCTTTCCGGTCAAGCCGAATACTTGGGTTGTATCTATTTGCAATGTCATCATGAACACACAGAAGATTCCCATGCCGATGATAAACCAAAAGCGACTTAGGGAGCTCACAACTGAAATTAGGACCAGTATTGAAAGTGAAAAGACGATCAGAAAAAAATAGTAGGCATTCGTGTTCGGCTGCAGTTCGCTTCCACCCAAAATTTCATAAATCAAATAATTGTCACTATAAACAGGAAGATCAAAGATGCTTTTAGGAAATGTTCTTATCAGCACTTCTTCCGTGTTCAGTTGTTGAAACTGATCCCAGGTAATAACAGGAGCGGGATTTGAATAATACGAGTACCAAAAGTATACAACCGAAAGCAACAGGATAAAGGATAAAAACAAGAAAAGGGATTGGTAGGGCTTGCGCCACGACTTCCAGAATGCAATTGAATTCATCCGCCTTTGAGGTTTGTTAGAGTGATTACAAGTTTACCTTTATTAAAAGGCAATAACAATGCGATTTTTGATTTGAAGTGATGTTGATTACTCGAGCACTTTTGGCACACGAAAATAGTCTGTGTCCTTTTTAGGTGCGTTTTTCAATGCCAGTTCATGATCAAGATGTGGTTTTACTTCATCTTCTCTGAGCGCGTTTATTTCATGACTCATGGTTGTGAGTGGCTCTACTCCTGATGTGTCTACCTCATTTAATTTTTCAACAAAGCTTACCATGTTGGTCATGTCTTGCATCATCTTCTCGGCATCTTTCTCGTCAAATTCTAGCCTTGCCAGGTGTGCAATTTTGTTCAGCGTTTCCTTATCGATTTTCATGCTTTTTCAATTCGTGGTCAATCACGTCAAATACCTTGTTTTTCAGTTCGCTGATTTGGTCAAGCGTATACCCTTTTGTTTCAATGGGCTTGTGAAAAATCATCTTAATCAAGCCGCGTTGCAAACGTAAATTTTGGCGATCCGACAAAATTATCCAATTCGAGGGAATCGTGACAGGTACTATTGGAATTTGTTTTTCGATGGCAGCACGAAAGGCTCCGTCTTTAAAAGAAACCATGTGTGGAGGTTTTTTAGTGATTATTCCTCCTTCCGGAAAAATCACCAGGCTCTTCCCTTCATCCAGTGCTTTCCTCGATTTGATAATGGTATTCATCCTGCTTTTCAATTTGGAGCGATCGACCGTGATGTGAAGTTTGCGATACATGAATCCGAAAAGCGGGATATTTTCCATTTCACTTTTTCCAACAAAAATGGCATTGATTGGATTGAGCCCCATGGCGGGAATGTCAAGATAAGAGAAGTGGTTAGGACAGAAAATGTATTGCCTTTTGGGGTCTAGTTTTGATCGGCATTCGACCTTGTAAGGAAGAAGGACGAAAAGAAAAAGTAATTTTGCCCACCAGCGATTGAAGATGCCCACCAAATGGAATTGCTTTGGGAATATGATAGGGATAAGAAACAATGGAAAGAAAATTATAAAAAGAAGTGCGAAAACTGTAAATCCGTAATAGGTATGTAGCGTCCTCAGTAATTTCATCAGTATAAACTAAACAGCGGGAATAGGTTTAGGTAAGGGGTAAATATAAAATAAAAAGTCCTCCTATGAATGAATCAAAGAAGGACTTTAAGCATCGATCATTTTATGGTCGGTTTATGGTACCCATTTTAGGTACGATGATGATTTCTCTTTGTCTTCCGTCAATATATCGGAAGCCGTTTTTATCGAAGTACCCGTCTTCTTCCTGTTGTATGCGTATATCTTTTTTCCACTCCGAAATATTTACGGTGCAGTTCAACTCAATGGAATAGGCAGTATGGTAATGCATGGGGTAATCTCCGGTGAAAGGAACGCCACCTTGCATATCCCACATACCGATTGTTGCGCCAGCGGCATGACCGTGAAATCCAATAGGGTGGGTATAAATGGAAGGGGTGATGCCTTCAGCGATAGCCTGCTCGCGTGTGGCTTTCAATATTTCATTGCCGGTGCGACCTTCCTTGAAATTACCGGTAAGAATGTCTTGTAAGCGATTGCCTTTCGCGAAAGCATCCTTCAAATATTTAGGCACCTCGGTTTCACCCGTTTTTAAAATATAAGCATGTTGTTGTGTGTCGGTGTTTAGTCGCAGGTAGGTAATTCCAAAATCCACATGAAGAAAATCTCCCGGTTGAATTACCAATGGTTGTGGACGTTTGGACATAATGGCTTCTGCTTCATTGCGCTGTATGGAAACGGAGGGGTGAAACCACGTATCTAATTTTAATTCTTTTATGCGTTCGCGATAAAACCACACTACGTCTTCAGTAGTAGTAACACCGGGTTGAATTACTTTGTCGGAGAATCCTTCCTGAATAATATCATGTGCAATGCGGCAAATTTGCTGGTAGATCGTCATCTCTTTTTCGGTTCGGGTTTCTAACCAACTCACCGCTAATTTTTCGGCAGAGACAACTTTTGATTGCAGATTTTTGGGAAGTACTTTGATAAGGTAGTCATAATCATTGGAAGTTAGTCCATCGGCATGGCCCCAGGAAGGAGCTTTGTTTACACCAATTTTTTTCGGATTGCGTTCTGAAATTAATTTCCCGAGCTGTGCCCATTGATCTGGATTAACATCAGGGTCCCAGGCGCGTTTGAATGTTTTGCCGACATCATAACGGGCAACAGCCAGATACTCCATTTCTTTATCAGCACCACGATCGAAGGCAATGAGCATCGTAGTTCTGCGGGCCGCCATCCAGGTGGCAGGCAGCAACGTTTCAATGACAGGGTCTTCGTTATATTCACGCGAGATCACGACCCACATATCAAAACCTTCTCTGCGCATAAGGCTGGGCAATGTAGTACGAAGCCGGTCTTCCAGTAATTCATCAATCACACGGGCCTGGTCGCGTTGGGTGAGAATGAACGGAACCTGGCCAAATAACTGGAGGCCTATTAAAAAAGGCAATAGTGAGAGGAGGTACTTCATAGAGATTTTGATTTAACCATAATGGCTTTTAATACTATTTAAATTGAATTTTACACCGATGGTCTTTTAGGATTTGATGAGCGTTTTCAACTTCAATGTGCGACTTGGCATCGTCCATTTGTTCACGCACAGCATTTTTGATTTCTTTCATATGCATGGCTTCGATGAAGCGCTTCACATCTTCTTTGTTTTCAAGAATGAGTGAGGGTACCACCGCGGGCTTGTCGTCATCTCCTTTGGCAACCATCGTGAAGAAGGAGGAGTTTGTATGTTTTATTTTTCCGGTTTTAATATTTTGTGATTCTACGCGTATACCTACCACTAAGGAGGTGCGGCCTACATAATTTACAGAGGCATGCATGGACACCAGTTCGCCTACTTCTACCGGTTGAAGAAATTCAACTTTGTCCACTGTTACGGTCACACAATAAGTGCCTGCGTGCTTGCTGGCGGTGGCATACGCCACCTTATCCATCAGCGAAAGCAAAATGCCGCCATGAATTTTACCTCCAAAGTTGGCGTAGGAGGGAATCATCAATTCAGTGATCGTGGTTTGAGAATATTGTACCGGACGGGAAAGTTCTTCCATAGGGGGCAATTATTTAATTAAGAAAGTTAAGAAACTTTTGATGGAAATATCATTTCACTGTTTTATAGTTTCGAATCAGTCGGGTCATTGCATTTGAATCTTTTGTATTGAAATATTTATGTGTTCAATAATCAATTTTGTCAAGCACAATCACACAATGTTTTCTATTATTTAGAATAAATTATATGCAAATTTATTTTGAGTAAAAATTCGGATTCCATTAACAGAGCAAGTGGTGTTCTGTTGGTGAAATGAAATTTCATTTGTTGAAAGATTTGTATATCTTGAATTAAACATGATATATGATTA
>CAYGGY010000053.1:0-35656 GCA_964349405.1 uncultured Ohtaekwangia sp. | reverse complement strand
TCTTAAGAAAATCCCTTTATGTATTTTTCCTTTTATTAATATTAAGCACAGGATATGGTCAATGGAATCCGGTAAACAAAAATCTGGATGGAGCTTATGTTGTCGCATTAACAAAATTGGGAGAAAAGGTTTTTGCAGCTACTTCGGGTGGTGTATTTTTTTCTGATAATAATGGAGTTAGTTGGAATGCAATAGATGCTTTATTTGGATATTATCCGTATTCCATTCTGGGTACAGATGGAGCGCTTTATGTTTCATTTCACAATGGAGCAAACTACAAGTCCACGGATAATGGTGCCACCTGGACCGCCATATTCGCTGGAAGTTACATCCGGAAATTTGTTGCGATGGGTACTACCGTTTTTGCTTTGAGTATTGATGGCAAATTGTACAAAACAAGCAATACCACTACGCCAACTACTTTAAATACTGGACTTTCGGGAGTAAGTACAATTGCCATTCAGGGTTCTACTATTTTCTTGGGTACCAATTCCAGCGGTATGTATTCTTCCAATGATTTGGGCATTACCTGGAATCCGATTAGTACGGGATTTTCTGGCAATATTGTTCAGATTGAGGCTATTGAAGCGATGATAGTAGCACGAATTTTAGCCAATGGGGTTATAACTGTAATACACTCAACGGATCAAGGTGTTTCCTGGAAATCTAGCGGTTTTAGTTCAGGGATTCTTTCATTAGGTGCCATCGACAATCAAATATTTATTGGCAATTCAAGTTCTGTGTATAAATCAACGGACAATGGAGATAATTGGAATTTGTTCAGTGATGTTCCGAATGGTGCAGGTGGAATAATTGCCAACACATCGGATTATTACTTTGGTTCCGCAACCGGAGTGTATCGATCCGTTGATGCTGGTGTATCCTGGTCTGAGTCAATAGCAGGGCTTGCTGCGCGGTCGATAAAAAAAATAGTAAGTTTGGATAATAGCTTGTTTGCAATCAGTTCCAATAGAATTTACAAGTCTGATAATAACGGATCTGACTGGTATATTTTATATTCGGTCAACCCAACGGATGCCTTTTATTCCCTTACCGTTAGCGATACGAATATTATGGCAGGTACATTTAGTTCAGGTGTGCATGTTTCATCCGATAAAGGAACTACATGGACCCTTGCCGATGGTTTATCAGGAGCAAAATCATTTGCTCAATTTGGTACTAAGTTATTTGCCGGAAATACATTTGGAATTTTTGTTTCAGATGATTCTGGAGTTTCGTGGTCTCCATTTTCCACCATACAAGGTGTTATTGCTATTGGTGGGGCAGGTGATTTTCTATTTGCAAGTTATCTTTCCGGAACCGTTCTTAGGTTCTCACTTGATGCAACTTCTATTGTAGCACAATTAGGAATTCCTTCGAGCGATCAGGTTACATCATTTACTTTTAATAATAGTCATTTTTTTTGTGGGACATCAAATAATGGAGTATTTAGAACGACAGACAATGGATTAACCTGGTCTGCAGTTAATAATGGGTTTACAGGCGAGCTGGGCATAACTTCGCTTCTTGTGAAGAATAATGAACTGTTTGCAACACGAACCAAACAAGGTATATTTTATTCCAATGATAATGCTACTTCCTGGCTTTCCTATAATATTGGGATGCCTGATGGAATACTCACTAATTCTGTTAATGCATTATACCTATTTGGTAATAAACTTTATGCAGCTACAAATGCAAATGGAATTTGGTCAACCTGTTTGATTCAGGATAAACCAACGGTAACGGTTGATTTAACGAACCCACTGGAAGCAGTATTAACTTCAAGTAACGCGGCAGGATATCAATGGTATTTTAATGGAACTTCAATTAGTGGAGCAAATCAAAATAAACTCACGGCAACAATACCTGGTAATTATGCTGTTACCGCAATCACAGTTGATGGATGTGTCAGTCCCAAATCAGATGAAGCCTCAATAATAATTACAGGAGATATCTCCGATAAAGTAGATATGAATTCACTTTATGTCTATCCTAATCCGGCATCTCAATTTATTGTGTTGGATTTAACAAATTACAAGAATGAAATTCCCATAGTTTTAACAATCGTTGACTCAAAGGGTCATCAGGTTTTTCAATCTATTTCAAATGGGGGAGAGCGGTTTCAACTTCCTTTATCAAATTATTCATCGGGCGTATATTCTATTAGTATTTCACAAGGAAGTAATAGTAAATGGGGTCGCTTTATTAAAATCAGTGATTGATATTTAACGATCGAGTATATAGTGTTAGTTATTTTCTAGTACAGAATAAGAAAGATTAGAAAACCTTATTGGCCAACTTATTAAATCTAACTACCATCGCTCCTGCAGTTAACGTCAATCCAATTAGTAAGCCAACCCAAATACCATCTGCTCCCATCTTCAACGGAAAGGCAAACCAATAACCGAGGGGTAATGCAATCACCCAATAGGCAACAAAAATTAACATCGAAGGTATTTTCACGTCTTGCAATCCACGAAGCGCTCCGGCAGTCACCACCTGAATGCCATCCGATAATTGAAAGAAGGCTGCAATGATTAATAGAGAGGCCGTTAGTTCAATTACCGCTTGATCTTCGATGTAGAGAGATGGTAAAAAATATCGTCCAAAAATAAATAATAGTGCCCATGCGGTCATGATCATGATGGCCATTCCGATCATGGTGAAAGCGGATCCTCTTAGATTACGTGTATCGCGTTGCCCCCAAAAGTTCCCTACGCGAATCGTAGCAGCTGCACCAAGTCCGGAGGTGGTCATGTAGCTTACGGTGGCGAGGTTAATGGCAATCTGATGTGCGGCCAATGCGGTAGTGCCCAGCCATCCCATCATCAACGCAGAGAAACCAAAGGCACCTGCTTCGAAAACAAATTGTGACCCTGCCGGCAAGCCAATATGTAACATTTTAGTGATCAATGATCGTGAATAATTACCTATGGAAAATCCAGCTTTGTATGCTTGATACTTTCTTCCATAATAAATATAAAGCATCATGCTTAAAGCCATTACTAGGCGTGCAATTAATGTAGCCCAGCCTGCTCCAACCAGACCCATTTCAGGAAAGCCATATTTCCCAAAAATCAATAAATAATTTAGAAGTATGTTGAGCAGGTTGCTTGCAACTACAATAATCATGGCCATACGAGTGCGTTGCAATCCTTCAGCAAATTGGCGATAGGTTTGAAATATCATGGTGGGGATGATGGAAATAGCAACGATGTTGAGATAGGGAAGAGCCAATGTCACAACTTCGTCTGGTTGCCCCATAGAGTGCATAAATGGTTCGATAGAAAAAATGAGGGCGACTAAAAGGAATCCAGTTATAAGATTGATTAATGCTCCATTTTTTAACGTGTTTATGATGCTACCTTCATCATGAGCTCCTTCAGCCTGTGCGACAAGTGGGGTGATCGCATAAGACACGCCCACACCAAAGAAGAGTGGAATTGAGAAAAAGATATTGGCAAAAGATGCTGCTGCTAATGGCACAGCACCGGTCCAGCCCACCATCACACTATCCGCCACACCGGTCATTACCTGACCAAGCATGCTCAACATTACCGGGTAGGCGAGGAGAAAGTTAGGCCGGGCGTGGTGGCGAAAATATTTCAGTGAAAGCATAACCGTGACGTGATTGGTGTTGAGTTTCGAGCCACGAGTTTCGGGTTTTTAAAAGTATAATTCAAACTCGTGACTTGAAACACTCGTTTTAAAGATTTTTAAGTCGAGCAACTCTTAAAATCCCCATCACGCTCAAGCTGTCAGTAATCTTGCCTTCAAGTACCATGTTGAGCGCATCGATAAAAGGAAGTTTCCATACTTTCATATCGGCT
Source organism: uncultured Ohtaekwangia sp. (assembly GCA_964349405.1). GTDB lineage: Bacteria > Bacteroidota > Bacteroidia > Cytophagales > Cyclobacteriaceae > ELB16-189. The sequence goes on along the minus strand of CAYGGY010000053.1, from coordinate 31,823 downwards.
TCGGTATCTTCTAATTCATTTTCTCCTTGCGCTAAATCTTCGGCAAGAAATAGAAACCCCTCTTCATCAGAAACCGAGTTGGAAAGATGTGTACGTTGAATCATAGTCCATTGATTTGCGATCAGTCCGGCTTCTTCTTTTAGCTCACGTTTTGCGGATTCAATTGGATCAAACTCAAGTGGCCCCCCACCTTCTGGTATTTCCCAGCTCCATTCGTTGAGTGGATAGCGCCATTGCCCTACCAGCCAGGTATTATTATTTTCATCTAGCGCTACAATGCCAATGGCTTTATTCTTAAAATGGATTTTTCCGTAAATGCCTTTCCCTCCGGATGGATTGATTACCTGGTGTTCGTCTACGCGTATCCATTTGTTATCATATACTTGTCGGGATGAAAGTGTTGACCAGGTATTGCTCATGGAAGATTCAAAAGTTTAATTGGTGTCAGGCTTCAAAGATAGCTTGAATTTTCAATCTTGAATCTTTGGCAAAGCCAGGCATTTGACGGAATTTTGATTGAATATGCTTTTGTCTTCTTTCACTCCTGATTTAGTTGAAGCCGGTTGCGATGAAGTAGGTCGTGGTTGCCTTGCAGGACCTGTGGTGGCTGCTGCGGTAATCCTTCCGAAAAATTATCAGCATGAATTGTTAAACGATTCGAAGCAGTTATCAAAGGAAAACAGAATTGCGTTGCAATGGGATATTCTTCGCGATGCGCTTGCCTGGGCGATAGCGGAAGTGAGCAACGAAGAAATTGATGAGATCAATATTTTAAATGCTTCTTTCAAAGCGATGCATCTGGCTTTGGATAAGTTGCCGATAAGGCCTGATTTTTTATTGATCGATGGAAATCGTTTTAAGCCATATCGTGAAGTGAAATTTGAATGCGTGATTAAGGGGGACGGAAAATATTTATCAATAGCCGCAGCGTCTGTATTAGCTAAAAATTATCGTGATGATTTGATGGAAAAACTAGCAGAAGAATTTCCCGGTTATGGTTGGCAGACGAATGTGGGTTATCCTACCAGGAAACATCGTGATGGAATCAGAAAATTAGGAGTTACACCATTTCACAGAAAGTCATTTCAATTGCTTCCTGCTCAAATTGAGCTATTTTAAAATTGGAGGAACTGTTTTAATCTTATTGCGTTTTAGTTTCATGTGTTTAATTTTTTTTGCCCTTAAGCAACATCCAACCTATAAACTCATAGTGGCAGCAAACCGCGATGAGTTTTATGAGCGAAAAACAGCTCCTGCTAATTATTGGGAAGATCATCCTGATATTCTTGGCGGTCGCGATTTGCAAGCTTCCGGCACGTGGATGGCGATGAATAAAAAAGGCAAAATCAGTATGATCACCAACTATCGCGATCCGGCTCATATCAATGCGAAAGCACCGTCACGCGGACAATTGGTTTCTGACTACCTGGTAAATGGTGATAAACCTGATGACTATCTTGAGACATTATCGGATCGCTCCACTTTATATAATGGCTTCAATTTAGTAGTTGGCAACCCGGATGAATTGTGGTACCTCTCTAACTATGGAAAAGGAATTCAGAAAATTGAGTCAGGTTTGTATGGATTAAGCAATCATTTGCTTGATACCCCCTGGCCCAAAGTACATCGTGGCAAGGAAAAATTTAGTAACGCGATAATTGATCCGGTTATTGATCCTGATGCATTGTTTGAATTACTCTATGATGAACGAAGAGCAGAAGATCCGTTATTGCCAAATACTGGTATTGGACTCGAACGAGAGCGGGCACTATCATCCATGTTCATTAAAACTAATGGCTATGGCACCCGTAGTTCAACGGTTATCTTGATATCAAACGACAATCAGGTGCTGTTCTCTGAAAGAGTGTATGAACTTGATACCTTTGCGTACCAAACGAACAGGTTTCAGTTCTCTATCACTCATGACTAAAGCAAAAATAAAAATACCATTGGCTTTCAGAATTATCCGCTGGGGGTTTCCAAAACTTGAAAAAATTTCTACCCGCTTATCAGGATGGTATTTTGAACGGATATTTTTTACACCTTTCCGATACAAGACTCCCGAAAAGGAGTTACAAGCGGAAGCTGCTGCACAGATGTTCTCGGTGACGAGTGCAGAAAAAAAAATTCAATGTTACCAATGGGGCGATGAATCCAAACCCTACGTGTTGGTGGTTCATGGTTGGGCAGGACGATCTACACAATTCCGAAGATTTATTCCATCATTTAACGAATCCGGTTATCGTGTCATTGGTTTTGATGGGCCCGCCCATGGTAAGTCGGAAGGAAGGCGAACTACTCCTGCTGAATTTGAAGAAGTGATTAAAGTGATATCAACCATAAAAGGAAATCCTGAAGCAATCATCGCACACTCATTTGGTGGGGGAGCTTCTTTGTACGCAATCTCAAGAGGGCTGCCTGTGACTAAGTTGATTAATATTGCTAGTCCTACGATAGCCAATGGTATTGTTCAATCTTATTTGAACGCAATTGGGGGTTCATGGAAAACTGGTGAGAACTTTAAAAAAGTAATAAAGAAAAAATTTGGTAAACCTTTTGAAGAATTTACAGCCCTCCATCTGATCACACTAGTACCCCAGAATTTGAAATTGATGTTGGTGCACGATGAGAATGACAAGGATGTAGAAATTTCACACGTGTATGAACTGATTAAGATTTTTCCTTCCGCCCGACTATTAGCTACCAAAGGGTTGGGGCATAATCGTATCTTGAAGGATGATCACGTGATAGCCGAATGTGTGAATTTTGTTACCGACAAGGCACACGTGTAACTTATCATAAGTATTTTCGTCTGGGTTCAAAAGGCTGCTTTTTATGATCATATGAATCATTTTCAATATATTTTGATGAATTTGTCATGATTTTGAAACCAAAAGTCAGATCTTAAGTTCAAGAGATAGGGTTTTGAATAGAATCCATCCGAAAGAAATAAATTTGATCATGCGCAGCACCATAAATACCATCTTTCTTTCGTTCTATGTCTTCGCAGACCGAATGATGAAACTGAACACGAGTTTGGTTTGCGAGGGTACATATCAAGGAGTGAATTTAAGCGTAAGGGTTTTGAACTTTTTTAATCCAGCATCCATCACATTGTAATAAAATAGACCTATGCCCAACATCATAAAGACCACCCATATTTCTAAAGTTTATAAAATGGGTAATAACATCGTTAATGCTTTACAGGATATCTCCATCTCTATTGAAAAAGGTGAATACGTTGCTTTCATGGGACCTTCCGGATCTGGAAAATCAACATTGATGAATATTGTGGGTTGTTTGGATTCGCCCACCAACGGGGAATATTGGCTCAACAATCAGTTGGTAAGTGACATGACTGAAAACGAGTTGGCAGAAGTACGCAATAAAGAGATTGGTTTTGTATTTCAGACCTTCAATCTTTTACCGCGGGCAACAGCGTTGGAAAATGTTGCACTGCCATTGATATATGCTGGATTCAACAAAAGCGATCGTGAAGAAATGGCTATGACAGCCCTCGAGAGTGTGAGTTTGGGGGACCGATATCATCATAAACCGAATGAATTATCTGGTGGTCAACGTCAACGAGTGGCCATTGCACGAGCATTAGTTAATAATCCTTCAATCATATTGGCGGATGAACCAACCGGAAACCTGGACTCAAAAACATCATATGATATCATGAACCTTTTCCATGAGTTACATGAAAAAGGAAATACAATCATTATGGTTACGCACGAAGATGATATTGCTCATTATGCCCATCGTATCATTCGACTGAAAGACGGCTTGATCGAGTGGGATCGTAAAAATGAAAATATATTCCTTGGCCAGCCTGTGGAAGCTCAATAACCGCTGATATCCTCTGATGTATACTTCATTCATAAATGAAGTGATCATTGAATGTTGACTTATAAATCTTGAATTTTGCCTTATGAAGATTTATACTAAAACCGGTGACGAAGGCACCACTTCACTCTTTGGTGGCAAACGTATTTCAAAATCAGAGTTGCGAATCGATACGTATGGTACGATTGATGAGCTCAATGCATGGATGGGAGTGTTACGAGATCAGGATGTAAATCAAAAACGGAAAGATACGCTTATCGAAATTCAAGACCGGCTCTTTACCATCGGATCGATACTGGCCACCGAGCCCGAAAACATGAAAGTAAAAATCCCTTCTTTATCTGAAACGGATGTCACCTTTCTTGAAAAGGAAATGGATGGCATGGATGCAATACTACAACCCATGCGGTTCTTTGTGTTGCCAGGGGGACATTCTTCTATTTCCTGGGGGCACGTGGCACGAACGGTATGCCGAAGGGCAGAGCGCCTGGTGATTGCTTTGCATCTGGCGGAAAAAGTAGATTCTCTTGTGATCAAATATCTAAACCGTCTTTCTGATTATCTTTTTATGCTATGTCGTATGATGACGCAGGAATTGGGTGTTGAGGAAACGCCTTGGAAACCACGTATGTAATTGGAATTACCTTTGTCATAGATATTTATCCTAACATCCGTTAGTCCTTATTGATATTTAATTCTAAATTGCGCAAAAATAGATTTGACATGGTTGATACGATTAGAATTGCTACCACAAAGGTTTCACAATCAAGACTTCCCGGAATAGATTTTTCCAATCTTCCATTCGGTAAAGTGTTTACCGACCACATGTTTATGGCAGACTTTCGCAATGGTGAATGGAAAAACTTCCGCATCATACCGTATGGTTATATGCCAATGAGTCCGGCTTCACCAACGGTGCATTATGGACAATCCATATTTGAAGGCATGAAAGCCTATGCATCGGGTTCAGGTAATGAGGCACTTGTATTCAGGCCACTCGAAAACTGGAAGCGAATGAATATTTCTGCCGAACGCATGTGTATGCCATCTATTCCCGAGGAGTTATTTATGGAAAGCCTGGCTGCCATAATTGATTTGGACCGTGACTGGATTCCAAAAGAAGAGGGAAGTTCCCTGTACATCCGCCCGTTTATGTTTTCTTCTGATGAATACATTGGTATTCGTCCATCACAGGATTTCACCTTCATGATTCTTCTAAGTCCCACAGGACCCTATTACTCTGCTCCGGTAAAAGTGAAGATCGAAACACACTACACCAGGGCGGTGGAGGGAGGCACTGGATTTGCGAAGGCAGGAGGGAACTACGGTGGGGCTATTTATCCGGCCAAGTTGGCGCAAGATCAGGGTTATCATCAACTCATCTGGACGGATGGAAAAAATCATGAGTATGTAGAAGAGAGCGGAACAATGAACCTACTATTTGTGATCGATGGTGTGTTGGTAACGCCTTCACTAAGCGATTCTATTTTGGCGGGTATCACGCGAAAAAGTGTTTTGGCATTAGCACGTCATTGGAATGTGCCTGTAGAGGAGCGAAGAATTTCAATTAAAGAATTGGTGACAGCATTAGAGGAAGGTCGTGTACAGGAAGCGTTCGGAGCGGGCACCGCAGCAACCATCGCCCACATAGAATTGATTGGTCACGAAGGCAAAGATTATCAGTTGCCGGCAATCAATCAGCGCAAGTTTTCGAATAAAGTTTATGATGAGCTTGAAAATATAAAGCGGGGAAAAACGACCGACCAATTTGGTTGGGTGCATCCTATCTGATTAATAATCGTAAAAACAGCGGATTTTTATATCCGCTTTTTTTATTTCCTTTTTCTAAATTTTCTAGGGATAGATGCTTAATTTGAAAGGCAATTCAAGGTAATGAAATTAAGCCTGATCTTATTTTTGGCGATCCTATCGGTTACTTCACTCAGCGCACAGAAGCAACTGATTCTACTTAAAAGAGAATCGGTGATGGCACGCTTTACGGAAGGTGAATACCTGAGATGTAAGCTTAAGAACAAGGAGAAGAGAGAGGGCAGAATAATTCAATTAACACCGACACTGATCATCACATCTAATGACACTCTTTCAATTAGTTCGATTGAATCGTTAAACATGAAAGGGAGAAGAAAGGTAAGTGTTACCAGTGGAATTGGTGGGTTGCTTTTCATAGGAGGCATTGGATATTTCGGCATCGATCAAATCAATCGGTTAATTGTTAAAGGTGCCCAGGATTTTGATGAACGGGTTGCACTTACTTCATTAACTCTAACAGCTACCGGTGCGGCTATTTTATTTATTAGAAGTCCTTACAAAAAGGTATATGGCCATACGCTGAAGACGATCGATTATACATCGAGGTTTTATAGGCTTCATTAGAAATCTTTTCGTGAGCTTCACTTTATTAAACTCAACCTATTACCTTCGCGAGAGAATTTTTTGAAACATGACCACTGAACAACTAAAGGACTTAAAAAGCCGTGTTACCGCCCTCAGGCGGTATCTTTGACTACGATCGCAAAATCGTAGAAATACAAGACGAAGAACGTATCACCCACCAGGCCGATTTCTGGAACAAACCCAAAGAAGCGGAAGTCATCTTAAAAAACATTCGCACCAAAAAAGTGTGGACGGATGCTTTTGATCAGGTCAACAAACAATTGGAAGACCTGGACGTGCTCAATGAATTTCATGAAGCCGGAGATGTGACAGAAGAGGAGTTGGATGTCGACTATATGAAAGCTGCAAAAGCCATTGAGGAACTTGAGTTCAAGAAAATGCTGAGTGGCGAAGAAGATCAGCTCAGTGCGGTGATGGAAATAAATCCGGGTGCCGGTGGCACAGAGAGTAATGATTGGGCTGATATGATCAACCGTATGTACATCATGTGGGGGGAGAAGAGTGGATATAGAGTTTCACAAATAGATTATCAGGCGGGTGAAGTAGCCGGTATTAAATCGGCCACGCTGGAGATTGAAGGCCCTTTTGCATACGGAAAACTCAAGTCAGAAATTGGGGTACATCGTTTGGTGCGCATCTCACCGTTCGATTCAAATCAACGAAGACATACCTCTTTTGCTTCGGTGTTTGTGTATCCCAAAGTAGATGACTCCATTCAGATTGAAGTAAACCCTGCCGATGTGGAAATTCAAACATCACGATCCGGTGGTGCCGGTGGCCAGAACGTAAATAAAGTGGAAACGAAAGTGCAGTTAACACACAAGCCGTCTGGAATTGTGATTGTATGCCAGGTAGAACGTTCACAACACGCCAACCGCGAGCGCGCTATGCAAATGTTGAAATCAAAACTATATCAGGCAGAATTGGAGAAGCGTAATGCGGCACGTGATAAAGTGGAGGCTGGTAAAATGAAGATTGATTTTGGATCGCAAATAAGAAACTACGTGTTGCATCCATACAAGTTGGTGAAAGATGCCCGCACAGGAGTGGAGCGCCATGATGCTCAAACCGTGTTGGATGGTGACCTTGACGATTTTATCAAAGCGTATTTATTGGAAGGTCAGGAATCAGCCACTCGCAGTAACTAGAATTTGTTGACAAAGAAAAAGAAAGTTTATAATTCTTCCTTCTGGCATATCTGCCTGAGTTCACTGCTTTTTTTTGCCAGCTTTAACATGATCATTCCGGAACTACCGGAATATCTTACACAGTTAGGAGGAGCCGAGTATAAAGGACTCATCATTTCACTATTCACCATCACGGCCATGGTGTCGCGCCCCTTCAGTGGCAAGCTTACTGATAAAATCGGGCGTGTTCCAGTTATGATTTCTGGAGCAGTTGTTTGTTTTGTGTGTAGTTTACTTTACCCATTAGTGTCGTCATTGTATGCTTTTTTTGCGTTGCGTTTCGTTCATGGTTTTTCCACGGGATTCACACCCACAGGCAACACGACTTATTTATCAGATATCATTCCTGTGGAAAAACGCGGAGAGGCAATGGGGTTGCTTGGAACAGCGGGTGCTGTGGGCATGGCAGCCGGACCAGCCTTGGGAGGTACATTGGCAAACCATTTTGGTTTAAATGCTATGTTTTATTGTTCGTCTTTTTTTGCATTGGTATCTATTCTTATTCTGTCGAGAATAAAAGAGACACTGAAGATAAAAGAGAAATTCTCACTTAATCATTTGAACATATCGAAGAATGATATTTTCGAACCGCTTGTATTAGTACCATGCCTGGTCATGCTATTGGCAGCATTTGCCTATGGTGCAGTGTTAACTGTAATACCCGACTTTGGCCAACACGTTGGAATAAAAAATAAAGGATTGCTTTTCACCTTTCTTACGGTGGCATCGCTGCTTATTAGGCTATTGGCAGGCAAAGCATCCGATCGTTATGGAAGAGTGCAGGTTCTCAGGGTAAGTACGGTTGTAATTGTTTTATCTATGTTAGTTATAGCCACCGCAGAATCTACTTTCCAGCTTATTGTTGGTGTAAGTATGTATGGATTAGCACAGGGCTCTACTTCACCCACCTTGCTGGCGTGGGCTACCGACCTGAGTCACGATCAGTTTAAGGGTAGAGGCATTGCTTCACTCTATATTTTTATGGAAATGGGTATTGGGTTGGGAGCATTTATTTCCGGTCTTGTATATGCCAATGACCCTTCGCGGTTTTTCTTCGTTTTCTTATTAAGCGGTATGTTGGGGATGATTGCATTTTTGTATTTACTTTTAAAACCGAAACTTTCGTCAATTTGATATGAGAAAAATATCGCTCATCATTTTTATGTTAGTTGCTTCTGCTGAACTGATTTCGGTCCACTTCAACATACCATTCGTACAAGCTATTGCAAAGCCACTCATCATGATCACGCTGATGGTGTACTATTTGTGGAACGTATCAGAACGAAATTATTTTTTCATGGCAGCACTTGTGTTTTGCTGGCTCGGGGATGTATTACTCATGTTTCAGCAAGAAGAGAAATTCTTCATTGCCGGGTTAGTTGCCTTTTTATCGGGCCACGTATTGTACATGGTTAGCTATAGGCAATTGAGGAATACAGACGGGGCAGATGAATTATTAAATCCTCAAAAAGTCCGCATGGCATTTCCCTTTGTGCTGTGGGGCACGGGATTAGTGGTGATACTTTTTCCTCATTTAGGGATATTGAAAATGCCCGTGATGGTTTATGCGCTGGTTCTTACGATTATGGTGTTACAAGCCTTGCTTCGGTTTGGGTTAACTTCGAAAAGAAGTTTTGTGTTGATATTTGTGGGGGCCATTTTTTTTATGATCTCAGATTCATTACTGGCGATCAATAAATTTATGCAACCTTTACCGATGGCATCGGTGTTGATCATGGCCACCTATATGGCAGCACAATTTTTAATTGTGGAAGGAGCCATCGATCACGCGAATCAAAAGCAGTAAGTCCTCATTAGAAATCTGGAATAGTGTTAGATCTCCAGCATTTTAACTACAGTGAGTGCAGCTTCTTCCCCTTTATTCCCATGCTTACCGCCAGCACGATCGATGGCTTGTTGCTTATTGAGTGTTGTTAGCACTCCAAAAGCAACTGGCTTGTTCGATTTAAGATTCACTTTCATCACACCATAGGCAACAGCCTGACATATATAATCGAAGTGAGCCGTTTCTCCTTGTATTATACAACCCAAACAGATCACCGCATCTATATCTTTTTTATCAGCCATCCATTGGGCGCCCAGGGGAAGCTCAAAACTGCCGGGCACATTTTTTCTGATGATGTTTTTCTTTTTTGCACCTAGTTTTAATAAGGCGTCATAGGCACCCTGAAATAAAGGTTCCGTGATTTCTTCATTCCAATCGGCCACCACAACGGCAAATGTTTTTTTGCTCAGGTCGATTTTGCTCTTTTCCGAAACTGATGTGAGTGTTCCTGCCATGAGTTCTTGTTTTTTGGTATAAATAAAAAAGGGATAGATATCTATCCCTTCAAAGTTATTTTAAAATTGATTACGAATTAGCTTCCAGTCTCGCCTTAAATTTCTTGGCATTTTGTAATTCGCTCGATTCCCAATATTTATCGATAATGGTCTGGTAAGCTTCTTTGGCTTTGTCGTTTTGATTAAGCTTCTCATACGCCAGCCCCGACTTCATCAAATAGGTAGGAGTAAATTCTTTGTTTGGCTTATAGCCAACAGCTTTGCTGTAATACTTGGCTGCATTTTCAAAATCCTTTTGTTCCATGTAGGCATCGCCCATCAGGCTGTAAGCACGAGCTTGCACAAGCAGATCTTTTGAACTAAAGTCTTCAAAATGAAAAATAGCTAATGGGTATTTTCCCTGCTTTAAATAAATAAAGCCAGTATAATAGTTGGCAAGGTTGCCAGCATCGGTCATCCCATAATCTTCAATGATTTGGAGAAGGCCAAGATTGTTTCCATCACCATTCAAGGCTAGGTTCAAACTATCAGCTTCAAAATAATGGATTGCCTGAAACATCTCTTTTTGAGCAAGCATATCCTGATTATTAAGATAATATCGGTAACCAAAAAAACCACCAACAACCAAAAGTATTGCAGCCACTATTCCGATGGCTGTTTTAGGGTTTTTTTCTAACCAGGTTTCAACGTCAACGAGTTTCTCCTGAATTAACTCAGCGTTTTCTAGTAAATCTTGGGTTTCTTCCTTCTTTGCCATTTGATTGTATAAATAAAAAGTCCCGCCTACGAAGCGGGACGCAAAACTAAGAATTCGGCCTTATTAATCAAATGATACCTTAATCCATGATAAAAGGATAATTTGGTTCGGCATAAATATCTTTCATCGCTTCTGACGGGTCTGGGTATTTGGATTCCTCGGCAAACTTCACGCTTTCTTCCACCTGGCCAAGCACTTTTTGTTCGATTGCTTCAAGTTCTTTTTCAGTTGCGATCTTGTTATTTAAAATAGTTTGACGCACCTGCTCAAGAGGGTCGCGTTGTTTATATTGTTCTACTTCCTCTTTTGTACGGTATTTTTGAGGATCAGACATAGAATGGCCTTTGTAGCGATAGGTGCGGAACTCCAATAAAGTAGGTCCTTCTCCTGCTCTTGCTCTCTCGGCCGCTCTTGAAACAGAATCGTGCACAGCTTCTACATTCATAGCATCTACCGGTTCAGCAGGCATGTCATACGCTTCACCCAATGTGTAAAGTTCATGAACATTGGAAGTCCGTTGAACGGATGTTCCCATCGCATATCCATTATTCTCAATCACAAAAATGACAGGTATTTTCCAAATCATGGCTAGGTTAAGCGCTTCATGAAAAGCTCCCTGACGTACGGCACCATCGCCCATATAGCAAATACAAAGATTTCCGGTCTTATTATATTTTTCGGCAAAGCCGATTCCGGCACCAAGTGGAATTTGTGCGCCTACTATACCATGACCTCCAAAGAAGTGGTTCTCTTTATCAAAAATGTGCATAGAGCCGCCCTTTCCTTTTGATACACCGGTCTCTTTCCCATAAAGCTCCGCCATTATTGCATTTGGGCTGGTACCTAAGGCAAGTGGATGCGCGTGGTCGCGATAAGCAGTAATATATTTGTCTCCTCTTCGTAAAGCAGAAATTGCCCCTGATGCGCAGGCTTCCTGACCAATATACAAATGGCAAAAGCCACGAATTTTTTGCATTCCGTAAAGCTGCCCTGCTTTTTCTTCAAACTTTCTCATTAAAAGCATGCTCTCAAACCAGAACATATATGTCTCCTTTGGATAGGAAGCCTTTTCTTTTTTTGAAGCCGCACCTTTTGCTTGGGTAGTGGTAGCCATAATTGCTAATTTTGTTACGATTGTGAGGTGCGAAAATACGCCACCCACCGACAATCGCCAAATAGGTGAAAGCGTACTTTCCAAAAAATCAGTAATACCAGTAAGCCGTGTTTTTAGAATCGCTACGTCTTTATAATTTTAAAAACTACACGGAAGCAGAATTTAGCCCCGACCCCAAGATCAATTGTTTTTTAGGGAAAAATGGTAGTGGCAAAACAAACCTACTGGATGCGATTCATTATCTGGCATTTACCAAAAGTGCCATTAATCCCACCGATACCCAGAACATTCGCTTTGAGCAAACGCAGTTTCTGGTGAAAGGAAAATTTTCAATTGAAGGTCGACATAAGGAAGTAGTATGCGCCTTTCAGCAAGGGCAAAAGAAAGTGGTGCGCGAGGACAATCAGGATTACCTCAAGTTTTCAGATCATGTGGGCAAATACCCAGTCGTGCTTATCACACCCCAAGATATTGAATTGATATGGGGCGGTGCCGAACAGAGACGTAGATTTTTTGATACCTTGCTTAGTCAGCTTGATCGGTTTTATTTAGAACACCTGATCACGTACAATCACCAATTGAAGCAGCGCAACAGCTTGCTTCGCAGGTTTTCGGAATCGGGTACTGTAGACACAGAGTTATTGGCTAGTTATGATCACCGAATCTGCATAGCCGGAAATTATATCTTTCAAGGCAGAATGACCTTGCTTCAGGAGTTTATTCCAAAATTTAAAAAGCATTATAATTATATAGCTCAGGATTCTGAAGAGGTTGATATCCAATATCGGTCTGATTTACAACAAATCAATTTCGCCACTCAACTTAAAAATCATATACAGCGAGACATCCTGCTTCAGCGAACCACCTGCGGTATACACCGTGACGATTTTTTATTTTTATTGAATGGCAACGAATTAAAGAAAATGGGTTCGCAAGGTCAGCAGAAATCTTTTTTGATTAGTCTTAAATTGAGCGAATTCCAGATAATTGCTGAAAAGAAAGGGTTGAAGCCAATTCTTCTTCTGGATGATATTTTTGACAAATTAGATGACGATCGCATTCATCATCTAATGAAATTAGTAGCCGAAGGAATGTTTGGACAATTATTTATTACCGATGCGCGGTTGGACAGAAGTCGCTCCATTTTGAGTGCCGCTGGCATATCAGCAAAAATTTATGTGGTAGAAAATGGTAACTTGAAGTTTGATGGCGAAGACTCCTAATAATAACGAAGGAAACACAATGCACATTGGGCAGGCGATACAACAACTGCTTAACAGCTACCACATTAAAGCCAAGTTTGATGAGGCAAATTTGATTGGATCGTGGGAAAGAATGGTCGGAAAACCAGTGGCAAAACGCACAAAAAAGGTCTTTATTCGCAATAAAGTAATGTTTGTAGAGCTTGAAAGCCCCTCCATGAAAAATGAACTCTCTTTTCATAAGAAGGAAATCATAGAACTCTTCCAGAAAGAATTTGGCCCCGACATTATTCATGAAATAGTGATCATGTAAGAGGCTAATTATTAATATTCTCAATTCTTCTTTAGATAATTACTGTTTCCAGTTTGTCTAAACCGAAAAACCGTATAATTTTGCACTCCTATTTTTTTAGCGGAAAATAAAGAAGTAGGTAAAAAGTCCGATTAAAAGGGCTTATGCGTTCTTAACATATTAAGTGAAAAATTGTCTGGGGAGATACTCAAGCGGCCAACGAGGACAGACTGTAAATCTGTTGACTTATGTCTTCACAGGTTCGAATCCTGTTCTCCCCACAAATAGATTGTCAGATTTACGATTTTCGTAGCCTGTGCTTTAATCGCAAATTATAATCAACAATCTTAAATCAAAAAAGCGGGAGTAGCTCAGTTGGTAGAGCGATAGCCTTCCAAGCTATAGGTCGCGAGTTCGAGCCTCGTCTCCCGCTCTGAGTGAAGTTGTTAGTTGATAGTTATTAGTTGTTACAAGCTAACAACCAACAACAGAGAACCAACAACTAAAACAAGCTGTTGTAGCTCAGGGGTAGAGCACTTCCTTGGTAAGGAAGAGGTCGAGGGTTCAATTCCCTTCAACAGCTCTGCAAATTGGTGTTGTTTGGTGATTGTAAGCTGAATAACAATGTTTATTCCGATAGCGATCGGGATAATTTTATGACTTTGAAATTTTGATTTGAATGAAATATCTGATAACCAATGGGTAGCGACCATTATTTAAGTATCAGAAATTTAACGAATAACCCTTATTCGAAAGGCTTAACATGTTTGGGGTGTGTAGTGCTTCTTAATTATAGAAGCTTTGAATAGTAACTTATTTAATAATTTATACACTTTAAACTTTAACCGGGATTTTCAAATATGGCAAAGGAAACATTTGACCGCTCGAAACCTCACGTAAACATCGGTACTATTGGTCACGTTGACCACGGCAAGACGACACTTACCGCTGCTATTACCAAGGTTCTCGCCTCTAAAGGACTTGCTTCAATGAGAGATTTCTCTTCAATTGACAATGCACCTGAAGAAAAAGAAAGAGGTATCACAATTAACACCTCTCACGTAGAGTACGCAACAGAAAACAGACATTATGCGCACGTAGACTGTCCAGGACACGCTGACTATGTAAAGAACATGGTTACAGGTGCTGCCCAAATGGACGGAGCTATCTTAGTGGTAGCTGCAACAGACGGACCTATGCCACAAACACGTGAGCATATTCTTTTAGCTCGCCAGGTAGGAGTACCTGCATTGGTTGTGTTCATGAACAAAGTTGACTTGGTTGACGATACTGAATTGCTTGACTTGGTTGAAATGGAAGTTCGTGAGTTGATGACTTATTACAATTTCCCTGGTGATACGATGCCTGTAATCAGAGGTTCTGCCCTTGGAGCACTGAATGGCGAAGCGAAGTGGGTAGAAAAGGTTGAAGAATTGATGAAAGCCGTAGATGAGCATATTCCGCTCCCGATACGATTGATTGATAAAGATTTCTTGATGCCTGTGGAAGACGTATTCTCGATCACTGGTCGTGGTACAGTTGCTACGGGGCGTATAGAGCGTGGTATTATTAAGACTGGCGATCCAGTTCAAATTCTTGGAATGGGAGCAGAAGATTTGACATCAACTATTACCGGTGTTGAAATGTTCCGTAAGATCCTTGATAGAGGTGAAGCTGGTGACAACGTAGGTTTGTTGTTACGTGGTATTGAAAAGGAGCAAATCTGCCGTGGTATGGTTATTTGTAAACCAAACTCAGTAACACCACATCAGAAATTTAAGGCTGAAGTTTACGTTCTTTCTAAGGAAGAAGGTGGTCGTCATACTCCATTCTTTAATAAGTATCGTCCACAGTTCTATTTCCGCACGACAGATGTAACAGGTGAGTGTAAGCTTCCTGCAGGTGTTGAAATGGTTATGCCTGGTGATAACGTTTCTATTGAGGTTGAGTTGATCAACAAAATCGCGATGGAAAAAGGTCTTCGTTTCGCTATCCGTGAGGGTGGTCGCACAGTAGGATCTGGTCAGGTTACTGAAATTCTTGATTAATTAAATACAGGCGAAGCGTTAGCCAAGGCTAATACAGCTAAATGCCTGATAATCAAAAGTAAAGCGTTTCTGAGATTTTTCTTAGAAACGCTTTTGTTTTCATGGGTTCTTGTTCTACCTTTGCAGTCCTTTTGGATTGAGGGTACGCGGGTGCAGTTCAAAAGGGAGAGCTGAACAAAAACAGTTTACGGGTGTAGCTCAATTGGTAGAGTAGCGGTCTCCAAAACCGTTGGCTGGGAGTTCGAGTCTCTCCACCCGTGCAAAGCATAAAATGGATGGAAAAGGTAAAGAATTATATTTTAGACTCCATTGACGAGATACGTAATAAGGTGTCTTGGCCAAAATTTAATGAATTGCAAAGCAGCGCTATTTTGGTGCTGGTTGCATCTCTGATTTTTGCCATCGTTATTGGCTTTGTGGATTTAGGTTTTAAGAATGCTTTGGCTTGGTTTTATAAAGAATTCTAATAAAACATCTGGATGGGAGAGCTAAAGTGGTATGTATTACGCGTTATCAGCGGCCAAGAGAAGAAAGTTAAATCTTACTTGGAAACTGAGATTGAGCGATCAAAACTTGTTGATTTTATTCCTCAGGTACTGATACCCTCTGAAAAGGTGTATGAGATGAGGAATGGAAAGAAAAGGGTGAGGGAAAGAAACTTCTTCCCTGGCTATGTACTTGTTTCGGCAGATCTTTCAAATGGAGAGGCGTACCATACAGTAAATAATATCCCAGGTGTTATTGGATTTTTGGGAAACAATGGATCAAGTGCAACCAATAAAGAACCTGTTGCCCTTAGACAATCTGAGGTAAACAGGATTCTAGGTAATGTTGATGAAATTGATCAGTTTGAAGAGAAGCTTGAAACCCCTTTTATAAAGGGAGAATCGGTGAAAGTGATGGATGGTCCATTCAGCGGATTTACCGGATCGGTGGAAGAGATTTTTGAAGACAAGAAGAAATTAAATGTAATGGTGAAGATATTTGGTAGGAACACACCAGTTGAACTCAGTTACATGCAAGTTGAAAAGTTAGATTAGTAAGAATAATACAATGGCTAAGGAAATAACAGGTTATTTAAAATTGCAGGTGAAAGGCGGACAAGCCAACCCGGCTCCTCCTATCGGTCCAGCACTGGGTTCAAAGGGTTTGAACATCATGGACTTCTGCAAACAGTTCAATGGAAGAACTCAGGATAAGCAAGGGCAAGTATTGCCTGTGTTAATCACAATGTACAATGACAAGTCTTTTGACTTTGTTATTAAAACACCACCAGCTGCCATATTGATAATGGATGCTCTAAAGGTTCAAAAAGGATCTAAGGAACCTAACCGACTTAAGGTAGGATCAATCACTTGGGATCAAATCAAAAAGATTGCAGAGCTTAAGATGCCTGATTTGAATGCCTTTAAAGTTGAATCGGCCATGAAGATGGTTGCCGGCACAGCTCGTAGTATGGGTGTAACAGTAAGTGGAACAGCCCCTTGGGAAAAATAATATAGACGATGGCAAAGTTGACTAAAAACAGAAAGGCGGTACTCGCCAAGTATAATCCTGAGAAGGAATATTCTTTGGAAGATGCAGCGAAGGTGATGAAGGAAATAACATTCACCAAGTTTGACGCTTCGGTTGATGTAGATATTCGCTTAGGTGTAGATCCTAAGAAATCCGATCAAATGGTAAGAGGCGTTGTCTCTCTTCCTCATGGTTTGGGTAAGGTGGTTCGTGTATTAGTGCTATGTACACCTGACAAAGAGCAGGAAGCAAAAGATGCTGGTGCTGAACACGTAGGGCTAGATGATTATATTAAGAAGATTGAAGGTGGCTGGACGGATGTAGATGTAATTATCACAATGCCTACCGTTATGGCGAAAGTAGGTAAGTTAGGTAAGGTGCTTGGACCAAGAGGTCTAATGCCAAACCCGAAGTCAGGTACAGTAACCCTGGAAGTTGGAAAAGCAGTGAAAGATGTGAAGGCGGGTAAAGTTGACTTCAAAATTGACAAACAAGGAATTATTCACGCCAGCGTAGGTAAGGCTTCCTTCAGTGCAGAAAAAATAAAAGATAATGCTACTGAACTTATTAACACGGTGGTTAAGTTAAAGCCGGCTTCATCGAAAGGTACATATGTACAAAGTATCAGCCTTTCCTCTACGATGAGTCCCGGTATATTGGTGGATAAGGGTTCGATTGCAGGTCTATAATATTTTTAAAATGACCAGAGAAGAAAAAGGACAAATTATTGATGTGTTGGCTGAGAAGTTTTCCCAGCATAACCATTTCTATATTACCGATGCGTCAGGTCTTACCGTTGCGCAGATCAACGCGTTTCGTAGACTTTGTTATAATGCAGGTGTTGAGTATGGTGTTTATAAAAACACACTCATTCGTAAGGCATTGGAAAAGCAGGAGGGTAATTACGAAGAATTATTTAGTACACTTAAAGGTTTTTCAGGAGTGTTATTTTCTAAAGAATCAGGAAATGCACCCGCAAGAATCATAAAGGAGTACCGGATCAAACAAAAAGGTAAACCAGGTTTAAAAGCTGCTTCTATAGAGTCCGCTCTGTTTATAGGAGAGGAGCATTTAGACACGCTAAGCGAGTTGAAATCTAAGAATGAACTCATTGGCGACATCATTTCATTGCTACAATCTCCTGCTAAGAATGTATTGTCTGCTTTATTAAGTGGCAAGCAAACAGTAGCTGGCTTGGTAAAAGCTTTGGAAGAAAGAAAACAATAACTATTGAACTAAAAATTAACAATTACAATCATGGCTGACGTAAAATCACTTGGCGATCAACTGGTAGAACTTACCGTTAAAGAAGTAAATGAATTAGCTTCTTATCTTAAAGAAACACATGGCATTGAGCCGGCTGCTGCTGCTGTAGTAGCAGGACCTGGAGCCGGTGCTGCTGCAGCTGCTCCTGCAGAAAAAACTAACTTCGATGTAGTATTGAAAGCTGCTGGTCCTAACAAACTTCAGATCGTGAAGCTTGTGAAAGAATTAACCGGTCTTGGCTTGAAAGAAGCAAAGGACGTAGTTGACGGAGCTCCCAAGACAATCAAAGAAGGCTTACCTAAAGACGAAGCTGAAAATCTCAAGAAGACACTCGTTGAGGCTGGTGCCGAAATCGAGTTGAAATAATCTTCTTGGAGGCGAAGGGTACCGTCTAACCGGAATTTAGGCTCCATTCCCTCCCGTTAACTAGCGGGATGGGACTGGGGTCTTTACCTATTTATGCCACTGATGGCATGAGTACCCAAAACATGTTTTAGTTATTTCTAGTCCTGGAAATTAAAATCTAAAGTCCCTTGGCAAAGAAGACAGCAAATAACAGGATTGATTTCTCATCAATCGAGAAAGTATTAGAGTATCCGGATTTTCTGGATATTCAAGTTCAATCATTCAAGGATTTTCTTCAAATAGAAACTCCTGCAGAGAAACGTCAAAACGAAGGTCTCTTCAAAGTTTTTGCTGAGAACTTCCCAATCTCAGATTCACGCGAGAATTTCGTGCTTGAATTTGTTGATTATACAATCGATCCTCCCAAGTATGATGTAGACGAATGCATAGACAGAGGATTAACCTTCTCTGTGCCATTAAAGGCAAAACTTCGTCTTACATGTAATGATGAGGACAACGAAGATTTCGAAACCATAGAGCAAGAAGTGTTTCTTGGAAACATTCCTTACATGACTGAGAAAGGCTCTTTTGTTATCAATGGCGCTGAACGCGTAATTGTATCGCAATTGCATCGATCTCCGGGTGTGTTTTTCGCCATGAGTAAACATACCAACGGAACGAAATTATATTCAGCCCGTATCATTCCTTTCAAAGGCTCTTGGATTGAATTTGCTACCGATGTGAACGCTGTCATGTACGCCTACATCGATCGTAAGAAGAAGTTTCCGGTAACCACATTGCTCCGTGCCATTGGTTATGGAACAGATAAAGATATTCTTGATCTTTTTGGATTATCCGAAGAAATCGAGGCCAATAAAAATACACTCAAGAAAACAGTTGACCGCAAGCTTGCTGCACGTGTTTTAAAAACATGGACGGAAGATTTCGTGGATGAAGATACTGGTGAAGTAGTTTCCATCGATCGTAACGAGGTGTTATTGGAGCGCGATCATGTGATTACAGCGGAAGATGTAGATACAATTCTGGATTCTGGTGTAAAGTCTATCATTCTTCACAGAGAAGATGTGAACGTAGGCGATTTTCATATCATCTTCAACACACTCGCTAAAGATAATTCTAACTCAGAAAAAGAAGCGGTAGAGCAAATCTACCGTCAGTTAAGAAATACAGAAGCTCCTGATGAGCAAACGGCTCGCGATATTATCCAGAGCTTGTTCTTCAGCGAGAAGCGTTATGATTTAGGTGAAGTAGGACGATATAGAATTAACAAGAAATTAGGTCTTGATCTTAGTTTCGATCAGCGCGTATTAACTACTGAGGATATTATCCTCATTGTTAAATATCTGATTGGTTTGATCAACTCTAAAGCAGTTGTTGATGATATTGACCACTTGAGTAATAGACGCGTAAGAACTGTTGGTGAACAATTATACTCTCAGTTTGGTGTCGGCCTTGCCCGTATGGCGAGAACCATCAAAGAAAGAATGAATGTTCGCGATAACGAAGACTTTAAACCCGTTGATTTGATCAACGCGCGTACGTTGTCTTCAGTAATCAACTCATTCTTTGGAACCAATCAGCTTTCACAGTTTATGGATCAAACAAATCCGTTGGCTGAGATTACACACAAGCGTAGAATGTCGGCACTCGGGCCAGGTGGTCTCTCAAGAGAGCGTGCAGGTTTTGAGGTTCGTGACGTTCACTATACTCACTATGGTCGCCTATGTACCATTGAAACTCCGGAAGGTCCAAACATTGGTTTGATTTCGTCTCTATGTGTTCACGCAAAAGTGAATAAAATGGGCTTTATCGAAACCCCTTACCGTAAAGTTGAAAATGGCCAGGTAAAAGGTAAAGATGTTATCTTCTTAACGGCTGAAGAAGAAGATACGCATAACATCGCTCAGGCAAATATTAAAATTAAGGCGAGTGGTGATTTAGAAGAAGATAAAGTAAAGGCACGTTTTGAAGGAGATTTTCCAGTGGTAGATCCGAAAGATATCCGCTACATGGACGTTGCCCCAAATCAAATTGTATCTATTGCAGCTTCGCTGATTCCTTTCTTAGAGCACGATGATGCCAACCGTGCATTGATGGGATCCAACATGCAACGTCAGGCTGTTCCATTGGTAAGACCAGAAGCTCCTGTGGTAGGCACTGGATTAGAAGGTAGAATAGCACTTGATTCCCGCACCTTGATTATATCAGAAGGGCCTGGTACAGTTGAGTTTGTTGATGCCAATAAAATTGTTGTACGATACGAAGTGTCAGAGGAGCAACAATTGGTTCGGTTTGATGATGAGGTGAAGTCATATACTTTAATTAAGTTCAGAAGAACCAATCAGGATACATGTATCAACCTTACTCCACTTGTTAAAAAGGGAGATAGGGTATCGAAGGGGCAGCCGTTGTGCCAAGGTTATGGTACAGCGAATGGAGAGTTAGCACTCGGTCGCAATTTGTTAGTGGCATACATGCCTTGGCAAGGTTACAACTTTGAAGATGCAATTGTAATCTCTGAACGTGTAGTACGTGACGATGTTTATACTTCTATTCACGTAGAAGAATTTGAACTTGAAGTACGTGATACAAAACGTGGAGAAGAAGAATTGACGTCAGAAATCCCGAACGTAAGCGAAGAAGCAGTAAAGCATTTGGATGAAAATGGAATCATTCGCATGGGTGCTGAAGTGAAGGAAGGAGATATTTTAATTGGTAAAATCACTCCGAAAGGAGAAACAGATCCTACACCAGAAGAAAAACTCTTAAGAGCAATTTTTGGTGACAAAGCAGGAGATGTGAAAGATGCTTCCATGAAGGCGCCTCCATCACTGAAGGGAGTTGTTATTGAAACCAAATTGTTTTCCAGACCTAAGCGCGATAAAGATGTTCGCACGAAGTCAAAGAAGGAACTTGACGCATTAAAGAATCGATATAGCAAGCAGTTGTCGGATCTTCGTAATGAGATGATCCGGAAACTAACCACCCTACTTACTGGTAAAACCAGTCAGGGTGTGAAGCATAAGTTTGGCGATGAGTTAGTAAGCAAGGGGGTGAAGTTCTCCGGCAAGGTGATTGAAAACAACTTGTTCCCTGATAAGAACATTTATCGCGATGAAAGCAATTACAATGTACCTGAAGAGGTGAATTTGGTTGCTGACATAAGTCTTGAAACATGGACCACCGATGATCATACGAATGACCTGATTGCCGAAATAGTGAAGAATTATCTTAACAAGAGAAATGTTATCGCTGGTGAATTCAAGCGCGAACGATTCACTCTTGAAGTAGGTGATGAACTTCCTGCCGGTATTGTGCAATTGGCAAAAGTTTATGTTGCCAAGAAGCGCAAATTGAAAGTGGGAGATAAGATGGCAGGTCGACATGGAAATAAAGGCGTGGTAGCTCGTATCGTTCGTGAGGAAGATATGCCATTCCTGGAAGATGGAACTCCGGTAGACATTTGCTTGAACCCTCTTGGTGTACCTTCTCGTATGAACTTGGGTCAGATTTACGAAACAGTTCTTGCATGGGCAGGTAAAAAACTAGGAAGAAAATATGCTACTCCGATTTTTGACGGAGCATCATTGGATCAGGTTTCTGCCGAATTGAAAGAAGCAAATCTTCCTGAGTTTGGTCGTACCTATCTGTATGATGGTTTGACCGGTGAGAAATTCGATCAACCAGTTACAGTAGGTATCGCTTACATGTTAAAACTTGGTCACTTGGTAGATGATAAGATGCACGCACGTTCTATCGGACCTTACTCACTGATTACGCAGCAACCCCTTGGAGGTAAAGCGCAATTTGGAGGTCAGCGTTTCGGGGAAATGGAAGTGTGGGCGATTGAAGCATTTGGTGCCTCGCACATTCTTCAGGAAATTCTCACCATTAAGTCAGATGATGTGATTGGTAGAGCAAAAGCCTACGAATCAATTGTGAAAGGCGAAACCATGAGAAAACCAAACATCCCTGAGTCATTCAATGTACTTGTACATGAACTCAGAGGCTTGGCCCTTGAGATCACGATGGATTAATTAGTCGGAAAGTCCGAAAGTCAGTAAGGCTACAATCTTCTGACTTTCGGACCTCAGACTTTCGGACTATAATAGATTTAGTTAACTGAAAAAACACAAAGCATGTCTTTCAGAAAAAATAAAAAAATCAACAACGATTTCTCTAAAATCACCATCAGTTTAGCATCCCCTGAATCAATTCTGGAGAGCTCACACGGTGAAGTAACACAACCCGAGACGATCAACTATCGGACCTATAAGCCCGAGATGGGAGGATTGTTTTGCGAACGAATTTTCGGTCCTGTAAAGGATTGGGAGTGTCATTGCGGAAAGTATAAGCGTATTCGCTATAAAGGTATTATATGCGACCGTTGTGGGGTAGAAGTTACCGAGAAGAAGGTAAGACGTGAACGCATGGGTCACATTGAGCTAGTTGTGCCAGTTGCTCACATTTGGTACTTCCGTTCATTACCTAATAAGATTGGTTATTTGTTAGGTCTTCCCACTAAGAAACTGGATCAGATAATCTATTATGAACGCTATGCGGTCATACAGCCAGGTGTAAAAGAAGAAGATGGTATAAACCGTTTGGACTTCCTCACCGAGGAAGAATATCTTGACATCGTTGATAAGTTGCCTCGCGAAAACCAATTATTGGATGATAATGATCCTAAAAAATTCATCGCGAAGATGGGCGCTGATGCACTTGAGATGTTATTATCTCGTGTTAATCTGGATGAGTTATCATATGAGCTGCGTCATCAGGCTGCAACCGATACATCTCAACAGCGCAAGGCAGAAGCGTTGAAGCGTTTGAAAGTTGTGGAGGCATTCCGCGATGCGAATACCAGGATTGAAAATCGTCCCCAGTGGATGACTATTAAAATGGTTCCGGTTATTCCTCCAGAATTACGTCCATTGGTGCCATTGGATGGTGGTCGTTTTGCAACATCAGATTTGAATGATCTTTACAGACGTGTTATTATCCGTAACAACCGTCTTAAGAGATTAATCGATATTAAAGCTCCTGAAGTAATTCTCCGTAATGAGAAGCGTATGCTTCAGGAAGCGGTTGACTCCTTGTTCGACAATTCACGTAAAGTGAATGCGGTTCGTTCTGACGGTAACCGCGCATTGAAATCTTTGAGCGATATGCTGAAAGGTAAGCAAGGACGTTTCCGTCAAAACCTACTAGGTAAGCGCGTTGACTACTCAGGCCGTTCGGTTATTGTTGTAGGACCAGAATTGAAGTTACATGAATGTGGTTTGCCTAAGGATATGGCGGCTGAATTATTCAAGCCCTTTATTATCCGTAAGCTGATCGAAAGAGGTATTGTTAAGACAGTAAAGTCAGCAAAGAAAATTGTTGATCGCAAGGATCCTGTAGTATGGGATATTTTGGAAAACGTGTTGAAAGGACATCCTGTTCTTTTAAACCGTGCTCCAACGCTTCACCGCTTAGGTATTCAGGCTTTCCAACCTAAATTGATTGAAGGAAAAGCGATTCAATTGCATCCGCTTGTTTGTACGGCATTTAACGCTGACTTTGACGGTGACCAGATGGCGGTACACGTGCCACTTGGCCAGGAAGCAATTTTGGAAGCTTCTACCCTAATGCTATCTTCTCACAATATTCTTAACCCTGCAAACGGAGCACCGATTACTGTACCTTCACAGGACATGGTGTTGGGGCTCTATTACTTGACAAAAGGTAGAAAAGGAGAGAAGGGCGAAGGCAAGACATTTTACTCATCAGAAGAAGTAATCATCGCTTACAATGAAGGCAAGCTATCAAAGCATGCTATCGTGAAAGTAAGAGTGAATTTAAAGGATAAGAAGACCGGTATAATTGAGAGCAAGCTTATTGAGACTGTTACTGGTCGTGTTATTTTTAATGAGGTAACACCGGAAGAAGTAGGATTTGTTGATGAGTTGTTGACTAAGAAAAAGTTGCAAGGCATCATTGCTGATGTATTTAAGTATGCTGGGCAGGCAAAGACTGCTAAATTCTTGGATGATATTAAGGACATCGGATTCCAAATGGCTTACAAGGGTGGCTTGTCAATGGGATTGGGTGATGTAAAAGTGCCTGATGAAAAGAAGAAATTAGTAGAAGATGCTCAAAAGGAAGTTGATTCTGTATGGAACAACTATATGATGGGTCTTATCACTGACAATGAGCGTTACAATCAGGTTATTGATATCTGGACTCGTACTAATACTTTGCTTACCAATACGCTGATGAAGCAATTGGAGGAAGATCAGCAAGGATTCAATTCTATTTATATGATGATGCACTCTGGAGCCCGTGGTTCAAGAGAGCAGATACGTCAGTTAGGTGGAATGCGTGGTCTGATGGCAAAGCCTCAGAAAAATCTTGCTGGCTCGGTAGGATCTATTATTGAGAACCCTATTCTTTCGAACTTTAAGGAAGGATTGGATGTGTTAGAGTACTTTATTTCTACACACGGTGCACGTAAAGGTCTTGCGGATACAGCGTTGAAAACGGCTGATGCAGGTTACCTAACCCGTAGGTTGGTTGATGTTGCTCAGGACTTAGTGGTTACTGAAGAAGATTGCGGCACCCTGCGTGGATTGAAAGTGACTGCATTGAAAGACAATGAAGATATTGTAGAGCCATTGTCAGAGCGCATTTTAGGTCGAGTAACCGTACATGATATCTATGATCCTGTTACCGATGAATTGATTTGTGCAGCCAACGAAGAAATCACCGATGAGGTGGCTAAGTTGATCGAAGAGACTAGCATTGAAGAAGTAGAAATTAGATCTGTATTAACCTGCGAAACTAAGATTGGTGGTTGCGCAAAATGCTATGGCAGAAACCTGGCAACCGGTAAAATGGTGCAGGCAGGTGAAGCAGTAGGTGTAATAGCTGCCCAGTCAATTGGTGAACCCGGTACACAGTTAACACTTCGTACTTTCCACGTGGGTGGTACCGCTTCTAACATTGCGGTTGATGCAAATATTAAAGCAAAATTTGCGGGTACTGTTGAATTTGAAGGTATTCGTACTGTAGATACAATCGACCGCGAAGAAAATAAAGTGAAAGTGGTGATGGGGCGTACAGGCGAGATCAGAATTCTCGATAGTGAAAAGCGCGTTCTAATTTCTAACAACGTTCCTTATGGAACATTCCTTAGAGTAAAAGATGGTCAGAAAGTAGAAAAAGGTGAGGAGCTTTGTTACTGGGATCCATACAACGCAGTAATTCTTTCAGAGTTTGATGGTGAAATTGCCTATGAAGCTATCATTGAAGGAATCACATTTAAGGAAGAGTCGGATGAGCAGACAGGTCACCGTGAGAAAGTGATTACTGATACTCGTGATAAGACGAAGAACCCTGCTATTATCGTAAATGGCAAGACTGAGACTAAAGGTTATAACATTCCGGTAGGGGCACACTTGGCGGTGGATGAAGGAGAAAAAATCAAAGCTGGTCAAGTACTTGCTAAGATTCCTCGTACCATGGGTAAGTCTCGCGATATTACGGGTGGTTTGCCTCGTGTAACTGAATTATTTGAAGCACGTAATCCATCTAACCCAGCTGTGGTTAGTGAAATTGATGGCGTTGTTACATACGGTGGTATAAAGCGTGGTAATCGTGAGATTTTCATCGAATCAAAAGATGGTGTTCAGAAGCGATACTTAGTGCCGTTATCTAAGCACATCCTTGTTCAGGACAATGACTTTGTAAAAGCAGGTCAACCACTGTCGGACGGTGCAATTACACCATCGGATATACTTTCTATCAAAGGACCTACTGCTGTGCAAGAGTACCTGGTAAATGAAATACAGGAAGTATATCGCTTGCAAGGTGTAAAAATCAATGACAAGCATATCGAGTGTATTGTAAGTCAGATGATGCAGAAAGTAGAAATCCTCGACTCAGGTGACACTACCTTCCTGCCTGGCGAATATGTGGATAAGTTTGAATTCCGTGAGGAGAACGATGGTGTTCTGGATAAGAAAGTAGTATTGGATTCAGGGGATTCTCAACGTTTCAAAGTAGGACAGATCATCAGCCCTCGTGAGTTGCGTGACGAAAATTCGTCCTTGAAGAGAAGAGATCTTAAGGTGGTAGAGGTGCGTGATGCTTTATCTGCTGTTTCAAGACCTACCCTTCAAGGGATTACTCAAGCTTCATTGAAGACGGAAAGCTGGCTGTCAGCTGCATCATTCCAGGAAACCACGAAGGTGCTCAGCGAAGCTGCCATCCGAGGTAAGGCTGATCAATTGATGGGATTAAAAGAAAATGTGATTGTTGGTCACTTGATTCCTGCCGGTACTGGTCAGAGAAGATTCAATGATATGATTGTTAGCTCAGAAGAAGAATACCAGAGACTGGTAGATGCTCCTGAGAAAAAATCAAAAGAAAAAGAGTTACAAGATTAAAACTCAAGCCCCCTCCAAATAAAAGGAGGGGGTTTAATTTTTATTTATATGGCTGACGAAAAGAATAATCCTGCAACAAATCAGATTAATATAGAATTATCCGAAGAAATTGCGGAAGGCATTTACTCTAATCTCGCTATGATTGCTCACTCAAACAGCGAGTTTGTAGTTGATTTTATCCGTCTCATGCCCGGGGTGCCAAAGGCAAGAGTGAAGGCAAGGGTAATAATAACACCGGAACACGCTAAAAGGCTATTGGCAGCCTTGAAAGACAATATAAGTAAATACGAGGCTACATTTGGGCCTATAAAGCAAACCAATGAAGCGCCTCAATTTCCAATGAATTTTGGAGGAACAATTGGTGAAGCATGACATTTTTAGAGTATTTACAAGAGATAGCACACAAAATTTCTTTAGACAAGGTTTTGTATCCTATTCTACTTTAAATACCTTTGCAGTCCTTATTTTTGAAGGGTTTTAAATTAATATATAAATGCCTACCATTCAACAACTTGTAAGAAAAGGAAGAAAGAAGTTGACTTTTAAGTCAAAATCTCCTGCTCTCGATTCTTGCCCACAGCGTAGAGGAGTGTGTACACGAGTGTACACGACAACCCCTAAAAAACCAAATTCAGCCATGCGAAAAGTGGCTCGTGTGCGTTTAACGAACCACAAAGAGGTGAACGCATACATCCCTGGTGAAGGACACAACCTTCAGGAGCACTCGATAGTGCTGATCCGTGGAGGTAGAGTAAAAGACCTTCCAGGTGTGCGTTATCACATTGTGCGTGGTGCATTGGATACATCAGGTGTTAGTGGCCGCCTTCAAAGCCGTTCAAAATATGGTGCTAAAAGACCGAAGGCCGGTGCAGCAGCCAAAGGTGCCCCTGCGAAAGGCGCTCCAGCAAAAGGTAAAAAATAAGTCAAAGAGCTATGAGAAAGTCAAAACCTAAAAAAAGATACTTACTTCCTGATCCTAAATTTGGTGACACCCTTGTAACCAAGTTTGTGAACTACATGATGGAGAGTGGTAAGAAAAGTGTTGCCTATAACACCTTTTACGATGCTATTGCACAAGTAGAAAAGAAAGTGGGTGGTGAGCCTGGATTGGAAGTATGGAAGCGTGCAATGAATAATGTAATGCCTGCTGTGGAAGTAAAAAGCCGCAGAGTGGGTGGAGCTACATTTCAAGTGCCCGTGGAAATCCGCCCTGAGCGTAAAATAAATCTTTCCATCAAATGGTTGATTGATTACGCACGCTCACGTGGTGAAAAAACCATGATGGATAAATTGGCAGCAGAAATCATAGCCGCTTCAAAAGGCGAAGGTGCTGCTATCAAGAAGAAAGACGATACTCACCGTATGGCTGAGGCGAACAAAGCATTTTCACATTTCAGATTCTAACCCTAAATGGCAAGAGATTTAAAATTCACCAGAAATATTGGTATTGCTGCGCACATCGATGCAGGTAAAACCACAACCACGGAGCGTATCCTTTACTACGCTGGTGTAAGTCATAAAATTGGTGAAGTGCATGAAGGTGCCGCTACGATGGACTGGATGGCTCAGGAACAAGAACGTGGCATCACAATCACCTCTGCTGCAACTACCGTAAACTGGAAGTATCGGAAGAATGATTACCATGTTAACATTATCGATACTCCGGGGCACGTGGATTTTACCGTTGAGGTAAACCGCTCTCTGCGTGTATTGGATGGCTTGGTTTTTCTATTTAGTTCTGTTGATGGTGTTGAGCCACAATCAGAAACGAACTGGCGCCTTGCTGACAATTACAAAGTAGCCCGTATCGGGTTTGTAAATAAAATGGACCGTTCTGGTGCAGACTTCTTAGGAGTGTGCAAGCAGGTGAAGGAGAAATTAGGTAGCAAGGCGGTTGCATTGCAGTTGCCAATTGGTTCTGAAGATAACTTTAAGGGTGTTGTCGACCTGATTAACAACCGCGGTGTTATTTGGAACGAACATGATAAGGGCATGACTTTTCAGGAGGTTCCAATTCCTGAGGATATGCTTGAAGAGGTTAGGGAGTATCGTGAGAAACTTCTAGAAGCGGTGGCTGAATATGACGAAACCTTGATTGAGAAGTTTTTTGATGATCCGAATTCGATTTCCGAAGCTGAAATTCTAACCGCACTCCGCAAGGCAACTATTGACATGAAGATCGTACCAATGGTATGTGGGTCTTCTTTCAAAAACAAAGGAGTTCAAACATTATTGGATTACGTGATGGAGTTGCTTCCTTCACCATTAGATAAAGACGTAATCATTGGTACAAACCCTGATACAGAAGAAGAAGTAGAAATTCGCCCTGATGAGAAGGAGCCATTCGTAGGATTAGCATTTAAGATTGCTACCGATCCTTTCGTAGGCCGACTTTGTTTCGTGCGGGCATATTCTGGCGTATTGGACTCTGGTTCATATATACACAATACTCGTTCTGGACAAAAGGAAAGAATTTCACGTGTGTTCCAAATGCACGCGAATAAACAAAATCAAATTGACAGGCTTCCTGCTGGTGATATTGGTGCTGTAGTAGGATTCAAGGATATTAAAACCGGTGACACTCTTTGCGATGAAAAACGCTTGGTTGTGTTAGAGTCAATGGTATTCCCTGAGCCAGTTATTGGTTATGCCATCGAGCCTAAGAAGCAGGTGGATGCTGATAAATTGGGTATGGCAATTGCCAAATTAGTAGAGGAAGATCCTACACTTCGTGTAAACACAGATCATGAGACAGGTCAAACCATCCTACGTGGAATGGGTGAATTGCACCTTGAAATTATTATCGATCGTTTAAGACGCGAGTTCAAAGTAGAAATCAATCAAGGTGCTCCTCAGGTTGCATACAAAGAATCTCTTACTAAGTCTGTTGAACATAAAGAAGTTTATAAGAAACAAACTGGTGGTCGTGGTAAATTTGCCGACATCGTATTTGAAATCGGGCCACGCGAATTGGGACCTGAGGATAAACCAGGTCTTGAGTTTGTGAACGATATCGTAGGAGGAGTTATTCCTCGCGAATTTATTCCTTCCGTACAGAAAGGATTCGAGCAATCAATGGCTAACGGTCCGCTAGCAGGTTATCCGATCGATTCAATGAAAGTGCGTTTGTTTCATGGTTCATTCCATGATGTTGACTCCGATTCTTTATCGTTTGAATTGGCAGCACGCATTGGCTTTAGAGAAGCTGCACGTAAGTGTGGACCTCAGTTACTTGAACCAATCATGGGTGTTGAAGTTATCTCTCCAGATGAATATACAGGTTCTGTTACAGGTGATTTGAACCGTAGAAGAGGTATTATGAAAGGCATGGACACACGCGGAGGAGCTCAGGTTATTAAAGCTGATGTGCCATTGTCGGAGTTGTTTGGTTATGTAACTGACTTGAGAACGATCACGTCTGGACGTGCATCTGCTACACTCACATTCTCACATTATTCACCGGTTCCTAAGAACCTTGCTGATAAAGTTATTGACGAAGTAAAAGGCGCTGTTGCCACAAAATAAATATCTAAAAGACGTTTAGATTATGAACCAGAAAATAAGAATTAAACTCAAGTCTTACGATCATAATTTGGTTGATAAGTCCTCTGAAAAAATCGTGCGTGCGGTGAAAGCTACAGGTGCTGTGGTAAGTGGCCCTATTCCACTTCCTACTGAAAAAGAAAAGTTTACAGTGTTACGTTCACCACACGTGAATAAAAAGTCACGTGAGCAATTTCAACTTTGTACCTATAAGCGTTTGGTAGACATTTACTCTAACAGCGCAAAAACAGTAGACGCATTGATGAAGCTTGAACTTCCTAGTGGAGTAGATGTCGAAATTAAGGTCTAGAAATTATTAAAACTTTTGTTTTAAAAAGGCACCTGCACAGGTGCTTTTTTGCTTGTATAAGGTTTTGTGTCAGGAAGATTGACGGGTTGACTACCGCCTGTTTTTGGTATGCTTAGTCCAATTCTTTTACAATGACTAAATTAAACTAACTTCGCGACCGTATTACATATGGCACTACTAGAGAAAAAATTGATTGTTAAGAAGTCTACTATCCCCGGAGCTGGAAAAGGGCTGTTTGCAAAAGAGTTGATCCCAAAGGGAACTCGCATTGTTGAGTATAAAGGGCAAATTGTTACCTGGAAAGAAATTGAAAAGATGGCGGATGAACGCAATGGTTATGTTTTCTTTTTTAACAACAAGCATTGTATTGATGCCTGGAAAACCAAGAAAGGAGTAGCTCACTTTGCCAATGATGCAAAGGGTATAACCAGGGTAGAAGGAGTGAAGAACAATTCGGAGTATGTGACAGAAAAGAAGCGCTGTTTTATTGAGGCATCAAAAGATATTCCAGCAGGAGCAGAAATTTTGGTAGGCTATGGTGCTGAATATTGGCAAGTGATCCGCTACAATATCAGATTAGAACAAAAGAACAGAGAGAAAGCCGGTAAGAAAGCATTAGCGAATGAATTACTACCTCACCGGTCAGTCAAGACAAAAAAAACAAGGGGTAAGAAGTAATTCAATCTCAGTTTTTGCCGGCCTCTGATTTAGCCTTTTCAATAGACTCAATCATTAACTCTTTTACTTTACGGATTTCTTCCATTTCTGATTCAAGATATTCACGTGCCTTCTCTTGATCGATTGAATCCACCTGCGGGTTAAACTCGTTGATGCGATGCATCCAACTCATCATCGAATTACTTGCAGAGTCTAGATTGGAAATGATTTTTTCTAATTCTTGCTTTTTTTCGATCACCATATCAGGCGAGTTGGCTAGCTGTTCTTGCAATTCTCTTTTAAGCCGCATGACCTCATCCATTTTAGGCATTACTTCATCATGAACATCCATCATCTGATTATAAAGTGCCTGGTTAGGACCTTCTTCCTGGGTTTGCTCACCTTCATGATTCATGCGTGAATGATCACCCAATTTGGTGCAACTCATAATAGAAAAGATAGTCAACAGAGTAAGTATGTGAAGTGATTTCATACGGTTTTTAATTTGAGTATTAAAGGTACATCAATTAATGTAAGCTTGCCAACACCACTAACAAGGGTTAGTTAAGAAT
>CAYGGY010000052.1:0-37194 GCA_964349405.1 uncultured Ohtaekwangia sp. | reverse complement strand
CCCATCGCTCAATTCGTTTTCAATTTTCTCACTTCGACAGGCACGATCAGTATACGCTTTCTGTCCACAGTTTTTTTTGTCATTCAATCATGTCACGCTCATGAATATAAGCTGGTGTTATTTTAAAACCGGCAATAAGGTTGGTGGGCTCATCTGCTTTCATATAGTCTTTCCATTCATAATAACTTTTCCATTGTGTGTGTCTTGTTTAGCATCAACATCCTTCTGATGCCGGTTGTGTTCTTGATCTTTCCTGTCCTGAGAAACAATCTTCTCATTGAGTTACTGGTTTTCATAGTGCTTGTTGCGTTAAATAAGGACTTACACAATGGAAGTATCCGTCATTCTGCCTTTGTTAAGGATTACACCACGCTTGGTAATTTTATCCGTCAATGAAAATAATTTCTCTACCAACATGGTTTTGGAAAGTTCATTCTTAACCCTTCACATGGGCTTGACATCCGGAACTGCATCAAGTACAGTCAATATTAAAAATCCTGTATCCTGTGATGCCATCGCTTAAATTAAAATTCGGTGTAAAATCAAAATATTGAACATCGTCAAATTATCATATAATGGGCGACCATCCTGGCTTCTGTCTTTCCCTGATTTAAAATGTGTTTCCAGGCGCCTGCGAAAAATCTCAAAGTTTATCTGAACAAGCATTTTTTATCAATGAATTGTTTTGCCTACTGATTTTATCCAACCGATATTGCTCACTAAATAATCTTCTCGATTTATTCTTCAACTACTTCCTTCTTTTATCAAGAAATAAAATTTATAGATAAATTGGCAGCGTTTTCAGCGATGCCCTTAAATGATAGCCGATACCTTTGCAGTCTTCTTGAAATCCATATTAATTTAGGTGTCCTTCGATTTAAAGGTGAATAACAAATTACACTTTGATTCAAAGAAACTTTACCCCTATTTTGCCAACATGGAACTGGAACTGATCCAAAATAAAATATTTCAAATCCGCGGCAACCAGATAAAGCTTGATTTTCTACTAGCCGAACTTTATGAGGTTAAGGATAGAATTTTAAATCCATCTGTAAAAAGGAATATGAATATATTCCATTGCAGTTTTATGTTTAAATTATCAGAAAGCGAATGATATTTAGCAGTTCCAACTATTTAACATGCGCTTTTATCAAGCAAGGTGTGGCCATACTCTCCACCCTACTAATGAGCCAAAAAGTGATCGATGTAAACATTGCAATATCGCAAGTCTTTGTTTTAGTTCGTCAACACATCGCTTATCATGGAGATCTGAAAATAGAAATCCGGGAACTTGAAATGAATCGGAAATTCAAAGCCGTTTATAAGGCTTTGCATAATCTATTAAGCGTTAAATTAAAGCCAATTTCAATTGGTCTTAAACAAGGGGGAAGAATCAAAATAAATTAACTATAAAACGGAATCTATGAACTATCGAAGATTTGGAAGAACCAATTGGCAGGTAAGTGAAATTGGTTATGGCATGTGGGGCCTTGCCGGATGGAAAGAAACGGATCAAACTGAAGTGCTGAACGCATTGGAAAAATCAGTTGAGCTGGGTTGTAATTTTTATGATACTGCCTGGGGCTATGGGGCCGGGGCCAGTGAGCAGATACTAGGTGAATTACTGAAACGGCATGGTAACAAAAAACTATACTTCGCCACCAAAATTCCACCCAAAAATTTCAAATGGCCTTCCAAATCGACCTATACATTAGAGGAATGTTTCCCCGCTTCGCACATAATAGAATACACAGAAAAAAGTCTGAAGAATCTAAATGTAGAATGTATTGATCTGCAGCAGTTCCATGTATGGGAAGACAGTTGGGCAAATCATGATGACTGGAAAAAAGCTATCGAAAAATTAAAAGCAGATGGAAAAGTAAAAAACTTTGGCGTAAGTGTGAACCGCTGGGAGCCTGACAATGTGCTCAACACGCTCAAGACCGGACTGATTGACACCGTACAAGTGATCTACAACATCTTTGATCAAAATCCTGAAGACAACTTGTTTCCATTGTGCCGCCAACTAGACATCGGTGTAATTGCGCGCGTTCCTTTCGATGAAGGAACACTCACCGGCATGCTTTCCAAGGATACTGTTTTTCCAAAAGACGATTGGCGTGCCACCTACTTCGTTCCTGAAAATCTCAATTCAAGTGTTGACCATGCCGATGCACTAAGGCCAATCATACCCGCGGGTATGACTATGGCAGAAATGGCACTGCGGTTCATCCTCTGCAATGACGATGTGCACACGATCATTCCGGGCATGCGCAAGGTTAGAAACGTGCAGGCAAACATCGCAACCAGTGATGGGAAGAGACTGGATAAAGCGTTGGAATTAAAATTGAAAAATCACCGGTGGGATAGAACACCTACTGAATGGTCACAATAAGATAGCCTGAATATGGACTAAGGTTAGGATCATTCGATCATTTCCACCTTAGTCCTTTTTCTTCTTTTGACCGGGAGCATAGGGCTTGGCTGATTGGCTTCCGGTTTGTTTTTTAACTTGACCCGGAGCGGTGGATTTGCCTGTAGTCTTTACTATGGGTGGCTTGCCACCCGGTGCTTTAATAAGAACTATCTTCTTTGTGCAAGCTGTCATTGAAAGAACAGCCACTATGATAATAAGCCTAAAAAAAATCTTCATCGCAAATATTTCATTAAATCGGCACGAAAGTAAAGAATAACAATCCACTTTTTTTCTCCGATGTAGGATTATTGCAGAAACTTCATCTTTCCTCAATTGGTGATTATTTTTTCTGCCACTCTGTCACATTTATCCTAAAAAAAGCCATTGGCATAACCATTGTTCTTCCGACTTTGCTTTTAAAGCTGAAATCTAAAAAAACTTAATAGATCATGGGAAAAATCATTGGAATAGACTTAGGAACAACCAACTCGTGCGTTGCCGTAATGGAGGGAAACGAACCAGTTGTGATAGCCAATAGTGAAGGACGCAGAACAACTCCGTCCATCGTTGGCTTTTTAGACAATGGTAAAGGCGAACGCAAAGTAGGAGATCCCGCCAAGCGTCAGGCTATTACCAATCCAAAAAACACAGTTTCCTCCATCAAGCGCTTCATGGGCAAAAAATTTGCTGAAGTGAGTGGTGAGAAGAAAATGGTGTCGTATGACGTTGAGAGTGGTAATAATGACACCGTACGCGTGCGCATTGGCGATCGTTTGTACACTGCTCAGGAAATCTCTGCCATGATTCTTCAAAAGATGAAGAGCACCGCTGAAGACTACCTCGGCACAACCGTAACAGAAGCTGTTATTACTGTACCTGCTTACTTTAACGATGCAGAACGTCAGGCGACCAAAGAAGCCGGTCAGATTGCCGGACTGGATGTGAAACGTATCATCAACGAACCAACAGCCGCAGCATTGGCTTACGGTCTTGATAAGAAAAATAAGGACATGAAAATTGCCGTGTATGACCTGGGTGGTGGTACATTCGATATTTCCGTTCTAGAATTAGGCGATGGTGTGTTTGAAGTAAAATCAACTAACGGTGATGTTCACCTGGGAGGCGATGACTTTGACATGCGTATTATGAATTGGTTGGCCGATGAATTCAAGGCCGATA
Organism: uncultured Ohtaekwangia sp.; assembly: GCA_964349405.1. Classification (GTDB taxonomy): domain Bacteria; phylum Bacteroidota; class Bacteroidia; order Cytophagales; family Cyclobacteriaceae; genus ELB16-189. The sequence continues at coordinate 33,599 of CAYGGY010000052.1, read as the reverse complement.
AGAACATTGATCTTCGCAAAGACCCGATGGCTTTACAGCGCTTGAAAGAGGCTTCAGAAAAAGCAAAGATTGAATTATCCAGTTCAACTGAAACAGAAATTAACTTACCCTATATCACTTCCGTGGATGGCGTGCCGGAGCACTTAGTGAAAAAACTTTCGCGCGCGAAATTCGAACAGCTGTGCGATGATTTGATTCGCAGAACGCTTGAGCCTTGTCGCAAAGCCGTTGCCGATTCAGGTTATTCAGTGGGGCAAATTGATGAGATAATCCTGGTTGGAGGTTCAACCCGTATCCCCCGCATTCAGGAAGAAGTTGAAAAATTCTTTGGCAAAAAACCATCGAAAGGTGTAAACCCTGATGAAGTAGTAGCTGTTGGTGCAGCCATTCAAGGTGGGGTGTTAACCGGTGAAGTGAAAGATGTGTTGTTGCTCGATGTTACACCGCTGTCATTAGGTATCGAAACGATGGGTGGTGTAATGACCAAGTTAATTGAATCCAACACTACGATCCCTTCAAAAAAATCAGAAGTGTTCTCCACAGCATCTGACAATCAGCCTTCCGTGGAAATACATGTGTTGCAAGGTGAACGCCCTATGGCACGTGATAACCGTACCATTGGAAGGTTTCACTTAGATGGCATACCACCGGCTCAGCGCGGCATGCCTCAGATCGAAGTGACCTTCGATATTGACGCCAACGGTATTCTTCACGTATCAGCAAAAGATAAAGGCACTGGCAAAGAACAGAAAATCAGAATTGAAGCGTCAAGTGGTTTAACCGATGCGGAAATTCAAAAGATGAAGGAAGAAGCACAAGCCAATGCAGAAACAGATAAGAAAGAAAAAGATCGTGTTGAAAAAATCAATCAGGCCGACTCGCTGATTTTCCAGACTGAAAAGCAATTGAAAGAGTTTGGTGAAAAGCTTTCGGAAGGAAACAAAACTGCAATCAATGGTGCACTTGAAAAACTGAAAGAGGCTCACAAGGGTCAGGATGTAGCAAGCATTGATAATGCCATGAATGCATTGAATACAGCCTGGCAGGCAGCTTCACAAGAAATGTATCAGGGTGGAGCCCAAGCAGGCGCAACACCAGGAGCAGAAGCAAATCAGGGTGCCGAAAGTACAAGTGGTGCAGCAGGCGGTAATGCAACCGATGTAGAATACGAAGAAGTAAAATAAATTCAGAAATCATCTTTTAACTAACGACCCTTTGGAAGCAAAAACCAAAGGGTCTTTTTTTTCTTTATACTCGCTACAACCTTTTTTTTTGATTCGCACATTATAACTTTACGCCCCGTTAAAATCCTAATTAATATGTTAGTAGTAAAGTTTGGAGGCACTTCCGTAGGTAAGCCTGAACGCATGAAAAAAATCGCCAGTCTGGTGATGAGCATGCCCGGAAAAAAAATTGTTGTTCTCTCCGCCTTGAGCGGAACAACCAATGCGCTGGTGAAAATCGGAGAGAGTCTGTTGGCACAACAACATACTGCAGCCAACCATGAAATTGCTGAACTTGAAAAACATTATCTGCAATTCATCAAGGAACTTTATAGCTCAGAATCACATCAAGCGATAGGCGAAGAAATCGTAAGTCGCTATTTCAGTTTATTTCGTTTGCTGGCAGCTGGTAAATTTGATGACCGTGGTTATCGTGAATTGCTCGCACAGGGTGAGTTGATCTCTACCGAATTATTTTATCATCACTTGCAAGAAATAAAAACTCCGGCCCGACTGCTTCCGGCCCTGCACTTTATGTCGATTGATGAAAATCAGGAACCTGAATTAGAAAAAATCAGTGAGCGCTTGAAGCCCATTCTTGAAACGATGAGTAATGTGGATATTCTGGTAACGCAAGGTTATATATGCCGCAATCATCGCAATGAGATTGACAATTTAAAAAGAGGAGGAAGTGATTACACCGCTTCATTGATAGGAGCTGCGATTCGTGCAGAAGAAATTCAGATCTGGACGGACATTGATGGCATGCATAATAATGATCCGCGCATCGTAAAGAGAACATTGCCCATAGCCGAACTTACTTTTGATGAAGCTTCCGAGTTGGCCTATTTCGGTGCAAAGATTTTACACCCTTCCACCATTGTTCCTGCACAGAAATACAGTGTGCCTGTTCGGTTAAAAAATACTATGGATGAAAAGGCTGCCGGCACCATCATCAGTGATAAAGGAAGTCGCGGTCAATTCAAAGCAGTCGCAGCAAAAGATGGGATTACCGCAATAAAAATAAAATCATCACGCATGTTGCTGGCATATGGTTTTCTTCGAAGAGTGTTTGAAGTATTTGAACGATACAAAACGCCAATCGATATGATCTCAACTTCGGAAGTGGCCGTGTCTGTCACGATCGATGAAAATAAAAACCTTTCAAGTATTATGGAAGAGTTGAAAACTTTTGGTACGATCGAAGTGGATGACAATCAATCTATCATTTGTATTGTGGGTAATATGCTTTCAGAGAAAGAAGGTGTATTAAATGAAGTATTTCAGTCACTCTCCGCCATACCTATCCGTATGGTTTCATACGGTGGCAGCCCCAATAACATCTCAATTTTAGTAAGCACCACACAAAAAAATAAAGCGCTCAATTTACTAAATGAGGGTTTATTTAACCTTTAAGGCCATTCCTGCCAATTAAACAAAACAAATGTTAGGATATGTTTCCTAACATTTTTTTTGTTCAAGGATTTCATCTTACAGAATAAATATTAAATTTGGTAACAGAAGGAAAGTGATCAATTCAACTTATTAGTAAAGTAATCCTTCATTTCTACCCATAATTATTCTTAACCAAACCCCTTTCTATGAAAAGTAAACTACTGTTATTCTCATTCCTTTTAATCAGTGCTCTCGTGAGCGCACAGACACGAGATTTGTCGGGTACTGTTACCGATAAATCAGATGGTTCTCCTATTGCAGGAGCCAACGTCACTATAAAAGGCACTTCGATTGGTACCGCAACCGATGCGAATGGTAAATTCACGTTAAAAGTTGCGAGTGATGTAACTACGGTGATTGTTTCCTTTATCGGTTATGAAACCCAGGAAGTAAATATCAGCGGCCAAAGCATCGTAAACATTAGTCTCGATGTAAGCTCCAATCAGTTGGAAGAAGTGGTGGTATCGGTGGGTCGTGGTTCACAACGCACTATCACAGATACTCCTCTACCCATTGATAATTTTGCAGCGGCTGATTTAAAGACTACCGGACAGGTTTCCTTTGATAAGGCACTGCAGTATAGGGTTCCTTCCTTTAATACTGTGAACACACCGGTAAATGATGCTACCTCATTGTTTGACCCGTACGAAATCAGAAATCTTGGACCCAGCCGTACGCTGATATTAATCAATGGCAAACGTAAGAATCTTACCTCGTTAGTATACACACAAACCGGCCCTGGCCGTGGTGAAACAGGTGCTGATTTATCTGCCATTCCAACTGATGCCATCAAGAATGTGGAGATTCTTCGTGATGGTGCCTCTGCACAATATGGATCAGACGCAATTGCCGGTGTAATGAATATTATTCTGAAAGACCATTATGATAATACATCCGTTTCATTAACTACAGGTTCTACGTTAAATTATGGAGGCTTCCAATATGGCCTAAACTATAATAGTGGAGCTAACTTTGGTAAAAAAGGATTTATCAATTATCACTTGTCATTTAACCGGCAAGAAGCGGCCATTAGAAAAGATAAAATTGATGCGTTAAGTGATGCCCGTGATCTTACTGATGGTGGCCCGGCAGAAATTGCTCAGGTTCAAAAATATTTACAACGTTTCCCTGATGGCAATAATAAAAATGGTACTCCAGATAACACCTCTGCTAAGTTCTTGATCAATGGAGCTATCCCGGTTGGCGAAAACTCTGAAGTCTATTTTAATTCGGCTTATGTGTATAGAAAAACTATCAGTAATGCCAACTTTCGCCAGCCATACTGGAGAGTAGACCATGGATTATTGCATACGCCTGATGCCAGTCAACCCGACTATACTACTGACAGTTATGGTGGCGGTGTACAACCAGAATTTGTAGTTGACAAAGCCGCTGGCCTATACAAAGGCTATATTGGTTATCAGCCATCTTTTGAAGGAGATTTATCTGATTACAACGGAACGTTAGGTTTCCGGTCACAGGATATTGGAGGATGGAAACAAGACATGAGCTTAACCGTTGGTGGCAACAAAATGTTATTCACAGTAGATAATACAGTGAATCGTTCGTTGAGAGCCAACAGCCCTGTGTCGTTCAAGCCAGGAGGCTTTGCTTTCAACCACATCGTTGGTAATATGGATTTCTCTAAATCCGTGCGCGATAATTTCTATGTTGCAATTGGTTCTGAGTTCCGTTCAGAATCATGGCAATTAATAGCTGGTGACACTGCTTCCTATTCTGGTGATGGTGCCAACTCGTTCCCTGGTTTTCAAGAACGTAATGCCGTTAAAGCAACTCGTTATAACATCGGGGTTTATCTCGACCTGACTTGGGATATTACTGATAACTTCCTGGTTGGTGGAACCGTTCGTTCTGAAAAATATTCAGACTTTGGGGCAGCCAATGTGTATAAGGTTACTTCGCGCTACAAAGTCGGAGATAAATTTACCATAAGAGGTGCTGTTTCATCCGGCTTCAGAGCACCAACACTTCATCAGCAATATTTGTCGCTTAGCCAGGCATCCTTTTCTGGTGGCGATATCGTAATCACCGGTTTAGCAAACAACTTTAGCCGCGAAGCACATTTGTTGGGTGTTCCCAGATTAAAGGCGGAGAAATCGCAAAACGTATCGTTCGGTTTTGGATTTAACCCGAACCGTAATTTATCAATAACTGCCGATTACTATTCAATCAATATTAAAGACAGAATCGTTTATGGTAGTGAAGTAAGCAATGCGTATGTGGATAATATTTCATTCTTTGTTAATGCAGCGGAAACAAAAACAACGGGTGTTGACCTTGTAGCGAGCTATCGCAATATTGGTTTGGGTTCCACTAAGTTAGGCCTTAACCTTGCAGGCAATTACCGACTCAAGAATGATTTAGTAGGCGGATGGCAAGCCGTTAACGATCGCATGGGAGGATTACCAATCTATAATCAAACCAGTGAGTCTTTGCTTACTACCAGCCGCCCTAAATACAAGTTCATTCTTGGTGGAGATTTAACTAAGGGTAAGTTTGCATTAAACCTGAACAATAGCTTATTCGGCCCAACACAGTTTAACAATGCTGATCTTAGCAATGAGATTAAGAGAGATGCATTACTCAATCCAATCTTAGACGTTAACGGTGATGTGCAACCAACAGGCAGAAAAGACCTTACTGTTGAGTTTCTACCAAAAATTCTTACAGATTTAGGGGTAACGTATAATTTTAATTCTAAAACATCTTTTTCACTGACTGTTCAAAATTTACTGAACGTATTCCCGGAATATAAATTTAAGGCAAATAACGACTATGGACAGACCATCTTAAATGATCCTGCAGGAATAGCGGAACAAAAAAGCTACATCACCTTTAATGGCCGTTATCCAGTGCTCACCTATGATGGCTCTCATTTCAGCCAGATGGGTACAACTTATTTAGCACAATTAACTTTTAAACTCTAAATCAAACAGATGCATAATCCCGAAGGGAATTTGCGTTTCTAAACGATTTGATTAGGTTGCATAAAAAGCTGTTCGTAGTAATATGAACAGCTTTTTTATTACTCAATAATTAGCAAACCGGTGGGAAAATCTTTTACACAATATGTTTTTACTGGCATTATTTTTTCAGTGCTGTGGTCATCTGCTTCCATCGCAGGAAAATTTGGGTTATACTCGGTTGAGCCGCTGGTGCTTTTTAATATTCGGTTTATCCTCGCTGGCACCTTACTTCTTATCTATGCCTACGTCATAAAAAAAAGCAGGCTGCCAGTAGGGCAAGAATGGAAACATCTCACTGTATTCGGAGCCTTTAATACCGCCCTTTACCTCGGCATCTTCATCATTGCACTTCAATATATAACTGCTGGGGTAACGGCATTGGCGATCGCACTCAATCCACTTTTTATTAGTTTGATGTCTTCATTTCTATCAAAAAGAAAAGTTGTATTGACCGAATGGATCAGCATTGTACTGGGCATTGCCGGAGTATTTATTGCATCCTACCCATTACTTAATACAAAGGATGTAACCACTTCCGGGCTTTTGCTTTTAGCCTTGAGCATGGTAGCCTATTCCTATGGCTCTGTGTATTACGCATCAGTAAAGTGGAGTCTTGAACGAGTAACGATCAATGGGTGGCAAGTGTTGATAGGTGGATTGCTAATTAGCCCGTTTACTTTTTTATTTCACGCACAGCCTAACCATTTTGATTCTCAATTTTGGTTCTCGCTGATTTGGTTGATTGTGCCTGTGTCGATTGTTGCTGTGCAACTTTGGCTCATCTTATTGAAAGCAGATGCCGTGCGTGCCTCGATCTGGTTATATCTATGTCCTATTTTTGGTTTGTTGTTTTCAGCCATACTGTTAGATGAACCACTATCTATTTATACTGTAATTGGTGCCATACTTGTTTTATGCGCTGTCTTCATAGGGCAAAAAAAAATATACGCTGCCACTAGAAGGACCTAAAACAATGTGTTAACCGCTTATCAAAAAACTAAACTTTTTCTCAATTAAAATTGACGTGCCCTAATAATTATGTTGCTTCCTTCGCAAGACTTTTTTTTTCTTATATATTTACCCTGACCAAAAAATAAGTTATGGAGGTAATTGTAATAATCGTTTTCATTGTAGGCTATTTAGCCATTGCACTAGAACATCCTATTAAAATAAACAAGACTGCTTCGGCTATACTAACAGGAGTATTGTGCTGGACTATATATGCGGTATCCTCACATGAGTCGATCGAACATATTGGCCAACAATTAAACGAGCATCTTGGTGGAATCTCCGCCATTCTTTTTTTCCTGATGGGTGCTATGACGATCGTTGAATTAGTTGATGCCTATCAGGGCTTTCGTTTTATTACGGACCGAATTAAAACCAAAAATCCTATCAAACTTCTTTGGATCATCTGCGGAGTAACATTTTTTCTTTCTGCCATACTGGATAACCTTACTACCTCCATAGTTATGGTATCACTCGTTCGCAAGTTAGTTCCTGGTAAAACGATGCGTTTAACCTTTGTGGGTATGATTGTTATTGCTGCCAATGCTGGCGGTGCCTGGTCACCCATCGGGGATGTTACTACTACCATGTTATGGATAGGTGGTCAAATTACCACTATAAACATTATGAAGACACTCATACTTCCAAGCATCGTTTGTATGATCGTGCCACTTCTTTATTTGCAGTTTACTTTAAAAGGAAGTCTCGGTCATAGTGAATTACCTCAAAATGAAAGTGCCAGTGGGCATGGACACGGACATGGAAATTCCGACAAGATCAAGGGATCAAAAGCGATGCTCTTCTTAGGTGTAGGTGGGTTAATTTCCGTGCCTATATTTAAAACCGTAACACATCTACCTCCCTATCTTGGAATGTTACTTGCGCTGGGCGTTTTATGGGTAGTTTCCGAATTAATTAATCCAGATATGGATGAAGCTGAAAAGCGACCCTATACAGCTGCTGGTGCTCTTACGCGTATTGACGTGCCTAGTGTTCTTTTCTTTCTGGGGATACTACTGGCAGTAAGTGCTCTCGAATCAATGGAAATTCTTCATCACTTTGCCAGTTGGTTGGATACAACTCTAAAAGACAATAGGATTATCATCACCTTAATTGGTATTCTTTCAGCCATCGTGGATAACGTTCCTCTTGTTGCTGCAAGTATGGGGATGTATAGTATGGAGACTTACCCAGCAGATCATATGATATGGGAATATCTTGCCTATTGTGCCGGAACTGGAGGAAGTATTCTTATTATCGGATCAGCCGCTGGCGTTGCCGTTATGGGTATGGAAAAAGTGGATTTCATCTGGTATCTTAAAAGGATATCCCTTTTAGCTATGCTTGGATATTTTGCCGGTGCGATCGTTTACCTGTTGATCTACCCGTATTTAGCAGTCCATTAAATTTATTCTGGCAAACTATTTTGAGTTCGTTGTTTTTTTAAGAGCTTTCTTAAAAATCCCCCTACCCTTATGGAGTTATTAATTATTTCAGTTTTTGTGATTGGCTATTTGGCTATTGCATTAGAGCATCCTTTAAAAATAAACAAGACCGCCTCGGCACTACTTGCAGGAGTTCTTTGCTGGACTCTTTTCGTGCTTTCTGAACCATCAACTTCTGTCACGAATAGTGAGTCATACACTTCCTTCCTGGAAATAATTAAAATAGAACTGGGAGAAAAATTCAACACCCTTACTTCCGCTGATCTTTATCGTGAGTTTGTAACATTTGAATTATCAGGTCACTTGGGCTCAATTGCTCAGATTCTGTTCTTTCTGATGGGCGCTATGACTATTGTTGAATTGGTGGATGCGCACCACGGGTTTCGTTTTATTACTGACAGAATCAAAACCAAAAACCCCAAAACACTTCTTTGGATCATCTGTTGGGTTTCTTTTTTCCTGTCTTCCGTGCTCGACAACCTCACAACAACCATTGTCATGCTTTCATTAGTGCGGAAATTAATTCCCAATAAAGAAATGAGATTATTCTTTGCCGGTATGATTGTAATTGCCGCCAATGCGGGTGGAGCGTGGACCCCCATCGGAGACGTAACCACCACAATGCTGTGGATTGGTGGACAAATTTCCACAGGAAATATTATGGTAACCTTATTCTTACCAAGCGTGGCATGCATGCTTATTCCTCTTCTGTTTCTGAACTTTACTTTGAAAGGTACTTTGGGCGAAACTCCGCAACAACAAAACGGTAGTCATAATAATGTTGTGCGTTCTGGAAATTTGATGCTTATCCTTGGCGTAAGTGCACTTGTCTTTGTGCCTATTTTTAAAACGTTAACACACATGCCTCCTTATATTGGCATTTTGTTAGGGCTTGGAATACTTTGGGTGGTTTCTGAACTTATCAATCCAGAACTGGATGAAGCTGTTAAGAAAAACTATACTGTTGCCGGGGCTCTTGCTCGTATTGATGTGCCAAGCGTGCTATTCTTTCTTGGAATTTTATTGGCAGTAGGCGCACTTGAGTCCATGCAAATATTGCATCACCTTGCCTCATGGTTTGATAAATCAATAGGAGACCAGCGTATCATTGTTACACTTATTGGTTTATTATCAGCCATCGTAGATAACGTTCCGCTTGTGGCCGCCAGCATGGGCATGTATAACATGGACGTATATTATATGGACCACATGGTGTGGGAATATCTTGCCTATTGTGCAGGTACAGGGGGTAGTATTTTGATCATTGGCTCTGCAGCCGGTGTAGCCGCAATGGGCATTGAAAAAATAGATTTTATCTGGTATCTAAAAAAGATTTCGCTACTGGCTTTATTGGGTTATGCTGCGGGCGCCATTGTCTATTTGATCATTCAACCATTTTTGGCAGTACATCCCCCTGTTCTTTAGGTCTTTGGAAGAAATAATGAAGGGTGTAAATTGAATTTGCACCCTTTATTATTTTCTATTCAAGCCCTATAAGCACCATCGTATAAATCAAATATGCTAGTAACATTAGAAAAGCTTCCCATCGATCCAACTTACGCTGGTTGAGTGTAAACATAAATATCATTAACAATACCGTAGACGCACCTAAAACATATAGATCAAAGTTCATTGCAATATTATACGGTGTGGGACGAATTGTTCCAGTAATTCCGAGAATAAAGAAAATATTAAATATGTTGGACCCAACTACGTTTCCTATAGCGATGTCTGTGTTTTTCCTATAAGCCGCAACGGCTGAGGTTGCTAATTCAGGAAGTGAGGTGCCTGCCGCCAAAATTGTTAATCCGATAAGTTTCTCACTTAAGCCATAATATTTAGCAATTGCAACGGCATTGTCTACTACAAGACTACCGCCCCCGACAAGCAACGCTAAACCGGTCATTATTAATACAATTGATAACCAATTACTATATATTTTGATCGGGCCTCCTTCTTCAGCGCCAGGTCCATTTTTCATAGTCCGTGCTACGTAATACATAAAAGCCCCAAAAAATAAAAGCAAAATCCACGCGTCAATTCTCGACAAAGTATTTTCTGTACTACCCCATATCACAGAGTCATTTACCAAAAGAAAAAGAATTACAGCCGCCATTAAAGAAAGAGGCACTTCGAATGACACAGTGTTTCTCTGAACCACCAATGGATAAATCAAACCTGAAATTCCCAAGATGAAAAGCAAGTTAAAAGTATTACTGCCGATAATATTTGCAAAAGCTGCATCATTATAGCCCTTCACTGATGACATTATGTTTACTAGTAGTTCTGGGGTGGACGTCCCAAAAGCAACAACTGTAAGGCCAATAGCAAGATTTGAGATATTCATTTTTTTTGCCACAGACGAAGATCCACTTACAAGAAAATCCGCGCCTTTTATAAGAATTGTAAATCCTACAAACAAGAGTATAAGTTCTAAAAACATAGAGGTAAATTTTAAGTTAATATAATTATCATTAAACCGAACTTAACCTCTGCGCTAAATTCTAAGCATCCGATTAATCAGGAAAGAATCCGAATAGTCTGCATATAAAGTAATAAAGCGATGTTGCTTAATCTCTATAGCTGTGGTTTTATATAATGATGAAGGAATGATGTTCGTAAATCCTATTTGGTATTGATCTCTTGTAAGTGAGTCTTGATAGGAAACAACTGGTTTTATTGCAATTTCAGTGGTAATAATTTTTAATGGATTCAGGAATGTTTTGTTAAAATCCAGAATTGAATCATCAAAAGGTACTTCAATACTCAACTGACTAACCAAAAGTATTAGTAAGAAAAAGGGAGCTAGTTTTTTCTTATTAAAGTAAGCCATATTCAAAAATACTTTATTATTCCTATTTTACAAGTCCAGAATATCTACCCCCAATTGCCGTAAATCTCTTCCAAAAGTTGAAGTACTATTTTTGTTTTTGCAGCATTTCTTTTTTCAAATAAACGGCACATGATTTTCGAAATATCCTAAAATCAGAATGATCATCTCTCGTTGAACAACTCCACATCCTGTTTTCTCCAATCCAAGGCGCATGCGTGATCCTCCTTCTCTCGTCTTGTGAAGAATTTATTTTCACCTAATCTTCGGCTTTGGGTTTTACTAACCTCCAATTACGATTTCAGCTTTTTATTCAAACTTTTTTAGAAGCACCTTCATCCTAACACGTATTAGCCATCCAGTATATAAAGTCAAAATTAGTTCATACTTTTTCTACTTTTGGCTTCCCAAAACGCATATAATGAATCTGGTTGTTGACTCTGGAAATACCCGAATAAAAGTAGGGCTCTTTAATAATCGCGAACTGATTAGAAAAGAATCTTTCTTAAACCTGACAGAACTTAAAAAATTCATAATGACCACCTATGCCGATCATATTTTGGTGAGTTCTGTAAATCATGATCCGGCTGAAATTCTTTCGTGGTCTGTATCAACAGGAAAAAAAATCACTCTATCATCCTCCTTGCCCCTACCTGTCAGGGTAGATTATCAAACACCACAAACACTTGGGGTTGATCGTTTAGCCGCTGTTTGTGGTGCTTATGATCTTTTTCCTAATAAAAACTGCCTGATCATTGATGCCGGAACTTGCATCAATTATGAAATGTTAGACGCACAAAATATTTATCATGGAGGAGCAATTTCACCAGGAATAGCCATGAGGTTTCAGGCAATGCATACGTTTACAGCGCGACTTCCGTTAGCTAGTGCAAACAATGAAATTGGCCTGATAGGAACCACCACAGAGACATGTTTACAAAGTGGGGTAATGAATGGTGTTTTGGAAGAAGTAAAGGGGATTATCCAGCAATATCAGATTTTATATCCTGACTTAACGGTGATTATGTGCGGGGGAGATTATCCTTTTTTTGAAAACAGGCTTAAACCCGCCATATTTGTGGCCCCAGAACTAGTTTTAATTGGATTGAACAGGATTTTACGCTACCATGTTGAACTTTAAGAAGATTTCTCTTTTCATTTTTGGATATATTTTGGCAATAACGGTAGCGTGGGGACAGGCCGCCCGAAGTCCATTTTCTTATCTTGGCATTGGCGAACCATTTAGCAATGCCTTAACACATAATCAGGGTATGGCCGGTGTGGGGATTAGCAATCCACAATACTTTTATCTCAATAATCAAAATCCTGCTTTATTGGTTTTTAATCGATTTACCGTCTTCGAAGGCGGGTTCATTGGTGAAAGAAGAACCACCAAGGGAAATGGACTATCCGAAACTAGTGGAAGTGGTAATTTAAATTATTTGATAACAGCTTTGCCAGCGAAACTTGGTCGATGGACAACGTCTTTAGGAATAATGCCATACTCATCAGTGAATTATAATTTGAATTATATTGATTCCATCGTAGGATCTGCCACCAATACAGTGAGTGTTAAGGAATCAGGTGAAGGTGGTATCGATCAGTTTTTTTGGTCAAATGGTGTAGTGTTAAATAAGAATTTTTCGATTGGATTAAAAGCTAAGTATTTGTTCGGTTCGGTTATCAGGCAGTACTCGAATACACTTACTTCAACGAATCAACCAACCCCTTACCTACCAACTATCTATACAAGAAATTATATAAAGGATTTTAATTTCACGGCAGGATTCTCATTTCATAAAGATTCATTACTGGGCAGAAAAAATTATCAAATCAATATTGGTGCCGTCTATGATTTAAAAGCAAATTTGAATACCGAATACTATGCGCGAATGGAAAGAAGAAACTCTTCATCGGGCATTGTTGATTCTACTACGATCATAAACAACATTCCTGGTAGCATTTCTGTCCCATCTTCCCTTTCGGCAGGAATTTCATTCGCAAAGGGATATTATTGGGTTGTTGGTGCCGATTTTACATACCTGGATTATCGTAAATTTAGAGACTTTAATGGAGAGACCCCTGCTTGGGGGGCCGAAGGCTGGAAGGTATCATTGGGCACTGAATTTACTCCAGACCCAGCAGCAGTAGGAAGTTACCTAAAAAGAATGACATACCGAACAGGTGTTAACTATGATAAATATCCGTATTTGATCAACGGCAATCTGGTGAGAGATTTTGGCATTAATTTTGGCTTTTCAATGCCTGTTGCCCGATTCTCTAGTCTTGATTTTGCATTGAAAGTAGGTAAAAGAGGAAATCAGAAAGAGAATATTATTGAAGAAAATTATTTTAAAATTTATTTTGGCATGACTTTTAACGATGATCAATGGTTTAGAAAAAGAAGATTTGATTAAATGAAAATGAAAATGAAAATGAAAATGAAATTATCAGTGCTGGGTATGGCATTCGTATTTCTTGCTTCTGTATCTGCTTTTTCACAATGTAAAGAAGTGAAATGGCCAGAAGACAGAGCGAAAGCTGAAGAATCAGTTGCTATCTACTCGGATGCACTCAAACAAGGAAATTATCGTGGTGCTGTACCAAGGTTACGTTGGATGCTTACTAATGCACCTCAATGGCAGACTAAGCTTTATATAGACGGAACCGAAATATATACCAAGCTGGCAACGGCTGAAAAAGATCCCGTTAAAAAGCAGGTGTTGGTAGATTCTTTGATGATGCTTTACGATATGCGTATCACCAATTGCGGTGACGAAATAAGTGTGCTTAACCGAAAGGCGCTTTATGCACTTTCCTTCAATGGTCAGAATAAAGCCAAAACTGCCGAGGTATTAGCCCTTTACGACAAAGTCTTTGAACTGAGTGGAAATAATGTGTTGGACAATAACTTGATACCCTACATGCAGGCGGTTCAATTGAATCAAGCGCTTCTTAAAAACCTAAACGATGAGCAAATTCTACAACGCTATGATAAAATCTCTGATATCATTGATGTTAAAATCAAAAAAGCGTTGGCGGGAAATAAGCAAGATGAAGTAGAACGTTTAAGGAAAAGTAAATCAACGATCGATGACATATTGATTAAGCTTGTAAAGGTTGATTGCGATTTCGTGAGAAAGAACCTGGCGCCTAAATTCAAACAAAATCCTAGTGATCTTGTTATTGCCAAAAAGATATTTCAGTTCATGTTTACGGGTGGCTGTGTAGAAGATCCTCTTTGGCTGGAAGCTGCTGAGGTGGTTTACAAGGACGGACCAGACTATGGATTGGCAAAGAACATGGGATTGATTTATGCCAAGAATGGCAATATGGAAAGAGCCGAAACATTAATAAACGAATCTGCTACACTAGCCTCAACGCCTGCGCAAAAAGCTGAAGCATTCATCCTTCAAGGCGACTTTCAATCACAGAAGGGTAACAAATCGGCTGCACGTGAATCTTACCGCAAGGCAATATCCGCTGATCCATCTGGCAAGGACGGATATGAAAAAATTGGAGACCTTTATATGGGTTCCTTCAAGGATTGCTCAAAGCAGGTTAGTTTTGCTGAGGATCGCTTAATTTACATTGCCGCTTATGAAATGTATGCAAAATCAGGCAATCAGCAGAAAATGGGACAAGCCCGTAACCAATTCCCTTCGGTTACAGAATTGTTTGAATTAAACTGGAAAGAAGGTGAAACCAAATCAATTTCTTGTTGGGTAGGTGAGACAGTAGTACTGAGAACAAGAGGTAAAGATTAAATTTCAATCACTATTATATATCGAAGGCTGGCTGAATGCCAGCCTTCTTTGTTTATGATTCCTATTAAAATTCGTTTTAAAAAAGTTGACATGAAATTTTTGCTCTGGTGCATCTGCATCCCTTTATGTGCCATGCCCATTTCTTGTACTCCTGAGGAGAATTCAAAGCCGGTGGTATATGAAGGGCCTCTGCGTGAAGCGGAAAATATCACCATATTTTCTACCGAAAAAAACGTGATGAAGGTATTGCTAAAAGCAAAAAAAATAAATGAATTACAAAATGGCGACAGGGAATTCCCAGAAGGAATTTATATTGAGTTTTACGATGCCTTTGGAAAAATAACTTCAACACTACGGGCCAATAGTGCCTATCACTTTAAATCGGAAGATAAATGGCGTGGACTCGGTGATGTAGAAGTCATTAACATCGAAAAACAACAACAACTCAATACCGAAGAACTTTTTTGGAAACAATCGACTAAAAAAATATTCACTGACAAATTCGTCACTATTAAGTTAGAAAATGAAATCTTGTACGGCACCGGTCTGGATGCCGATCAGGATTTATCCCATTATACATTAAAAAATATTGAAGGCGAATTTGAGGTAGAAGATTAACGGAAAAATCAAAATCATGAAATTATTAGACATCATACTTTTATCATTGGCAGCCTTTTTTGTGATTATTGGCATTTATGAAGTCATGACGGTAGGCATCGGTCAGGCCTACTCGTTAATAATGATCGCCACGATCCTCTTTTTCGCCTACACCCTCCGTAAAAAGAAGTAGGATGCGATCTACACCTAACTAATTGAAAATCAACAGTATTTTATTATTTCATCCCTTTGCTGAATGCTAATAACCGGTTAAATTTGCGGTTCTTTAAACAAAACTGTTTTAACTCTTAAGCAGTTATTTCTAAAGAGATAATAGTTAAGCAACCTTATTAATTTTTTCTTATGGCATTGATTGGAACTTTGAGGAACAAAATGACCAAGTGGGTAGTCGGCTTCATTACTGTAGCCATTGCCGCTTTTGTATTAAATGACCTTTTTGGAAATGGTCCTCGCTCGATTATAGGAAACGAAAACACCGTTGGGAAAATAGCCGGCACTACCATCACATTGGAGGAGTATCAGGCTGCCATCCAGGAGCGTGAAAATAATTATATCCTAAACTTTGGCCGTCAACCAGGAGAAAGAGAAAGACCTTTGTTACAGCAGCAAGCCTGGGATCTTTTGATTGCACAAAATGCCATTAAACCTGAATATCAAAAGTTAGGGGTTAAAGTTACCACTGACGAGATCTGGGATTTGATTCAAGGAAAAAACGTGGATGAAAATGTAAAAGCTTCCTTTGTAGATTCTGCTGGTAATTTTGATCGTGCCCGTTTGATGCAATACATCAATCAATTTAACACGCCCCCTCCATTAGACCCTAACGCACTTGCTCAATTTCAAGAAGGAAAATACAGATGGTCTACTTTCCAGAAAGATTTGGGCATGGGAAGAGAGCGCATCAAATACGAAAACCTTTTGATAAAGACCAACTATATCACCGAAGCTGAAGCCGAACGTGAATATCATTCACAAAATGATGTTGCAGAAGTAAAATATCTTTACGTTCCGTTTTACGCAATCAGCGACTCCGCTATTACTATAAGCGACAGCGATTTAAAAACGTACTACAATCGTAATCAACAAAAATACAAAGTTGAGCAAACCAGAAATTTGAGCTATGTTAGTTTTCCTGTAGAACCTTCCGGTTTGGATTCTGCTAAAATCCGTGAAGATCTTCAAAAAATTGCCGTTGATTTTAAAACCGTATCAGAAGATTCTGTCTTTGCGGTTACTCAATCGGAAGGACAAACCCCTTATTCAAAATATTACGTTTCTACGCTTCCTGCTTTTTTAAGTAATCAAAAAGAAAGTCTTGCTGCCGGCCAGGTATTTGGTCCTGTGCTCGAAGGCAGCTCTTATAAGGTTTACAAAGTTGTAAAGATTGGAAAAGACACCGTTGGTAATGCAAAGGCCAGCCACATCTTAATTCGTTGGGACGATGAAAGTGAAGCCGGTAAAAAGACAGCAAAAGAAAAAGCAAAAAAGATTATCGCTGACATTAAAGGTGGTTCTGATTTCGCTGCAATGGCTCGCGAACACGGCACCGATGGCACTTCTTCACAAGGTGGAGATTTAGGCTATTTCACATCCGGACAGATGGTAAAACCTTTTCAAGACGCTGTTTTCTCAGCTAAAAAAACCGGATTACTCAATGACGTGGTGGAGACTCAATTTGGCTATCATATTATAGATGTTACCAGCCTTGCCGACTACACCGCTTATACTATTGCCACTGTTGAGCTCACCATTGCACCCAGTGATGAAACACAGAATGAAGCCTATTTAAAAGCACAAACATTTGCCACCGATCTGTCTGGAGTAGATGAGTTTAAAGAAAAAGCGAAAAAGGAAAATCTAACGGTAGTTGACGCCAATGACTTAGGTACTGGCGAAAGAAGAATTGCTAATCTTGGTGAAGCACGTCAAATGGTAACATGGTTATTCCGTGATGCAAAGGTAGGCAAGGTATCAGATGTTTTTGATTTGGATAATAGCTACGTAGTTGCGGTAATGACTGGAGAGATTGAAGAAGGCTTCAAATCATTCGATCAAGTGAAGGAAGAAATCACACCAGCCGTAAAGAATGAATTAAAAAGTAAAAAAATTCTTGAGAAGTTAAACGCACAAAAGGGAACTCTTGAAGAAATTGCCTCGGCCTTTGGCAATGACGCAACTGTTAACTCAACCAGTGATTTAAAGTTTAATTCAAATACGTTGCCATCCGTAGGGCTCGATCCGGTAGCCGTGGGTAAAGCCTTTGCTTTAGAGAGTGGAAAACGCACTGCACCATTTGCAGGTGAAAACGGTGTGTTAATTGTTGAACTACAAAATAAAACAATAGCACCTGCTGTGGGCGACTACACCATGTTTAAAAATCAATTATTACAAGGACTTAATGGCCGATCAGGACTTGGCATCGCAGATGCGATTAAGGAGGCGGCAAACATTCAAGACAAACGCTATAAGTTCTTTTAATTAAAATTTAAAAAATAATAAACGCCTTGGTTTTCACCAGGGCGTTTTACTTTAGTATGGATGCCAACTGGTTAATTAATTTTCGTGAGAAACTGGATAGTCATTACGCCTGGCCAGCGCTTTATACTTTTAAATTTATTGTGCCCACAGGAAAGGAAGAAGAGGTGAAAAATCTTTTCCCTAATCATATTTCCACTGAAAAACTTTCCAAAAACGGCAAGTATACTAGTATTACCATCAATATGATGATGCCCTCCAGCGATGCGGTGATAACGGTTTACCAAACAGCCTCTGTTATCGAGGGAATTATAGCACTTTGATTCCAATAAGAATCATTCATGACCGTTAGAATCCTGAGGTGATTATTCTAACTTTAATACTCAAATTTGATTGCTATGTGGAAGGAAGAAAACAATCGGCTCATCAAAACTTTCAAATTTCATGACTTTACAGAAGCATTCGGGTTCATGACAAAAGTTGCTTTGATAGCAGAAAAAATGGATCACCATCCTACTTGGTCTAATTCATATAACTCAGTAACCATTGCGCTTTCTACCCATGATGCCGGAAATATAGTGACTGATAAAGATAGAAATCTTGCACACCTTATTGATCAACTTATATAACCTTGATAACTGAAACCGCCTCCCTCTTCCTCGTGCCAACACCTATCGGAAATCTGAGCGACATAACTTTGCGTGCACTGGAAGTACTTAAAAAAGCAGATACCATTTTAGCAGAAGATACACGCACGTCTGGTTTTCTGCTGAAACATTATGAGATATCGAAACCCCTTCAGAGCTTTCATATTTTTAATGAACACAAAACATTGGCTGGATTAATTGAAAGAATGAAAAAGGGCGAAGTAATGGCATTGATTAGTGATGCCGGCACGCCCGGTATTTCAGACCCTGGTTTTTTATTAGTGAGAGAGGCCTTGAAGGCGGGTCTTAAAATAGATTGCCTGCCAGGCGCCACAGCCCTCATACCTGCATTGGTTAAATCAGGCTTTCCTACTGACCGCTTTGTATTCGAAGGATTTCTTCCACATAAAAAAGGAAGACAAACCATGCTGAAAAAACTGGCTGAAGAAGATCGCACCATCATTCTTTATGAATCACCACACCGATTAATAAAAACACTGGAGCAATTAATGGAATTCTTTGGCCCTGAACGTCAGGTTTCTGTTTCTCGTGAATTAACAAAATTGCATGAAGAAACATTTACCGGAACCGTGCAAGAAGTACATCAGCATTTTTCAAAAAAAGATGTAAAAGGAGAAATAGTTTTAGTGATCGATGGCAAAAAAGAATAATTCTACCTTTCAAAATGTGTGGTTCCTTTTCGCAACCGCCTTGCTTCTGCTTTCGGCAGGATGGCTGATGAAATCTTTCCCAATTTTAATCTTTATCGGCATAGCGCCTTTATTTGCCATATCGGAACAAACAAAAGATAAAGGCTCGCTCTGGAATCATCTGGAATTAATACTCTTATCATTTGCTGTTTCTCTCTTTTGTGCCAGCTTTTTTGACACATCCCATTTAATACTTGTGCTGGTACAGGCAATCTTCTTGACCTTAGCGTTTTTTGGTTACACTTTTTCCTATCAAAATCTTGGAAGTCGGCTAGGGAAATTCACCATCATCTTTTTCTGGCTTGGACTAGAATATCTCATGCTAAAACTTCCCTGGAGAAACGACTTTTATTTTCTTTCTGATGCGCTTAACCTTAAGTCATCGTGGTGGAAATGGAATGCTGATTTAGGTTACCTGGGAATATCTATGTGGGTGCTGGTCGTTAATTTGGTTTTTTATTTAGCGCTTTTCAAACCGATATCAATAAATTGGTTTTTAGTAACCGTGGCAATGCTGCTTGTGGCTGGTCCGATTATTTATTCTGTTTACTATTTGGACACCCCCGGAATAAACCGCGAACAAATGATTTCCTTATACAGCTATGGCAGCGATGCCATAGGTGAAAATTATCCTGACAGGGGTGAGTTAATTACGCGTACCGCCACCTGGGTTTCTGTTCTTATTATACTTTTAGCTGTTGTTAAAAATAAAATTAAAAAGAAATGAATCTTTCCGCATTAGAAAAAAATGTAATCGAACTATGCCTCGAAGTAGGTTCTTTTATGAGTAAGGAGCAAGAAGGATTTGACCTTAGCAAGATTGAACAAAAAGGAAGTTCAAGTAACCTTGTTTCTTATGTAGATAAGGAATCGGAAAAAAGACTTGTTGAAAGATTGTCATCATTATTACCAGGATCAGGATTTATTGCAGAGGAGGGTACACACCAAACAGGCTCCAATGAATATCGTTGGATTATAGATCCCTTGGATGGCACTACTAATTTTTTACATGGTTTGCCGCTCTATGCAATCAGCATTGGCCTTCAGAAAAATGAACAAACTATTTTAGGCATCGTGTATGATGTGAGTCGCAAAGAATGCTTTCATGCTATTGAAGGACATCAGGCAAAATGTAATGACAAGGAAATAAAAGTTTCATCCATTGATACGCTTGAAGAAAGTTTGTTAGCCACCGGTTTTCCCTATTATCATTCAGAAAAGAAAGAAGACTACCTGGAAATCATCAAAGAATTTCTCGAAAATACGCATGGCATCAGACGACTAGGGAGTGCCGCGCTGGACTTAGCGTATGTAGCCTGTGGTCGTATTGAAGGTTACTTTGAATATAACCTCAACGCGTGGGACGTTGCCGGAGGCACCTTTATCGTGCAACAGGCAGGAGGATCTGTCTCGGATTTTAAAGGAGGCTCTAACTATCTTTTTGGAGGCGAACTTTGTGCTGGTGGTCATGTGCAATCACAAATGCTCAAGGTCATTCAGGAGAAATGGTGGAAATAATATTGGCGAATTGAATTAAGGTATGCTTTCTTATAAAATAGCGATTTTCGTCCGAATCCGGTCAAGTGAATCATTCGAATAAAATTGTTGTTTTAAATCTGTTACGTAATTTTAATCCATGATTCAGCAAATCATCATTATTGGTCTTTTTGTAGCAGCGGCCATCTATTTGGGTAGGCTTCTCTATCGTTCATTCCAGGCTAAAAATGCCTGCGAATCGGGTTGTGGAAAATGCGGTGCGATTGATCTGCAAAAAATCGAAAGAGAAATTAAAACGAAAGGTCTTTAAGGTTCGGCCCACACTTTTGTTCCTTCTGTACAATTACGGCACATCTCTATTTCACTACGCGATCTCAATAAGGAAGCTCTGAAGGAATTGTATTTATCACTCTGCCAGATTTCTTTGAACGACTGGTCTTGTAAATCTCCCATCACATACTGTGCATCCTTATCAAAACAACAAGGCACTACTTTTCCGTCCCAGGTAATCACACAGCTATGCCACATCTTCCAACATTGATTGAGCAACTTGTTTTTAATTGAATACTTACCCTCTTCATTTTTCTTGTAGCGAGAATATTTATCAATAGTAGGAATAAGATCAGAACCATTTTCGTAATCGTATATCTGTGCGGTTTTAAGTGCCACGTGATCCACGCCAATTTCCTTTGCCAACGTTCGGACAGCCTCTATCTGATGTTCATTCTGTTTCACTACTAAAAACTGAAAAACCACAAAAGGAGTAAGAGACTTCAATTCCTTTTTCCAACGAATGATATTTTTGGCTCCCTCAATTACTTTATCCAGCTTTCCACCGATGCGATACGATTCATACGCTTCTTGTGTGGTGCCATCAATTGAAATAATTAGACGGTCTAATCCAGACTGAACAGTTCGCTTTGCCATCTCGTCATTTAAATAATGAGCGTTGGTAGAAGAAGCTGTATATATTTTTCTAGACGATGCATAACCCACAAGTTCAAGAAACTGTGGATGCAAATACGGCTCACCCTGAAAATAAAAAACCAGGTATGACAAAGTATTCTGCAATTGATCAATGGTGTTCTTAAACAATTCTTCTTTCAACATTCCGGTTGGTCGTGTGAAAGAACGTAAGCCGGAGGGGCACTCAGGACACCGTAAATTACAGGAAGTAGTAGGTTCAATGGATATACTGAAAGGCATTGCCCAATGACTAGGATTACCCATAAGACGCGAATAGTGATAACTAGACAACACACCCGATGCATTCAGCAACCGTGATGGTGTCATTTTCCTGGTCAAGTTCCACGTATCGTACAGGTTTCCAATCATAAGCAATCATTCCAAAATTACCGTTTACAAATCGATTGTCTTATCTTTAAACTCACTTATTTGGGAGATGAAAAAACACATTTTAATTGCTCTTCTGCTTATATCCTTCTATGCGCAACCACAAAGTTTGCCACTTACTGATGGTGCTCAAATTTCTGTGATTACCTGTGGGCCAACACCAGGCGAACTATATGCCGCCTTTGGGCATAGCGCCATTCGTGTGTATGATCCCGACCAGCAAATTGATTTGGCCTATAACTATGGCGTATTTGATTTCGACCAACCAAATTTCTACCTCAATTTTGCTCGTGGATATTTATACTATAAACTGGGTGTTTATTACTACCCACACTTCCGTGATTATTACATTTCGCACAATCGATTTGTTCATGAGCAAATACTGGAATTAACGGCCGAGCAAAAACAAAAAATATTTGATTACCTGGAGTGGAACGCCAAACCAGAAAACCAGACCTATCGCTACGATTATTTCTATAATAATTGCGCGACAAAAATAAGGGATGTTCTTGCCGAAACGTTGAAAGATGAATTGACGTTTGATGGCTCTTTCGTAAAAACCGATTATACCATTCGTGAACTCACTGATTTGTATTTAGGTCCTCAACCCTGGGGTGATCTGGGCATTGATATCTGTTTAGGTCTACCCATGGATAAAAAAGCATCTCCTTATGAATACATGTTTTTGCCGGACTATATTGAATATTCCTTTGATAATGCAACCCTCAATACCAAGCCAATAGTCAAACAAAAAATTTCCGTGTATGAAGCCATTCCCGAAGGCATACCATTCAGCTTCTTTCATCCATGGATAATTTTCGGAATCTTTCTGCTTATTACATTAGCCCTCTCCTATTATGATTGGAAGAACAATAAACTTTCGAGGTGGTTTGATGTGGTTGTGTTCTCCGTGGTGGGTTGGATTGGGATTCTGTTACTGTTACTTTGGGCAGCCACTGATCATCAGGCCGCAGCCAAAAATTTTAATCTGCTTTGGGCATTTCCGTTACACGCAATAGCGGCCATTCTTTTATTACGAAAAAAATCTCAACCCTGGCTGGCAACATATTTTTCTGGAATCGGAATTATTTTATCGGCTACTATTGTGATGTGGTTTTTTATACCACAACAATTGAACGTGTTTCTTATTCCGATTGTGATTGCAATAATGACCCGATCCTGGTTAATTTCAAAGCTGCTTATCAAGTAGAAAGCAGCATTAAAAGGACAAACAAAAATAGCCATTCACATGAATGGCTATTTTTGTTTCACAGTCAAAAGGTTTTACATATGAATAGGTCTATTAGCCGTTGCGGCCAGGCAAGCTTCTTTCACGGCCTCCATGTAAGTTGGGTGTGCATGTGAAGTTCTTGCAATATCTTCCGCGGAAGCACGAAACTCCATAGCGGTAACACCAGCAGCAATCATGTCGGCTGCACGCGCACCAATAATATGAATGCCTAAAATTTCATCGGTGTTTTTGTCGGCCAATACTTTTACCAATCCATCCAAATCCATGGATGCTCGTGCACGACCCAATGCTTTGTATGGAAAGCTTCCCATTTTGTAAGCACGACCTGTCTCTTTCAATTGCTCTTCGGTGTAGCCCACACTGGCAACTTCAGGCCAGGTGTACACCACACCGGGAATCAGCAAATAATTAATATGCGGTTTTTGTCCAGCCAATTGTTCAGCAACCATCACTCCTTCTTCCTCAGCCTTGTGAGCTAGCATGGCTCCGCGCACCACATCTCCAATGGCATAGATGTTATCCACTTTTGTTTTCAAATGATCATCTACCGGAATTTTTCCTTTATCCAATTCAATGCCTGCTTTTTCCAAACCAAGCCCATCCGTGTAAGGCCTTCTTCCAATACTCACTAAGCAATAATCACCTTTCAGATCTATAGCAGCACCTCCATTTTTTGGCTCTGCTTTCACCAATACTTCTTTCCCTTTATTCTCAACCGCAGTCACTTTATGACCGAGATATAAGTCCATACCCAACTTCTTGGCCACCTTGGTTAACTCTTTACCCATGGTGCCATCCATGGTCGGGATCAGGTTATCTAAGAATTCTACTACCGTAACTTTCGATCCAATGCGAGCATATACGGAACCTAGCTCCATTCCAATTACGCCACCACCAATCACAATCAAATGCTTCGGAATTTCCTTTAACTCTAATGCTTCCGTGCTTGAAATAATTCTCTTTTTATCAAAAGGAGCGAATGGAAGTGGTGTAGGCTTCGACCCTGTTGCTATAATTACTTTCTCAGTAGTGATCTGAGTTTCTTTTCCGTCCTTAGCTGTAATTTTAATCGTGTTCTTATCAACCAACGATCCTATCCCGGTAAGTACATCAATCTTATTTTTCTTCATTAAAAAAGCAATACCATCAACATTGGCTTTCACTACACCAGCCTTCCGTCTGATCATCTGCGCAATATTTGCTTTTGGCTCGCTGATTTCGATGCCATGTTCTTTAAAAGTATGTGCCGCATTGTGAAAATGCTCCGAAGAATCCAGCAACGCTTTTGAAGGAATGCAGCCTACGTTCAGACAGGTACCTCCCAAGGTGTCATATTTTTCAACGATGGCTGTTTTAAAACCAAGTTGAGCGCAACGGATAGCTGCTACATATCCACCAGGACCAGAACCAATAATCGTTACGTTGTATTGCATAAGGTAAATATTAAATTCTTCGTTGTCTTTAAAGTCCTCCTCACAGTAGGAGAAAAGTATTTAGAAAATGTAATTAAACTCCAAGAATCAAACGTCCCGGATCTTCCAACAATTCTTTTACGCGCACAAGAAAGCTTACGGATTCACGGCCATCCACAATGCGATGATCATAGGATAGCGCGAGATACATAATCGGGCGAACAACAATTTCTCCCTTTTGCACAACTGCCCGCTCAACAATATTATGCATTCCCAAAATAGCTGACTGTGGAGGGTTGATAATTGGTGTAGAAAGCATTGAACCAAACACACCCCCATTGGTGATCGAGAATGTACCTCCTTGCATTTCGTCAATGGAAAGTTTTCCATCACGACCTTTTGTAGCAAGACGAACTACTTCAGCTTCAATTTGATCGAATGAGAGCAATTCTGCATTGCGAATCACTGGCACCACTAAACCCCTGGGCGTTGATACCGCAATCGACACATCACAATAGTCATGATAAAGAACTTCATCGCCATTGATCTGGGCATTCACTGCCGGAAACTCTTTCAGCGCAACACAAACCGCTTTGGTGAAGAATGACATAAAGCCCAACCCTATGCCATATTTCTCTTTAAACTTGTCTTTGTATTTGGAGCGAAGATCCATGACAGGTTTCATGTCCACTTCGTTGAAGGTGGTGAGCATGGCCGTTTCATTTTTCACAGCCACCAATCGTTTAGCAATTGTCTTGCGCAACGAAGTCATTTTCTCTGAACGCTTGTTGCGTCCTCCTCCCGATGCAATTACCGGAGGCGCTGAGGCGGTTTTTGGAATATCTGCTTTTGTTGTTGATGCCGGTTGAGCTTTTGCAGCATCTTCTTTTGTGATGCGCCCACCTATGCCAGAGCCCGATACCTGAGATACAGGAATTCCTTTCTCATCCAGAATTTTTGCTGCCGCTGGTGATGGATGGCCCGCTGCATACGTTTTATCACTAGACGAAACAGCTGTTGGTGTTACTGCATTGGCAGAAGCAGTTGTCCCTTCTGTTATTTCAATTTTACAAATCAATCCACCGATAGGAAGTGTAGTCTTCTCTTGTGCTATGATTCTTAAAATCCCGTTGGCTTCGGCCGGCAGTTCAAAGGTTGCTTTATCTGATTCAACCTCTGCAATTATTTCATCCAATTTAACAAAGTCACCATCTTTCTTTAGCCATGATGATATCGTCACTTCTGTGATCGACTCACCCACTGCTGGCACTTTCATTTCTTTAACTCCACCAGTTGGTTTTACTGGTTGAGTTGTGGTCGTAGGTTTTACTTCAGCCGGCTTAGTTGCAGGTGCACCGGCACTATCTGCAATTTCACAGATGACTACACCAATAGGAACAACTTCTCCTTTGGCTTTTGATATTTTCAATACACCTGCCTGAGGAGCGGTTAACTCAAAGGTTGCCTTGTCTGATTCGAGTTCGGCAATTACTTCATCCATCTTCACCACATCTCCGTCATTCTTTAGCCAGTTGGCAATGGTCACTTCCGTGATTGATTCTCCTACGGTAGGTACTTTTACTTGTTGAGCCATTTCAATATTAGTTTTTGTGATTGAAGATTATAAGTCTAATGCTAATGATAGAATTTTTTCTTGTTCTGCCTTATGCACTTTGGAGTAACCAGTGGCCGGTGATGCACTTGCCTTACGGGATATCAACTCCAATCCGCTCATATAGCGTAGAATGTATGACCAATAGCCCATATTAGATGGTTCTTCTTGTACCCATACCAACTTGGCACCTTTATATTTCTTAATAACCGCATTCAATTGCTTTTCCGGGAAAGGATGCAATTGTTCAACACGCACCAGCGCAATATTCTTTACTTTATTCTTTTGTGATGATTCCAATAAATCATAGTACACTTTCCCTGTACAAAGTAATACCTTCTTCACATCTTTCACGACTACGTTTGCATCATCAATCACTTCCTTGAATTTGTCTTGCGTGAAGTCTTCGATCGGTGATACGACTAAAGGATGACGTAATAATGACTTTGGCGAGAACACGATGCATGGCTTTCTGAATTCCCATGCAACTTGTCGCCTAAACAAATGGAAAATGTTTGAAGGCGTTGTGGGGTTAGCTACAATCATGTTATACTCTGCCGCTAGCTGCAAAAACCTTTCTGGTCGCGCATTGGAGTGTTCCGGGCCTTGTCCTTCATAGCCATGTGGTAATAGCATCACCATTCCGTTTTGCCTTTGCCATTTTGATTCAGCACTTGATAAAAATTGATCAATTATTACCTGGGCACCATTTACAAAATCACCAAATTGTGCTTCCCAAATTACAAGTGCGTTTGGAGATGACATGGCATAGCCATATTCAAAACCAAGCACGCCAAACTCGGAGAGCAAGGAATTAAAAATGTGAAGTTTCTTTTGTCCTTTGTTAATATGATCTAGCCCACAATGTGGTTCGTTGGTATTCGCATCGAAGAAGTAAGCATGGCGATGGGAGAATGTTCCTCGCTTCACGTCCTGACCTGACATGCGAACCATTACACCTTCTGAAAGTAAAGAACCATAGGCAAGCAGTTCCGCTTCGGCCCATCCCAACAATTTGGTTTCAAAAAATGCTTCCTTCCGATCCTTCAATAATTTCTCAATTTGCTTGAGCGGCTTAAATCCTTCGGGAACAGACGTAAGTACCTTGGCTACTTTTTCAACTACCGATTGTTTAATACTGGTATCCGGTGACTGATCAAAATCTTCAGGTTTTGACTTACGAAGTTTTTCCCATTCCTCCTCGATCTTTTGAGGCTTATAGGGCAATGGTTTTTGCTTCACCTCATTCAACCGATCCTGAAGTTGATTGCGGAAACTTTTATCAAGATCTTCAGCCAACGTTGCATCAACATCTCCACGTTCAATTAATTTTTTTGCATACACTTCCCGTGGATTGGGGTGCTTGGCGATAAGATTATAAAGTTTAGGTTGCGTGAATTTAGGTTCATCGCTTTCGTTATGCCCATGCCTGCGATAACACAACATATCTATAAATATATCCTTACCAAATTTCTGACGATATTCTACGGCAAGATTTGCACAGAAGGTTACCGCCTCAGCATCATCACCGTTAACATGAAGAACCGGTGAATCTACTATCTTGGCAATATCAGTACAATAAATACTCGTGCGCGCATCATCGTAGTCAGTCGTAAATCCAACCTGATTATTGATTACAAAATGTATGGTGCCACCCGTGGTGTATCCGGGTAATCCAGACATTTGAACTACTTCATACACTATTCCCTGACCCGCCACCGCGGCATCGCCATGAATAAGTATTGCGAGTCCTTGTTGAAGGTTCTCTCCATATTCATCATCAATCTGACCACGCGTATAACCTACCACCAGCGGATCTACTGCTTCCAGGTGTGAAGGGTTGGGGGTTAACTTCACATATATCTTATTTTTCGATGGTGTATTAATGTAGCTGGAATATCCGAGATGGTATTTTACATCGCCATCCCCCATGGTCAGGTCCGGATTAATATTTCCTTCAAACTCAGTAAAGATCTGTTCGTAGGTTTTTCCAAGAATATTCGTGAGTACATTAAGCCTACCACGATGGGCCATACCAATCACCGCTTCTTTCACTCCCAGTTCTGCGGCCTTATTGATTATAGCCTGCAAAGCCGGAATTGTATTCTCACCACCTTCTAGTGAAAATCGCTTTTGTCCTAGAAACTTTGTATGTAAAAAATTCTCAAAAACAACCGCCTCATTAAGTTTGCTTAGAATTCGTCTCTTCTCATCAAGTGAAGGATTATTGTTATAATATTCCTGCTCGCATTTATTAAAAAACCACTGACGAACCTCATCGTTCCTGATGAAGTTGTATTCAAACCCTATTGGACCTATGTAAACAACTTGTAGCTTATCTATAATTTTCCGAAGCGTAGCTCTGCCCATCCCGATTTCGGCTCCTACATCAAATTCACTGTCCAGGTCGGCATCAGTCAAGCCTACACTTTTATGGTCAAAGTTTACGTTATGATTCCTGCGCTCACGTACTGGGTTCGTATCAGATTTAAGATGACCAAAAGAACGGTACTGAAAGATCAGGTTTCTGACCTGTGTTTCCTTGATGCTTGCTGTGTCTCCAGCCGGTTGACCATTTTCGCCATAACGTTGTTGCGAAAAATCATATCCTTCAAAGAACTTCTGCCACGTGGCGTCAACAGAGTTTGCGTCTTTTTTATAATTCTGATAAAGTTGGTCAAGGTAGCCAACGTCTGCGTTCGAGATGTACGAATACTTATCCATGGTTATTTTATAAAAGGTATCAAATGTAAAAAGTGAGTGCAACATATAAAAACCTTATAATCGCTTATTCAAATATTAACATTTTATAATCATCCAGCGCTTTATTCAAATCGGTGGTTGCTTAAATGGCAAAATCCTCTACCTTTGCACTCCTTTTAAAAACGGACGAGATCCAACATTAAAAAACTAAGAAAATGGCTGTTAAAATCAGATTGGCCCGCAGAGGCCGCAAAAAATTGGCTCTTTACGATGTAGTAGTAGCAGACGCCAGATCACCACGCGATGGTAAATTCATTGAAAAAATTGGTACCTACAACCCAGCAACAAATCCTGCTTCCATTATTTTGGATGACAACAAGGCTTTTAGTTGGTTAATGAAAGGTGCTCAACCTACCGATACGGTGAAAGCTATGCTTTCTCACCATGGTGTAATGCTTAAGAAACACCTTCAAATTGGTGTTATTAAAGGAGCTATTACCCAAGATCAAGCGGATGGCAAGTTGGCTGAGTGGATGAAGGCGAAAGAAACTAAGATTCAGGCTAAGAAGGATAATCTTTCTAAGGGTAAGCAGGATGCTGCTAAAGCGCGCAAAGAGGCAGAAACAAAGGTAAAAGAAGCACGTGCGGAAGCCATTCGTAAGAAGGCTGAAGTTGCTGCAGCTGCACCAGCCGAAGTTGCTCAACCGGAAGGTGAAGCTGCTGCTCCGGCCGAGGAACAAGCATAAAAAACCTATAACTTTTTACTTAAATGCCAACGCGCTATCGTGTTGGCATTTTTATTTTGAATTATGAACAAGCAAGAGTGCTATTCAGTAGGATATATATCAAAAACTCACGGCCTTAAGGGTGAAGTTACAGCCGTTTTTACTGAGCCTATTGAGTTAGATTCTTTGGAATCCATATTTCTGGAAATTAAAAACAACCTGGTGCCTTATTTTATTGAATCCTTTTCGGACCGTACTGACAAGGCATTCATAAAATTTCAAGATATTAATACCGTTGAGCAAGCGGCCACCTTGAAAGGATCCGCGCTTTATCTAAATAAATCTGTGAGACCCACGCTTAAACGAGGTGACTTTTATAATGACGAAGTGGTTGGCTTTGTGGTAGAAGATGAAGAGTTAGGGAGATTGGGATTATTGAAAGAAGTGATTCAATCCGGCCCCAGCCGACTTTTAGAAATTGACTATAATGGCAAGGATGTGTTAATTCCCGTTAATGGTCCGTTTATTAAAAGTGTGAACAAATCCAAGAAACTCGTAAAAGTGAGTTTACCAGAAGGCTTTCTGAACATTTGATTAAGTTAATTTAGCACTATGCGAATCGACATTATTACTTGTCTTCCCAGGTTGCTTGAGAGTCCCTTTTCGGACTCCATTCTAAAAAGAGCTCAGCAAAAAGGGCTCGTTACTGTTGCCATTCACGATCTGAGGGAATACGCTCAAAACAAGCATCGTGCTACCGATGATTATGCCTTTGGTGGTGGTGCTGGCATGGTGATGATGATTGAGCCCATTGATTTGTGCATTTCAAAATTAAAAAGTGAGAGAAATTACGATGAAGTAATTTATATGAGTCCTGATGGGGAACTGCATTCGCAATCACTTGCCAACCAACTCAGCCTAAAACAAAACCTGATTATTCTATGCGGACATTATAAAGGCGTAGACGAACGTGTGAGAGAGCATTTGATCACACGAGAAATAAGCATTGGTGATTACGTGCTGTCGGGAGGTGAACTTGCTGCGGCAGTGGTTTCAGATTCCATTATTCGCCTGATACCGGGAGTTCTTTCGGACGAAACCTCTGCACTAACCGATTCATTTCAAGACGGCCTGATCGCTCCACCTGTGTATACCCGACCGGCAGAATACAAAGGTTGGAAGGTACCCGATGTGCTCCTCTCCGGCCATGAGGCTAAAATTGAGCAATGGAGGCAGGAAAAGGCTTTGGAGAGGACCAAAGAACGCAGACCAGACCTGACAAGTGAGTAAAAGACAAAAAATCTTAAATACAGGCTTATTAATTCTGTTTTCTTACCCTATATTTGCAGTCCATTTTAAAAACGAGTGTTATGGCTGATTTAATAAAGTTAGTTGAGCAAGAATTGGCAGCAAAAAGAGTCAATATCCCCGCATTTAAGCCTGGTGATACCATCAATGTACATGTAAAAATCAGCGAAGGAAATAAAGAAAGGATCCAGCAGTTCCAGGGTGTAGTTGTTTACCGCAGAGGATTTGGAACCAACGGTGAAAGCTTTTCTGTAAGAAAAGTATCCAATGGAGTAGGTGTGGAAAGAATTTTCCCTCTTTTGACTCCCAGCATAGATAAAATCGAATTTATTAAAGCCGGTAAGGTACGCAGAGCAAAACTTTACTATTTACGTGGCCGTCAGGGCAAATCAGCAAGGATTAAAGAAAGAATTGCTGTTGCTAAGGGGGCATAAAAACCTCTTAATTACTACCAAAAAAACCCATTACAGTAATGCTGTGATGGGTTTTTGTTTTACACTAATGGGTACAAATCTCATTGCAGGTGATGGGTCATAACCCTATATTTGCCGCTCACTCTAACTGAATTTATGGCAAAGCCTGACATCAGTGCGCTACTGGGTAAAGACGCTGAATCTCTCCTTAATCACAAAAGCAAGACTATTTTAAAGGAGCATCTACATTTGCCAGGTCCTGATTATGTGGATCGTGTATTCACCATTTCTAATAGAAACACGCAAACAATTCGAAGTCTTCAGACTCTTTTTAATGGCGGTCGCTTAGGAGGAACCGGTTTTCTTTCAATACTTCCCATCGATCAGGGAATAGAACATAGTGCAGGAGCTTCCTTCGCAAAAAACCCAATCTACTTTGATCCTGAAAATATTATCCGACTCGCTATAGAAGGCGAATGTAATGCCGTGGCTACCACATTCGGTGGCTTGGCCATGATGTCGCGCAAATACGCTCATAAAATACCTTTCATTGTTAAAATCAATCACAATGAATTGCTTACCTATCCCAATAAAGCGGATCAAATTATGTTTGGCTCTGTAGAGGATGCCTGGAATTTAGGAGCTGTGGCCGTGGGAGCAACCATCTATTTTGGTTCTGATAACTCTACCCGTCAAATACAGGAAGTTGCTAAAGCCTTCGAAAGAGCACATCAATTAGGTATGGCTACCATCCTCTGGTGCTATACTAGAAATAATGCGTTTAAAAAGGACGGTGTTGACTATCACGTGTCTGCTGATCTAACTGGTCAAGCCAATCATTTAGGGGTTACCATTCAAGCTGATATTATCAAACAAAAATTACCAGAAACCAATGGAGGCTATAAGGCCTTAAATACTGGCGGTAGCACATATGGAAAACTGGATGAAAGAATCTATACAGAGTTAACTTCAGATCATCCCATTGATCTTTGCCGCTATCAGGTTGCTAATTGTTATATGGGCCGTGCTGGTCTAATTAATTCCGGTGGTGATTCTAAAGGTTCTACCGATATGGCCGATGCTGTACGCACTGCTGTAATAAACAAGCGTGCTGGTGGTATGGGATTAATTTCTGGCCGCAAGGCTTTCCAACGCCCCATGAAAGAAGGCGTTGAAATACTGCAGGCAATTCAGGATGTCTATCTGGACAATAGCATCGATATTGCGTAAGACTAAAAAAATAGAACAACAGTCATTGAATTTTTTAAAATAAAAAAATGCCTTGGTTCAAACGTACTGATAAAGGAATCCTCACCCCAACGGAAGCAAAAAGAGAAGTGCCCGATGGGTTATGGTTCAAGTCACCTGCTGGGAAAATCATTCACACTCGTGAACTAAAAAACAATGCCTATGTGGTTCCTGAAGAGGAGTACCATGTGAAAATTGGATCGCAAGAGTATTTTGAAATACTCTTCGATGATAATGTGTTTACGGAGCTTGATGCCAATATGGAGTCTGCCGATCCACTTAAATTTACGGATACAAAACCTTATCCTAAAAGAGTTAAAGAGTCACAGGCCAAATCTAATTTGAAAGACGCTGTACGCACTGCCCACGGAAAAATAAATGGGTTGGAAATCACCATCGCGTGCATGGATTTCACATTCATTGGTGGCTCGATGGGCTCTGTGGTGGGTGAAAAGATCGCACGTGCCATGGATCATAGTCTTAAAACCAGAAAACCCTTTCTAATGATTTCACGCTCGGGCGGAGCGCGTATGATGGAAGCCGGGATTTCTCTGATGCAAATGGCTAAAACTTCCGCTAAGATTGCTCTTCTGGATGAAGCAAAGATTCCTTACATCTCGTTGCTCACTGATCCCACAACGGGTGGTGTTACTGCTTCCTATGCCATGCTGGGTGATTTCAATATTGCGGAACCTAATGCACTAATTGGATTTGCCGGACCACGGGTAATTCGTGAAACAATAGGCAAAGATTTGCCGAAAGGATTTCAAAGTTCTGAATTTGTGCAAGATCATGGATTTCTGGATTTCATTGTTGATCGCAGAAACCTAAAAAATCGGTTGAGTACTTTATTAAAAATGCTTTCTTAATTTTTTATTTTAGAAATAAAAAAAAGATGCCCTGTATACAGG
>CAYGGY010000051.1:0-37546 GCA_964349405.1 uncultured Ohtaekwangia sp. | reverse complement strand
TAGCGCAGCCAAAGCAGCAGAAGGGTCGTGGCCCAGAACTTCCGCCAGAAGTAGGTCAAGAGCGAGATTTCGGCGGGGGACCACAAAGGACTCAAGAGATTGAATCCCTGCGTCTGGATATGGGGCCAGCAAAGCCGTTAAGCCCGACTCAGTTTCCTCTCAGGCGTCCCCATGGCAGCATGGCTGGTTGGATATCTGATGGCAAAGACTTTCAGAAGCAATGGAACGCCTATTATCCTGATGATCAAATCAGCCTTCCTAATGCCATGTGGAAACGCTCAACCTATCAACAGCCGGTGCTGGATGTAAACGGCAAGCCTGCCGTAGATGCGCAAGGCAATCAGGTATTTAATGATAAGCCTGCGGCTACCGCCCCTATGATGCAAGCTTTCGGCGGATCTCTACAGCTTGCCGGGGTGGGAGCGAATCTTGGTGGAGTTAAGGGAGACTCTGGTCTAGCCCGTGGTTTAAATGCCACGTCTACTGCGCTGACTACTTTTGGAGCATTAAGTTCCATGGGCGTCCATCCATATGTAGCAGCTCCGATTGCTATCACTGCTGGAACTGTTGCTTTATTTCAAAAGCCTAAGAAGTCTGGGCCCACCGCCGATCAGGAACATGCCCAGCGTGAACGCCAGGAAAGACATGAGGCTCAGCTTAGGGAGCTAAGAGATCGCAATGCCACGCAGAGTTTGCTGCAAAGAGAGCGTCTGCTTTCTTCAGCCTTTCAAAATGCCACGGCGGAACAGAGAGAAAGATTCGCTCCAAGGATAGAAGCCTTCCGGCGCAAGCCTACCTTTGCCAGCCGCATAGGATTAATTGAGTCCTTGGAGCGCGAGCTATCTTCAGCGCTCAAGCCGCGGTACTAAGATGGATTCATATATCTGTCTTAACTGTAGGTTTAAAATGATTGCCCGCAAACGTCCCACCGCTTGTCCGTTATGCGCTAAAACCACGCATGAAAAGGATAGAACAAATGGCCGAGCCATACAGTAAGTTTGCGGAGAGAAAGACCACTAACTACATCTTAAGCGATGATCTTCTTAGCCAGCATATCTGTATTCTCTACCGCTATATGCGCGTGCTGGAAAAAAAGGAGACAAGAAAGAAGAAGACTCTTGACAGTGATTAAACTCTCTGCTACATTATCCCTATGGCCCTAACTGAAGAACAAGAACAGAAGCTGTTGGCGGACAACGAATCCCTGACCAAGAAATTAACTGAGCTTGTCCCCGCGCTTGAATCCTTAAAGCCACTCTCCGAAAAAGTTTCAGCCCTAGAGAAAGAGAACGGCGAGTTAAAGAAGGGTCTATCGCTTTCCAGTCAAGAGCAAGCTATCTTCTCGCTCAAGACCAAGTACCCGGACGTTCCAGAGTCTGCTATCCGCGCCACTCCAGAAGCCAGCCGCGAGGTTGTGCTCAAGGAGTTGCAGGATAAATTCTCTACCGTCAAGGCCTCCCAGGCTAAGACCGACCCCATGGAATTGTGGGCGAACGCCGGCGGAATAGGACCAACGGATGAAGCGGAGAAAGCTGCTGTGCAAGCTGCACATCAGAAATCCTACGCAGAGTCCCAGTTGCGGGGAGATGTCGGGGGCATGCTTAAAGCACGTTCCTCCGAGATCGTGAAATTCCTGCGCGGGTCCTTCGCTAAAGCATAAAGCTTTAGCGCTTAGAGGTCTACCACTATGGCTCTAGCGAGCTATTCAGGCTGGGCGTCTTATGATGCCCCTAATGCAGCCCATCTTGATTTATCGGATGAGCTATCCGCCGTTCTTAATGCAGATACCGCCATGCTGGGACGCATTCCCACCGGCGGAGTGGCAACCAACGTTGACCATTACTGGGTTAATGAAACGCTGAATGCCGCCACCATTACGCTTAATGAGGGCGCTGAGTTAACGGCTACCGATACCACGCTGACTATCGTTTCAAATTCAGCTCCTCGCGTAGGCGACCTTCTGATGGATGAAGCCATTGGCAAGCAAGAAGTTATGCAAGTCATTACGGTGACCAATGCTACGACTCTTGAAGTTGTCCGTGGTGTTGGCGATAGCGCTCCTGCCGGAGAAGTCCACGCTGCCGGCGCTGTGCTTCGTGTTATCGGCTCTCCCGTACAGGAAGGCGATGCCGGTGTGGCAGACCGCACCGTGGCAAGGACTCGGATTCATAACGCCTGCCAAATCTTCAAGAAGGAAGTGGAGATTTCCGGGACTCAGCAAGCTATCCGCTTGGCTGGAGTTCCTGACGAATACAACCATCAGCTTGCCATGCGCATGCTGCAGCTGCGCCGGGAGCTAGGCCAGACAGTGATCCTGGGAGTCAAGATTACCAGCTCAGGAGCCGGTGGTTCTGATTCCGTCTATCGCTCCATGGATGGTATCCGCAACTTCACCCGGGCCAACAGCTCGCAGCTGGTGACAACCTCAGAAGCCCTTGGTGAGGGTGTGGTCAACAACCTGGCTCGCTTGATCTACAACCAGGGCGGGGAATACAACTTTGCCTTAGGCGCTGCGGATCAGATGACCAAGTTCTCTGAGCTGCATAAGGATAAGGTTCGCTTAGCCCCCAGCGAAAAGATGCGCGGGGTCTTTGTGAACAAGTTCTTAACCGACCTTGGTGTTGAGATTGACCTCATCATTGACCGCTGGGCGCTTAAGGGCGACCTGATCATAGGCGATCAGGGCCGGCTTAAGCTGGTTCCCTTGCAGGGTCGAGCCTTGCAGGGCACTCCCTTGGCTAAGACCGGGGATGCCATGCGCGGCATGATCGTGGGTGAATATACCCTGGAAGTTCGCAATGCGGCGCAGTGTTTCGCCCTGCATAGCGGACTTACCGCCTAAGGAGGAATGAGATAAATGAAAATCAAACTAGCCTTAAACTTCCTCCGGGCCGCGCTTATCGGCCTTATGATCTGCCCGCCCTTTGCGGCAGCGCAGACCACTGTCTCAAAAGCTCATAGCGCTTATGGCGGCTATGAGATTCCTATCTCCAAGAATGGGGTACAGGACAATAACCGCAAGTGGTCGCCTCCTGACATGGTTTACGTCACCGGAACGACCTGCAACAATCCCTTCGATGGCGAGGCTATCGTCGTTGGGGTCTGCGTTGCTTCTACGACCTCCTCCGGATACGTTACCATCAGAGATACCGCGTCTGTTACTTCGCAGACTACGGCTGATATTTACTATCAGAGGGCTGTTGCACGGGAGCCATACGGCGGGATGCCTGCGGAAGAGTTCACCAACAACAACACCTGTGTTGAGTTTATGGATGGAATTAAAATCTCCACAGGGCTCGCTGTTTGTAACTCAGTCAGTGGTATGCATACGTCCGTGCGTTATCGCAAGCTAAAGGTTCCATGAGCATATACAAGACTCATAGCGTAGCCAAGGCCAAACGGGAAATGGCGGCTATGAAGACCAAGCACCAGCCCATGCAGCAAACGTACAAGGCTAATGCTACCCCAAGAATGGGCCAGAAGAAAAGGAGCCCTTTGCAAAGATTCTTGGGACAGAGTAAGAAGTATGGAATTGATTCGGCCAGCTACAACGTTGGCCGCACCAGACGGATGGCATAAGACCGCCTGATGGCGGATAAGGCGGCTTGGCTATTACAGTGAGCCGCCTTTCTTTTTGAGAGGAGAACATGAAAACCATCTTAGCCTTAATCCTAATTACCGGGATTCCCGGGATAGTATTCGCTCAGGTTAGTTCCCGGGAACTTAGCATATGCGACAGCAAGGTTCGGGTGGAGCAGCGCGTTGTCACCACGGCCCAAGCAACTCAGTTCTTCTCTACCGGTACCGTTGGCATACAGGATGGGTTCTCTGCATCTTCCCAGACTTATGTCTCCTCTCGCAAATGGGTTGAAGTCTGGAATTTAAACCCCAGCACCGCGGCATGGATATTCATATCCACCTTCTCTACAACCAATAGAGCCTATGGAATACCCGTGGCTAATAGTGGATCTGCCAATGCGGCATGGGGTGGCCCTAATTCGGCGCGCTTTCCATGGGGTCCTAATATACCTGTATGGGTTACCAGAAGGACCGTCGCGGGCGTTGCCAACATATCCGATGTAGTGGCCGTATCCTGTGAATGATATACAATGGCGGCTCTCAACTCCCTCAACGGCCAAGCCTGGATAACCACCAGGCTGGAGGTAGTTGGCTTTGGCAGAAGGTTTGGAACTGTGCCCTTTGGTTCAAGGGCAAGAGGGTTTCACCTGTTATCAACCAGCTTCCCTACAAACAGCGTTTCAAATCTTTCCTCTGGATCTTATTCCTCGGACTCTGCACCGGACTCGGACTCAGGGGACTGGGCCTAGCCAGCTTTTCCGGTACATATACCGGCGGACCTCTCAATCTGGGTCAACCTACTGTAGACTCCTATGATTTCGGAGATGTGGTAAATGAGAACTTCAGGATAATCAACTCATCCTGGTCAGCCTTAGATGCCTCCACCACTTCCCTACAGCTTCAGATAACCAACATAAACAACACAGGGGCCACCACCTATGTAAACGTATCCGGGGATACCATGACCGGGCAACTTACCCTGTCTGCCTCCACCTTAACCGTGCAGGGGGATGCCTTCTCCGTTGGCGGATCAACCTTCTCAATCATTGGTGGTTCTGTTACTGCTTTCATCCTCCAAGTATCTTCTCCCCTGGCCTCAGATTATGGTGGTACAGGCGCTAACATGGCCGGCGCACAAAGAGGAGCCTTGCCCTATTTCCTTTCTACAGGCAGGCAAGCGGCCCTTACGCCAGGAACAGCAGGCCAGGTACTCCAAAGTGGAGGAGCAGGAGCAGACCCATCTTGGACTTCCTCTAGTCTCAATGAGAGGCAGGGCTATGTTAAGGATAACTTCGTAGGGCAGGTAAACGGATCTAGGGTTAACTTTAACCTCAGCTCAACACCTACCTCAGCCGGCGCGCTTCAAGTGATTCTGGATGGTCTGCTCCAGGCATCTACATCGGACTACACCTATACCGCTGCCGGGCAGTTCATCACCATGTCTACCGCCCCGGCGGCCAACTCCTACAGTTTCTATGTAGCCTATTCATCCGGCGTAACCTTCATTCAGTCAGATGGCACGGATTGTTCAGCTGGCCAAGCTCCGCGTGGAGTGGATGCTGCCGGCAATGCTCAGAATTGCTTTGTCGCTGGCGATCTCCTTGCCGCAAGCAGCAGCAGCATCTCCGGGTGGAATACCTTTAAGTCAAGCACATCATTTCATGGTCCTGTATATCTGGCAGGGATATCAACCATAGGCCCAGTAGGGTATGCTTCCGCCGTGACTAAATCATCCGGTATTCTAAGCAACATGATGATGATCGTAGCCTCAACCAACCCTACTACGGGCACATCATCAATAACCATAACCGGCTTACAAGGCAGCAGGATGTATGAGTTCAAGTTCTCCTATCAACAGCTTACAGCGGCAGCAAGACCCATGCTACGGTTCAATAACGACGTAACCGATACCCGCTACAAGTGGACTTTCGACGGAATAAGCACCAACGGAGGAGCGCTACTCAATACTGGAGATAACTCCGATGAAAGCTGTCAGCTGTCCAATGCCAATACCGCAATTAACGGTTACTTCGTAGGCACCTGCGATGTCTATACCATGTCTGTTTCAACGGCAGTAGCTGTTTGTAGAACGGCTGTGGCTGACGATGGCAATCCCCATATGTCGGCTTATACCACCAGCTGCAAATACAATAGTAATGGAACCTCCGCGGTAAGCGCCATATCGCTCTGGTCTACAGCAGGAAGCTTTAGCGGCTTTGCCTACCTGCGGGAGCTGCTAACCCCATGAAAACTCTAACCTTGCTTATCCTGCTGCAATCCCTGCCCGTGATGGCAGGCACGGAACTGCGTCAGCAATCCTTCTCGCCAACCAATACCAATCCCTCTGTCAATAACTTGAACGTGCAGGGAAACCTTACGGCCATATCCTCTACAACCCTGGCCGGGATACTCCAGGCTTTAGCGGCAGCTAACTTCAACGGCTCAGTTACCTTTCAGAGTTCAGCTACATCCCTAGGAAACCTCCGCGCGGCAGGATCGCTAGACTCCGTGGGAGCTTATACTGCTCTAAGCTCAGCCACGGTAATAGGAGTCTCCCGCCTAGCAGGCCAGGTTAATGCCATTTCTGCTTTAACAGGGTATAGCTCTGTTACTGTTCTAGGTATTCTTAATGCAGCTGGGGATGTTAATCTTAGGCTCCCTGTTACAGCCTACAGTTCCACCACATTCCTTGCCAATGTGGGGATAAATCAGGCCGTTACTCCCACGCTCTTATTGGACGTAGCTGGAACCAACACGCTCAACATTAAAACATCAGCCTCATCTGGAATATTTGGAACGATTACAGCAATTCCAATGAGTATCTATACCGCCGATATAGAACGCACCATCTGGACGGCTGTTGGAGACATGCAGCATAAATCCTCTGCCAACATAGTCGGACCTTTTACTGTATCTAAAGGTTCAACCACTTTACAAAGCGAAGTAGAAATTCAATCCTCCGGCGCGGCTGATGCTCATATTAAGGGCGGGGCAGAATCATCCTCCGCATTAAACTTGTGGTCTGGCGGGACACAGACAGGCTGGCTTGAATACCGTTATACCGATAACAGGCTGTATCTTTCTAGACAGGCAGCTGGGAATAACAAGGGCATCCAATTAGACGGAACTGACAACATCTTCATGGGTGACTCTATCTCAACAGTTACTATCCAGGGGCGCGGTGTTGTAGGCGGTGTTTTTCAAACTGAGGCCGCGACAAATCATCTTGGTCCCCTGACCGTGAACGGAAGCTCTGTGACGGTTACTAGTGATTTTGGCTGGGGTACGGCTGGCGCAAAATACATGTATGGCAAAGGCGGAACTCAGAGATTTGCCTATACAGATACCAACACCAACATCCTCTACTCTGGCGGGACATCTCTAAACGTCCACAATCAAGCTGACAACGTTGTCATTGCAAAATTCTTGGATGGCGGCATAACCCAAATACTTGGTAGTGGTTTGCAAGTCGGCACCGGCGGCACCCCCCTGGCGGTGATAAGCACGGGGACTTATACACCAACTATAGCCAATGAAGTAAATATTGGAGCGACTACTCCTGGGGTTACTTCATTTGTTCGCATAGGAAATATTGTAACGGTATATGGTCGCATGAGCATCGACCCAACGACATCGGCAACAAATACTTCATTTACGATGAGCTTGCCAATAGCTTCTAATTTTACA
Source organism: uncultured Ohtaekwangia sp. (assembly GCA_964349405.1). Taxonomy (GTDB): domain Bacteria; phylum Bacteroidota; class Bacteroidia; order Cytophagales; family Cyclobacteriaceae; genus ELB16-189. Next base: position 30,280 of record CAYGGY010000051.1, on the reverse strand, counting down.
GCGCAAGGCGACTGTGGTGGGACTTTCGCTATTGCCGGTGGAGATTCCGGAAGCACCGGAAGCGTAGCTGGATCAATTTATGAAGAAAGTACAGCTGATGCAGCTTTTTTCAATTTTCTTCCAATAGTTGTTACTAACGCAACATATGGTTTCAATTTTACCTACACAATAAAATGATCTCAGGAGGCTTAATGAAAAAATTACTGTTATTATTAACTCTCACCGCGCCTTGCATATCGCATGGTGCATGGCAGGGCAAGCTTGACCTTCAGCCTAATGTCCAGCCTCTCTTGCTCAGGGAAGTTGCAGACGGTCAATGGTTGGCTGGCTATACTGCGCCGAACATCTTCCACATAGATCATAATGGAAACCCCATCTTCCATATCGGGTTATTCCATGCCTTTAACGCTGAGGGAGGAAACAGCTCCTTCGGCCCTATTGCCGGATTAGACCTGGCAGGCATATCCCGCGATATCGGATTCTCGGTTCCATCTCTTATCTCAGGATTAGGCACAGGCTTAGGCCTAGAGAAGGTGTTTAAGCCAGCCGCCTTGTTCGCGGAAGCTCTAACCTTGGATGCCTTTATCGGCTATCGGCCTGTCCATACAGCTGATGTTTATTCGGAATGGGTTTACGGCGGCGGGATTGCGCTAAAGATACCCTTCGGCACCAAGAACCTTGAGGCTGGTTTATAAATAGTTTACTCCGCGGAGAGATAACATGGCTATAAATAGATCTGATATTAGGACAGGCTTAAAGAACTCTCTAGCTGCCTGGCCTGATTTCACTACTACCATAGCCGAGGAATTGGATGCTTCTGAAACAGCCGTAGACCTTACCGCTGTTACCAGCCTGGCGGAGAGAAGCTTGATAGAGGTTGACTCTGAGGTTATGCGGGTTATCTCCATCTCAAGCCTAACGGCTACGGTCATGCGCGGGGATAAGGGCTCCTCCGCCGTGGCGCATAGCAATGGAGCCACGGCTTCCTTCTACCCCCTATGGGGCTGGACCAATGTGGATCTAAACAGGTTGATTACAAAGGCCATCTCTTGGCTGGGGGAAGGCATGTGCTATACCCTGGTGCCCAAGACCAACACATGGCTCTCCGGCTTCCGTGAGTTTGGTTTGCCCTCCGGCGTGGTCTATCCTACAGGTAATATAGTCAAGCAGATAGACATGCAGGACTCCCAAGATATCTACCACACCATCTACGGCTGGCGGCATGTGGGAGATAGGATCGTCATAAACCGTAAGCTTACAGAGAATAAGGATGTTCGGATATGGATACAGCAGAAGCAGGCCAACCTATCCGATGACTCCACCCAGCTAGATGAGGATAAATGGGCTGAGGTTATAGAGCTATACGCTACAGCCAAGGCGCTTGATGAACTACTGGCTCAGCGCTCCCGCTTCCTGGAGTACTCAGCCACCCTAAATGACAGGGCCTCTACGCCGGATGAGCTTCAGCGCCTGAGCTATTCGTTCTTTAATAAGGCCACAATTCTTAGGGACCAGTACTCCCGCCCTGGACTCTCTGGTTTTGCCGCCATAATGCGTCCTGGTGGTTTTCCAAATGACACAGACGAAACTGCATAATGTATGGCAGATATCTTTATAGGCTCAACCAGGATTACCCACCCCCTGCCTTTAAGATTGCGACCACTGACCATAGATAAGGAGCAAGGCGGGGCTAAGGGCTACCGCGGAAAAGGGTTTGAGAAGGCCCGTAAGAGAGCCTTATACCTAGGACGCCAACGCTCCAGCGCTACAGGCCTTCCGGCGGATCAAGCTACCCTTGTGGTGGATCATATAATTGGATACAGAATTGCAGGCTTGACTCCACATACAAATGAGCAAACTAACCTAAGACTCTTAGACTCAATAAATAATAGACATCTCGATTCCATGACTGGCTTTTCAGAAAAACCATCAGCTCGAAGACTGAGGGCTTTCTAATGGGTTTAGCAAACGCTAAGCACGATATTTTACTTAATGGTTCTGGATACAGTTTAATAAGTGAGTCATATCGTCGGCGCGCTCAGCAGCCTTTCTCGCCCAGGTTCTCCACGGGAGATCCCTCCTATGGTGATCTTTCCTTCTGGCAGTTCTTAAAGCAGGAGAGTTGGGATGGTGGAGCAGGGCAGATTATCTTCTCTACTGTCACTAAGCATAAGCGCTCCTCCGGCTGGTCCTTCCTCACGGATAAGCCTAGGCTTGCTGGGGGAAACTCTTCTGTAGCCCTGACTACCGGGATAACAGCCTTAAATACGGTGCTTGGAACCAATGTGCCAAGCATCCACCAGATGTTCCTATTCGGCAAGACTAACAACGAAACAGGAAAGATAGTCCTTGTTGGCAGAACAGCCTCAGGAACGCAGGATGCCTCCGTTGTAACCAACAGGGCGGCTTCGGCCACCGCGGTTGGTATTGTCCATATAGCCTCAAGAGCAGCCTTCTTACTTGAGCGCAGCAGAGACTTAACTGGCGGGGCAGGGACATTCAAGGGGCGCTACCTAGCCTGCGACAGGATAGACGGAGGAGCTCCCACAAATGAGGCTAGAATCTTTGACTCTGAATTTTCCACCTGCGTAGACACCGACCTGGAAGATCAGGAGCTATTCGCCGGCATACAGACTGCCAACAATAAGGCTCTATTCCTGGGCCCCGGGCAACTTCCTATCTCTGGCGGGAACGGCAAGTACCTCCGCTTCCAGTATAAGACCTACAACAACAACCTCTGGACTAGCTCAGACACCGTGCGAGGACATTCCTCTGACTTCCCATACCAGCTTTCCCCGCACGTAGCCATAGACTCAGCAGGCACGATCTACTTTGCCGGCATATCAGATGATACGGTAATGGGACAAAGCAACCAGGCTGAACATTCAGGCTCTGCTGTAGGTCTTATTACCTCCACCGACCTGGCTGAAGCAGCTGGCCCGCGCATGAGCGAAAGGGTGCACTATCCTGATTTCATCATCTCCGGATGTGTAGCCATAAATGGGACAGTCTTTCTTATTGGTTGCCGGGTGAGACGTAAGAGCAATAATAACTTCAAGCCTGCTGTCATCCAGTTCCCTAACACCGTAGTCTGGGAAGCACAGACCTGGGGAGAAACCCTAGCTCAGAAGCTTCCGCGCGCCATATGCCAGGTCAATAGATCAGAAGCTTTATTCTGTATGGCGGAAAGCAACAGCGACTATTTATCCGTCATGCGCCTTACCACGGGGGGGAGGGTAGATGAGGCTTATTGTTCCAAGGAGCAAGATACCGCTTCGGATAACGTGCCTACTGCCATTTGCAGATATAACAAGCAAGTATTCATATATTCCCCCGTTGCAAATGAGATCAGAGTCCTTACGGATAACCCCGCGGATACCAGAGCCAGCACCGGAAAGACCTGCTCGCTCTTCCTATCTGACCAAGGGGGAAATACCCCTCTCATAAACAAGACCCTCTACACTGTTACTGTTGAACTCTCCGAGGCTCTGCCTTCTGGCGAGACTATGACGGTTAAGATCAACGGAACTACAGTAGGAACCATAGCCAACTCAGATGGAACCAGAAAGGAGATCACCCTAACCACCGAGATAACCTCTGGTGTCTTTACCCCGCAGATGGATATGCCTGGTACCTCCACATGGGATGGCAACATAGAGCGAGTAACCTTGCGCTATATCCCCACCCAGTTTAAGAAGCTGGCCTGGGCCTTTGGCATAAGGATAGATAGGAATCTCAAGCTTATAGACGGCTCACGGGAAACAACTTCTCCCACCACAAAGTTAGCCGCGCTTAAAACAGCCTGGTCATCCAATACCCCTATAACTCTGGTGGATATAGATGGAACCAGCTATACGGTTATCTTGACGGACATCGACATTAGGATGCCTCTTATCAATCAAGACTCAACCAAGAAAGAAGCATTTTTATTTATTGAGGCTCTTGAGGTTTAGAGAATTAGTAGAATAAATATAGTAGAATGTATGAATGAAAAAACAAACTACTTGCCCAAAGCACAATATCTTAAAAGTTTCTTATGGTAAAAATAATGAATCTGTTTGTAAAACTTGCAGATCTGATTATATGAGGGATTATTATAATCGTAATCCAGAAGCAAGAATAAAATCAATAGCCAGTAGCAAGAGATGGAGGCTTGCAAATCCTGATATCAATCGCAACTCACAGCTTAAGCATCATTTCAAAAAGAATTACGGTCTACCACTTGAAACATGGAACGAACTTCGTGATCTCCATAATAATCTTTGTGCTATTTGTAGACGTTCAGCTGCTCAATCATCAAAGGTTGAAGCAAGACTTCATATAGATCATGACCATAAAACAAACACTATTCGAGGTCTTCTTTGTGGACGCTGTAATAGGGCCATAGGTCATTTTCAAGAAGATACCAATCTAATGCGCTTAGCTATTTCTTATTTAGAAAATCCTCCATATAAGGTTAAAGCTCTACCAACACCATCTGGTCGTCACACCCCATGGCCTGAGGCTCTTGAGGTGTAGCCATGAGATTTACACCAGCGCCTGTCTCCACCATGGACAGAGACATGATCCAGATTAAGCGCGCGGTAGGTGGTAAGACGGGTACGCTATCCGAAGGCAACAGCAAGACAGGAACAGTCCTTAAGCTTGACGATAATCTTTATGTCACGACGGATAAGAGCGCCAAGAGATTTAAGACTATGGCTGAAATCCAGAAGAGCGATATCCATATCCTTTCCTCGCAAGCTGACATCGCCTACTTCGTGGAGAGATACACCCTTTACAACCGGGGGAAAAGATAATGGCTAAAAGGTTTAAGAGTTTTAAGGACATAACTTCGTTTTATGAACTAGAGAAACTCAAGGCCAACCAGTATACACCCTATCCCCTGGGTGTTAGCTTACGCACAGGTGGTAAGCCGGCGGGAGGATATCTCTCCAAGCTGCATAGAAATCAGAAGAAGGTCAGCCGACAGCTGCGCGGTTTACCAGGTTGTGGTCCTACCCTTAAAGAATGGATGACGGGTTATGATTAAGGCGCTGCCTCTGTTGATAGCCATTATGCTAGGGGGTTGTTGTTATAAGTGCGTTACTGTTTACCCCTCGCTAAAAGGCAGGCCTATAGAGAAGCGCAAGAAAGAGGAAGCTCTCTATCAGAAGTATAAGGGCTATACTGAACTAGACCGTCTGCATTTTGTCCTGCGAGGGAAATCCTAGATGGATGAATCCTACGTTTTAATACAGCTAGCCAAAACTTACGGTCCATCCGGCAGTCTCATAGTGGCATCTATCCTGGCAATATTTAAATTCATACCAATGTGGAAGGCCTCAAGAGAGCGCAAGGAATTTGTGCGCAATGAGAATATAGACCGCCTGCAGGCTTCCCTTGTTGCCCAGCTGGCCCAGGCTAACAGCAATACCGTGGCATTAGTGCGCGAGGAAAGAGCCATAGACCAGGCTAATATGACCAGATTCTTTGACATCCTAGAGCGTAACACCAGGGCAGTAGAGCATATGGTTGAACAGCTGGGTGGCATGCAGGTCAGCATGGGCAATGTTAAAGACTCTCTTCTTGAAGTTAAGGGTTCTCTAGGGCGGGGGAATACCTGAGTATCTGGAATGAAATCTACAAGACCCTCCTGCACCACCTTATTAAACCAGCAGGGGGACCAGGAGTGGGACTATCTATGGAACTCGGATCAGGTTATACGAATCCCCAGCCTACGGCAGAAAACAGCAGAGACATTAAAGACTGCGTTCCTTACCTCCAGGAGCGCTGGCCCAAGCTCCAAGCCATGTTCCAAGAAAGAACAGGAAGACAGCTAATCTTAACCTGTACCTACAGATCAGAGAGAATACAGAACGAACTGTACCAACAAGGCAGGCGGGGGATACCCGGAGAGAAGATAGTCACCAAGCTGGATGGCTATACCAAGAGATCAAGACACAACCTCTACCCCAGCGCCGCGCTGGATGTCGCTGTAGATGTAGACCCAGGCCCAGGCAAGCACATCTCCTGGGATACCGCGGCTTATGAACCTCTGATAGGCATATGCCAGGAACTTGGTCTACGATCAGGGGCTGATTGGGATATGGATGGTGATTCTTCTGATGAAAGATTTATAGATTGGCCTCATATAGAGTGTCCCGTCGGCTATGACATGGCATGAGAAGAAGCATTGTATTGCATCCTTCGCTTACAACGGTCTCACGGGCAAGGTTAAATGCAAGTGTGGATACTCTTATAGCCTTGAGCCTACAGATTCCTACGCCATCATGGCCGGTAAAGACAAGATGCTCGACGCTTACAATGCTCACCTACAATGTATGAAACAACGTGGCGAACTATGAAAACCTTCTGGATTGCCTATTCAGTTACTGTATGGGTCTGTCCACCCTTCCTCAGCCATGCCCCCAGTACGGTGAAGAACGTGGTTTGCCAGGCCAAGGAGCGAACTTCCCTTGCTGGAGGGTATCCCAGGCTAAAAGACGCCCTACAGGCCCTGGAAACTCCCTCTGGCCAAGGGAAACCCAGCGTAAACGGGGCATTAGCAGAGTCCTTCCAGGTAGTAGAAATACAGGGTACCAGAATACGCAATATAAACGTTATTTCAGAGTTTAAGGAGAAGCCATGAATTACCTAAAGAGCCTTATCATAGCCCTGCTTTCCAGGATACCCTTCCTAAAGGCGCTGTCTCCCATATGGAAGCCTCTGGTGATCAAGCTTATTCAGGAACAGGGGGATGAGCTGCAGAAGAAGCTTATAGAACAGGTGTCCTTATATGGCCCGGGCGTAATAGATAAGAACGTCGACCAGTGGCAGGAGGATATAAAGAAACTTTCCAACAAGATCCCTCTTCCCAACTATGTGAAGCTAAGGATACTGGACTTCATAGACTCCCACGCGGATAAGATGCAGGAGCAATTAAAGGTTTCTCTAAACACTCAAGGCCTGCCGGCTATGAGCCTTGCATTTGATTCCCTTCAGAAAGAACTTATAGCCAAGCTTAACCTACTGTAGCGGGGCTGTCTTAATCTGATCCCCCGCTATTTCTATGGCAGGGGTATCATCAAATGGCAGGTATTCATCCACCCTTGCTTGTTGAGCACAAGCCTCGAACTGGCGTATAGCATGGCTAAGAACCTCTATATCAACCTTGTTTGATTTCCAAACAATAACCAACTTAAGCGCTGCGTCTAATGCCAGTCTATGTTTCTTTAAACTATCCAACAGAATATGTACGGATTTGTATATCTGAGAAGAACCATAGGATTCATCCTTGATTGTATGGCGTACCACTCTATTAAGAATAGCCACGGCCTGTCCTAATGGACCTACCTTCTTCTTGCGGAATAAATCAGATAAACTCATTATACCTCCAGTGTTCTTTTTTCTCCCTAAGCCTGTCTATTTCCTTGCGGTTGGGAATAACTATAAGCTTCTTCTTCTTAACCCTGTGGTCTGCGCGCGCGGATAGTCTTGCTCTCTTATAAGGCGAGCTATATATACCCATGTTATTCTCCCAGCTTGTGATGCGTCCCTTCACCTGAGCGTCCCATCATATCCCCCATAACTTTCTTTGTGGTCATGCGTTCATTATGTTCCAAGCTCATTGGATTATATTCAGTTCCGCCTTGGATCTTATTGTATTCTCCCCTGGCTTTATCCGAATCTCTTTTAAGATTTTTATAGTTCTGAGTTATCTCCCCGCGCTTGCCGCAGATAAGGGCTTCTATCTTCATTTCGTGGTCAAGCTTGCACATGATGGACCATAGCCTGCTTAGTTCTTGATCTTTTGTATTCATCTGTTCTTACCCCTCTTTTGTTTCTCTTTCTTTTTCCTGGTAAGCCATACTATCTTACGCCTTTTAGGTGGACGACACATGAGCGCTGGACCATCTGCATATGGCGATCTCCATATTTCCTTACGGATTTTTGTTGGCACACTCCCTCCCTATGGCAATACCTATTATTAAACCACCGACAAAGAAGAACAGCAGAACAGTCCACGGCTGGTTATAGATCATCTCTCACCCTCCCCGCCTCTTTTCGGTCAAGCTCACTTCAGCAAAACCCTCAAATTGAACTTCTTTTTTCTGATGCTCTTAAGCAAGATATTGAGATAAACGTTAGAAGACCATCCCCCAGTTTTAGATTGTTCGCGGAGAAACTGGTAGTTATCGTCCTCAAGCTTTATCATGTGCCATTTTATTGGATGTTGTAGATTATAGTGGCAATTGGGGCAGTGTCTCCGGCTTCTTAGTGGCATTTTATTCATGGCTTTAACTCTCGGATAGCTTTACAAATATCCTGAGTAGCCAGATAAATCGCCCAACAAATTAAGCTGGCGCTCGCAACTATTGCTATTTGAATCATCTATTTCTCCCCCTTGCGAAGTTCCTGGGCCTTGGCTCTGAGTATTTCCTTCAAGGCCATTGAGTGGCTTTTGAGATTCCCCGACTGGTTGTTATCATTCCATCCCGAGCGATAGACTTCTTCAGCCGCCTCCTCCAGCGCGGAAGCCCTGGCGGCATTTCTAGCTACGACGGTCTGCTCATATAACTCCCGCCAATATATAGCAAGGCCCTTCGTATCATCTTCAGTAGCCTTCCAGAAGGCAACTTCTTTCTCCCGCCGCGCCACCTCGGCGCGGAGCCTATCGCGCTCAGCCTGCAACTGTTTTGCTAAGCCGAGACTAATACCCTGGGCTCCAACCTTTAAGGCTTCTACTATCGCTTCGTCAGGCGTTATATATTCGCTCACGCTTCCTCCCTACAGCTTTCCCTGGGGCTGCGCCCCAGACCCTGCTATGTTGCCTCATTTCTCTTCCGGGAAAAGCCATACCCAACACTTCCTACATTGTTTTTGCCTTGCTTCCCGCTTATGTAAATCTTCCATCCAAAGTTGTTGGCCTATATAACTCCGCTTTATTATCCTGTGAGATTTGCATGGCCTGTAGCTTCCTGGCTTCTAGCATGGCCGTGTCTATGGCTTTGCGCAAAGTCGTTCCAGAATTTGTTCTTACGTTATTTCCGTTATAAATTCCCCATTTCATTTTCTGGATAGGACCAACTGATAGTCCAGGAAAGTGCAATCTTTTACTTTCCTTCTCTAACCAATCAATTCTCTGCTTATCCGTTGGCATCTTTCCCCCTCAAGGCTTTGTAGGCTTCCAGTGCCCAACGTAAATTCTCAACCTTTTGTGAAAACATCTCTTGTGAATCTTCATCATCATCGGCCAATTCATAGCCCCACATTACTTCATTGCCTCTTTTTTCTAGCGCATCAGCCAGCTCGACCAACTTTTTTAATTGATCACAATTCAGACAATCTTTTTCCATGTTTTACCCCATTTAATACGCCAAATTGCTGTCTCACTAACACAATTTGTTCTTGCCAGTTCTGCACCGGCAATGCCCTTGGCTAGGCACCGTCTTATTTCTAGTACTTTTGCATTTGTAAGTTTTGCAGACGCGCTACTTTCCCCGGCATGCTTACCGCGCTCAACCGCATTTCTCTGATTCCCTGATGGGGTTACATATTCCAAATTGGTTATGTTGTTATTAGTTTTTACACCATCAATATGGTTTACATGCATGCCTTTTTGACGAGGGCCTATAAAAGCATCCATGACTAAAGCATGTACTCTAAAATTCTTTGCCTTCCCATCGAAATAATGCCTGATTGCTGGATAACCGTGCTGTATAAACGGCCTCATTAATCTCCCAACAAAAAATACCCAGTGTGGGTTTGCTGACTTAATGCGCCTAACCCTACCATGCGAGGATATTTCATGCTCTCCCTCGAATATGGGTTTCCAAATTTCATCGCTCATTTCCCCGCCCTCCCCAACGCCTTCTCAAGTTTCTTAGCCAGGAGCTTGGCTTGTGGGATTGATAAGCCATACTCAACCCGTGAGCCAAGAACTATTTGTATTATCGGAATGTTCTCATAACAAACTTTGCCAGGAAAGAACTTGACCTCTATCTTGGTCATGGCTTATTCTCCCCCTTGGGCTCGGTGGATAGGGCCTTATTCACCTTGATCCCTAGTGCGTCGTACTTCATATTGTTCATTACTGGCTCTGCCTTAACTGCGGCCCTTAGTTCGAACAATGCTTCTGCCAGCTCGGCACTCTTGGCCTCGGCGGCTTTTAAAGTCTGCTCAACATGCAGCTTCTCATGCGCTATCTTCATGCGCCTAGCCATTTCGTCCTGAAGTTCACAATAATACTTGCCCTCTGGATATTCTTTAATCTTGGCAATATCTGCCTCAAGCTCCGCAATCCTAGCCTGGGCTTGGCGGAAGGCTTTGGCAAGAACCTTGCCATACTTGAAATCACGAACATCGGGCCTGCCGCTGTCAGCATCCGGGTTGAACCAACGTAGTCCCTTCTCCAGCTCCGCTTCGATGTAACTCATATCTCCCCGTCGCTTCTCTGCTTGAGGGTCATGCTTCCCAACTAAACACTAATTCTGGGCTTTTATTACACTCTGATACATCTGGCCACGATCCATCAGGCTTGGCGAATTGCCATTTCCTAGCCGCCTGGGCCGTCTTTAAATCAGGATCAACAGGCTCTATATAATATGGCCTGGTCGATCCGCGAGATAGCCTGGATGGTCCGTTCGCGTTAAACGATCCAGGTTTGGCAAATTCGGCCAGCACTTCCGCCTGGTTATGAACCCGACAGTCATGCTGGCTTCCCTGCTGGCGTTGGCCGTAGACCATTCCACGGGACAGCGCAACGCCAAATCCAACCGCGATGATCACAGGGCGGGCTCCTCTACCTTCTCTTTCCCGCCTGACCTAAATGCAGCAGCTTGATACTCATGATTTATATTGCAAAATCCAGCCGCAGTACAATAAGAAGTGCACATAGTACGCTCACCGGGTCTATGCTCAGTGATAAAAGGCTTCTCTCCTTTCTTAAGCCTGGTGTTCTTGTCCTCCGCTATGGCATGAGCCTGGTCACTACCTTCCTGCCCTGCTACGCGCACCAGCTTAGCGGCGCGCGCGGCGCCTTCTCTCCGGACAGCCCATGCCTCAGGCTTTTCCCACATCTCATAAGGCGTACACTCAGGCAGCTCATCATCAAACTTATCCTGCGCCTGAACATGCAGGCGTATTCTCTCTTGGATATAGTCCTCTACCTGCTGCGCTGGCCAGATGGGAATATCAAAGACCTGGATACCAGCTTTAGGGTATCCCTTCTGAACTGTCTCTTGCAGCTTGAAGTCCCTAAGGATGAAGTGATTCTTTAGTCCGGTAGTCTGTTTGTTATTCTTGCCCCTGAGATACGCATAGAGATTTAATTGGGTTGTGTATTCGCTCTTAACTCCCTCCTCCTGAGCCTTCTGCCAGGAGTATACGGCTACAACCTTGTAGTCGTGTATCTCCCCCGATGGTGTCACTAAGTCAGGCTCACCAGATATAACCACTGTCTGGTCTGCCCATGGCAGGTGAAAAAATAACCTCTCCTCTGCTATGTATTCCCCAGATGAATGCTCTGCCAGGAAGGAGTGTACCGCCTGGCCTAGTATCCGGTAGATGTCTGAGCTTACGTCCTTGATGATCTTATCTTGATACCTATTGGTCAGCACCCTCCTGCGAGGGGGAGCTATAAGATCAGAGACGGAGAAGTGAACCACCTTCTTAGGGTCTAGTCCTTGTTGTTCAATATACTTAGCTAATTGTTCCTGTCGCTTGGCATGGTATAAGTCTCCGGTTATGGCGCTAACCAGTGGCAATGGTAAGGCATGTAAGTTCAACCAGTTCATTCTGTCCTCCTGCCTAACTAAAGATGCCCATCTTCGGCCTACAACCATAACAAAGGTCTATCTCCCTGCGGGGGAGAACCTTCCTATGGCACTTCTTGCACTTAAACAGGCGCTTATTCTTTACTAGCAGCATGCCTGATACCCCTTAAATCGCTCACAATTGACTGGCACGGGGCTTTACCTTGGATAATAGCCTGCCGTAGGCCTCAGCAGCTCCTGAAATGCCTATCTCCCCGGCATAATCCAGGATATCCCAGAGATCTACCTGTTCATCCATAAGGTCATCTTCTTCAACCTGTAGTTTAAGCTTCTTGATATAGATATTCCATTTCATGATGTTAGTCCCCCGGTTGCCGGCTTGCCTTCCAAGCTAAATACATTTTTTCAAATTCTTTGAAGCTAGCCGTTCCCTTCATAGCATTAGCGCGATAACTTATTATTTGGACATTACCATGAACATATCCTAATTGTGGTTCTATTCTATCTAACGACGGTGAATGCTGATTTTGCTTTTTGTCGCCACAATGTAATTCAATCCCAAGATACGGACAATGGGTTGGCACTGAAGGTATTGTTTCTATAGTCAGATTAAAGGGGAGTCCTTTTTCTTTTGCCCTAGATTTGGCGTTCATGAGAAGTTCATATCTAATTGTCTTTGTTTGTCCATGTGTTATCATGCGCCTTGACAATTCTCGGCTATGATAACAACCACAACTCAAAACTTTTTTATCTCTGAGATCTCCACCTCTTATTCTCTTTACCTTTCCACATTCACATCTACATACCCAAGCGGTAGCTTTGCCTAGATAACCTTCACGTTTTAAGACCAAATATAACCCGAACTTTTTATTTGTTAGATCGATTGCTTTTGGCATTTAGATTAGTACCTATCGTCCGGTTGCCATGGTGTCGAGTCTTCAGTTAGTCCTTCCGCATCATATGAATGCGTACGGTATCTCTCAGTTCCAGGATGCATATCAGTGATAGCAGCATGACACTCAAGACAGCAATGAAGAAGATTCCTGAGAGAATTACTTCCCCCCCTGGATCTAAGTTTGCGGTGATGAATTTCACTAGCTTCATAAGTGCACACTCCGAATATATGGGCTTCACATTTACCTTGAGATCTCTTGGCTACTGCCTTGCGCATCTGCGGGGTGAGGGGAAGACCCATGACACCTGAGTATTCATCCCCTTCTATAGTCACATTCACCCTGCAAGCTAAAAATGTTCTTGCCGCACATCTCCCAGAGCCGGCTGACTACGCGCCCGGCGGGATCAAACCTAGACCACAAAGACTCAAGCTGGTCTAAATTCTGGTTCATGGTAATTATCATGCCTGTCTTAGCTGCCTTGTAGCGCCCGTCTATGATGCGGTAGTAAACCTCAGAGACAACCCATTCACTGGGCTTCTCAACTCCGACATCTTCAAGTGAAAGAACAGGTCCACATACAGCTGTGCGTATAGCTGATTCCAGAATCTCTCCGTCTTTGATCCCGGCTTTAATCTTACCCAGCAAGTCAGGCATGGATATAGTCGCAACCCTTTGTCCAGAGACGATGATAGGTCGCTTGATGATTGCCGCGAGATGGCTCTTTCCTGTTCCCCGTGGTCCTGTAAATAGTATAGAGCCCTTACGATAGTCGTACCTCTTGGCCCCTTCGTAGGCCAGGCGATTATAATTCGTCTTGATGAAGCGTTCATCCGTGTATTCCTTCCAGGCTTTTAACCCGCCGATCATCTCTATCCATTTAGCTAGAGTCTCTTTATCCTTACGCGCTATGCGCCTGCACTCTAAGCAATCCTCACCAGAATAGCGGGGATATAAACACTTCTCACAATAATGATCTTCATGGAAAGTAAGGGGCTTGCTCAGCAGGATTTCCTTCGCTGTCTTTATCTTTGACATGCTCCTCAAACTCCTTGCTTACAGGATTGTAAACTTGTTCTTTGCTGGTCCATATCTTCCTCTTGCCTCGCGCGCCTTGCTTAGCCCAGCCTAGTACTGCTGCCTTTCCGCCGAATAATATCCACTGGCTGAAGAGGGCAGAGTCTTTCATCTTGCGGATACGCTCCGGGATATGGCTCATGGTAGAGCACTGTACTCCCCAGAACTCGTTAGGCTTGACGATCAATAGATCAAACACGCCGAAGAGATCCATACGGATATGCCTAGCTTGAATCCATTTCTCTACAACAGCGGCCATGAATCCTTGATCACGGTAGTACTTAAGACTGCGCGCTGTAGGACTTGGCATTAACTGTTTTCTCCCTGGCTTTCCATATTAGCCATTGCTTAGCCGCCTCATATGGCAGACTATCTACCTGATTTATAAGAAACGCTGACTCTGTGGGGGACAATAAGAACACCTGAGAACATATCTCATAGAGATTGTCGAAGTCGGTAACACTCAGCATAAATCTATAGCCCTGGAATTAGCGCGCTTCCTTTGTTGGCCTCCTGCATAAATGCAGCAAGGTGACGAGCCCGGGCGGATCAGGCTTATATTCACTAAACGCTTGCCCCTACGGGAGCCGGCGGGAGAGCATCCAGCTGTTCTTTCGTAGCGTAGATGATCTTCTCACTGAGTTTCATAGTAGGCTGAGTCTCCGCCTCTGTGAGCTTAGAGGCAGGGACGGGAGTAGCCTGCCACTTAGTCTCAAGCTTTTCCCCCGTCTTAGACAAGACGATATCGCACTTCTTGATATCCCCCCACTCTGTGCGGATCTGAGATAGCTGCTCTGCCACCTTCTGCCCCGCGGCCCAGACCTTATGATCTCCAGCGCTGGCACCATCAAGCACCAGAACCTCAAAGGCATACTGCTTGCGCGGCTTGTACCCTGGTATCTGAGAATTAAAAGGCAAGTTAAAGCCCTTCTTGTTACCCTCAAGATAGAGTTGCTGAAAGGCAAGAGGTCCGGCGAGAATGCGAAGCCTCACCTTCTCCCCGCTCTTGATCTTTAGGAACTCACTGCCTTCGCTCTTTGCTGACTCCACACTATTCCAATCAGACGGATATTCTTCTTCAGTTTTTGTCATGTTGTTCTCCTTTGTTTATCCTCATGCCTTTAAGTATCAAGGCATAAAGAAATCTTGAGAGGGATATCCCTCTTATCTTGGCATGCGCTAGAGCCCGCGCCTTAACGTAGGGCTCTACGCGCAGTATAACCGTGGCATCTTTGTTCATGCGTAATCCTCAGGCTGCGGAACATAGCATGCAGCCTCCCACTTTGCGCTGTCTCTTATGCAATCACTACAAAGATACTGGCTATTATCTGGCACCCAGATGACAGCTTTCTCTGAACCACAACGGAAGCATTTAACAGGCATCTAACTTCTAAACCTCCTACTGACCAGCTTGGCTACTCTGTCCATCTCTTCTTGTAAATGGCGAGGGACAGAATCAAACTCATCATCAAGTTTAAGAGCCAGTTCGCCTAGAGCTTGTGCTGCTTCTTCTATTCCATGCAGGGTGCGCTCTGCTTGCTCTACATAAGGACGCATTTCGTCTGGGATATACCACTCAAGCATGCCTTCTGCTACCCAGCCGGCATCTATGGCATCCTGACAATAGAAGTACAGATCTCCTACGCCTTTGGTTATTCCGCTGATAGTGAAATACCCCTTACTATTTTGGGCGGATAACCTTACTCGGTCTCCTATCTGAAACTTAGGCGCTTTTAGTTTCGTTAGCATAGATAGTTTTCTCCTTGAAGCTTATCACAGGTTGATTGTTTAGATTACGCAGCTTATTGGTCCAGCTTTTCATGCTGTATACAGTCCAGCCGGACTTCTTGGTGTACCTTATAACACAAGGAACATTGCCAGAAGCAACCTCTTTAAGCTTCTTGATTACAGATTTATTTGGATTAGGAATTGAAAGATCTTTCCCGCTTACCGCAAGAAGCACAAGCGCCTCATCTTCTGGCGCTAGGTTAAGCTTCTTTATCCTTTCCCTGATTCCTGCTACTGTTCTGCCCATTGATCCTCTCATGTTAACGTGCCTCCCTAATAATATCTTGTAAAGCTTGTGATGCTTTCCTTTCCATCGGTTGTTGTCCCCCGCGGTAGTCGAGCGTTAGATAGTTAGTGATGCGGGCGTAGAAAGCATAGGCAGATTCAGGCTGAAGAACAACCTCTCCGTCTACCATCATGCCCTTGCTTTTAAGGTGTCTTTCTCCGCAATATTGCTTGAGTAATTCCTTTGCCCTATCAATAGGCACGGTGGTATTAGCCAAGTTGCTGAGCGTCTGCGACATCAACCCGAAGTTATCCAAGAACATCTTGAGATGATCCTCTACATGGCTGAAAGAAAATTCATCTCCACGGCCCTTATGCTTGAGGGATATCATGCTGCTGCCTGTTCCAGCGATTAGGCCTGATTTAATCAGGGCTCCGGCATTAGTGCAGATGACTTGATAGAATCCAGTGATAGCCTTGTAGGCCGTGGTCCCATCGTAGCTGTTGCCATACACCAGCCTGGGCTGGATAACATCCTTGCCTATCTTGATCTCATGATTCTTGAATGTTGCCTCTAGCCAAATGCGTCTGCCTTCTGCCTCTACACGAATAGGATCACGGCGGATACCCGATGTGCGGGCAGGTAATACTGCGCCATGTTTATCAATAGTTTCAAGCAATGGTTCGGTCATCTCACGATAGGGCATGAGCTTGTAGTGATTGCTAACAACGGATAAGGCTTCGCCTGTATCGGTGCGCACGACTGCTTGACGATCAGGAATCTGAACAGATTCGCCTCTATCATCAACATAATTTATCTGGCGTAGTCCGACCGGGAAGGATACGGCTTGAAGTATTTCAGCGTTGGTCATCTTGTCTCCTTAGGTTATTAGATTGTAATACAATTACTTCTGCTTAGTCAATCCAAATGTGCGGTTTATTACATCTAAGATTTGCACATTGTGCTTTAGTGTTATCCCATTCATAATGGTCAAGGCTATGTCCATCATCTATAATCTCGCCTTCTGAAGTTATACGCGCCCAGCCTTGCTCAGTGTATGGCACAAAGAACTCTTCATTCCCACAATACTGACACTTGTTTAAATTAAGACGCTGTCGTTCTAAGTGTTCATCATTCAGCTTTTGTTCCGGGTCCATTAGATACTACCCCCGATCTGACAAACATCTCTTTGTCCATTAAGCCTGCTTACTTCTATCCAAGCAAAAGCTCCATGCCCACGTGGACAGATCCATGATGCTAATCCTCCGCTGATTTGTAAGCCAGCGCAGGCATGGCAGGTGGGGCAGACGGGCGTCTTATTCATGAGGCATCACATATAGCTCTAATGATTGATTCTGTTTCAACAGCCTTATTATAAATATGAGCTGATGTTACAGTGTCGGGATACCCGCACCTTATAAAAGCTGTTAGGATTAAAGCACGATCTAAAGCCTGCTCCATTTCTTCTATCCTTTTGAGCATTAATGGGAAGTCTCTTTGGATTCTAGTCAGACTCCCGGCATATGGATTACGCTTCTTCATATATTCCATCTTGCTTTTCTCTTTTGAATTTCCATATCTATGTTAGTGGCAATAGACTCCATGCCATCAAAGTATCCTTGCTTATAGCCAAGGTTAATATAGTCTGTCATAATTTCAACCATGCGCTTACTGATTGATCCTTCTTGTGGGATCAGCTCTCCTTCACGCAGGCATACCCATGTCTTGCCGTCTAAGCATTGGACTGTAGAGTATGGTTTCATCATAGCTCGAAGGGTATCCACACCCCTGACGGACGGACAACAGCAGGCCTGGAATCCAACAACACTAGCGGCTCAACATTGGATGGCAAAGCGCATGTCCATGTGTTAACTGATCCCAATATAATCATGTAAGCTGTGATAAGCATACTCTCCCCCTTCTATGTTAGTTTCTTTCTTCACCATGGCATCCATCCGCGCGCACAAGGCGCAAGACAGAGTGCCGTTGTAGAAAAATGTGGATAACTCCCGCCGGACTTTTCCTGACCCGGCGGGGTATCGCGGCTGACCTAGTTCATGGTGCGCAGGTCCCAATAATCCGACGGTGCGTGTACTGGCTGATACTCCAGAAGCTCAGGTCCTTCAGGGTCTAATGCTTCCTGTATCGCCAGCTGTTCTAGTGTGGTGTAGCCGTCAAGCTGAAGCTCTCCACGGCTGACAGCCTCATTAGGTATGCCGTTAATCAACGTCATGTCATCACGCTCTATCTTGATCTTGATATCACGTTTTAACCGCAGGTCAAAGGTCATGTCATTGATTGATTGATATTTGGTATACCTGCTGGCTATAGGCTTGCCTATGCGGGTATCCCTGGCGTTACGTCGCGGCGGCTCTGGCGCAAGAGCTAGTAAGTCTGCGGCGGTTAGTCCTGCCATGATGCCAGTACCTCTGCCGGGATATTCTTAGTAGCTTCATGACGTTTGCTAAGAGCATCAAGGTATTCCGCCGGATGCGTGGTCAAAAGTCTGGGCGTCCATTCGCCGTCTTTCGACAAGACGTTGTAAGAGATATATGGAATCTCTTTACCATCCTTCAAGACTACCTTGAGAGGACCGACAGGAAACGCTTTGCTGTTGCGATTGCGGGGCTTGATTGCCCACACTCCGGGCATAACTTGAGACACGATCTCATGCGGTTCTCTGTGCTTTGCAATATCGAAAGGTTCCGGCGTGTATGAATCCTCGACGGTAGAAACCTTAGGAAGATTTACTAAATTAACTGGTGCTACTCTCTTGTCATTTTTCATTTAATCACCTTGTCTATTTGTCAATTCCTCAATACGCAAGAGGATAAGTAATAATACAAAATGTAATACATAATGTACAGAACATAATAATCAATTCACATTTTGAACACAACCAGGGCCTATATGACATAGGTCCTTTGGTCCCATCACTTAACCTATCTTTTCCCCCTGAGCTGCGCCACCTGCGCGAAGCGCGAGGGGGCGACAGCGATGGGGGGATATCCTTAAAAGCTTAAATGTCTTTAACCTCATACTGCCTGCTGTTAAGAGAAGCTCGGCTATTAGTTCGTTGCTCCTTGCTGCCGTTGTTATTAAGATCATTCCTCTTTGCGCCCTGTCCGGGCGCGGCCTGCGCAAAGCGCGGGGCCGCGAGCCGGCGGGGCGCTCTATCAGATACCTCTTGTCGTTGTATATGGAGCCGCGCCCCGAAGGCGCGGAACAGACAGGCTATGCCTGTATTATAGGCGCGCTTGTTGCAGCGCGCTACGCTCCTTGGTGTGCGCGATACGCGCTATAGGAGACGCGCCTGGGGCGCGCTCCTTGCCGTTGTTTATGAGGCTTGGCGGGGGGGATAACAAAGGTGTGGATAAGACTACCCAGTAGGCGAGGGATAAACTGGCAATGTTTGCGCGGGGGGAATACCCTGAAAGGTAAGGAAAGACAAAGGGAACACTTGGCGTACTACGCACTATGCGTACTACGCAAGGTCGTGAGCGCAGGAATAGAGTGACATAACAGGGTAACAATAAGAAGATGAGGATGATGGATAGTGTAGAGTTAATATAGATAATGTGATGGTTGAGATGGAGCGCCCGCGAAGGGCGCAAGAGGTTAGATAGGAGACTGCTAACTTAGAGATAAACGATAGGATCAAGTGCTCGGAAACACGGGGTTGATAAACAAGAAGTGTATATAAAATAAGGATTGCTAATTTAGAGTACCTTGCGCGGAGCGCCCCCGCGCCCACGAAGGGCGCACCATTCCTATAGCATACGCGCTAAGGGATGAACAAGAACCCTGTGGCAAAGCGTAATATAGGTGTACCCGGCGCAGGAAGGAGAGGCAGACTGGCTCCCGGTGGGGTGGGGGTACTATGTTCGGTCTATGGTTGGGACGCGTTGTGGGGTTTACTTCTTTACTACTATGACCTACCCACAAAACTTTTTATATCTATAGCTGAATTTATTTTTTGTATAGGAATAGGGCGTGGCTGGTGTACAACGGACAGGGATATTTAGTATGCTATCAACGCTCATGAATGATATCCCCCGGCCTCCTGATCCTGAGTCTACGCGTCAGGCGGATGTACAAAAGACCATGGCTAGATCTGAATACTCCTTTCCGGCTGTTATCGTGATTAAAGGGTTTAACGACCTGGAGGAGGCTAAGAAGATGTTGAGGAAATCCCCCCAGGATGTGCTGATGAATATTGTGAATGGCTCTATGCCTGTAGTAGAGATTACTCTCCTATGGTGAGTATTATTATTCCCAATGATGGGGCGGGTCTGCCTGAGGCGGGAGAACAGAGGACGGACCTGGACTGTATGTTAAGCCTCAAACAGAAACTACTGCTTAGAGACAAACTACATTCCTCCACCGTTGAGTTCATGCGTAAGGTTCTGGTGGAGTTCCCCGGCGCTAAGCTTGTTAGATATTCCCCCCGCCATAAATAAATGCTATAGTATTAGTGACCCCGGACCATGCCTCCGGGGTTTTCTTTTTTCTGCACTAAAATAAAAGCTTGACAAGATTACTGTAACAATATTAAATCTACTTACGCCTGGCATGGATGCGCTACACCGTAAAGTCTCCTTTCGCAAGAGCACAATCCATGACTAGCCGTGCTATGTATGAATAAGAAAACTCATCGTCTATTGCGACCGCATTTTAGAGAGGCAAGACATCTTACTGCGCGGTATCGCTATGCTTGGGATAGAGATGAAATGAATTTTAACTCTGGGAAATGGCTGGCGACTGCTGATACCGGAGGGTTTTGGGTTAAGAACCAAAAAATAGATGTGCCGAGTGTATGCATCCCTGGTGGCCGAGAGTCCACGAATTGCATCTCTGAATAGCGCTATACCGTGTGTTGCTTCACGGGATTCTGAATACGGGGGATAGAGACGAGCTTGGCAGTGAGAGTCTTTCTAAAAGAAAGAAAACCATGGTGTTAGGTCCGGGGACCCTCTTTGCCCGCATGGCGGGCTTGGGCGAATTGGCGTAGTAACTTAACCCAAAACGCATGAGAGAGTCGCGCTGTTGTGGTAGTTGTGCGTTGCTCTTAGATCCGTTGCCTTGCTGTGGACGTTGTTGTTAGACATAAGGAGAATACTATGCAGTGGAAATATAAACCAGGATGCCAGGTGTTAGTTAGAGTACTCTCAGAGCAGTACCCAAAGCAATGCCAGGAGCAAACCATAACCACGGAGAAATTCAAGTACAAAGGATTTAAGAAGTCTGTTGTTATTTGCCAAGAGCATTCCCGCAAGAGACAGGGATTATGCGCATAATCTTTACAAAAAGAAAATAAGGTGCTAGGGTATCCGATAGATGTCCCAGTGGTGCGTAGATATAGGGTCTCTCTGTCCGCCCAAACACGCCGAACTGGCCTGGGAGAAATTCCTGGGAGGGAAAGCCAAGGACGGGCCACGGGATATCATAGACCCAAAAGGAGAGAGAATGTCACTACACCCAACAGCTGAAGTTCAAGATTCGGAGTTCTCAGATAAGTTCCCAAAACAAAAGAAGACTGTGTATATCCTGATGGATAACGGAGTCGGACATGAGATTGAAACCGCGGAGGAACTAAAGACTGATGAAATATTCCTTCACGTTATAAATCAGAACGGAGTTCTAAAGCTTTTCAATCTAAATAAAATAATCAGCATGGAGATTAGCGGTGAAAAAGTATAAACCCCTAGAGGTGATAGAACATCCCCGGCGGGATAACCCAGACACTGGAGACTGGTTTATTGGTCTTTCCCTTTGCTTTGTGGCGATACTCTTGCTCTGCGCTCTTGTGACCATGTGGTCTATCAAGAAAGTAAGAGTTGATACCAGGGTAGCTAATGCTCTGGAATCTCTAACTGAAAGACCAAAGGCATTTATTTATATCTGCAAGAAGTTCCCTCCGCAAGGTCAGGAAAACTTGGCTGAGTGGCTGCGCTGGAGTGGACACTGCCGGCTTGTGGAGGCTGATTGAACCCGATCCAGCTAGTCGGAAAAAATGTTTATAAGCTAACCTCCAGTTCCACTGGAACACAGCTAAGCGCTATAGCCTCACGGGGCCTGGTCTTTATTCCATGGGAACCATCCAAGGAAGAAATAAAGGCTATGTCCGATGGGAAGCCATTGTGGACCATCTTAAAAGGCAATCATATCCCAGAATACCAGCTTATAGTAGGCGAGCAGGAAATGATAATCCCGAGAGATGTCAGGCAGGAGATGGTAACTGGACCTGAGAATAGGGAAATTCTGGATGCCTACGCAAAGCAAGCTGAGGTAGATAGATACTGGACTGAGTGGGTAGCAAGGATATTGGCGGCTATTATATTCATCTCATCTTCTTTCCTGGTCTATGTAATTTACAAATGGATAACCTCCCGGATAAATTAGAAGATAGGTTGCCTATCTCCAAGGAACAGGTAGCTCATAGAATGGAGCTGGCTAAGTCACGCTCGCTTATTCCTTTCCTAGAAGCTACAGCTGATGAGATAGAGAGGAGAGCGAGGTCTGGGAAATTGGCGAAGGAAATAGGCAAGCAGAAGATATCTTCTATCATCCATAATTTCACAAAGATACTTGCAGCACTAAAGTCCTCAGCCGTGGTTGTTATCGGCTCTAGGCCAGCTGCTGGGGATGACAAACCTCCGGAGTGGTTTAAGATGCACGCCGTATCTGACATGACAGATGGCGACCGCTTGCGTTTGCGCCGGCAAGTACTGAAAGGAGAACTAGCAGATGGCCAAGAAATTAAACATCCAGAGAGCGATAAAAAGACCGGGAGCCCTGACGGAGAAAGCCAAGAAGGCGGGAGCAATGAAGGACGGCAAGATCTCCCGCCAATGGCTGGAGACCAAGGCGCGCGGCAATGACCTTACCGCCAAGCAGGCAAGACTCGCAATCACCATGCGAGGTTTTTAATTGCCCAGAATGTGGAAGCACAATGCCGGAAGGAATGTTCTTTGCCTTTGACGGAGAGTATCTTTTGGATGCCTTGAAGTGTTTTAAGTGCGATGTTATCTTTGATAAGAAGGACCTAAAGGAGACAGAACAATGATCACCACGGAAGAAATAGCCAGGGAGTTATCAGAAGCAAAACATCTTGATGGCGAGGAAAAACTCCAAGCCTACAAGAGAATCTGGAGACTCATTCACCAGGTAGAGAAAGCCGCCACTATGGACATGGGAATATCTCTGCATGAGATACAGCATGTTCGTGAACTTCTAGGAGAAGTCCAGGCAGGTATCAAGCGCCTGGAAGCGGCAAGGATAAAGAAATCAACAAGGCAGAACTTGGCCTATTAGATTTTAAATTCTTTATAGAGCAATACCTTGAATTAAACCTCTGGGGATGCCAAGAACATTGGGCTGATATAGTCCAATCCATAATTGATTCGGGGAAATATGAAGGACTACAGCTTCTCGCGCCGGCAGATCATGGCAAAACATCCAGGCTGGTCATACCGCTTATTCTCTGGCTCTTGGCCAGGGACAGAAAGAACCGCATCATTCTTTGCGGAAATACTGATGACTATGCGCAGCAGATTGGGCGAGCCGTCATCTCTCGCATTGAGCGTCAAAAAGCGTTGGAGAAAGACTATGGACTCAGACAAGGAGACAAATGGGCCGTTAACGAAATGCACATCGAGCGACCCAATTGGGAAGACAAAGACCCGTCCCTATTATGCCTTGGTGCTGGAGCTGAGATTCAATCACAAAGAGCAGACTTCATAATCACTGATGATCTAGCTACCCGCAGAAACTCACGAACAGAAGTCCAGCGCAAATCAATCTCATCCTATTTCTTCACCGACCTAGCCTCCAGGCTGGATAAGACAAACCGTTCTACAGGCAAGGGCAAGACATTTATCTTTGGCCACAGGGTTGATTCCAATGACCTTTACGTTGAAAACCTGGGCAGAAAGAAGTGGAGCTACATAGAAGACAGGGCTATCATAAATGATACCGAAAAGAAAATCCTATGCCCGGAGGGACAAACCTATGACGATCTGTGCGAAATGCGCTCGCGCGACCCCTTCGGCTTCGAGCTTATGTATCAACAGCGAACAGCATCCATGGGCAAATTTGTCACAAGAACGGCCATGGAACAATGCCGCGTTCCTGCCCTACGCTTTCTGCAAAGCATGTCACCTGATAACAGGGCGCAGTATAAATATACCTGGCTTTCTCTGGACCCCGCCTTCACCGTTAACCGTTGGTCCTCCCATGCAGTTTTTAATCTCTGGGGAATAACCCTGGAAGGTAAGCGCCGCCTACTATGGGCCTTCCGTGATAAGCTCACGGCGGATAGCCTACTTCAGATTATGGAGATGAAGTTCCGACTATTCATGCCTGATCATTTCTTTATAGAGGCAAACCAGGGGCAGGTGCTCTTACTTCCCTACATGAAAAGGAAATTCCCGGATCATGGTTCTAAGTTTAAGGCGGTCTATACTACCAGCCAGAATGGAAGCCTGGAGCAAGAAATAACAAAGCTATTCGATCTCTATAGCCAGGATAAGCCTAATGTGGAGATACCCTACGCCGGACCAACCGAGCAGGCTTATTGCCATGCCATGCTTGAGGAATACTGCGGTTATCCAGATCATCCCCGCCGGGATACATTAATGTCAGAATTTATAGGATTAAAAGGATTGGGCCTTTTGAAAGAAGAACAGCGTAGAGGTTATGTGGATAGATATGGCATCATGGGTTCCGTGGCTCGCAAATTCTCGAAAAAGTTTTCCATGAGGTATTAACTATGGTAACCTGCGAAGGCTCCTGTCGCCTATCTCTGCCTCTTAAGAATATATTTAAGTGTTCCCATTGCGATAGATTCCTCTGTACGAAATGCCAGATTAGCCATTACAAAGAAGCCTTCGTTAAAGACCAAGCCGCCCGGGGGAAGATAAAGCTATGAATGAATCCTATTATCCTGCCTTAACTACGGCAGCCGCGCCACCATCAGCTGCTTGGATCCAGTCGCAATACCGTCTGTTAACTACAATATTCTCTCAGCGCAACAGCGAATATTCGTCCTTGCGCAGGGTCTTTGACGGTGACATGGCCGGCGCTCAAGAGGCCAAGACCAAGACAGGAACGCCTTTCCAAGATAGGATGTCTCTGATCTACAACGTTTCAAATGCCACGGTGCGCAGGTATATGGATTCCATGTCTTCCCCCCCGCGCATAGAATGCATCCCCGAGGGCTTTGACCTGGCAGATCTTGAGCTTGCGGATAAGCGCACAAAGTTCCTGGAGTATATTTATCATTGCAACAACATGCCCATGAAGTTGATGCAAGTCGCTTACTATCAATCCCTGCTTGATAAGGCTATTCTCCACGCCCGGCCTGCGCCCAATTTACCGCACAAGATCAAGATCGAGCTAGGCGTTCCTGACTTCTATTATCCCATTACCAGGGGGGATGACTGGCAGCATCCTGTTGCTGTCATCTACGGCTTCCGTACCTTTAGGGGCAATAACTTTATCAGGGATCCCATGACCTTTAGAAACTCCGAGGAGTTAGAAGGAGTCATCGAGTTCTGGGATGAGAATTGGTTTATCCGTATAGAGCCTGAGAAGGTTTTAGTTATCAAGCACATGCTTGGGTTAATCCCATGGTATGAAGTCCACAACCTGCCTATCCCACACCGCTACCGCGGACAGGGAGATGTCGACCAGGCGGTAGGATTAAACGAGTATTTAAACATGCTGATGTCAGCCATGGGGGAGATGATAGCCTATGCCGCAGCGCCGATTGCAATCGTCAGGGGCACGAAAGTCGGGGGAACGAACCTCCCATTTGAACCTAGGGCAGTATGGGAACTTGAGCGTGATGCTCAGGCAGGATTCCTGCAATGGTCTGGTGCTCCACCTTCAGTTGAAGCGCAAATCCTCAGGACCATACAAGCCATTGAGGATACGACTGGAGTGTCTAGTCCCGCTTTCGGTCGGGAAATCCCAAGTGGAACAAGTGGTAGCGCTGTCAGAAGTCTCATGGCCGGATTTAATACACGCCTAGGAACCAAGCAGCAAATGCTTGGGGAAGCCCTAACCAGGCTAAATGAGGGCATACAGTGTATCGCTGAGAAGATGTTTCCCTCCTGGGAATATAGGGTTGTAGGCGAGAATATCCAGCCAGGCAGGGACATGGGCAAGCATAAGATCTATGGCGTTCAGCCCAAGGATTTTAAAGGCTGGTATAGAAACAGGGTGTTGTTCTCACCACTTGATCCTAGCCAGACCTATTTCCAGGAAGTAGACAAATGGCAGAAGGGCCTGCAGTCCCGCTATACCACCATGAAATCCCTGGGGGTACAGAACGTTTGGGATGAGCTTGAGCGCATGCGCCTGGAACATGGCGAGAAAGCCGAGCAGGAAAACGATATGGCCCAGGCCAGGAACGGCCAGTTCGTAGCCCCAGCCAAGGCGGAGGAAGATCAGGCGGCCATGACTGCTATGCTTAGCCAGATCTTGGGCGGGGAGAATAAGGCCATAGAGCAGAAGGCGGCTAAGGAGAAGGTAGCCTCAGATGCAGCCAGGCAATCAGCCACGGGCCAGGTGGCGCCCGCCGTTGACACCACAGCGCCCCAGGAGCCCGCTAAAGCTTCTAGCGTGGCCGTACCCATGGCCGATGTGCTCTCAGCTCTGCGCAAGCTGACAACTCTCTCCGGCAGGGGAGCGCTGGTTGGTAGTCCGCAGCAGCCGGCTATAGCCCTGGAAAACCCGCAGGATGAGAATACCATACGCCAAGCCTTGGGCTCGCTAGGCCAGGGAATTAAGTTCACCAAGCTCAAACCTGATGAGGTGCTAAGTTCAGAAGCCATAGAGTTCAGCCCTCAGAAGGGTCAAAAAAAAAATCAGGTAGAAATTAAGAGGCTGAATGAAACCTATCTATCTCTTGTTGTACTTAATACTGATAGGACTAACAATGCATTGGTTTACAACTTGGGCATACAGGACGATAATGGCAACATTATCCCCATCGCCAAGTCAGATCCACAGCGCAGAATTACGGCTGAAGATGGCGAGATCATCCGGGTCAGAGTGTCAGGCCTCTCTCTCAGAGATGATAGCGGGGTTAGAAAATGGGGGATTATCTCTCCGATGCCGGTTGCAAGCAAAGTAGCTCCGTCAAGACCTTCAAGCTTTAAAGATCTGCAGAGGTTATGGGATGGTAAATCATGACACGATTATTGATGCTGAGGATTCTTGCCCACACCTGGCTTGCAAGGATTGTTCCCTATTCTCTTGTTGGCTGGGTGGAAGGCCAATCGCTGGCCCTGCTTGCCCAGGCTGCTTCTGCCAAGCCTATGCTCACGAAAGACGCGCGCCCTGGCGTGCCCTGGCTTGGCCTCGCTGTTTGTCAGGATATTGATTGTAGGCATGAATGGCAATGCTTTGCCCCTAACGGTGTTGATCCTGATATAGAGCTGGAATGTCCGGCCTGCGAACAACAGGCGGGGGTGCTGGTATGAAGCCTGGATTAAAAGCCTCCAGCACAGATGTCTTTGCTGAGTTGTCTAAAGAGGAGCAGAGAAAGGCCCTTGAGGAAACATTAAAGCGATTAGAGCAAGAAAGAACCTCTCACTGGACTAAGTTTGGAAAGCTTTACGACTACTCTCCCATTCCAGCCTTCTTTGACATTCTCAAGCAGGCGGCGCTTGGAACAAGATATGCCTTAGGTGAGGGAATTAAAGTTACCGAGGATCTCTTAGGCCACCAGCTTTTAAACTGGGATGATCCTTCAAACAGGGAGTTTCGCTATAAGTATATTCCCCTCATGAAAGAGATTGCCACATCCGGCCACTTCATGAAAGAGAAGTTGGAAAATGACAGAGACCTTGCCATCAGATTCTTTACACAAGATCCAGATGCCTTTAAACAGGTCATGGACTACGCCGTAGCCCAAACCGTAGAGGATTCCCTCATAGGCGGTCAGTGGGCAAAGGATAATCCAGAAGCCGTGGAAGAACTTGGCCTTACTATTTTTGATCCTCTCTGGGCCTCAAGCGCTATCGTAGCTGGTATAAAAACAGGCAAGCTCGCCGCTGAAGTAAAATGGATGTCTCCTATCGTTGAGAAGATGTTTGCCGCCAAGAGCCGCGCCGAGTTCATAGTCGAAGCCAAGGCTCTCCACGGAGCAGATATTGTTAATCCGACTTTCTACGCTATGGTTAAGAGTTTTAAGCGCCATGGCTTTAGCCCGGAGGACGCCTCCAAGCTTTTATATACTCAGAATTATAGGGCAGCTCCATGGAGCGTTGATGTGGCTGACTGGATTCCATACTCCAATCTTTTAAAGCGTGGGGGAAATCTTTACTCAGAAGGAATTAAGGATCTGGCAGATAAGTCACCTATCGTCTTAAATGCTGTTAAGAAAGAATGGGCAAATGCTTTCTCGCGTGTGCCTAAGATAAAAAAGAATGAATTAGAAGATATACAAATGCTTCTTCATCGTGTTCCAAGAGAGCCCTATAACCCAAAAGCAACCTTTGAACTGAACTATATCAATCTTCTTGAAGAAGGCAAGGTGCCCATGGTGCCTGAGAAAACATTTAAGAAGGCCGCTAAGATAGCCGAGGAGCTTGGAGCCGGCTGGCGCGGAGAAGTAGAGCGCATAGTGGGTAGCGAGAAGACTCCTCTTGGACCAAGATCCAAGCCAGGGCTAAACTACAAGTTCTTTGAGCCTGTTCATGATCTTGAGAAAAAGATAACCAGCCTTGAGTTTGAGCATGGGCTTCCACCAGGCAGAAAACCTCGGACAGTCTTTCATAACGAAGAGGCCGGCAAGAGGATGACCGCACGCCTGCAACAAAAGTTTCTTTCCCAATCGGATGAAATGCAGCGTGAGGTTATTGAATCCTTTAAAGAAATGGACTCTAGTCTTAAGATAGCCAGAGTTACTCTAAATAAAGAAGCAATTCGCTTAGGCAAAAGCGCCAAGTACGAATGGCGCGCGGCTTATGGTCCTGCCGCGGATACCGTGGCTAAGATCGAGGGCGAAAAAAGGCTGATCAGATCGTCTGACACAGATTTAGTTGGTCGAGGCTATGAGATGACGCGGGAGGGTCTGCCAGGATTATTCCAAAGTGTAGATAACTTTAGGAAATGGGTTGCTACCGTTGGCTCCAGGGTGCACAGGGCCAACGAGATAGACAAGGTAATCCACGAATCAGAGCGCTATAAGGCAGGGCTAAATGAGGCTATAAAGCTTACCGCTTCCCGCAGAGCCGGTGGAGCCGCGGTGGGGGATCCGGCTAAGCTTTCTTCGCTTAAACATGAGTTCAATATGGTGAACTCTATGATAAGGGATCTCAAGTCCTGGAAAGACTCCCCTGACTTTATCAAGGCGCTCAAAGAGAGTGAGTCTATCCCGGTCATCAAAGCCTATGACGCGGTTCTCAACAAGCTAAGGCAATCCCAACTTGCCTTCACTCCGTCATTCTATTGGAACAATTTAATCGACTCTCACATCTGGAAGAACTTTGCCACCACGGGGAAGGTTGACCTCAAGGGCTTTCTGCGCACCATCACAAAGGGCAAGCCTCAGCCTGCCTTTGATGTCCATGGTGTGGCCCTAGACTTCTCTCAGACGCCCTCTCAACTTCTATATGGCGCTCAGCAAGCTCCGACAAGCCTCTACGGCAAGATGATTAAAGGCCTGGGCGACATGATGGACAACATAGAGAACGGGGCCAGAACCTATGCCGGCAAGATCGTTTACGATGAGAACTACGGCAAGATGATTAAAGCCGGCGTGGATGATCTTACCGCCGACTCTCGCGCCAAGGACATTGCCCGCCGCGCTGTTGCTGAGATTCACTTCGATTATGCCTCGCAAAGCGCCACGGATAAGGTAGCCAGGAGACTTTGGCTATATCCTATCTTCAACGCAAGGGATAAGGTCTTTTGGACTACGCGCATGATCAACAATCCTGCCGAGTCCTACGCTCTAATGCAGCTACGTCAGAAGCAAGAAGAGATAGGCTTTGATCACGGCAATCTCAAACTGCCAGGTCTTGGATTTGCTGTAGACCCTATTCGCAGAGCTTCTTTTACTCAGTCTCTTGATCTTCTTTTACATACCGATGAGGCGCTTACCCCGCAGCAAGAAGCTGACTTTAGACTAGCTAAAGCTATGGGCGCTATTATGGGCCGCCCTGTTCCTCCCATAGAGTTTGCCTTGGAAATGGCGGGGGCTTTACCAAGAAGCTCAAGCTCTATATCGCCCCTAGAGGAAGCCTTTAATATAGTAAGCAAAGGAATTGGAGCCGGCACTTACCGGCCTAGCGATGCGTTTGGCGAAGTAATTGGTAGAGATCCAAAAGAAACTAGGGATCAGTACGATCAGCGCCGAGCTGCCTTTATGGTAGACGCCTTTAAACGCGAAGGGAAAAACATTGACCCTCAGCAGGCCATGGCCCTTGTGCAGAGATATGATGCCATATCAGCTATAAGCAATATCTCTACCGGCTTTCGTCTTGTTCCCGCCTTTAGGGGATACCGAGAGGCAAGTAAGGCGGTAG
>CAYGGY010000050.1:0-37889 GCA_964349405.1 uncultured Ohtaekwangia sp. | reverse complement strand
AAAGAGAGAGAAGCAACTCAAATCTGCAAAAGGGAGGGAGTTTGTTAGGTCTCTGATCAAGTCTTAATTGAGTTGGAGGATTCATATCCGCCAGCTGGCGGACGGGGGTTCAACTCCCCCCCGCGCTACTTAATAAGTCTTCACGAACATCTAACTTTCCTCTTCCCTTTTTATGTTTACGGTGTATGTTCTTTACAGCGTGTCTTATAATAAAATTTATATCGGATTCACTTCCAATCTTCTGGCTAGATTAGCTTCACACAACGCAGAAAATGGAAAAGGTTATACACACCAATTCCGACCTTGGCAGGTGCTCTATACCGAACCATGTTCAAGTAAAGCGGAAGCACTAAAGAGAGAGAAGCAACTCAAATCTGCAAAAGGGAGGGAGTTTGTTAGGTCTCTGATCAAGTATTAATTGAGTTGGAGGGTTCCTATATGCGGGCTGACAGAACTCTACTCCCCTAGCCTTTCAATTTTTAACCACTGATAACTTTATAGTAAATTTTTGCCAAAGATGAGTCTTTCTAATTTGGAAGTTATACTTTACGTTTTAATTGGTATAGATCAAATTTTCACCTCCTTACAAAATCATTTATCAGAAATTCATACCATATAATTTCATTGCATTGATCAGTTTTTTTTGCTGCCCCGATGTTATACCTATGTATTTACCTTAGTCATCCTTGATTATTTATTATTTGTACTAAGGATTTTGTGCTTTAATTTGTCGTTGAACAGAAATTAATCTAAATTAAAATCGAAACGAAGCAATTATGGTTACTGGAACTAAAAAACTATTTACAACCGATTTTGAAATCCATGCTTCGATAAAAATGCTTTATCCGTATATTCAAACAGCGAGTGGATTATCAGAATGGTTTGCCGATAACGTGAAAATAAGCCCGGAAAAAGTTTTCACTTTTGTTTGGGACAATGAGGAACATAAGGCAATGATGACATCGCATCGAACGAATCACTTTGCTCGATTTGAGTATCTTCCGGAAACAAAAGAAGACGAGAATGATCCGTCCTATTTCGAATTACGTCTTGAGGTTAATGAATTAACGCAAACAACCTTTATTAAAGTAATTGATTATTCCGATATAGATGATCTGGAAGAGCTTCAAGATCTGTGGGAAGGACTGATTGAAAACCTCAAAAAAGTAGTAGGAGGCTGATATTTCCTCTTTCTTAATTACTTTCTAATAAAAATTAACTCCAATCCGTAATTTTGTAGTTGTCACTTTTTAAGTGCCTACAATTTTATCCTTATATAATAACTCCATTTATGTTACCCTCTGTTAATCCAACTGAAACAACTTCCTGGCAACAATTAACCGGACATCTTTTAACTATGCAGGCTACGCACATGCGCGAACTGTTTGCAGAAGATCCAGAACGATTTAAAAAATTTCAACTTAATCTAAATGATATTCTCATCGACTATTCTAAAAACATAGTCACCGAGGAAACGATGAATTTGCTTTTCGAACTTGCCCACGAAGTTCAATTGAAGGATTCCATTGATGCTATGTTCAATGGTGATAAGATCAATCAAACAGAACACCGATCTGTTTTGCACATTGCCTTGCGAAATGTATCAAACACGCCCATCTATGTAGATGGTTCTGATATTATGCCATTGGTTAATAAAGTGCTTGAGCAGATGAAGAAATTTTCAAGCAACTTGTTGAACGGAGAATGGAAAGGATATAAAGGAAATACGATCACTGATATAGTAAACATCGGTATTGGTGGCTCAGATTTAGGACCACTCATGGTTACTGAGGCGCTAAAACCCTATCATCAAAAGATCACGCCTCATTTTGTTTCCAATGTGGACGGGACTCACATCGCTGAGACACTAAAAAAGGTAAACCCTGAAACAACACTTTTTATAATAGCCTCCAAGACCTTCACCACCCAAGAGACTATGACTAACGCAGAAACTGCCAAGGCATGGTTTATTGAAAAAACAGCAGGACAAGGTGATGTTGCAAAACATTTTGTAGCAGTATCAACCAACACAAAAGCGGTTACAGATTTCGGCATCGCAGCTGAAAATATGTTTGTGTTTTGGGATTGGGTAGGTGGGCGATACTCATTATGGTCATCCATTGGGTTATCCATTGCATGCACAATCGGGTTTGATAATTTTAAAGAATTACTAGCCGGAGCTCATGAAGCTGATAATCACTTTAAGAATGAGCCATATGAAAAAAACATACCTGTTATTCTTGCTCTTTTAGGAGTGTGGTATTCTAGTTTCTTTGATGCTCATTCAGAAGCAATCTTGCCCTACGATCAATATCTTCATCGTTTTGCAGCCTATTTTCAGCAAGGAAACATGGAGAGCAATGGTAAATCGGTAGATCGTAACGGTCAACCAGTACTTTATCAAACTGGTCCGATTATTTGGGGCGAGCCGGGTACTAACGGGCAACATGCATTCTATCAACTAATACACCAGGGCACTAAATTAATACCGTGTGATTTCATAGCGCCCGCTATAAGCCATAATCCGATCGGAGATCATCATGATAAACTTTTATCCAACTACTTCGCGCAAACGGAAGCGTTGATGCTGGGCAAGACAGAAGAACAAGTGGAGAAAGAACTACTTGCTGCTGGAATGAGTAAAGAAGATATCAAGTTTCATCTTCCTTATCGTGTGTTTAGTGGTAACCGGCCAACCAATTCAATTATGTTCAAGAAGCTTACACCGCGCACCTTGGGAACGCTCATCGCTTTGTATGAGCACAAGATATTTGTGCAGGGAGCCATCTGGAATATCTTCAGCTTCGATCAATGGGGCGTTGAACTAGGCAAAGTGTTGGCAAAGAAAATCCTTCCTGAACTCACCTCTACGGAGTTAATTTCTTCACATGATGCTTCAACCAACGGACTGATTAATTATTTCAAACGATTGAAATCTGAATAACATTTAATCTTCTTGTAAAACATTCTTTTAACTGTATTTTTGAATCTTCGACTACACGAATGAATTCAACTATTACTAAAATCGGAGTGTTTACCTCCGGTGGAGATGCTCCTGGAATGAATGCCGCACTACGCGCTGTTGTAAGAGCTTCCATCTACTATAAAAAAGAAGTCTACGGTATCATGCAAGGTTACGAAGGCATGATTAGTGGCGAAATTGTTAAACTCGGAGCACGCTCTGTTGGAAACATTATTCAACGTGGTGGCACAATTTTAAAATCTGCCCGAAGCGCTGAATTTCGTACGAAAGAAGGACGAGAAAAAGCGCATGCCAACATTAAAAAACATGGCATTGATGCGTTGGTGGCCATTGGAGGTGACGGAACATTTACCGGACTTCATAAATTTTATGAAGAATATTCTATTCCGTCAATTTGTATTCCTGGAACAATAGATAATGATATTGCCGGAACTGATTATACCATCGGCTACGACACCGCTACTAATACTGCGGTAGAAGCGATCGACAAAATACGTGATACTGCGATCTCCCACAATCGTCTTTTCTTTATTGAAGTGATGGGCCGCCACTCAGGCTACATTGCACTTAACAGTGGAATTGCCGGAGGTGCCGTGGCTACCATTATTCCAGAGGAATCAGTTACGTTAGAAGAACTTTTTAATAAATTGGACGAGGGTGGAAAGACAAACAAGAAGTCCAGTCTGATTGTAGTAGCAGAAGGAAGTAAGTTAGGTGGTGCCATGGAGCTTGCCAGTAAATTCGCAGAACGAAATAATTATTTCGACATTAAGGTGACTATCCTTGGCCACCTTCAACGTGGAGGTACTCCTACTTATTTTGATCGTGTTCTAGCCAGTAAAATGGGTATTGCCGCTGTAGAAGGTTTGCTCAATGGTGAAAAGGATGTTATGGTAGGCATTCGAAATAACGTAATCGTGTATAATGATTTTTCTACCATTATTAATCATATTCATGAGATCGATAGCGAATCGCTACGAATCGCAAAAATTCTTTCCATTTAAATAATCGTAATGAAAGATTTAACTATCGGTATTGACATCGGAGGTACTAATACCAAATACGGCATCGTTGATCGTGAAGGAAATGTACTTCATCAGGGTAATATTTCTACCACACAATACGAACAGTTCCAAGAGTATTTTGATGCGATGGCAAACGCATTACGAAATGATATTTCGAAACTCCCCCCCTCCACGCGAATTGTTGGTATAGGTATCGGGGCTGCAAATGGAAATTATTATACTGGAAATATTGAGCGGGCAACAAATCTGATGTGGAAAGGTGTCCTTCCAGTAGCCAGGATGTTTAAAGATGAATTCGGGGTACCCTGTATTCTCACCAATGATGCGAATGCAGCAGCTGTTGGTGAAATGATTTATGGTAATGCCAAAAGCATGAAAGACTTCGTGGTCATTACCCTAGGCACTGGCCTTGGTAGCGGTTTTGTTTGTGGAGGTGTTCTTTTAAATGGCCATCATGGAATTGCTGGTGAAGTAGGCCACACTTCCGTTAATCCCAATGGGCGTTATTGTAATTGTGGTAAGCGTGGTTGTTTGGAAACTTATGTGTCTGCCACCGGTATTAAAAGAACAGTATATAAATTATTAGCTGATCATCTTGAACCGAGTGAATTAAGAGGTATAAGTTTCGAAGATCTTAATACCAAGATGATTACCGAAGCCGCTAACCGTGGTGATGTAGTGGCACAAGAAGCCTATGAATACACGGGAAGGATTTTAGGAATGAAACTAGCCGAAACAGTAGTTCATACCGACCCTGAGGCTATTTTCCTTTTTGGTGGTTTATCCATGGCAGGTGATCTGATATTCAGGCCCACTATAAAACATATGGAGGCTAATTTAATGCCCTTATTCAGAGGGAAAATAAAAGTACTTCCTTCAGCAATGCAAAATCAAGCAGCACCCATTTTAGGAGCTAGTAGTTTGGTTTGGGACTATTTGGATAAACTACAGATGAAGGCTGAGTTGGCGTAATTTTCTTATTCCACTTTTACACCAAGATTACTACCTAACTGATTGAAATCATCTACCCATTCACTTTCTTTTTCCTCCGGTTTCCTTTTATTCTCCATCGATATCTCAAAATACAGATTTTGACTTTTGTGGAGATTAGGCTCCAGGTTAAATTTTTCGAGAATAGGGAACATCCTATTAAGTCGCTGAATCCTTTTCACGCTCTCTCGCTCACTGCTTATCCGTTTGAGCTCCTTGTAAATACTCTCGCCAGCCATTCTCGATAATTTATCAGGATCTTCAATCTTAAGGCTCCAGCGATCCATCTCCGCAGCAATGCGTTCCATTTCTTTAATATTGATTTTATCCGATTGAAAAATCCTGACCAGATCGGCATTCAAAATATATTCAAACGTAGTTTTATAAGCGGGAGGAATTGGAATGTTATTAGTGGACAATGCATTAATCAGTGGATAATCCCGATTGTAACTTCTTCGCAAGGAACTCTCTAACTCTGCCATACTTTCTTGCGCGATCATGTCCAGAATTTTTCTCTTCTCATCCTGAAAAAGATGCCATATCGTATATTTATCAGGGCCAAAATACATCTGAATCAATCCAATCATTTCACCCAATCTACCTTCTTCAAATGCTCTAACCATTCTAAATTGCATACTCGTAAATACATCTGGTTGCATATCCAGTGAAATATTTCCAATAATATTATGCTTGCCCAGATAGATGACGGCAAAGGTGAATTTCCTTTCTGACCGTGTAACTAATGATTTAACCTTGGTGATGCCCAATACTAATTTTTGTTCTCCTGCCTCTTTTTTAATAAAGGCTTCGTTGGATGTACTGTAATTAAAAATAGAAAGAGATTCAGGTTCATCTTCAAATATTGACGACACTGCATAGTGCATTCCGACACGCTGCAAGTTTGTTCGTGATGGAAGAACTAGTTTTTTATACACCTCATCTCCCGTTTCATAAGTTGGCACATTGCTCGGAGCCTCCGAAAGTCTTTTAATAAATTCTAACTCTAGGTCTTCCTGACAAATTTGATGAGCCAGTTGAATAACCCTACAGGCATATTGCATCACCTGAATTGTTTCAATACCTGATATTTCATCAAAGAACCATCCGCAACTGGTATACATCAGCATGGCATGCCGCTGCATTTCCATAACTCGTAAGATTTGATTTGGGTGAGCATCTCGTAGTGCGTGATCTTTTAAAAAACGTTTGACGTTATCATCATTCCGTTTTAGTACAACATTGATATACTCATTACGTGCCTTCCAGGGTTCTTTCACCACCTTGGCTGCTTCGTTTTCAAAAATTACAGACACACTTTCTCGCAGCCAATCGAATGCATCACGCAATGGTTTTCTCCATTCCTGATGCCAACCCGGTTTGCCACTATTGCACCCACAATTTGATCGCCATCGTTCTACGCCATGAACACAACTCCACGAGCTATTCTCAATGATCACCGCTTCATCAACAGGTGGATTTAAACGTAAAAAGTGAGCATAGTTAGTAAGGGTTACCCGATCATCTTTATCTATATAATCGAGGCAAAACGCCAATGCCATTTCACCATGTTTATGATGGTGACCGTACGTTTCTCCATCCGTAGCAACATGTACTACTTGAGATTCGTTGTCGTTAAAATCCAATGTATCAAGAAGTCGTTCTGCAAACCGCTTACCGTCATTGAGCAAACCATTAAAAGCGATGCCTTGCGAGATATCACCATCATAAAAGAAAATCGCGATTGATTTTCCACCTGGTAGATTACAATGATATACTTTTTTTGTATTGACAGACCGATCATTCACTTCTGTCCAATGTTCAGAACCTATTTTTCTGACAGCCTTGGCCTGCCGTGGAGCCAGGATGGTAAATTTAATTTTGTTGTCTGCCAATAATTCGAGCGTTTCGGTATCCACTGCTGTTTCAGCTAGCCACATACCTTCCGGTTTGCGTTTAAAACGCGATTCAAAATCACGAATGCCCCAAAGTATTTGCGTTTCCTTATCGCGTTTGCTGGCGAGCGGCATGATTATATGATTATAAACTTGCGCTACTGCCGACCCATGTCCTCCAAAATTCACTACGCTTTGTTTGTCGGCCTCCAGAATTGCTTCATACGTTTCGTTGGCATAGCACTCCATCCACGAAAGCAAGGTTGGCCCGAAATTGAAACTGATTCTTGAATAATTATTAATGATGTTTTTAATAACATTATTTTCATCCAACATACGAGAGGAGGCATTCGGCTCATAGCACTCGGCTGTAATGCGTTCGTTCCAATCATGATAGGGATGTGCTGAATCCTGAAGTTCAATTACCTCAAGCCAGGCATTTTCGCGAGGCGGTTGATAAAAGTGACCATGTATACAGATGTATTTATTTGTTGACTTAGCCATTATTAAAAAGTAAAAACAAATTTTGTCTAATTACACTAAAGGTTACTCAATATCGAATTCTGCTTTCTCTTCCTTCAATTTTAAAATTGAAATACCTAATGGTGGCAATGTTATCGATACAGAATAATCTTTATTATGATACTTAACAGGAGCCGTATATATCAATCCGGGATTTAACACCCCGCTTCCTCCATACCTTGAGTTATCAGAATTAAAAAGTTCAGTCCACGTGCCACGGAATGGAACGCCAATTCTATAAAGCTGTCGGGTTTCAGGAGTAAAGTTGCAAATCACAATTAATGCGTCTTCTCTCTTCTCCCCTTTGCGCATGAAAATGATAACACTATTCTCGCCATCAGAATAATCAATCCATTCAAACCCTTTTTCATCGAAAGAAAATTCATAACAGGCCGGTTCGGACTTATATAAATGGTTGAGATCCTTCATGATGGCAAGTACCCCCTGATGAGGTGTATAATCGAGTAAATACCAATCTAAACTTCGATCGTGATTCCATTCCGATGACTGGCCAAATTCACCACCCATGAATAATAGTTTAGTGCCTGGGTGTGTAAACATATAGGAAAACATCAGACGAAGATTGGCAAATCGTTTCCATTCATCGCCAGGCATGCGGCCTAACAAAGAACCCTTGCCATGAACGACTTCATCGTGTGAAAGCGGTAGCATAAAGTTTTCCGTAAAAGCGTACATGACGCTAAATGTTATTTCATTCTGATGATATTTACGATGGATCGGATCTTGTTTAAAATATTGCAAGGTATCGTGCATCCATCCCATCATCCATTTTTGACCAAAACCAAGTCCTCCAAGATATGTGGGTTTTGAAACACCCGGCCATGCAGTAGATTCTTCCGCAATGGTAATCACATCCGGAAAGTTACTATACACTACTTCGTTGAACTCTTTTAAAAACTTGATTGCTTCAATGTTTTCATTTCCTCCATATTCATTGGGAATCCACTCGCCTTCCTTCCTTGAATAATCAAGATAGAGCATGGAAGCCACCGCATCCACTCGAAGCCCATCAGCATGATATACATCAAGCCAAAACAATGCATTGCTGATCAGAAACGATCTCACTTCATCTCTTCCATAATTATAAATATAACTACTCCAATCAGGATGAAATCCCTTGCGGGGATCAGCATGTTCATACAGATTCGTTCCGTCAAATTTATAAAGACCGTGTGCATCTCCGGGAAAATGCGAGGGCACCCAATCCAAAATCACCCCAATGTCTGCCTGGTGGAAAGCATCCACCAACTCCATAAATTCCTGAGGAGCACCAAATCTACTAGTAGGAGCAAAATATCCTGTCAATTGATATCCCCATGATCCAAAGAAAGGATGCTCCATAATCGGAAGCATTTCTACGTGGGTAAATCCATTTTCTTTAACATAGCTAACAAGTTCTTTCGCCAATTCGCGATAGCTAAGTGACCGGTTACCATCTTCAAATTTTCTTTTCCAGCTTCCTATGTGAACTTCATAAACGGAATATGGTTGTGCTTTACCCACTTGTTTCTTCCGATCATGAAGCCAGACATTATCATTCCATTTGTATTGATGATCCCAAATAATGGAAGCCGTATTGGGTGCTATTTCAGCATAAAAGGCAAATGGATCGGCCTTCTCTAAATACTCACCCGTGTTAGAATGAATGGCATACTTGTATACTTCGCCTTTTCCAATACCAGGAAAGAACCCTTCCCAAATACCAGATTCATCCCAACGAGGAGAAAGTTTGTGGTCATTATTATTCCAGTAATTGAAATTCCCGATTACGGATACAGCTTTTGCATTGGGGGCCCAAACAGCAAAATAGGTTCCCTCCTTCTTTTTAAATTGGGCGAGGTGCGCTCCTAACTTTTCGTAAAGTTTAAAGTGCTTTCCCGATCTGAACAAATGAATATCAAAATCCGAAAAAAGGCTAAAGCTTTCAGGTTCTTCAGACTTAGTTTTAGCATTCGCTTTTTTGCCCATAATATTAGTTTTTCTTTTTACGTTCTTCCTTTGCCTCAAAATACCGATTCATATGATAATAGATTCCTCTCAATGGAATGTTCACCCAATCAGGTCTGCCATTAAGCTCATAGCCTAATTCATAAACAGCTTTCTCAATCAAATACGTTCTAATCAGAATCTCGTCTTGTTCCGAAAGGCTACTTTTCAATCCCATTTTTTCAAGATAAGCGCCTAGATAGAACCTACTGACATAATGTTGCCATTGCTCAGCCCACTGGATCAAAAATTCTATATCCTTCTCTCGGTAGTTCTCATTTAGCAATATTTTACCAAAGGCAGCATAATGAAATGAGCGCATCATCCCGGCAACATCCTTCAATGGGTTCTTCTTCAATCTCCGTTCGCTAAAACTAAAGCCAGGTTCACCTTCAAAATCAATGATGATAAAATCTTTACCGGTAAATAAGACCTGCCCCAAATGAAAATCACCATGAATCCTGGTTTTAATGGCATTGATCCGAGTTTTGTATACTTCACTGAAACATTCCAATACCTGATCTTCCATGTCAAGAACTTTACGAGCTAAGTCTTGTGTTTCCGCATTTAATTTACCCAGTGATTGCTCAAGAAGTTTAAAACGATCACGTACTAACTTTCGCAGAGTAGAGTAAAGCGATCGTTGATAATTTGCGGTAAAATATTCAGGAATAAAAGCAGGATTGTTTTGATCTGAAGCAAGTGCCAGGTGCATTTCTGCTGTCCGCTGACCTAATCGAACTACACGTTCATAAAATCCACGGCCAATAAATTCCTGAATAAGTTCAGGAGCATCTTCAAATTTAATGGCATCTTTGTTAATGAGTTTAGGGATTTTTTCCTTCTTCGCTTTGGCCATCACTCGCTCATAAAAGCGACCCACAGAATCGATCGTCATCACCCATGAATCACCTTGATTTTCTACTTTCTCTTGTAATAACCCAAGTACCGTGGTGTTGCCTTCGTTATCGCGGTATTCAACACTGCCCGCATATTTAGGCGCATTGCGGAAACTTGTATTTTCGGAAAGAAAACGAACGATCTCTAGATCCGGGTTAATCTCTTGTTCAATTTTGCGATAGAACTTAAAGAAATATTGATCGTTGTAAATGATAGCTGTGTTGCTTTGATCTGCTTTTAAAATTTTTGATTCAACCTTACTGGAATTGAGTTTTGCAAACACACTGGAATTGAATTCAAGCGTTCCATCGTCATCTTTCACACGTACTTTGCGTTCCATACTGGTGAACAGGAAGTCGCGGAACGTACGATCATAACTACTATCCAATATGAAACCCACTTTACCCTGAATCTCCGCTCTGCTTATGACGCTTTGTGCCGTGTACTCCACCCGGTCGAATATCGTATCAGAGGGAGCAAAGGACATGGGTAGAAAATAGAGTTCGGGTAGGCCTTGTACATAATGTACTTCAATGATGCATAGAAAATGTGTATCCTTTTCGATTTTCAAAGGAATCACTTTATGAATACTCATCTTGCTAGTGGCACGAGCCTTGCCGCCAAACCAGCGACACTTCTTCATGAATGGTTGAAGTATTTTCCTCTCCAGGATTCGTACTTCATTGTAATTGGAGAAAAGCCTTTCCCAGGATATTTCTGATTTATATAAAAATAATTCATTAGAAGTTCCGGTCGAATCTTTTTTCTCAGAAGCATCTGCCTGAAACCAAAAATATCCATAGGGTCCTATCGTGATTGCATATTCACCTTCTGTCACACTCATAAACCTATTCTGACTGAATACCTCGGTGATATCGCAATCTTTGCAAGATTTTAAATCTAAGGTTGTAGCCTGAGAAAATTGTGAAAGGTTAGCCACTACAATAATTCTTTGTTTCTCATAACTACGTGCAAAGCAAAGTACTTTTGAATTCGAGCTTTCAATAAAGCGAAGGTCACCCCTGCCAAAAACATTTAACCGTTTGCGCATCGCCAGCACATTTTTAATCCACCACATTAGTGAAGATGGATTTTCTTCCTGTGTCGCCACGTTCACGGACTCATAGCGGTATACAGGATCGGTAATAATTGGCAAGTATAACTTTTGAGGATTCGCATCTGAAAACCCTGCATTGATATTCATGTTCCATTGCATGGGTGTGCGCACACCAAACCGATCTCCTAAATAGATATTGTCGCCCATGCCAATTTCATCTCCATAATATAAAACAGGTGTTCCCGGCAAGGAGAATAGTATGGTATAAAGCAATTCAATTTTTCTCCGGTCATTATTCAATAGCGGAGCCAGTCTCCTTCTGATACCCAGGTTATGTTTTGTGTTTGGATCATTGGCGTATGCTTTGAACAAATAATCCTTCTCTTCTTCAGTAACCATATCAAGTCCAATCTCATCATGGTTACGGAGAAACAATGCCCAC
Organism: uncultured Ohtaekwangia sp.; assembly: GCA_964349405.1. Lineage (GTDB taxonomy): Bacteria > Bacteroidota > Bacteroidia > Cytophagales > Cyclobacteriaceae > ELB16-189. Next base: position 26,071 of record CAYGGY010000050.1, on the reverse strand, counting down.
TGACTATTGGGTGGTGTTGCTGGAGTTTGCTCAATGATATCAATGATTGGATAGGTGTCTTCAGTGCGCAATCCAAGAAATAGACGTGGCATGAGTGGATAATGAAAGTTCATATGGCACTCTTTACCTTCACCAAAATATTCAGCAGCATCTTCGGGCCATAAATTTGCCTCAGCGATTAATATCTTGTCATCATAATGTTTATCAATATGGCTTCTTAGTCTTTTAAGAAAAGCATGGGTCTGTGGTAAGTTCTCACAATTGGTTCCCTCCTGTTCAAACAAAAAGGGCACCGATGGAAGTCTGAATCCGTCAACCCCCATTTTCATCCAGAAGTCCACCACTTTAATCATTTCCAACTGAACCTCAGAATTTTCAAAATTCAATTCTGGCTGATGCCTGTAAAACCGATGCCAGAAATAGGCCTTCGCTTCGTTATCCCATGTCCAGTTAGACTGCTCGTCATCCGAAAACATGATTCTAGCTTCCTTATATTTTTCTGCAGTTTCACTCCATACATAATAATCTTTATAACGTGAACCAGCACGCGCCTTACGGGATTTTTGAAACCACACATGCTGATCAGATGTGTGGTTAAGAATCAATTCGGTGATTACCCGTATCTCTCTTCGATGAGCCTCTTTAAGAAAAAGACGGAAGTCTGCCAGCGTACCATAATCAGGGTGTATGTCACAATGTTCCGTTACATCAAACCCATCATCCTTTAAAGGAGATGGATAAAAGGGCAAGAGCCAAATTGTATTGATACCCAGGTCTTCGAGATAATCCAATTTTTGAATAAGCCCTGGAAAATCTCCAATGCCATCACCATTGCTATCATAAAATCCACGAATACTTACTTCGTAAATAATGGCATCTTTAAACCAAAGCGGGTCAGTATTTTTTTTTGTAGCTGCCATCGTTACATGTTGGACTCGTGAATCTCTAATTTAAACAAATGAAAAGGTATTTTGTGAGGATTTAAATCAACGAAATTCCATTCCTGGGTCCACGTGTAATACTCATCTGTAATCAGGTCGTGAAGTTTTACATTGATTTTATCGCCCAACTTTAATGTTGATTTAGGTAATTGCACATAGCCACTTTGTGTACCATGCGGGTCGAGATTGACCACCACTAAAATAATATTTGACAAGTCATCGGTCGCCTTTACATAAGCAATAATGTGATTATTCTCTATAGCGCAGAATTGTGTGTTCCATGTGGAATGAAGCGCCTCATTTTGTTTCCGGATCTTATTGAGTAAACTCATAATATCGGTCATGCGATTGGTACGCTTCCAATCGTACTGTCGTACTTCATATTTCTCCGAATTGTAATACTCTTCCCTACCTTCGATCGGGGTATTTTCGTAGAATTCGTAAGAAGGTCCGTAAACTCCGTAGTTAGATGAAAGCGTTGCCGCCAATGCATACCGTAGTATAAAACTATTTTCACCTTGTCCTTGTAAATGAAACGGGAGAATGTCAGGCGTATTGGGCCAAAAGTTTGGTCTGAAATAATTTCTTGAAGGTCCATAAACAAGATCATTCACATAATCTATAAGTTCTTGTTTTGAAACCCGCCAGGTAAAATATGTGTATGATTGTGTGAACCCCACTTTTGCTAATGAAGCCATAATCCTTGGTCTTGTAAATGCCTCGGAAAGAAAAATCACATCCGGATTTTCTTTTTGCACTTCAGCGATTACCCATTTCCAAAACGGAATAGGTTTGGTGTGCGGGTTATCTATTCTAAAAATGGTTACTCCATAATCCATCCAGTGTAGGAACACCGACTTTAGTTCTTCCCATAACTCCTTCCAATTATCTGTTTCAAAGTTGAACGGATAAATATCCTGATATTTTTTTGGTGGATTTTCAGCATATTGAATGGAGCCATCGGGTCTTTGCTTAAACCACTCGGGATGTTCTTTTACATACGGATGATCCGGTGCACATTGAAAAGCAATATCCATGGCTATATCAATGCCTAAGTTTTTTGCTTCTTGTATGAGATTTTTAAAATCATCTATCGTTCCAAGCGCAGGGAGAATGGCTTTATGCCCCCCCTCATCACTTCCTATGGCCCAGGGCGAACCATGTTCACCCTTCTCAGCACGCACATTATTATTTTTACCCTTGCGATTTATTTTTCCTATAGGATGAATAGGTGGAAAATAAAGCACATCAAACCCCATGGCGGCAACACGCGGTAAAAGTTTACTGCAATCTTTAAATGTACCGTGCTTGCCAGCCTCCAAGGATGAGGAACGTGGAAAGAATTCATACCAGGCACTGAAGTTTGCTTTTTTATGCTCAACACTTATTTGAATTTCTGTTTCAAGAGTTGTCTCGTTTTCTCGTAAAGGATATTGATGTACGATGTTGGAAAATGATTTACTTAAGACCAAGTCAATTGCCTCACCATAATTATCCTTTGACTCCAGCTTTTTAGCGAGACTCAACAATTCCTTATTATTTTTACCAGCTAATCGCGTTAAGAAGATGGCTCCTTCCTGCAATTCAACCGCTACATCTACTTTTGCTTGTGCCTTCTTTTTAAATCCATCATACCAGGTATCAAAGTGATCAATCCAGGCCTTGATGGTAAATACATAAATCCCCTTTTCTTCTACCTTAAAGGAACCACTCCACTCATCATTATAAGTTGGTGATAACTCTACTGCACTCCAGTTAGTCTCATCTCTTCTTTTATAAAGTAATTCTGCTCTTATATGATCGTGGCCATCCCCAAAAATGATGGCACTTACCTGTACACGCTCACCTACCGTGCGCTTGGCCGGATATATACCACCATCCACTACGGGTTGAACATTCTCAATAATTACTCTCCTTTTTCCGTTACTCATCTATGGTTAATAGTTACAAATGAAAAACCATTTAAAAATCACTTAATCCTTTCTCTGCTTGGGACATAACACCACTCATGCCTTTGGCAAAACCCTTTAATCCTTAAAGACAGCATCAATCAAAAAAATAATAAGAAACTAGTTGCTATGTCTCCTTATAAAAATTATTTGATTTTAAAAATATAAGAAGAGTACGGTAGAATGTCTACTTCAAAAACTCTTGACTTATTAATGCCTACATCTACGCTGCTACGCAACATATCGTGGCCTATGTAATCTTCGTTTGTAAGTTGAAAAGCCTGCACTACGTCATCGGACAATTTTATCTTAATCCGCTTTGCCTTTTCTCCAAAACTGGATACGATGACTAGTTTTTCCTGATCATACACTCGGGCAAAAACATGTACATCTTCCTGAATATTACCAGCCGAAATATTATAACCGGTTAGATCAAAATAGTCGCCCGAAGTGATGGCTTTGTTAGTAGAAGCAAAGGTGAGTATATCACTATAAAATTGACGTAATGGTTTCTGGTCATCCGATAACATGCCCCCATCAAATTTTCCGCCATTCATCCACTTTTGATGTTCAGGGACACCCCAATAGTCAAAGATAGTAGTACGGCCATCTTCGCCTGAAAAGCCTTCGCTATGAGTGGCCGGTTCACCTACCTCTTGTCCAAAATAGATCATAACAGGTCCCTGATCTATGGTCGCACTAATGACCATTGCCGGAACAGCCTTCCACGCATCACCAGCAAAAAATGGAGATGCAATTCGTTGTTCATCATGATTCTCAAGGAAGTGAAGCATATTTTTGTTTATACCATGGAGGCTTTGTTGAATGGCATGAATATCGGCTGTGCTTGATCTTTTATTTATCAACAACCGCAAGGTATCATAGAGTTGAACTTTGTCATAGAGATAATCAAAACTTCCATGCTCGATGTAGTTTCTATATTGGGCAGGGTTATAAATTTCTGCGATGAAAATAATTTCAGGGCTTACGACCTTCACCTGGGGGATTGCCCAATTCCAAAATTCTACAGGCACCATTTCGGCCATATCACAGCGAAAGCCATCTACTTTTTTATTTGCCCAATAAATCAATATGTCCTTCATTTTTATCCACGTGCTGGGAATGGGATCAAAATAATGTTTACGACCATGCTGAATATCTACTCCATAGTTGAGCTTCACCGTTTCAAACCAATCATTAATTCCGGGCGATGCCGTAAACTGATCATTGCCCGTTACTTTGGCAGGATTCTCCAAATACTTTTTATCTTCAGTGGGAAAAGAATTTGGCCCCAATGGTTTATATTCAACAGGAGGTTGAAACGTTTGCCCCGGCAGATAATAGAAATTATTGGAGGGTTTAAACGATACGCTTAAATCATCTCCTTCTCCCAGATCCTGTGTGCCTGCTGGTTTTGCATCACTCTTATAACTGCGTGCTACGTGATTGGGCACAAAGTCAATAATCACTTTAAGTTCTTGAGCATGGGTGCGATCGATGAGTTGCTCAAACTCTTTCATCCGGTTTTTTGCTTCGACTGCCAGATCTGGATTAACGTCATAATAATCCTTGATCGCATAAGGCGAGCCGGCCCGGCCTTTTACGACATCCGCGTCATCCAACGGAATGCCCTCATTTGAATAATCAGTAAGAAGAGCATGTTCTAAGGCACCCGTATACCAAATATGAGTTACGCCCAATTCCTTTACACCCATAAGCGCTTTCTCATTGATGTCGGCAAATTTACCAACGCCATTTTCTTCGATTGTACCATACGGCTGGTTGGTGGTTTTCTGATTACCAAACAACCGCGTCATCATTTGATAGATGATCATTTTTTTTGCTTGACTTTGTGACATGGTAGGAGCAGGAATTTTTTCTTTTGGAGTTACACAGCCCAAAAGCAATAAAAGAGAAAGCAAACCTGTTTTTTTCATTTTCTTAAAGATAATTAAATACCTGATGTTACGCACTTTGTGTTTATTATACCATCCTGCCTTCATGGCAAAAAAAGTCCTAAAATTAGGCTCCAAAGTCACAAAGTCATGACGGTTTACAAAGTAAAAAAATTCAGAAGATCATTCGTGAAGTTTCTGTTAAATGGTACTACTTCGCTCATGGATTAGGTGACATAATTTATAATAGGATATACTGATTATCATGAATTTATATCAATACTTGGTAGCCCATGCTATCTAGTATTCAGTATATGACCGTTTTGTTTATCTAAATAAATTAAAACATAAAGACTAGTGACATTGGGGCTTTGTAATAGAATCCCAGAAAGTTTAAGTTTTCACAAAACTATCGTTACCAATTGTTAAAGGATTTATTTTATAATTCCGTGATTAATGCTGCCGCCCCGCTAGGATTTTAAAATTACGTGAGAATTATTTTTCGGTAAAAAAATTATGGTAGAATGGCTTTCGACCCCGAAGGGTCTTCAATTACCAATGGGTAACTAAAAGGCACCTCTTTTAGACGGATTAAAGAAGAAAAAGTATTTTTAGCGAATATTTATAGTCATAATCGCTTTCTATACCCTCGTGTCTTATACATGGCTTATATCTCCACGGCATTTTTTAAGCTTCCGCTTTCAGATAAATCCAACCTTCTTATTCGCATTGCTTTTGTAGCCCTGATATATTATGTGGCGGCCAGGCTAAGTGATCTATTTGTGTTTGGAAGTATCTTTGATCATAACCAGTTTCTCCCATACTGGCCGCCTCCTGGGTTAATGCTGGGATTGATGCTACTATTAGGGCGTTCGGTTTGGCCGGGCATTGCTATTGGTTCTTTATTGCTGACACCTACTGATCTTTGGTTTGTGCCCGGCCATACAAGCGATAATATAATGATCGCAGTTTTTTATACAGTGGGTCGCATCCTGGAAGCCCTGGCCGGATATAGCCTGTTGAAGAGATGGTCTCCGGGTTCTTACCTGGCTACCCAGAAAGATATGTTTATTTTTATTATAGTTGCGCTTATCATTTCCCCCATTGGCGCAGGTCTGAGTGCTTTCGGCTTAAACTATTTCATGGTTGACTTTAGCCTGTCTGCATTTTTAACTCATTGGTTTTCGTGGTATGGCGACAATGTCATTGGCATACTTCTATTCGCGCCTTTAGTGTTTGCTATTGCCGAACTAAAAGGAAGAAAAATATCGAAACGGGCTGTGGGGCAGGCCATCTTGTTTGTTCTGATTTGGGCCGGCATATTTTATACCCAGGATATGTTCACCTTTTCCAATGTATTTGTTCATGCGCGGCCTTTTCTCATGCTCACCATTCTGTTCTGGCTGGCTTTAAATTTCCCTGCCATTATTTCATTGGTGTCTCTAATTTTGATTTCTATCATGCTCTCCCATTACCTCGCCATCAATATTGGCCTGTTTGCCGGAATGGAAAGCCCGCACGATACACGGTTGCTGATGCAAAGCTTTCTGGGAGTAGCATCCATTTCCACTTTATTTTTAAACGCTTTGGTTAAAGAGCGAAAACAGATTAAACAAAATCTAAGAAGCAGTGAAGCGCGCCTGCAATATATGCTGGCATCAAGTCCTGCTATTATATATACCCTTCCTGCCAATGGAGGAAATGAAACTAGTTTTATGAGTCCTAATGTTATCACCCAATTAGGCTATACCCCCGCAGATTTTTTATCCGATAAAGATTTCTTCTTCAAAAACCTGCATCCGGATGACCGGCCCATGGTGCAGCAGGCATTGCCCACCATTTTCAATCATGATAAACTTTCCCTCACCTATCGTTTCCGACATAAAAACAATAGCTGGCGCTGGATGCAGGATGAACTCCTTTTAGTGCGGGATGAAAAGGGCAACTCCATAGAGATTGTTGGCGCCTGGATAGACGTTACCCAACAAAAACAAGCGGAGGAAGCACGTGATCATGCCCGTAAAAAAGCTTCTGACATAGATCAATATTTGAAGCAATACAAATTTGCTTTGCATTCGGCCTCCATTGTTTCCATAACCAACCCGCAGGGTATTATCCTATATGCCAATGAAAAATTTTCGGAGATCAGTCAATATAGTTTAGAAGAGCTGGTTAGTCAAAAGCATAGCCTGATCAACTCTGGCCACCACTCCAAAAAGTTTTGGGCGGAGATGTGGCGCACGATTGGCAATGGAGAAACCTGGCGGGCCGATGTAAAGAACAAAGCTAAAGATGGTTCCTTCTATTGGGTGGATACCTTTATTGTTCCCATTAAAGATGCCTCCGATAAGATCATTGAATATATATCTATTCGCAACGACATCACCGAGAAGAAAAAGCATGAACAGGAATTGGTCCGGCTGTCGTTGATTGCACAGGAAACATCCAATTATGTTTTCATCACCGATAGAGAAGGTAGGCTTGAGTGGGTTAATGAGAGTTTTGAAAAAGCCACTGGATATTTGCTGGAAGAAATAAAAGGCCGCAGGCCGGATTCCTTTTTGCATGGCCAGGATACGCAGGCAAGCACCAGTGACTATATCATTCAAATGTTCCGCGATCAGGAGCCATTCGCCTGTGAGATCCTTCATTATACCAAAGGAGGAGAATCCTACTGGGTGCAGCTAAATTGTCAGCCTATAGCTGATGAAACTGGCAAAGTAACCGGTTTCTTTGCCCTCATGCGCAACACCACTGTTCAAAAAACACTTATAAAAAATCTGGAAGAAGCCCGCAATAAAGCCGAAGAGTCCGACCGGCTGAAGTCAGCATTTATTGCCAACATGTCGCATGAAATACGTACACCCATGCAGGCCATCCTGGGCCTTTCGGAATTGCTCGATCGCCCTGTATCGGAAGAAAAGCGGAAGAAGTTTACTAGCACCATAAGCCAGCGCGCCAAAGATTTGTTGCTCGTGATGAATGACGTATTGGATATTTCCAGGATACAAGCCGGCTTTAAATCTTCTGTTATCACAAAGGGTAATGTAGAAGAACTATTAATGCAATTAGCATCGGGCTATCAGACCGATAGTTTGCATGTTCAGCAAAAAGAAGTGGAAATAAAATGGTTCAACGAACTCAAGGGAGAAGAAAATAATATGCTGGCCGATTTTCTACACCTGAAACAGGTGCTCAACAACCTGCTGAGCAATGCACTGAAATTTACTGATGCTGGTCTAATTGAGTTTGGCTGTGAGTTACAAGATGGCAATACCTTGTTGTTTAGTGTGCGTGATAGTGGTGTGGGTATTGCCAAAGAGAAGCAGGAACAAATCTTTAAACCCTTCCGGCAGGCCAATGAAACCATCCACATAAATCATGGTGGCAGCGGATTGGGGCTGGCGATATCGAAAGGTCTTGTTTCGCTTTGGGGTGGACGGATTTGGGTAGAATCAGAAGAGGGAAAAGGCAGTGTGTTTTATTTTACAATGCCTTATGTACTACAAAACTAAGCATACGCATTTCCAAACGTGGAGTACCAACCTGGTGTTGAAGAGATGTTGTTAAATTACATCTTGCACAATCCAAACCTAATCCACATACATAGTTAGGAAAATGATAGAATTTTAATGTACTTTCTTTTTCGTTCGGTTAAAATAGAGGTGGAAAACAGCAACACTAATACATATCAGAAGTCCTAAGAATTCTCGTGTTTCCTCAATGTATAGATTTTGCATTTTAGCAATGTCATCAAACAACATTGATCGATCCGGTGATAGCAACCATTGCCAGGCACTCGTTACCAATAAAACTGCATAAATTGAATAAAGGACAACTGAAGCAGCAATCCAATAGACATAACGTCTCTTAAACATTGCCAGCACACATAGTGTTGCCATGTTGATGTAAATGAGAATCCACAAAATGGGATCTGGATCATTTAATTGAACAAAGGCGAACAATAGAAAAACGAGTGTCAGTAATAAATTTATAATCTTCATATATTAGAAAATTGCGCCCGCTATGGTGGCTGTCATCATGGTTGCCAGTGAAGCTGCCAGCATTGCTTTAAGTCCAAGTTTAGAAAGATCACCTTGCCTGTTTGGGGCCATTCCTCCAATGCCGCCTATCTGAATGGCAATAGAGCTAAAATTAGCAAACCCACACAGGGCATAGGTTGCAATTCGAATTGATTTTTCACTAAGTAAACCAGCCGCTTTCATATTTGCAAGATCAAGGTAAGCAACAAATTCATTGATCACCATTTTTTGACCTAACAAACTTCCCACATAAAGAGATTCATCCCAGCTAACACCAATACAAAAAGCAAAAATCCTGAAAACCTGCCCAAGAATATACTGTAATGAGAAACCCTGGTATGCACCTTTGGTGTTTTGCACCACAAATTCATTTAACCCAGTCATTGAGCCGATGAAATCTACCAGTACCCAATTTAATGCGTAGATGATGGCTATGAAGGCCAAAAGCATGGCTCCAATATTGAGTGCTAACTTCAACCCATCTGCGGCTCCACTAGCCATAGCATCGATCAGATTTACTCCAATTTGTTGTTTATTAACTTTTAAACTCCTATCTATTTTTTCAGGTTCGGTTTCGGGTGTGAACAATTTGGCGAGTACGATAGCTGCCGGTGCATTCATGATGGATGCGCTTAAAAGATAGGTAGCAAATTTTGCCTGTTGGGCAGGATCTCCACCACCCAAAAAAGAAACATAAGCACCAAGCACACTTCCTGCAATGGTAGCCATTCCGCCTACCATAAGGCAGCTAAGTTCGGATTTGGTCATCTTGGGAATGAAAGGCCGAACCAACAAAGGTGCTTCGGTTTGTCCCATAAAAATATTGGCTGCTGCTGATAAACTTTCTGCCCCGGAAAGACGCATGGTACGTGCCATTATCCAGGCGAATCCAAATACAATTTTTTGTAAGACACCCAGATAATATAATCCCGCAGTAACTGCGGAAAAGAAAATTACCGTTGGCAATGCCTGGAAGGCAAAAAGGAAACCTAAACTGTGTTTTACATTGGGGTCGCCCGAACTATTTTTGGCAAGATCACCATATAGAAACTCTGCTCCTTTTGCAGCAAAACTTAGAAATGTTACAAACTTTTCGCTTATATATATAAATACGTTTTGTGCAAACTGAACTTTACCAATAATTAATCCAAAAGTCAATTGAATAAGGACACCAATAAATACAAGACGCCAGTCAATTGCCCTCCGGTTACCCGAAAGAAGATAGGCCACACCAATAATAAATAACAAGCCACCAAGGCCACGAAGATAATCCATTATATTAATGCTATTGGGTGATAACTTAGTTGCGTTTGCTCAACTCATCACGGATTTTGGCAGCCCGTTCATAGTCTTCTTTATCGATGGCATCTTTAAGCAAATCATTTAGCTTTTCTATCGAGTAATTTTTAAAGTCTTCCCCAGATTTCTTAGAGATTTCCTTTTTGACTTTTGTTTTCGCTTCAGTTTTGGGCTCAACCTTTTCTTCTTCCTCCTGATCGGTTAAAACTATTCCTGCTTCTGCCAGAATAGACTCGTAGGTATAGATGGGTGAGTCGAACCGTAAACCAATGGCGATGGCATCGGAAGGACGTGCATCAATTTCCGTTTTATTTAATCCATCCGAGCAAACGATTTTAGCGAAGAAAACCCCCTCCTTTAAATCGGAGATAATTATCTCTTCAACAAGAAAATGAAATGAGTTTGCAAATGACTTGAACAAGTCATGAGTCATTGGGCGATTGGGTATGATTTTCTCTATTTCAATGGCAATGGCCTGTGCTTCAAACATACCAATGATGATTGGAAGTCTACGATTGCCCTCTGTCTCACCTAACACTAATGCAAATGAACCAGTCTGTGATTGACTGGAGGAGAGTCCTAGTATTTCAAGTTTAATCTTCTTCAACGGTGCCACTCAAAAATTGAATTTATAAAAAAGTATACGAAACCCAAACTATTATAAAACAGTGTTATCAATTGGCGGCCTTTATAGCGGCCGTTAATTTTGGTACTATATCAAATGCATCTCCTACAATGCCATAATCGGCTGCCTTGAAAAACGGTGCATCTGCATCCTTGTTAATAACAACAATATACTTAGATGAGTTTACACCTGCTAAGTGCTGGATGGCACCGGAAATTCCGATGGCGATATATAACTGTGGAGCTACTTTTACACCGGTCTGCCCTACGTGTTCGTGATGAGGCCTCCAGCCCATATCGGATACTGGTTTGCTACAGCCCGTAGCGGCATGAAGAACTTTCGCCAAATCCTCTAATATCCCCCAGTGTTCAGGTCCCTTTAACCCTCTTCCTCCTGACACAACTATCTCAGCTTCAGGAAGTAAAACATCACCAGTTGCCTTTTCAGTTGATAGTATTGTTGTGTTGAAATCTATATCATTTAAAGTAGGCGAGTAAACAACAACTTGAGTATTGCCACCTACCTCTTTTACTTCTGCGGCATTTTTGCGGATAACTATAACCTTCTTTGCATTCTTTAATTCCATGTGGGCAAATGCCTTTCCTGTATATATGCTTGTACGAACAACAAAACCACTTGAGGTATTTGGCAATTCAACTACATTCGATGCGAAGCTGGCTCCAGTTTTCACGGCTACCTTTGCAGCAACTGGTGTACCCAACGATGAACTTGCGAGAACAAGCACATCGGCATTTTCATCGTTCATAGTTTGAGTCAACACGGAAGCATACACCTGAGCGATTCCTTTTTCCAATTTTGAATCTGCTGCATGCAATACCTTTTGAGCTCCATACTTACCTAATGATTGTACTTCTGAGGCATCGGCTGGACCTAATACGACAGCTGTAACGGCTCCACTCATGGCATGTGCGTAACACACTGCTTCCAACGAAGATTTCCTTATTTTACCTTCTGATGTTTCTACGAATACTAACGTTGACATATCCTTTCGTTTTGAATTAAAGTACCTTCGCCTCGTTTTTAAGTCTGGTTACAAGTTCAGCTACATTGTCTGCTGAAATCATTTTTACGGCTCCTTTTGGTGCAGGCAGCTCAAATTTCTGAAGTGCAACTCGCTGCTGCGAGGCCTTAGCTTCTACCACGTTCAATGGTTTTGTTCTGGCCGACATGATGCCTCTCATATTTGGGATCTTCCACTCCGCAATAGGCTCCTGACATCCGGCAATTAAGGGCAAATTTGCTTCAACCAATTCTTTGCCCCCTTCAATCTCGCGGCTCATCTTTACTTTTGTTCCTTCCATTTCAAGTTTCATCACCGGAGACACCGAAGGTAACCCTAATAAATCACCTACCATGGCATGCACTACACCACTGTTATAATCAATTGATTCTCTTCCCATCAGGATTAAATCATAACCTTTGGCATGTTCTGCAATCTGCTCAGCCACAAAAAATGAATCAGTGGGTGCTGCATTAACCCGAATAGCATCGTCTGCTCCTATCGCTAATGCTTTTCTTATCGTTGGCTCAGTATCAACCGTTCCAACATTAATAACTGTTACTGTGGTGCCCGGTGTTGCCTCTTTTATCTCGATGGCTCTTGCCAATGCATAATCATCATAGGGCCCAATTATAAACTGAACACCCGCGGCATCAAATTTTGTATTATTTTCAACGAAATTGATTTTTGAAGTGGTGTCAGGTACATGAGAAATACAAACTAATATCTTCATAAATACGCTAATAAAATGACATTCAAACTTTTGTCGATTTGACCTTAAATTTGGCTTCAAGATATAAGATAAAATCCTAAGTAAGGCATTATAAAACCGAAAAAACGCATGAATCATTCCCGTATTGACTTGTTAGAGAAATTCATTGCTGAAGATCCTGCTGATCCTTTCAACTATTATGCACTGGCATTGGAGTATCAACAAATCAATCCTGCTAAAGCAGTTGAGCTTTTTGACAATATACTCATCGATCATCCTGGTTACTTACCGGCCTACTATACAGCGGGTATATTTCATGCTGAACTAGGTAACGTGATAAAAGCCATTGAAATTTTAAGCAAAGGCGTTGAGTTAGCTAAAAAAAAATCAGATCTTAAAACCTTGAGGGAATTGCAAAGTGCCCTTGAAAATCTTGACGGCTAGATTTGAAAAACGATCTTACCAACCTTATTGGGACGAGTGATATCAGGAAATGATTCAGCTATTTTGGAGAAAGGCCTGATCGAATCAATTAATGGACGGATCTTATGCTTACTTACAAAGGAAAGCATCTCACTAAATTCATGATCGTTACCCATGGTAGAGCCAAGCAGTGAAAGTTGGTTCCAAAACATACGATATAAATCCAGCTTCGCTGGCAATCCGTTGGTAGCTCCGTAAAAAACAATCTTTCCTTTAGGTCTCAAAATTTTTATAAAGTTGTTCAATTGGTCGCCTCCAGCGCTGTCAATAACCAAATCAAAACCACCTTTCGTTTTCCAAAGATCTGGGAAGGTAGATTCCTTCTTGTAATTGTAGGCTCCTTTGGCTCCGAGTTTTAATGCCTTTTCAAGTTTATCACTACTCCCGGAAGTTACATATACATTCGCACCGGCAGCGCGAGCAAAAAGAAAAGCAAACTGTGCAACACCACCACCAAATCCTGAGATCAAAACATTCTGGCCAGTCTTCAATTCACCTTTGCCAAATAACGCGCGGAACGCAGTGAGTCCACCCATGGGTAAAGCTGCTGCCTGAAGAAAGTCAAGGTGAAAAGGTTTGCGATGCAATCGATCGATTGAAACAACAGCATATTCAGCAAAAGTGCCATCAACAGGCATACCTAGAATGGTATACTTACCTGCCTGAACTTCCAGATCGGGCCCCCAGTCAATATTAGGATTTATCACCACTTCCTGTCCAACCCACGGTTGATCCGCTTCATCGCCAACGGATTCGACAATACCTGCTCCATCCGAGCCCATAATTACACCAAAACGAATATTCGGATATTTCCCTTCACGAATCCAATCGTCTCTTCGGTTAAGAGCCGTTGCCTTCATTTTTATAAGTGCTTGCCCAGTGCCAGGAGTTGGTTTTGGCACCTCTTTAAATTCAATAATTCCAGGACTGGAAAGTAAAAGTGCTTTCATCATCTTTCAAGATACAAATGCATATAAACTTAATAAAGCTTCAGGGAAAAATATTACCCGAAAAAATATTTTTAAAAAGGAGTTTCGTCATCTGCTCCTAATGGCGGGGGACTATCTTTAAATGTATTAAGCCTGCTCTCTCGTGTGATGCTGGTTAACGGTGTAAGGCCGTCTGGTGAATCGTAATCAGCAAACTTGGTGTACTTACCGATAAATTTCAACTTCACATTTTCCAAAGAACCATTCCGGTGTTTAGCAATAATCACCTCGGCCATGCCTTGTGTTGGCATACCTTCTTCATCAACGGTAATTTTATAATATTCAGGACGATATAGGAACATAACAATATCGGCATCTTGCTCGATAGAACCCGATTCACGTAAGTCAGAAAGTTGTGGTCGCTTATCACCACCTCTGGTTTCTACCCCTCGACTTAACTGCGAAAGTGCAATCACAGGCACACTTAATTCTTTGGCAATTCCTTTTAACGCACGCGAAATAGAAGCGATCTCTTGTTCGCGGTTTCCCCCCATCTCTCCTTTCATCAATTGGAGGTAGTCTATTACAATCAATTGGATATTATGCTCGGCTTTTAACCTACGGCATTTCGCCCTTAACTCAAGGATTGAAAGTGCTGGGGTATCATCGATAAATATGGGGGCGCTGGAAAGATTTGTGGTTTTGTGAACCAATTGCTGCCATTCAAATTCAGCTAGATTTCCCTTTTTAATTTTCTCCGATTCTAATTCTGCTTCAGCTGAAATTAATCGATTTACCAGCTGAAGAGAAGCCATTTCCAAGGAGAAAATTGCCACCGGAATTTTGAATTCAACGGCCGCGTTTCGTAAGGCAGACACGACAAACGCAGTTTTACCCATACCGGGGCGAGCAGCAATAATAACCAAATCTGATTTTTGCCAGCCCGATGTAACACGGTCGAGTCGAGAAAATCCACTCGGTACTCCAGTTAACCCATCCTTATGATTTTTCTTTTCTTGCAATTCCTGAATCGCACGAAACATGAGTGACTTCATGTTATCGTAATTCTTTCGCAAGTTGGAATCAGATATTTGAAAAATATTTTGTTCAGTCTTATCCAGGAGCTCAAACACATCGGTCGTATCCTCATAGGCATCGTGATGGATCTGAGAAGCAATTTGAATCAAGTCACGTTTGATCGCCATTTCTATAATAATACGCGCGTGATATTCAATATTAGCAGCTGAGCTTACTTTGGATGTCAACTCAGCAATATAATAGGCACCTCCAACTACCTCAAGCTTGGCACTTTTACGCAGTTGTGCAACTACCGTTCTCATATCTACAGGTTCGGAGGCCTTGAATAAGTCGATGATCGCATTATAAATCTCTTTGTGTTGTTCGGTATAGAAATGTTCAGGACGTAAAAATTCAACAACAGCCGTTAGAGCATTTTTCTCAAGCATGAGTGCGCCTAATATTGCTTCTTCCAGATCGAGCGCCTGAGGTGGAAGCTTGCCCAAACTTTCAGAGATATCTCTTACTAAAAGTTTAGACTTACTTCCCGTTCCGCTCATCACAGAACTTAACCTCACTGGCGTTGATCGTTGCTCCATACTTGGTGGTTGTTGTACGTAGTTTCTTTTAAGGGTGACAAACCTACTCTTAAAGATTTAAACTACCTTCAACAAGTTATCTACATTCTAACGTGTGAAATTGTTAATAAATTCAAAATGCGTTTGTAATTAATTTTAAGCAAGCTCCACATCAACCCTTTTAAACCACAAACATTTTGCTTTATATTTAGCGTTTAAATCACTTCATTATTTTGACCGCTACAGAAATTTATTTACAATCCATTGATAAACAGCGCATATTAGTTATTGGTGCAGGTAGTAATTTAATTACTGGAATTATTGAACATACCCTCAAATTTCACCATCGGAAATTTGATCATATATCTTCAGCAAAGCCAATATCTATTCAATCGGATTCACCAATTATCATTATAAATAATGGACCACAACCAATTGATTACAAACACCATATAATAGTTTTCGGTTACACCGCTTCAAGTGATGAATTAAGTGAGTTTGAAGCACTTGCCAATGCTACATCAAAAGGTGGTACGATCATCTATCCCAATGCCCATTCAGCATTAAATAAAATCGGATCAAAAGAACGGCCTGATGTACAGTCTATTGCGTATGAAGTTTGTAAACATGAAGTCGTGGAGGGAAGAACAGTGTTAATCTCAAGTACGAAAGAAAGATTTCCAGTGCAATTATATGGCGATTCTGATCTTCAATGCCTAAGTGCCGCTAAGGAGTTACTTAAAAAGATTGGTATCAGCAGCGGTAATTTTTATAAAGCAATTTGCGAATACAAGACTTCCTAATTTTTCACCTCACATTTATTAAAATCCTCTTTACGTTATCCAAATGAAGCTTAATCTAAAAATACCTCTTTGCTTTTTCGATTTGGAAACGACCGGTATCAATATTACACAAGATCGGATTATCGAGATTGCAGTGATTAAAGTGTTGGCCAATGGAGAAGTAATCCGAAAAAGTAATTTAGTAAATCCCACCGTTCCAATCTCGCCAGAATCCACGTTAATACATGGTATAACAGACGAAGACGTTGCCGATAAGCCTACGTTCAAAGAAATAGCAAAAGAATATGTTAAGTTTTTTGAAGGTGCCGATATGGCTGGGTTTAATATCCTCAAGTTTGATGTACCCATGCTCGTTGAAGAGTTTTTAAGAGCAGGGGTCGAATTTGATTATAGTCGTAAGAAACTGATCGATGCTCAAAAAATTTTCCATATGATGGAAAAAAGAACGTTATCGGCAGCCTTTAAGTTTTATTGCGGTAAAGAGATGTCGAATGCACACTCCGCAGAAGCAGATACCCAGGCAACGATGGAGGTCCTGTTTGCTCAAATTGAACGCTATGAAAATCAGGAGGTAACTGACGGACTGGGAAACAGGATTGGATATATTAAAAATGACATGGAGGAGTTAAATAAACTAACCTCCACGGAGTTAGTGGATTTAGCCGGGCGAATGGTGAAAAATGATAAGGGTGAACCGGTATTCAACTTTGGTAAGCATAAAAACAAACCTGTGCTTGCTATTTTTAAAGAGGAGCCCTCCTATTATGACTGGATGATGAATAGTGACTTTCCACTAGACACTAAGCGTAGACTAACAGAAATTAAGCTAAGTATTTTAAAGAAGTAATCTATACCCTCAGAACCACATAGTGTTAGTCTTCCTATTTAAATGAGATAAGGAGCTATCCATTGTTTTGGTAAATAGTTTATTCATTATTGCTCTGTTATAATTCATAGTCTAGCAGAATTATACAAATACTTTCGTTTAATTTATTAACCAAACATTCCATTCGATAACAATACTGGCTACTAAAATAAGGATAGCAACGACTGTCAATGTCTTATGAATCCATTCCTGAGTATATCGTTTATAGGAGATAAATGTAAATGACAACACTAGCAAGCCTTGAATAATTTGAGTTCCTAGAGCATATTCAAGTATAAAAATATTGTAGGCCATGGATAATATTGCTGATGTTACAAAAAGTAGAAAAATCCTCCGGTAATTTTTAAAATAAAATATCTTCAAATCAATTTGTTTCCCTTTAAGTCTGGTTGGGAACAACATCTTCGCAAGTAAAAAAAGATTTATTGGATATAGCATAATAAAAAGAAAAGTGGGTAATCTCCAGGGTTGGTAACTCTTAAGCTCATAGGTTACCCACCACTCCTGAATATGCAGTGTCAAAACAAATGATATCCAAAGAATGTGTGGCCAATAGAATTTTACTTTCTCAATTTTCTGGTAGAGATTGGCAATACCTGTAAGTATTTGAGTAATACCAATTCCTAAAATTATTGAAATTAATACGGTAACATATTCAAAAGCACTGATCATGAGAATAATTATATAAAAGTGAATGTAATGAAGTGGTGTTTAGAAAAACGTCAAATGACTTCACGTTATAGGTGAACTTACTGTGGTGTTGCCCTGATGTAATTATAAGCATAGGTCAAGGCTAACACAAACATACCTGCTGAAATGCCGATGACTACATTAATAAAGGGTGGTGCAGAAAGAGAGACTCGGATTAATATGGCTGCAAATGCAAAAGACGAATAGCGAAAGATATTTACATAACGGGTGGTAAACCGGAGTGAATACAGAAGAAGCAGTACATCAGCAAAAATAAGTACTGTATAAAAATCATTTAACGAACTCGTGAACTTTGTACTGATAAAAAAATGAAATATATCTCTTACTCCAAAATAAATAAAAAAACCAAATAGTGCTAAAGCCATTGATTTCTTCATCATAACAAAACGGTCCTGACCATCACGATCTTCAGTGATTGCTCTGTGTTTTTGTAGTCGGTAAAAGATACCAATTAAAAAAAATATCACTAACGCACCAAAAGCATCAGCCATCATTCGATATATGGCAAGAGTATCTCCGCTCCACGTTAACGGTTCACCGAAATTACTAAATTCCTTAAAAGCTGATCGAAGTAAAATAATGGATAGCACTTCAAATTGTTTGCCAACTGAATCCGCTACTGACCGTGGGAACTCAAAAATTAATCCAATTACTTCTACTACCAAGAGAATGGTAAAGGCCAAATCAATGGCAAAAAAATGATTGGGAATCTTTAATTCAATCCACCATAATTCCTCCTACTTAACTCTGCCAACACAAAGCCTGTAACAAAAGCACCAATCAACAACCAGCTAATAATTCGTGGCGTTTTTACACTGTACCAAAGTGAGGCGATTTTATCATAGCGTTTGGCAATACCGTTCATGACTACACTCGTTTATGTTTATCTTAATAAACTTACTTCAGGTTAATCATATTTTTTCTTTGCCCATCTAATCGTAGGAATAGTCCATTCTGATAAAGGCTTAAAAATAAACCCATGCTTGAGGCCTGTGTTTAATTCTACTTCTTTGTAGTGAGGAATTGCCAAGGATGAACTCTCTTTAAACGTTAGGCATGAGTGCCCGATATTATCACTTTTTTCATAGATGGATATGATGTTGCCACAAAATTGTATTTCAGGAAATTGTTTTAAAATACCATTATTACATCCTGCCATAAAAACAAAATTGACATCCTTGTTTTTGAGAATGGACGAGGTGAGCATGGCAATAATGGCTCCTTTGGAGGCACCCACAACAGATATGTCTCCAGCGTGAACGCCAACCTGAATTAAGCTGTCAATTTGGCGAACAACTTTATAACTATATTCAATAGGGTCTGTATTTCTTTTTCTTACTTCACTCAATACAGTAAACTTTTCTTTTCGAAATAGCTCTACAATGTTAGTATATTGGTAAGCACCATATCCATTTACTGTATCTATCGCACGGGCACCCTGATCTTCCACAATTTTGCCATGTAGATAAAAAAGATAACGCTGCCCCAAAACAGCTGTTGAGGAAATAAATATTAAAATAGCAATTGTGAGTAGCCTCATTTATAACTTTATTCTCTAATCAAAAAGATAGTTAGACATTTAATGAGCTTATGAGTGAATATTTTCAATCTGTTTTTACAGGAACATCTACAAAACGAAAACCACTTACATCCTCTTCTACCTGGTGAAACTCTACGTGTTTCCCAATCAGATGCATTACATGTTTTTTGTCAACCACTATTTTAACCCCGGAGATTTCATAAACCAAATCAGTCTCCTTTTGCTTATCAAAGCCGAGTATCGGGGCGATGCCACCACTACAACCGCCCCCTCCCACGGCAACTCGAAGCGCATATTCTCCCAAAAGATTTTGTTCAACCATCAGCTTTCTGGCTTCTTCAATAGCTTGTTCTGAAAAGGTTACCGGTTGCATTTGATATCAGTCAGTTCTTTACACATTCTCTAAATATTTTAAATTCGCAGGATTCGCAAATGGATTTATCCAGGTGATCATAAATAGCTGCAATCGCATCTTCCTTATGAAGGAAAAATTGGTCTACTCCAATTTTATCTTTATAACCCTTATTCAAGTACTCGCTAACACTTTTCTTCATGTGACTAAAATACAGTCCACCTCCCAAAGATTTCATGCGTTCGGCTTCTGTCGTCAACAAATCTGCTCCGGAGGCATCAATAAAATTAATACCAGTACCAACGATAAGAATGTGTTTTTTGGTTTCACTTAAATCATACAAAACATTTTTAATATGATCCACAGCACCAAAGAACAACGATCCGTCAATCCGGATGATATGAAACTGAGGACATTGACTCAGTTCCTGATGTAATTCCACATTTATAAATTTACGTTCGCCCTTCAATAGTGTGGGGGCCAATACCATCACTTTTGGTCTGGAGGTCCGCATTAAATAAAAAGCCAAGGAAAAAATAATTCCGGCAAAAATGGCAAACTCAATATTGATAAATAGAGTACAAAAAAAAGTAATCAACAGAATAATGGTCTCAGATCGACTGGTTCTGAAAATTTGTTTTAAATGATGAACATCAACCAGGTTATAAGCAACCAGTAAAATTATTCCACCCATGGTGGGCATCGGGAGATGGGCTGCTAAAGGAGCAATTGCCAGCATGATCACAATAAGAATTAATGCTGCGAATATGGCAGCCATCGGTGTCTTTGCGCCTGCTGTGTAATTTACACCGGAACGAGTGAATGAACCTGAACCAACATAACAAGAAAAGAAAGAACCTATAATATTAGATAGTCCTTGCCCGATAAATTCCTGGTTACTGTTTAATCTCTGATGAGTTTTAACCGCAATACCACGCGCAATGGCAATGGCTTCAATTAATCCTAAGAGAGCAATAGCCAAGGCATTGGGTGTAAGTTGTGCAATGGATTCAAAATTAAAGTGAGGTACTTTAAAAGGAGGCAATCCGCGTGGCATCGCTCCTACCAATGAGATATTCCATTCGGCATCACTCAAATAATAAACTGTTATTGTGCCTGTAAGAAGAGCGATTAATAAATTAGGCATTGCAGGATAAAACTTTTTTATCATCACAGCAATTAACAAGGTGCCCAAACCAATTGCAGCTGCATAAGGGTTTATTTCACGGAAGTGATGTATAAGATAATTCCAGGTTTCAATAAAAGTAGTTCCTCCTGCAATGTGTAACCCTAAAACGTGTTTTAATTGACTCGTAGCAATAAGTATAGCGGCCCCTAAGGTAAATCCGATAATTACTGAGTGAGACACAAAATTCACCAAAGTTCCCATCCTGGCTACTCCAAGAACAAATTGAATCACGCCTGTCAAAAATGTAAGCAAAAGAGTAAGTACAATAAAATTTTCAGATGACGGCTGGGCGTACAGACTTACAGAAGAAAATATTGCCAACGATAAGGCGGTGGTAGGACCTGAAATAAGATGGTATGATGACCCAAATAAAGCGGCTATTATGGGCGTTATCATGGCGGTATACATTCCATATACCGGAGGCAGCCCTGCGATCAATGCAAAAGCAACCCCCTGAGGCAAAACAATAATAGCCCCTGTAAGCCCGGCAACTAAATCAGACTTGAGTGTTTGGCTATTGACCTTTGGCCACCACTGTAGAAATGGAAACAGTCTATACTTATCAACCTTAATCAAGGAATTTATTCTTTGATATAAAACATTTCATCGGCAGGTCTCAATGCACGCGCAAACCACAAAGGTCTTCGCAAACCACCAGGTCCTGGCGCAGGTCTGGTCATAGCGAGCCATTCTTTATAAACAGCAAACGACTTATTTGTATCAACAAAAATATCACCATACGAATCTCCTTTATGGGGTTTTTCCAGCTTTACTTTCTGGTGCCAACAGTGCATTCCACTGATTGGATCAGGATGCACGGCATGGGTGATGTTTTGATGCACACCTCCATCGCTCCAGAAAATACGCGATGAATCTTTATCAGCACTTTTAAACGGACGGATGCCTTCTTTCTTAGTAAGCTTCCAATGGCCATTACCTAAGTTCTCAATGTTCACTGTTTCAGTGGCCCATCGGTTGCCTTGATCTTGCGGACGTCTCCATCTTCCGATGTGATGCGAGCAAGCAACTATACCAGGTTTAATACTTTCAGTAACCCAAACCTTATCCACAAAATGGCCGATGTCAGTTGTCACCCTTACTAAGTCACCACTCTTCAGCCCTATTCTCTTGGCATCCGAAGTATGAATCCAAATCGGATTACGGTTGGCAATTTCAGTTAACCATTTTGCATTACCGGAGCGTGAGTGAATTAATACCGGCAAGCGGAATGTAGGTACTAACGGAAACTCACCGGCTTCCCTATTTATCTTTTCAGGATGCACATGACTTTTAATGTATGTAGGAATGGTGTACTCAGGCCATTTCCAGTCAATCATTGTTTGAGAGAAGAATTCCTGTCTTCGTGATGGTGTTGGAAATCCAGTTACATTTTTCCCGTTTACATGTACACCTATTGCTTTTCCACCTTTCAATACCGTGTTTGAGTTGGTATCGATGATGGCATCTTTCATCTCATCCACACTCAATTCCTTCAGGTGTTTTTCATAGGATGACTCTTCTACTGTAAAGGCGCCATACTTTCTCATGTAATCGAGCGCAGAAAGATTTTCAGTTGCGGCTTTTTCTTTCAGGCCTGGCGTATGTTCGAAAATGTATTGGTAATATTCATCCACCGTGATTTTTTCTCCTTTGCGATATGGCGACATAAAATGTTCGCGTATTCCCAACGAACCATCTGGGTCGATACGCCATGAAAGTTCAATCCAAAACTCATCTTCTTCCCACACCTGGCCGGGGTTCACTTCATAGGTAAATGTAAATGGTTTTTTGTTTCTCCTGGCCGCTTCACGCAACACGGGTTGGCGGAAAGCAATCCAAACACCACCATGCGTTTCGTAACTATTTAAATCATGTCGTTCCGAGGCGTGCCCCATCGGCAGCACATAGTCGGCATAATAGGCAGTTTCATTCCAGGTAGGTGTCATCGCGATGTGCATGCCTACTTTGCTTTCATCGGATAGTGCTTCAATCCAGCTAAAGCCATCAGGGTATGTCCAAACCGGGTTAAATACCCGTGTAAAATACGTATCCAATTTTCCTCTGCCATCTTTTAGTAAGTGAGGCAGTAGAAAACTCATTTCAAAAAATGCCAGTGGATATTCATTGGGGAAATGAAGCTCGTTCCAGAATTTTTGTGCCGGTGGGTTATCGAAGAATGTAGGTTTGAATTTATTCCAAGCGTTAGGTGATGTTCCTCCAACTGTACCAACACTACCTGTTAATACATTTAGAAAATGTAAACAGCGAGCCACCGCCCATCCACCTAAATTTCCGGAGCCGGCACTACGCCAGTTATGCGATGCAAACCGACTGCCTGCCTTGCCAATTTCGCGGGCTACCGAAACAATCATTTCGGCTTTAGCACCACTTTCTTTTTCGGCATATTCAGGAGTATATTCTTTGTAGACTTCTTTAAGTTTCTCAATAAAATTTTCGAATGTTACCTTTTCTGCCGGAAATTCTTTCTGAAGATACTCTTTCCAGTTTACCCAATTCTCAACAAAGGCACGATTGTATAATCCTTCATCAATAATCACCTTGGCCATCGCCAGAAGGGCTGCCGCTTCTGATCCCGGATAAGTAGGCATCCAATAGTTGGCCATGCTGGCAGTATTAGATAAGCGCGGATCCATCACAGCCAATTTTGCTCCAGCCATCATACCTTCAATGATTCGTTGGGCATGTGGATTAAAATAGTGACCTGATTCCAGGTGAGCACTGATCAATAAAATAAATTTAGCGTTAGCGTGATCAGGCGATGGACGATCATATCCATGCCATAGGTTATATCCGAAACGCGCACCGGAAGAACACACATTGGTATGACTATTATGCCCGTCCACTCCCCACGCTTTCAATACACGATCCATGTAACCTTCATGCCCTGGCCGGCCAACATGATAGACCACTTCATTATTTCTTTTTTCCTGCAAGGCTTTCCGGATTCTTCCAGCGATATCGTCCAGCACTTCATCCCAGGTTACTTGTTTCCATTTTCCTTCGCCACGTTTACCTTCTCTTTTCATCGGATATAATATCCGTTCAGGATCATTAAGCTGGTTAATGGTGGCAGGACCTTTCGCGCAATTTCTTCCACGGCTTGCCGGATGGTATGGATTCCCTTCAAACTTTCGTACCGCCCCTTTGTCTTTGTCGATGTATGCCAGCATTCCACAAGCAGACTCGCAATTGAAACAAGTAGTGGGTACAATCGTATATTTCTTTTTCTCTTTTCTGGCCCAACCGGTTGCCTCATATTCTTCCCAATTATCCCACTGATCAGCCGGTGGATATTTATTTAGCTTACCCGGTTCCGTCAGCGATGGTAAGGATGGGTATTCTTTATGAAGATTAGGAATAAGTCCAATGCTCTCAGCAAACTTCTCAATAAAAGATGGTTTATGATTAGCCATATTGGTTTCAGGTTAAGTTAATGGGATTCGTTGAGGGGCTTCCACCCAAATTTTTTCAGTGAGGAAAATTCCGATGATCGATAATATTGAAGCGGCAATAGATAGGCTCACGTAATCCGTTAGCAACACCAGTGGTAAAATATTTCCAATAGTAATTGCACCCAGCCAGAAAATGGTTTTGTATCGTCCACTTACAATCATCGACACAACTGTTTTTGCATCTTGTGTTGGATGTGTAATCGTTAATTCAATCAACATGAGCACCAGGTTGAATAAGGTAGATCCGAAAAGCAGCATTTCATTAAATTCAATCCATTCATTTGGCGCAGACACAAATTGAGCGGTGATGATCAATGCCGCTGATCCAGCCATGATACTGTGCGTAATCATGTGAAGCACCATCGTAGGACTTTGCCAGAAGTCTCTTCCCTTTGCCTGAGCAAAAAGAAATGCCGTGTAAACAGCGACAAGCGTTGCCATGATAGCACTCATCACAAATGAAATATTCTCCAGGCTCTTCAGTTCAAAATAAACAGACACAATCCAGCAGGTAACTATACCACCGAACAACGTAATAGCATAACCACCTTTTGCCAGCCACGATTTCCATTGTGGCCGGAAGAGTACGTATAAAAATCTCTTAGGCTGATCTAAGTCCATTACTAATAAAGCTCCGGTTGCCATTAGAAATACAAGAGCGATAGCCCCGATAACATATTTCCATTCTGCATTTAATTCAACCTCACCAGCAAGCATGGCAATGAACGGAATTAAGATCGCACCTGCGGCAATAGCCTTGGTTAAAATATAGGCCGAAACTTCCCATCCCCATAATATTCCTTTATCAGGTGTATCGTAAACTCGTCTTGCTTTGGATGCTTCCATCAATACCTCTACCGATTTTTTAGGTGCTCCGGCATAGGATATTTCTTTTGAAGAAAGTTGAGATAATAAGTCTTCAGCATTTTTTCCTTCTGTTAATTTTTCAGTGAACTTGGCATAATGTCCAACGCCAGATTTTTGTGAACTCCAGATGTATTGATCGGAGCGTTCAGTAGAAGATGGATTCAGGGATGCGTCATCCCCATTAATATAATAGACATTCGGGTTAGTTCCCTTCTCCGGTTTACGTACCGTGACTTGTTCACGTGCCAGCAACTGGGCTATCTCAGTTTCAGGATTAGTCATGTCTCCTGAAATAATAGCGTGTTCAGGGCAAACATTGACACAGGCTGGTTCCAGGCCAATGTCAACACGATGGGCGCAATAATTACACTTTGCAGCCGTGTTGGTATCCGGATCAATGTAAAGCGCATCGTACGGACAAGCCTGCATACAAGACTTGCAACCTATGCATCGTTCATTATTAAAATCCACGATTCCATCTTTGCGGATATACAATGCTTCTACCGGGCAAATTTCTACACAAGGAGCATCCGTGCAGTGGTTACACCTTAATACCGAAAAGATTCTTCGTGTATTAGGAAACTCTCCTTTTTCTGTTTGTTTTACCCAGGTGCGATTAACACCTATGGCAACGTCATGTTCGGATTTGCAGGCCACCGTGCAAGCGTGGCACCCTATACATTTCCGGTTATCTATAATAAATCCGTATTGCATTTGCAGACTTTTTTTGTGTCCAAGAAATTATCACCCCCTAAATC
>CAYGGY010000049.1:0-38660 GCA_964349405.1 uncultured Ohtaekwangia sp. | reverse complement strand
GCACACGCGTAGGGATGGGTGGCACACTATCGTATCGTATCCAACCTTTTGGGAGCATATCTCTTACCGGAGATTATAATGATATTGTTCTTCCGGCTGTTTACGGAAGGGCTAAATTCATTTTACTAAGTCCCCGATTTGATTTTACGCTTACGGATAAATTATTTCTTACCACGTTTGTCCAATATAATGATCGTTATGATAACGTAAATCTCAATGCACGTTTTCAATGGCGATACAAACCAGCCTCTGACTTTTTTATTGTTTACACGGAAAATTACTTGCCCGAGCAACTACAGAGTAAAAACAGGGCGCTCGTGTTAAAGTTTACCTATTGGCTTAATATATAGGCATTTAAACTATATAAAGAAGACTTATTACTAAAGACGCTTCTTCGATCTTTGGTATTGGCACATTATCAGTAATTTTACATGATAAAAATTCATTATTACAATGGCATTCGGATTTTTTAAAAAGAGCGCGAAAAAAGAAGAGGCACCCGTAAATCACGGCCCTCATTATTTTAATTTGAAAGTAAAAAATATCATTCAGGAAACGAAGGATGCAATCAGTATTGTGTTTGAGCAACCTGAAAATAAGATCACTTATAAGGCAGGTCAGTTCCTGACTTTAATTGCAACGGTGGGAGAGAAAGAGGTTCGCAGGGCCTACTCATTAAGTTCATCTCCTTTTGCGGATGATGATTTGGTAGTAACCACTAAGCGAGTTGACAAAGGACTTATGTCCAACTGGCTTGCGGATAATCTTAAAATAGGAGACACGTTGAAAGTGATGGCACCTACCGGTCACTTCACTACTGAATACAAAAAAGAAAACAAGCGACACCTGATTATGTTTGCCGGAGGTTCTGGCATTACACCGATGATGTCACTAATTAAAAGTACACTCACGCAGGAACCGGAAAGCATTTGCTCGCTCATTTATTGCAACCGCGATATTGATAGTATCATTTTTAAAGATGCATTTGAAAAGCTTCAGATCACTCATGCCGGTCGTTTACATGTGATTCATGTATTAGATAATGCACCGATGAACTGGCAAGGATACTCAGGCTTACTCAATCATGATATGCTTACGAAATTATTTGAGCGTATTCCGGACTGGGGCATCGATAAGACTACGTACCTCATGTGTGGCCCCGAAGGAATGATGAAGAATGTGGAGGCGCTTTTGGCGGAAAGAAATATTGAAAAAGAAAAAATATTTAAAGAGAGTTTTGTTCAGGGCACCATCAACAAAGAAGAAAAGAAGGAAGAGGTAAAATCGTCTAGTGAGAAAAAAGCCCGTGAGGTAACGATTCGCTATGATGGACAAGAATATAAATTCACTGTTGAGCCAAACCGGACTATTTTGGAAACGGCCCTCGACAAAGGAATAGATTTACCGTATTCTTGCCAAAGCGGTCTATGCACCGCGTGTCGTGGAAAAGCATTATCCGGTCAGGTAAAACTAGATGAAGAAGAAGGACTTTCACAATCTGAACGAGCAGAGGGCTATGTTCTTACTTGTGTGGGACATCCTATCTCCGATGACGTTGTGATCGAAATTGGATGATTATTTAAATACTGAATACTATCACCTAGTATCCAGTATCTATAAACCTACTTCCCCGATTTTGTGAATTGTATTCCATCAAAACTCACTTTCGATACTTTACCTTTTTGATCCAATATAAAATTTACAGTTAGTTTCCCATACCAGCGTTTGTCGTACCATCCCCGGAAAGTGTCAAAGTGCCAATGACTAACACGCGCTTTTAAATAGTGGTTAGCCACAAGTATGAGGTCGTCATTATCGCGTGAAATAATGACCTCACCATAGAGCGGATCAGTATAACTACCTGTATATTCATTTATTAATAAAGAAGGTTTTGTATTTGGAATACGAACAGATTCAATTGCCTTTTGAGTCTTATCTGCGCCAGCCTGAATGTTTTTGTAAAGTGTAAAAAAATCGCCACTCCAGTCGCGGTTGCCACCCAAAGCGAAAAGATCAAATGCTTTAAACATTAATGCGTGCCGTACCTCAGCATGATCATAATTTCCGAAGACATAAATGGCCAACTTGCTATCAGGTAACTGACCATGTATAGCTGTTTCCCCAGCCAGGCTTCCTGTATGGAAATTTATTTTCTTTCCATTATAATCTTGCTGAAACCATCCCAATCCATAAGTCATCCAATTTGGTTTGGTTAGTTGTGCAGTTGGGTAAAATTGACCTGGAGTCACCATTACTTGTGGCTTAAACATTTCAATCCAGGTAGAGGGTTTCACTAATCGCCCCCCGGTATATTTACTACTATCAAGCATGCATAGAGCCCACTTACTCATATCGTCAGCGCAAGACCATACGCTTCCGGCAGGCCCGATGGCATCGGCATTACTTCGTTCAATGGCTGTTACCTTATTGTCAATCCAATAATGTGAGTGCGATTGATTGGGGTCGTTTACCATTTTAAGCATCGGATACGTGCGCGTCATGCCCAATGGTTGAAAGATTCTTTTCTGAACAAATTCTTCCCACGGTTGTCCACTTACTTTTTCAATCACCTTACCGGCATACAAATAGAAAATATTTTGATAGATAAAACTGGATCGTAGTGAATAACTGGGCTTCACCATTTTCATTTTCGCCAGTATCTGATCACTTGAAATATCCATAATGTCCCATAAGAAATCAGCATTGCCGACACCAGAATTATGAGTAAAGAGATCACGGATTTTTAATTCACGGGTTACATACGGATCGTATAATTGAAAGTCGGGTAAGTAATTGATCACGGGGTCGTCCCATTTTACTTTTCCTTCATCCACCAACATACCCATGCAGGTGGCAGTCATGGCTTTGGTGGTGGAGGCACAGGCAAATAACGTTTGTGTATCAACGATATTGGAAGTGCCAACTTCCCTCACCCCATATCCTTTTTTGAAAATCACTTTCCCGTCTTTTACTACTGCCACAGCTAGGCCAGGCACCTGATAGAGATTGCGCGATTGTTCTATGTAAGTATCAAATTCTTTTATTTTAGATTCAATGGTTTGTGCTTGTGTGGATACATGCGCGCATAGGAGTACTGCAACCAATAATTTATTTTTCATAGAGATAACTAGTTAATCCAACCAATTGTAATTTTTTAAAATTGTTAATACAGCTTCACGCTTTTCCTCTTGCGGAGTAGGAATGTTACATAGCATAATATAGATAATGCCTTTTTCAGGGATGCTCACATAATCACCATAAAAACCGCCTTGTGTGCCCGTGTGGTAAATCATTTTGTACCCATCTATGGTCTTTCCGATAAACCAACTGTATCCTATGAATGGTTGTGTCCTGCTTTTCCAGTTCTTATATTCTTTAATTGTTCGTGAATCATCAATAGTTTTTGAATCTGAAAATTTACTGCTTTGTAAAGCCAGTTCATATAACGCCAATTCTTCTACTGAACTCCACACACCGCCATTACCTGCGGCTGCGAAGGTGGGTTCTTCACCATAATCTTTTTCGATGTAACTGCCTTCGGATTTTAAATAGGCATGAGATACTCCGGTAACAGGATAAGGTCCATCGGTAATCACGCTGGTTTTCATTCCTGCCGGATCAAAGATTTTTTCTTTCACTACATCCTGCCATTTTTTACCAGTGACTTTTTCAATGATGAGTGCCAGGCCGTTAAAGGCGGGATTGGAATATTCAAATTGAGAACCGGGTTCAAATAACAAGGAATCGTTTTGCTTTATGGGGGCGAAGTTTTCTTCGTCTTTGGCACTGAGTAAAAACAGACTATCCAGAAAGGCCTTTCGGTTGTCAGGAAGTCCGGAAGTATGAGTGAGTAAGTGATGAATTCTAACCTGGTTAGACAGTGATCTATTTTTAAAATCGTTAAAGTATTTGGTGAGACTGTCTTGTAAAGAAAGTTTCCCTTCATTGGCCAAATCAAGAATCACATTAGAAACAAAGGTCTTGGAGATGGAACCTGTATTGAATAATGTTTGTGGAGTAATTTTCTCTTTGGTGCCCAGGTCGGCAAGTCCATAGCCCTTTGAGAAAGCAATTTTCTCGTCTTTCATAATTAAAACTGCTCCACCGGGTGCGTTTGCATTGAACTCTTTTACAAATATTGTATCGATCTCATTTTTCCAATTGCTTTTAGTGTTGCATTGCAGTAATGTAACACTCAGAAAAATAATGCTGATGGAGTTAAATAGTTTGAGCGTCATGCTTTTGGTCATTAGAAATATTCTGAACAGTCCATTCAATCTTTTTTTGAAAGGGATGTTTACGTTCGGGGCAGTCATTTTTCTGGCAGATCAAACATGAAAAATCAAGGCACCCATCGGAGTGTACATATAACTCTAGCGATTCACCAAACTCTTTACGAACGAGATTTGCTAAGGCATCTATTTCAGTATGTGCTTCGTGCACATTCAAGTACCAGGGTATAGTAATGTGTGCATCCAAATGGAGCACCGGCCCATATTTAATGATACGTACATTATGAAGGTCAATCCAGTTTTCTACCCGGTGCTGATTTAGAATCGTAACCATTTTCGCTAAAAGCTCCTGGTCAGTTTCATCCATAATACCGGCTATAGACTGACGCACAATTTTATAACCATTATGAAGAATGATGCCACCAAAGAAGATAGCAACAGCGCTATCGAGCCAGTTAATTTTAAAAAAATAGATAGCAATCAGTCCGATGATAATTCCCAGTGTTGAATAAGTGTCCGTTTGCAAATGTTTACCGCTGGCAATAAGTGCATGGGAGTTATGATTTCTGCCAACACGTACACACCACGCACCAACGAGGTAATTAATAACGGCAGTGGATGCGATCAGAATAAGTCCATAATCTAATTTGTGTAATTCACGGGGATGGATTAATGCATTGATGGATTCATACAGGATGAGCACACCGGCAATTACAATCAATGTGCCTTCCACTGCCGCAGAAATGAACTCTACTTTTCCATGACCATAAGGATGGTCTTCATCGCGCGGCCTTGCCGACACGACTAAACTGTATAATCCTAAGGTGCCGGCTACTACATTGACAATGCTTTCTAATGCATCCGTAAGTACGGCAACAGAGTGTGTAAGATAGTACGCAGCAAACTTGGTAATAAGTAATGCAATGGCTACGACTACCACTACACGTTGTATTTGGATGTTTTTTTTTGCTGCAGTCAAGATGGATTATTTTTCTTTTTCAATATTCCTATAATAGCTACGATGGCTATTATGCTCCATACGCTATTTATGAAGGTGAATGGATAGGCTTCTTTATAAATGCTGTTGATAATTAAAAAGATGGCACCGGTAAAATTAAGAAGTTGAAAGGTTAGTGAGTCTGATTTTAATTTCTGATAACTATTTAATCCATACGCAGCAACGACTTCCACTGAGCCTACCCAACCCAAGATATCAATGACGAGATTCATTGGATAGGAAGTTTAATTTCTCAACTTTATTCGTAATAAATACATATCGGCTGTGATATATAGTATTTTTTCATCTGGCGAAAAAGCGCAGTTTGCAGAAGCTTCGGGTAATTTTATTTTGCCAAGCACTTTCCCCTTCTTATTAAAAATCCAGATACCACCGGGTCCGGTTGCAAACACATTTCCTTTGCTATCAATTTTAAATCCGTCAGGACTACCTTTTTCGGTAGCTGTATTGGGTGTAGCATCGAAGAATATGGCAGCCGACTTTATTGAATCACCAGCATCGTTGAGTTCAAATTCATACCAGATCGATTTGGCAGGATCAGAGTTGGCTACCAGGAATCTATTTCCACCAGGCATGAAAGCAATTCCATTGGGCTTAGTGATGGAATCTACCATCAGCGACACAATGCCTTGGGGTGTTACTCTATAAACGCCATTTATGGGAGATTCTTTTTCTACATCCTTATCAAGATCCGCGAGGCCGTAAGGTGGATCAGTAAAAAATAAATCACCATTCGTTCTGTATGCGGCATCATTGGGACTATTGAAGCGCATGCCATTGTATCCGCTTGCGAGCGTACGAAATTCTGGTTTAGGATTTTTGAGTGAGGTATTCATTTTAGCTACCTGTCGGTTACCATGCTGGCAAAGAATCAAAGAATCATTGTGAAGGACTAATCCATTGGATCCACGTTCGCGACTACGTGTAGAATCTCCGCTAAATCCAGATGGCGTTAAATAGGGTTCAACCCCTTTGGCCTCGGTCCATTTGTAGACGATATTTTCTGGAACGTCAGAAAAGAGTAACATATTTTCCTTTTCGATCCAAACGGGGCCCTCACTCCAGGTGTATCCTTCGCCAATTATTTCGATGGTTGCTTTTTCATTAATAATTTCGTCCAGTGCTGGATCTATTCGTTCAATGGAGCCGATGGTCTTGTGTTCGTTCGAAACACAACTCATACTGAAAATAAGAAGTAAAATGAACAGTTTTTTCATAGGGATTTATTTCCGTTCAAATTAGAAATAAATCCCGAATACCTAAATGCTATTTATTTGATGAGTTATGTTAAGCTTTTGGAAAATATCCTATATCGTTTACATACTTTTCCATCCAGTTTTTCACATTCGCCCCGCATGGACCGGTTATGTTCAAGTATGAGATGGCTGTCCATGATTTCAAGACCATGCTTGTTGGCTGATTCAATAATAGCCTTTCCCATAAAGGCACTAATGCCAATGCCCCGATATCCAATTTTTATTGCACCCAGCATAAGATTGAGTTGTTTACTCTTTTTCATAGAGTTAATCACATAGATAAAACCAACTGGAAACAGTTTGCCTTTTGCTTTCTGGATGCCGGCACTCATATCAGGCATGGCTACTACAAAGGCTATTACCTCTCCGTTTGTATTTAAAACGACTTTGACAAATTCCGGATCGAGTACCGGCAAATATTGCAATGCCAGTTTTTTCATTTCTTCTTCACTCATAGGGACAAATCCAAATAGGGGAGTGTAGGTTTCATTCACTAACCTGAGTACTGGAACGATGTACGCCTTTAATTGTCGCTTCGATTTAAATTCTAATAATTTCAACGTTTTGTTTATGATGATTCGGTGGTGAATATTTTGATAAAGTTTGGGTACCTCTTTCGGTATCGGCATTTGGTACGACACACAATCTACTTCTTTTGAATATCCTTCCATCTTCACCAGATCAGGTAAATACGAAGGATTAGCCGGTGTGGCCAGCACAGGCAAGTATTCAAATCCTTCAATCTGCAATCCCTGTGGATCTTTATCTGAAAAGCCAAACGGTCCGATGAGTTTTTTCATGCCCTTTTCCATAGCCCATTTTTCTATAGCGCTTATTAGTATATGTGCTACTTCCTGATTATTGATGCAATCGAAATTAAAAAAGCGAGCCGTTTTTTCATGGTGGCTTTCATTGTAGGGATGATGAATGATTCCCATGATGCGCCCAACGGCTTTACCATCTATGTACAAAAGCTTTCGTATTGTTTCACAATGCTGGAGAATTTTATTTTTTTTAGGATCATGAAATGCCCATTCATCTTCATAAAAGGGTGGTACCCAACGCATCTCATTCCGATAAATAGATTCGCATAAAAAAATGTATTCTTTTAGCAGCGCTTTACTATTCACCGTTTTTAGTTCGAAGGGCATTTCGGTATTTTTGTGTCCTTCTCAAGATAGTTCATTTAAAATTACTTACGCATGACAGAAGTCGAGAAAATCATCAGACCAAAACGCACGTTTCTTCCCGAAGACTTTACTGTGTCTGACTGGAACTCATTAAAACCATATTTTGAAAATCTGTTGTCACTCGAAATAGATAATATTCAATTGTTGAGAAAATGGTTATCCGATCGCAGCGAATTGGAGTCTGTGATCAGCGAAGATATGGGATGGCGCTATATTAAAATGACGTGCTATACCGATAACGAAATATATAGTAAGAGCTATCAGGATTTTGTAGAGAACATTCAACCCGAAATTGCTCCTGTTGCCGATCAGTTAAATAAAAAGTTAGCCGCTTCACCTTTTCTTTCACAATTAGAAATTGAGCAAGGATTTAAAATTCTGATCCGAAATCTCAAGAAAGACATTGAATTATTCCGCGAAGAAAATATTCCGTTATTCACGCAGATTAATACGGATACTCAAAAGTATGCCCAGATTTCTGGTGCGATGATGGTGGAAATAAACGGACAGGAGCTTACGTTGCAGCAAGCCGGTGTGATACTTCAATCTACTGATCGTGCAAAGCGTGAAGGGGCCTATCGTAAGATCTCTGAACGAAGGTTGAAAGATAAAATGCAACTCGATGATTTGTTCTCAAAACTCATTGGTCTGAGGCATGAGGTTTCTACCAATGCAGGTTTTACAAACTTTCGAGATTACATGTTTAAATCCTATGGGAGATTTGACTATTCCGCTAAAGATTGTTTTGATTTCCAGGATGCCATTGCCAGTGAAGTGGTTCCCATCCTTAATGAACTTAGCAAAGAGCGAAAAGCGAAGTTGAAGGTTTCTTCTCTACGTCCCTGGGATAAGGCGGTCGATCCGGAAGGAAGAGAGCCGTTAAAAGCATTTGAAAATGGTAAGGATTTAACTGAAAAATCAATTGATTGTTTTCACCGATTGGATCCCTTCCTGGGGCAATGTTTATCTATTATGAAATCGATGGGGCATCTTGATTTGGAATCGCGTAAAGGTAAAGCACCTGGGGGTTATAATTATCCCTTAGCAGAAATAGGTGTTCCTTTTATTTTTATGAATGCCACCTCCACCATGCGTGACATGACTACCATTATGCACGAAGGAGGACATGCCGTACATAATTTTCTAACGAAAGATTTATTGTTAAGCGAGTTTAAATCTCCCCCTATGGAGGTTGCCGAGTTGGCCTCCATGTCAATGGAATTAATTTCGATGGATGCCTGGGAGATTTTCTTTCCTAACCCCGAAGATTTAAGAAGAGCAAAGCGTGAGCAACTAGAGGACATTATTGAAACACTTCCCTGGGTGGCAACGATTGATCAGTTCCAACATTGGCTTTATGAAAACCCAACCCACACGCAGGAAGATCGAAAGAAAAACTGGAACAATATCTTCGCGCGTTATGCGGATACCATTACCGATTGGACCGGATTGGAAGAGGGTAAAGATTACGCCTGGCAAAAACAGTTACACTTGTATGAAGTGCCATTCTATTATATTGAATATGGCATGGCGCAACTAGGAGCTATTGCTTTGTGGCGAAATTATAAACGAGATAATCAAAAAGGATTAGCTGATTATATGGATGCCCTGAAGTTAGGAAATCTCACTACGATACCTGAAATATATAAAGCAGCCAATATCAAATTTGATTTTAGCAGAGCGTATATAAAAGAACTGATGGATTTTGTTAAGGAAGAGTTTGCGAAAATTTAAGCGCGACTTCGATCCAGTAGTTCACTTAATTGTTTCGCTTCTTCGTTAGATAAAGCCAGGTATTTGGAATCAAGATTATTGATGGAGGCATCTAATGTATTCAATAAATCAAGGCCAGTTTCAGTGATACTGATGTCTGTAGCTCGCTTATCGTTGGGACATTTATTTTTCTTAACCAGTTTTTTACCGATTAAACGATCCAGCAATCGGGATACATCTGAGTTTTTATCCAGCATGCGGCTTTTAATTTCTACAGCCGGAATGGGTTTGGGATGCTGTCCTCTTAAAATTCTGAGCATGTTGTATTGTTGTCCTGTTATGCCAAAGGGTTCAAAAAGTTCTTTCTGTTTGTTCTGAATCCAGTTGGCTGTAAAAAGAAGATTAAGCACCGCTTTTTGGTGTGCGCTTTTAAACTTCGTTTGCTTGATTTCTTCTTCTATTTTCATAAAAACAAGTGATCACAACCAGTTGGTTATGATCACCTTAAACTTAAGTAATTCGAAATGATTATCCTTTGATTAACTCAATCCTACAGATTATTTCCACGATATCAGCTACCACCAGCTCGCCTGATGCAAGTTTATTGCTCCACTTCAATCCATAGTCAAGGCGATTGATTTTTCCATTGACCTTAAAGCCAGCTCTAACACCTCTTCCAGTGTCAACTTGTCCACCATAGGTAACATCAAAAGTTACAGGTTTTGTAACATCACGCATAGTAAAATCTCCTTTCAATTGATATTTGCCTCCCTCTTTTACTAATACACCCTTAAATTTTATTTCCGGGAATTTCTCAGCGTTAAAGAAATCATCTCCCTTGAGGTGGTTATCACGATTTTCAATGCCGGTGCTAATGGAGGCAGTTTTGATGATGAATTCAACATCGGTTCCGTTGAAGTCGTCCGACTTACTTACAATCGTTCCTTCAAATTCCTTGAAAGCCCCATTAACTTCTGCAATCACATTGTGGGTTACATTAAATTGGATGTTTGAATGACCTTTGTCTACTTTCCAATTTGTTTGGGCACTTGCAAATCCAGCTACCAAAAAGAAGGCAGCGATTAAATTCATTTTTTTCATCTGTTTTTGATTTTTAGTTAATATTTCGTTTTGCTGTGCAAGTATAACACCAGTTTTTAAATAGATGTTTAAACATCTATTATTATTTTGTTAAATACTTGTTAATCAGCAAGTATAATTAATGTAAACCGGGAACAGACTTGGTAAATGGCCTTATAAATTCAGCCAGTACGTGAGTTTTAACACCAATGCACGGCTTTTGGGCTGACCGATATAAAATAGGTTGCCATTCTCAAATGATTCTGCAAAATAGTTGTCGGTATAAACAATAAAGAGATCAGAAACTGGCTTGAATCTCCATTGAAATCTTGAATTGATATTCATATTGTTGATCTGGCTGTTGTATTGTATAAACGTAGTCCAGAATACTTTACGTGAAAAGGTTATATCAAAGCGTGGTCCGACTAAAATTAGGTTGGCATCGTTGTATGGAGCAGGTAATCGGATTCTATTATAACTAAAATTAAGGGATGTAAATCCCCATGGTTGATAACGATAGGTAAGGGTGCCAACGAAATTAATTCGGTTACCATTATAGTAACCTCCGGATCGGGTACTCAAATCGAAATAAAAACGCTTACGGGCATTGGAAGTGAAGTTGGCGATCAATAAATAATTTTGATAGGATGTATTTGATGATAGGACCAATCCACCAGAGCCGCTCGGATCAAATGGATTAAATAGATAGGTGTACTCTTGCCGGAGCCGCATCGTAAACATGGCTGTGCTTTTAAAGCGGATACGATACATAAAATTATAATCCCAATCGAGAAAACCATATCGGTTGTTTCCAATCATATCAAAGTCAAATCCAGGACCGTGGCTCTGAATTTTTCCTTTTTCAGGATAGAAATTTCTCCATGTAGTGAAGGTGAGTTGTCGGATATCCAGTCTTTTTACAAAGCCTACTTCTGGATTGTAATTAGCCCCAACGCTTCGTGTTGTAGCATTCACATTCCATGTTAACGTGCTATACATGATCGATCCGCCATAGGCGAAGGCTGAGTCATTTTTTGCTTCATCGAATGAGTGGTGATAGAAAGATTTCCCACTCCAGCGATTATCTTTCGATGCCAGATTGAAATCCAAGCCTGCTACTCGTGAGTAATTAGTTGGTTTATTTGTGAAGGTTCCGCCAATGGTATCCTGAAAAGCTTGCTTATTGATAAGGATCATTCCGATGTTGGAACGAGCAAATACTTTTTGCTGAACGGTGGCTACTGTATAATTGGTTGATGGCAAATGAATTTCCTTATCCTCACCGGCTTGCATGTTTAATATTCCAATGCGTGTGTTGTTATTTATTTTCCCGCTAAGACGAAGGCCACCATAAATTGGGTTTTGAATATTTTGCCCGGTGGAAGAATCACGTGCCACCCCAATTCTTCTCGAGAAAAACGGGCGTGTGCCATCTAACCCAAAATTCGCAAAGAGGTCGGCATTCTCCAGAAAGAACTGTCTTCGTTCAGGAAAGAAAATTTCGAACCTATCCAGGTTGGTCACCTGTTCATCCACTTCTACTTGTGAGAAATCCGGATTTACAGTTAGGTCAAGATTCAGTGCCGGGCCAACAGCTATTTTCGCATCGCCACCAAATTGAATTTTTTTATCAGTGGGAGTACCCTTCTCAAAATCACGCGAAGTATTGCCTGCCATATACGGGATAACGGATATATTCCCTCCCGGATTTTGCAGCGGCTTGTCCCAGATCAATTCTTTATTAAAGGCAAGATTTATGATATCAAAATTTCGAGGAATGGGAGACCATGTTGATCGTTCGGCATATTGACTGTCGATGCGATAGAAGTTTATATTCCAGCTTGAAAGATTTTCTTTGAACCGTAATGTTTTGAAAGGGATCGCCATTTCGGCCACCCAGTACTCTTCATAAATTTTTACTTCTGAATACCATTTATTGTCCCAATTGAGCGAAAAATCATCTTTGCTCGTTCCGCCACCATTGGCAATCAGGCCTTCGCGCTGCACACCAAATGGATTTACACCAAATACAAATCCATTGGTTCTATCTTTAAAGGTATCAAACACTACCGATACGCCATCATTTGCTTCACCCCGATAATCTCTTCTGAGCGATGGGGTCACATATTCACGTGGCCCGAGGTTATACATCTTGGCAGCCAGATAAATAAAGTGCTCATCATAGGTTAGTCGAATTTCGGTTTGGGCATTTGCCAGTGAGGAATCATATGGGAAAAATTGACGGAATTGAGATGCCACGTCTGCTGTTTGCCAATCGGCATCATCCAGTTTCCCATCCAGAATGATAGGAGCTGTGCTCTTTCTGATTGAAATATTGGGTTGCCCAATTGCGTTGAAACCGGCAATCAAGAAAAAAGGCAGAAGAAAATGAACACGCAAAGCATTAGTATTAAGCTCACAAAGATAGAGAACGATTGAAAGTCAGTGGATTAAATTTGATAGATGGAAGTAGAAGCTTTTTAATATTTATACTCTTAGATAAAAATCACGGGTTAGATTTTTATAGGCGATAGTCCACTCTTCACCTTGTTCATAAAGTATCAACGACTCATTTTGAAACGGATGCTTTGTAAGCTGAAGTTGAAATAGCAAACGCTCTGGTGGTTTGTTGGCGCGAGCCCGAAACTCGCAAAGACGTGAGCAATGCCACCCTTGGCCTTTGGCCAAAGCAATAAAATTTTGTGCTTCTGTAACGGGAAGAACGAGGCACAGTTTTCCTTGCGGATTTAGAAGTCGTTGGGCATGAGCGAGTAGTTCTTTGGGTGGCAATAATTCTGCATGTCTTGCTCGCATTCTTTCTTCGGCTGGTGGTTTTGCGCTGTCAATAAAGAAGGGAGGATTGCTAACAATTAAATCATACGGGTCTGTATCAAATTTTTGCAGGGCTTGATTTTCAATAATTATTTTATGGGACCATGGTGATTTTGCCACGTTTTCTTTTGCCTGTTCACAATCTTCTAAAGAAATTTCAACGGCATCAATATGTGCGTGTGGCAATGAGCGTTGCGCTAGCATCAACGCGATCACCCCTGAACCAGTCCCGATGTCCAGGATACGATGAGCACCACGCACATCCACCCATGCTCCCAATAAAACACCATCGGTTCCTACTTTATGTGCGCAGCGATCGTGTTTTACCGAAAATTGTTTGAAGTGGAAAATGTCTTTTTGTTTTCGAGCCATCTTACTAGTAGGTTGAAATCTGGATTTTTGAAAAGTAATGAAGTTTACTACTAGCTTAAGGGGTGATGTGGTATTTTTTTGAAATTCTTTGTGGCTGAATTTACAAAATTGTAAGTAGTAATGTTTTTTGACCAAATAAAACAACTGCTTTTTGTTGTGCAGCGATATGGCTAAAGGTTTATTGGTGTGTTATACCCAATAATGTCACTTTCAATTAAATAGGTTACCTTTGCGAATTATTATTTAATTACATTAATGAAATCATTTGACGCCCTGGGACTTTCCGGGCAACTGGTGGAAACGATCCGCCTCATGGGTTTTGAATCACCCACACCGATTCAAGAGCAAGCAATTCCAATATTATTAACCGGAAATACTGACCTGGTAGGGTTGGCACAGACCGGTACCGGCAAGACCGCTGCCTTTGGTCTTCCACTGTTGGAGTTGATTGATGACTCTAACCGCTCTACGCAAGCTCTGATTCTGGCGCCTACGCGCGAGTTGAGTGTGCAAATTACCAGCGACCTTGAGAAGTTCTCTGCTGGGATGAAAAATCTTAGTATCGTAACGGTGTATGGCGGAGCCAGCATCAGCGATCAGATTAGAAAAATAAGAAAGGGAGTTCAAATTATTGTAGCAACTCCTGGCCGTTTGATTGATTTACTTTCACGCAAGGTGGTGGACTTAACGGCTATTCGCTACGTGATTTTGGATGAAGCAGACGAAATGCTCAACATGGGCTTTAAGGAAGATATCGATGATATTCTTTCTACCATGCCAAAGCAAAAGAACGTGTGGCTTTTCTCTGCTACCATGCCTCGTGAGGTAAGGGAGATTTCGAAAAACTACATGACCAATCCCCAGGAACTTACCATGGGCGAGCGCAACCAGGGTAACGAGAACATTGACCATCAATACATTGTGGTGGATGATCGCGATAAGTACCTGGCCTTGAAAAGATTTGTTGATTATACGCCCGATATTTTTGGCGTGATTTTCTGCAGAACGAAAATTGATACGCAAAAAATTGCTGAGCATTTAATTAAGGATGGATACAATGCCGATTCATTGCATGGTGATCTAACACAGATGCAACGCGACCGCGTGATGCGCAGTTTTAAAAACAAGACACTTCAACTGCTGGTTGCTACCGATGTGGCCGCACGCGGCATTGATGTGAGCGGCATCACTCATGTGATTCACATGAACATGCCGGACGAAATGGAATACTATACGCACCGAAGTGGACGTACTGCCCGCGCTGGTAAAAAAGGGATTTCATTGGCGATCATTTCTAAAAAGGAAATCGGTCGTATTCAACAAGTGGAACGTAGCCTGAAGAGAAAATTCTCCAAGGTAAATGTACCTACAGGTGATGAGGTTTGTCAAAATAAATTGCTGGCACTGGTTCATAAAGTGAAGCAAGTGGAAGTGAATGAAGAAGAGATTGATTCATTTTTACCGGAAGTTTATCATGAGTTGAGAGACCTTACCAAAGAAGATATTATCAAGCGTTTTGCTTCCATTGAGTTCAATCGCTTTCTCGAATACTATCGTGACGCGAAGGATTTAAACAATAAATCGGATGGAAGGTCAAGATCGTATGAAAGTACTGACGATGGTGCTGATCAGTTTATAACTGGTGATCGTATCTTTATCAATGTCGGTAAGATGGATGACCTTGAAAAAGGAACTTTGTTGGGATTGATTTGTGATTTTGGTGAAGTGACAGGAGATGTGGTTGGAAAGATCGACCTCAAAGGTGCTTATTCATTCTTCGAAGTGGACAAGAAGTATACGGAGCAGATCATGAAAGGCTTTGAAGGTGTAGAAGTGCGTGGAAGAAAAGTAAGATTGGAACTTTCAGGTCCTCATAAAGAGAAATATTCAGAGAAGAAGAAGGAACGCTTCTATGGTTCTAAAAAAGAGTCGTTTGGTGGCGGAAGTGGAGGGGACAGAAGAAGTAGCGGTGGAGATCGAAGAAGTAGCGAAAGAAGAAGTGGTGGTGAAAGAAAGGGTCGCGGAAGATATTAATCTCCGTATTTACTAAGCTGACTTCGTGTTAGCAAATGAGTTGCCGGGATCTTCTGGCAACTCATTTTTTTGGGAGAACTAGATAGGTTTAAACTGTTCAAATGCTTCTTTGCAGAGATTGCAATAAAAAATAGCTCTGCAGAGGGTAGGACCGAAAGGAGATTTTAATTCCGTATTGGTACCATTGCAACGAGGGCAGATGGCAGTTTCCAAAATTTCAAGATCAGTAAAAATTTTAGTAGCGGGTGGCGGAGCTAATCCAAAATGTTTTAAAGATTGCTTTCCTTTTTCTGAAATCAGATCAGAACTCCATGGTTTTCTAAACGTGATGTTTACTGCAATGTTTTTGATGCCACGATTTTTCAAAACGCCTTCCACTTCATTTTTCATGTGTTCCATCGCAGGGCAGCCAACAAAAGTGGGAGTCATCTCAACGGTGACTTTTTCTTCATCAACAGATACATGAGTAATGACACCTAAGTCAACTAAAGAGAGTACAGGAATCTCAGGATCTTTCACTTCTTCGAGCCAGCCATACACTTCATCCACGGTAGGATTCATTATGGATAGGTTATGTTGAAAGATCCTGCAATGATTTGATTAAGATGATGTTTCAGGTGCTTCACATAGTCTGCAGCAAGCCACTGCACCGTATGCATGGTTGGACTTGTCTTTCCGGTATTGCACATGCGATCATAATTTTCAACAGGCATTTTATTGAGGACGGCAATAATTCGTTTGTTTAACAATTGCCATAGTGCAATGATATCAGCATCGGACATGTGTTGATAATCGTTGGCACGTACCCAAAAATCCTGATCGTATACAATATTGGGTTCGTGTTCATATTGCCCCACCACAAACCTACGAAGGTTATTATGTGCTGAGTCGATCAGGTGGCCAAGCACTTCTTTTTTGGTCCACTTGTATGGATTTGGTTTCGCATTAAATTCGTTAATGTTGATTGCGGTAATCTTCATTGAAAAGGTATCAACGATTTCCTGTAGTTCTGTGGTTATCTTTTCCATTACCATTCTGCGGTTGGGTCTATCTTAAATACTTCACTCATTTCATCCAATAAAGGTTGAAGATGTTCGCTGTGTTTCCCAATTCTCCCTCCAGCAATGGGTGAAATGATATTTATATCGGGCAACTGGAGACTGGTTTGAGAAAGTATCTTTTGAATTTGAGTAATCCATTTCTCCTTTAATTTTTCTTCACCTTCAAAGATGCCGTGTGAAATTATTTCATTCTCGTAAGGGGATTCTTCAAATATTGCCAGGGCATAGGGTAAAGCATACTCAAGTGACTTTTGTAGCCGCTCAATGCTTTCTGATGTTGCTGCCCCAAGCTGCTTGATCCACGTATTTGCATGAAGGGTATGATATCTTAGTTCGCCACGAATCTTTGCGGCCAACTGCGCCAGTGGTTCATAGGTGGACCTGGTTAATGCTTCGAAACGAATGGCCTCAGCCGTATCGTATAGAAAATGCCTGATCAGGCTGAAATCGTATTCTGCATTGGGTAATTCCACTAAAATACAATTGTGAAATTGAGTTGAATTACGCGTGAATGCTACTGTATCCGGATCATATTCTCCCAATTGATGAAGTATTGTATAAAGAGCCAGACTCTGCCCGATTTTATCCTGGGCCATCGAAGAGAAGGCAATGTCCTCTTCGAGCAAGGGCCCCATGCCGGTCCATTCTGAATTACGATGCCCCAGGATGAGTTGATCATCGGCCATTTTGTAAAGAAGGTCTTTTAAGGCAAGTTCGTTCATGGCTCTTATTTATTTTTCTCTAAAAAAACTTTTAATTTATCTCCGCCTTTATATTCTGACGCATCGCGAAATTTTTTTTCTGGCAACGTGATCCATAAATCTTTTTCTTCTTGTGTGGTAAATCGAATCGTATCAGTGCTGATGGCCCAGACATTGTATATGGTTTTACTGAAGTTGAGATTTTTTTTAGCAACACGGATAGCCTCTACCGGATTAGCTGCTGCTACGGAACCTGCATGCACATGTTGCTTACCACGTTTCGCCAGATGATAAATTTCAAAAGTGGTTTTATCTCCAGTTTGTATAATGGCTTCTGAAATCATGTCATAAATATTTTTTTCGCCCTCGGTAAGGGGAGATACATAAACATCGCGTGTATCAACTACATAAAGCGAAGTACAAGTGAACCTGCGTGTAAAAGCTTCTTTAGCCAATACATAAGCCATTTCTAAATTGGGGGCATGCACGATGCCTTCATGTTGAAATGGTTTTCCTTCCTTGGGTTCTACAAATACTTCAAAGGTGCCAAATTGATCGAGTGGCGTTTTGGGTTTAATTATTTCATCGACTTCAACTTGTGGAAGCCTTGTTACACGTGGATCGAGTGATTTCACCTGTCAGATTGTTAGTTATGAGTTGTTCAAATATTAATCCGTTGAAAATTGCTCATCCTGTTAGTATGTTTTGAGTTTTAAATACAAACTTTTCTTATCAAATTTATTTTCAAAACATGAAATACCTTGAACTAATATATATACTTGATCTACTCACACGGTACTACCCGAGGTATTATTCAAGTGAAATATTAATGCTTTCCGATGACATACTGAAGTGGAATAATAATGAATTGCCACACGACAGTAGTACACTCATTTATCTTCAAAATATGTATGATTCCCCAACCACAGCTTTAAAAACCATCTGGAAAGAAATTCAATTGTTGGCAGGTCCATTTATTTCGATGAACTGAAGTTCTTTGGTACTAAGCGAGCGGCATCACATAATTTGT
Organism: uncultured Ohtaekwangia sp.; assembly: GCA_964349405.1. Lineage (GTDB taxonomy): Bacteria > Bacteroidota > Bacteroidia > Cytophagales > Cyclobacteriaceae > ELB16-189. Next base: position 20,141 of record CAYGGY010000049.1, on the reverse strand, counting down.
CTGCGGAGACTTTAATGCCTCACGCACCCACTTACCTCTTGCTTCTGCAACTCTTCTTACCTCCAGTCTTTCTTTATTACAAGGACCATCTCCGTTGATCACCCGTTTAAACTCTTCCCAATCCGGCTCAGTATAGTCCCATCTTCCTGTTTCTATGTTCTTCTTTAGGTTGGGATCGGGAATTGTAAATCCTAATTCCCATATTTTAGGAACGTACATATCCAAAAACTGATTTCGCATATCGTCATTGGTGCCCATCTTTACTTTCCATCGCATCAGTACTTCGGTGTGAGTTGAAATTTTATCAGAAGGTCCAAAAAAATGCATCATCGGTGGCCACCATCGGTTCAACGCATCCTGAAACATGTTCCTTTGTTTTTGTGTGCCAGCAGCCAGGTGAATGACACAATGATGACCGTACTTCAGGTGGAATGATTCTTCTGCACAAATTCTTTCAAGAGCCCTACAATAGGGGCCATAGCTTCCTTTTGCATTGGCCAGTTGATTTACAATCGCACCAGCATCCACCAGCCATGAGATAAAGGAGCAATCAGCCCAGGTATATGTCGGGTAGTTAAATATATTAGAGTACTTGGATTTACCAGTGATCAGGTCGTCAATCATTTGCTCACGCGATTTACCTAATGTTTCAGCGGCACTGTATAAAAGTTGAGCATGACCTACTTCATCCTGCACTTTGGCTATCAATGCCATTTTTCTTTTAAAGCCAGGGGCCCGGGTTATCCACGTTCCTTCCGGAAGTGCTCCTATGATTTCGCTGTGAGCATGTTGTTCGATCATTCGGATTAGTTGCTTCCGATATAACTGCGGCATCCAGTCGGTGGGCTCAATTTTTTCTCCCCGGGCAATGCGGGCTTCGAACTCGGCAAGCATCACAGGGTTTTCCTGTGCGATCGTTTCGGTTCTGATTCCTTCAAATGTATTTCCACCTCCGTACATAATGTATCTGTTTTATGCCTAACAATCGTTTGCAAATATAACAGTACTGAACCAAGAAGATTAGGGCCGAGTAGAAAAAATAAGGAAATGAAGCGTTTTTATGCTTTCTTCAAGCCATTTACCAACATATCGGCTAATTGCTGCCCCAGATTTTGAGGGTCAATTGTGCTGGTCGGATCGTACCACATGGGCATCCAGTTAAGAGACGAGAAGAGCGTCATGACAGCAAGCTTTTTGTCGATGGTTTCTTTAAACTCGCCATTACGCGTGCCCTCTTCAATGATTGTTTTGAAGCGGTTTATATAATTAATTCGAAGTAAAAGGAATTCGCGCAAATGGGGTTGACTTAAATGACGGTGTTCGTTCATGAAAACAGCAGACGCAATTAAATCTTTAGCCATCACCTGTATATGTCCAATAATTCCTAATCGAAGTTTTTCAGTGGCAGAAACATTTTTCTTTTCTACCTCCATCAACGATTTTCTAAATTCAGTGGCCATATCGAAACATAGCGACTGAAGAATTTCTTCTTTGGATTTAATATGGGAATAAAGACTGGCTGCTTCAATTCCTAGTTTTTGTGCCAGATCACGCATAGAGGAGGCCGCGTATCCTTTTTCGCGAAATAATTCAGCGGCACTGCGTATTACTTGTTCTTTGCGGGTTAGATTTACTGCTGCTTCCATTTTCACTAATCGTTGGGCTAAGTTAAATAATTAAATTTGATAAAATTCAAATCCAGACAAAATGAAATTCAATTCGGTAAAGGAATACTTTTATAAGTTGAACAATACAGGATACCAACTCATGATGATGCCTCTCATCATCTTCATTTTTTTCTATTCGCAATCGATCGTTACGCTACCAGGGCTGATACTTTTAGATCCGGAAAATTCCAAAATTCTTTTTTTTGTTTTGTGTGGATTTAGTGTTGTATTCCTAACGTTCGTTCAGGTATATACTAATAAGATAGCTAATAAAATTTCCAAGGAGGTTGGGCTGGGAATTAAATTAGAGAAACTAGGAACACTGCTGACACGAAAGATGGTGGCTATTTCACTATTAGTTCTACTGATACCTCTTGCTTTACTTTTTTCAGGTAATAATTATTTTAGTCTCTTCTTCGGAGTTTTAGTGCTATGGTACTTTTTGCAATGGCCGACACCGGGTAGGGTAAGCAGACTTTTACAACTGCGGGGTGATGAGAAGGAAATGGTGATTACACGCGGTGAGGCGTTCAAATAACATGTAAACGGAAATAGGAGGGGATACGATATTAAAAAAAGTCCACATTGCTACAGCAACATGGACTTTCATGTTTTATATGGATCTTAAAAGGTTATTCCAAAGCTGAAAGCGTTCAACTTGGGCCCTTTGTTTTCACTGAAGAGTTCATTCATGTCATAGTTGAAGAACAAATCAACATCTTTAAAACCTATTTGCGCGCGCAAACCGTATCGTATGTTGTTCAAATAAAAATTGTCGTGATTTTTAGGCTTACGTTGGTCACCATTTTCTTTGAAAACTTGTTTTGAATAACTGTCAATTCTGTAGCCGACATAAGGACCCGCACCAATTCGGAAAGAGTCGGCATCACGTCCATCAAAAAAGCTTGGTTTTCTTCGGTTGCTGCCAAAGTCAATCATAGGCACCACTGAAGCGTTAAGGTATGTTGCGGTTAATTTGCTCTTTTTGAATTCGGCAACTCGTGTGTCTAGGGCAAAGAGTACAGAATTGTCGTCTTTGGATATTTGTGTTTGTTCATTTTCAAACTTAAAATTATACCAGCTTGCACCTAAGCTCCACTCCAGATAAAATTTGTTGGCCAGTCTTGTACGTTGCACCGAGTTTAGGCCGACATACCATGAACCCCATGGCTTAACGGTGTATAGACTGTTATTATGATCAGGGAATTTTCCGCTCGATAGATAGTTATTTGTTCCTAAGTCAAAGTTGAATGATTGATAGGTGCGTCTACGGTGCCATTTTTCTTTATGATGATCGCTGTGGTTCCAGTTTTCTTCTTCGATGGCATCTTCATCAGATGATTTAATAATTGAAACATTTTCGGATGAATCCTTTTTTAAATAATCCTGTGATGAATGAATGTTGGCGCTTGTATCTTTTTCTTCCAGTTTGTTAATCAGATCATTCATCAACGCCTGGAAGTTATATTTTTTAAGCGTTTCAAGATCATTCTTGTTCTGAATGGTGAAGGTTATTTTACTAGCCTCTCCAACTTTAATGACAACGGTATCAGCCGCTTTCGTTTGTGCTTGAATATAAGTTTCCGACAACAGGAGGGCGAGGGCAAGTACAATTCTCTTTTTCATATTCGTAATCATTAATTTCTTTTGATTTTATCTTTTTTAAAGTCAAGGGCGAATAATTGATTTTTAGCTTCGCGAATATTACCAAAATCAGAATCACCATTTTTTACATCTCGGGCAGTTTCGAGTATCCTTTTAAGGCCTGAGTTTTCTTGCTCATGGGTCTGCACTATTTCTACCGTTGGTGGTTTGGTAAGGGATTCTAATTTAAATTCAATCACAACTGGTTTTTCCGGTTGACTTGTCTGGGCAAAAAGAACAGATTTTGTTTCAATCACGGCATTTTCAATCGTGGTTTGCCATTCAATATTATCCATATCTATAATTTCGGAATTGGAATGTTGTTCTTCCGTTTTAATCACATTGGTTGTTTTTCTTTTCTCTGATTTTTTTATTTGAGTAATATTAGGTTTGGTAGTGGTCGTTTTTAATTCAAGTTGCTTTTCGATTAAATTTTTTTCTGGATCACTCAGTTTATTTGTTTTGGCTAACTCTACAGACTTAATTAATTCCTCGTTGTTTAGAAAAGACCACGCGCCTACCAATGCACCGAACAATACAAACGCAGCGGCCAATCGCCATACAATAGATATTTCATTAGTTTTTGATAATCCAGATTGAACCTTTATCCACGCTTCCGCGGAAGGTGATACTTTATGCTCACTCAGGGTATCTTTAAATAATTGGTCGATACGGTTGCTCATATCAAATAGTTTTTTGAAGTATGTTCCTTTCTGTTTCAATCAGGCTCTTTTGCAGTGCCACTCTGGCCCGACTGAGTTGTGATTTTGATGTGCTCTCAGTGATGCCCAACTGCGCAGCAATTTCCTTGTGTGAATATCCGTCAATGGCATACAAATTGAAGACAATCCGGTAACCGGATGGAAGGGCTTCAATCATTTTCATGAGATCTTCCGCCTGAAAATGATTATCTGACTTTTCAAAATCCGGTTCACGATCAGCGGCCTCAATGTCCTTTTCGAGATACATATTTTTGTTTCGTCTCAAATAAGTAAGCGATTCATTAACTACGATTCTTTTCATCCAGCCTTCAAAACTGCCTTCCCCTTTGAATTGGTCTATACGATCCAGAATTTTAGTGAAGGCTATGATTAACACGTCTTCCGCTTCCATTTTGTCTTTAATATACCGACAACACAGTGCGTAGAACTTACTTGCGTAGCGCTCGTACAAACTTTTTTGGGCATGAGCGTTCTTTCGCTTGCAGCCTTCAATCAGTTCTTTGTCTTTGGCCCGGTATACCGTAAATTCCATTTGATAAAATTCAATAACAAGATGCAGTACCGTGTGTCGAGGTTGCATCAACTGAAAAATTTATGTAATTAAATTTAAAGCAGCTGTGTCCTGAGATTTAGAACGGGTGCCAGCACTGGTTTGTTTTGGTAGTTTGTGGTTGGATTTAAATACCGTTGAAAAGTTCAAAACTCTCCAGGTATTCCGGAATGATAGGATTCCAGCCCATTTCTTTAATTTTCTTTGAAAAGACGGTTGCACTTTCAATTTCTCCGTGGGTTATAAAAGTCATTTTGGGGCTTTCTTTAAAATTGCTCAACCAACGCAGTAATTCACGTTGATCAGCATGAGCCGAAAGTCCATTGATTACTCTTACCTGGCATTTCACGGATACTTCCTCACCAAATATTTTAACAAAAGGTTCTCCTTCCAGTATTCTTCTTCCACGCGAACCTTCTGCCTGAAACCCTGCAAAAAGCAAGGTGTCATTTTCTCTTGGCAAACGATGATATAAATGATGCAACACTCTTCCCCCGGTAGCCATGCCACTAGCTGATATGATGATGCATGGCTTTTTTATGTCGTTTAATTCCTTTGAACTTTCTCTTGATTGACAAAAATGAATCTGACGATCATCAAAGATGCTGATTAATTTCCCGTCTAAGTGAGTGACTTTTATTTTATGCTCGTTGGAATGACGTTCATATAAATCAGTTACGCTGATAGCCATTGGACTGTCAATATAAATAGGTAGGGTAGGGATCGCTTTCTTTTCCATGAGCAAATGGAAATAGTAAATCAATAACTGAGTTCGTCCAACGGCAAATGCAGGAACGATAATTACACCATTGCGATCATTGGCTTCGTTGATGATTTTTGCTAAGTCTACTTCCACTTGATCAATAGGATTAAGTCGGTCACCATAGGTGGATTCTATCAGTAGAATATCAGCTTCGGTAATTTCTTTGGGTGGATACATGATCGGATCATTATATCGCCCCAGGTCACCAGAGAAAATTATTTTCTTTTTTGTATCACTTCCCGTCAATACTAACTCTATAATGGCTGAGCCCAAAATATGACCAGCATTATGATAAATTAGAGAAAGGTTAGTGAAAAGGGGAATTTCTTTTTCAAGTTTGAAGCTATCAACATATTCAAATACTCGTTCGGCATCTTCTTCAGTAAAAAGAGGTTCAGGTTTGCTGTATTTGGAGTATCCATGTTTGAAAGCAAAGAGGGCTTCCTCTTCTTGTAATTTAGCTGCGTCTTTAAGCATGATTCTCATTAAATCTTCGCTGGCATGGGTGCAGATAATGCGTCCATGAAATCCATCTTTCACCAATCTTGGTAAATAACCAATATGATCGATGTGCGAATGTGTGATTACAACCAAGTCGATGGTTTCAGGGTCTACCGGAAGCCGATCCCAGTTGCGCAAGCGTAATTCTTTATGGCCCTGAAAGAGCCCGCAATCAATCAGAACTTTTTTGTTATCGACTTGGAGTAAATATTTTGAGCCCGTTACACTACGTGCCGCACCAAGAAATTTAAGTCTCACTTTCATGTGCCAATTGGGTATCCTTCTGCATAGAAAGATACCAAAAAACCAATGAGATCTTACTTATGATATTTAATTTCTTATGAACATCTTCGTTTATTTCAAGTTTATCTCTTTCAATAGTTGTGAGTATATCCAGCTTGATGATTTATTATTCTATTTTAACTTTCTATTTGAATAACTTTCACCGAACAATCTATGTTAGGTTTAAAAAATATGAACTTGGGAATCTTAAATAAACTACGGCTTATTTTAAAAGAAGAATCCTTTATACGAAGGAACTACAGGGAGATAAAAAGCCTATACTATTCTATGAGAGAGCGAAAGTTTATGAGTAAAGGACTATCTCAGGTGTATCATATAAACTTGCCAAAGGAGAAATCAGAACTTTTACTGATTACTGTTGCTTACAATAACACTTTTGTTATTAGCCATCAACTTCGTCTGTTACCAAAATATATTGACGATAAGTTTCATCACATTGTAATAGATAATTCAAGTAACAAACTGGCTAGGAATGAAATTTTAAGGATATGTAGTCAAATGGATACAGGATATGTTTCATTACCCTATAACTTCTATTTCAGAAATAGTAATTCTCACGGAATTGCTCTAAACTGGGCATGTAAACATCTCATAAAGGTTTTAAATCCTACGTATATTGGGTTCTTAGATCATGATATTTATCCAATTAGAAAACAGCAACTTTTACCAATTTTAAAGAGACAATTACTTTTTGGTAAGCAAGAGAAAATAGAAGATATCTGGTACCTCTGGCCAGGTTTCTGTTTTTTTTATAATGGTTTTTTGAAAGAAAGAAATATTGATTTTAAACCAGGTAGTATTGGTAAAACTGGAGTGGATACCGGTGGTTTATTATTTTCTTTGTTTCTGAATAAAGTTGATATAACGGAATTAATATTTCCTGTCACTCATTTTGGTAACATAAGGAAGGGTAATGTAATCGAGTCAGATATGATTGAATTTATAAATATTAATAATCAAGACTGCTGGTTACACAGTATAAATGCGGGATATTGGAAGGAAGTGAAACCTAAAGAAGAAATTTTAGTGTCCATCTTAAACCAATATTAAATGTGGAAATAAGAAGGGGTTGAAAAAATAACCACGAACTTTTAATCTCTCCTGATCACTTCGGCATCGCCACGATGTGACACTGAACTGGCAACACCTTTATCGATCTCTAATTTATTGGTAACAAATACTTTAGCAGATGAAGCGCCATGCGCTTCTACGATAGCTTGGTTAACTTTATAGTTGTAGGCACGTAATGCGCAGGCTCCTGTCAGATTAGCTTCCATAAATTGACCGTCACCTTTTAATTCCAACGTGGAGGCACCGGTCAATTCTACGGTAAGATTGTCTGCATTGATATCACCTTCACCGTTCATGGCACCGGTTAGTTTTATCTCGATGTCCTGTGAACGAAAGCCACCGAATCTAAGTTTACCGGCACCTTGCACATGGAGTTCTTTTAGTTCGGGCATTGTAATCGTGATTTTTACTTTATTATCGTCAAACAAATCCTTCTTCCAGAAGAATTTGTCTTTGTTCTTATAATCTATCACTAATGTTTCCTGTTCACGATAGACTTCGTATCGTTTTTTCTCACGTTCCGAGCCATTCAGTTGCACGGCAAACACATCTCCTTGCTCGATGCGCACGTCAAAAAAACCTGACAGATCTACGGCTCTAAAATCTTTCAATCCGTACTGGTCGTTTAATTCAATAGATTTTCTTTCGGATGGTTCTGAACAATTCACACATTCAAATCCATCACGTGTCATTTTCCAGGTCTTATTAAAGTTGGAATCACGATAGCCATCATAGTCCCGGTAGTTATTATCGATTATTCTCCACATTCCTTCATCAATCACAAAGTACGTGTTGTAGGGAATGAAGAGATCCATATTCAATCGCTGTGCTCTGAATTTGGAACCTTTCTTAAAAGTGATATTGGAATCAAAGGTGATGATACTATCATTCTGCGTCACAGAATAGTCAATCATGCGTGCGTTTTCGCTGGCAATTTTGCGGGTGTTTCCTTGTGCTTCAAATCGTTGTACTAATTTCAACTCATTACCGTCATATCCTTTAAGGGTGATAGATGTTACGTCATAGTCATCAAGTCCAACTTCATTTATTTTTAGTACTGGAGTTTTCCCGTTCATAGCAAATGTTGTCTCCACCCTGTAATCACCTTCTTCTTTGAATGAATACACAATTTGTGGGATTGTAAAACTCATGACGCCTACACTGATGAAGAAAAGGACAAATAAGGACCAGCCCACCAATGCATTAAATACAATTTTTTTTGCAATGATTGAATTACCAATTAGAATAACGAACATAGTGGGTACCATAGCCGCGATGAAGGCAAATACAATTGTCCATGTAGGGAAACTGTTTCGGAAAGCATCGATCGGAAAACCAAATTCACTTACCGGTATATCCCACCACGCGGGCAGTGCAGAGATAGAAATGAATCCAAAAACAAGTCCTGCGGCAATTAAAATTGCAATAAACATAGCCAGACCTGTAAAACTTATAACGAGACCAATAAGCGTACGCATTACATCAATAACAACTGTAAATACCGGGCCAAACACTTTTGATATGCCATCTATCACCATCGCAATAAGCCGGAAAGGGAATAGCACTATTTTGGTCAATACGCTTTCTTCTTCCCCGTCTTTTTCATTCAGGTTTTTCTTTACAGTTGTTTCAATATTGGAAAGGGTGAAGGCTTCGCCTTGCATTTGCATTTTTTCTGTAATGGTTTTTGCTTCTGGAAGGGCAATCCATAATATGATATAAATTAGAAGTCCTAATCCACCAAAGAAGGCGAAGATTACAAACATCACACGAATCAATGCAATATCAACTCCGAAAAATGAAGCTACTCCACTGGCTACTCCTCCAATTACTTTCTTTTCACTGTCGCGATACATTTTTTTAACCGAGGCTTCTTCTTCAAGTTCTTCGGATGCAGGGAGTGCGATCCATAAAATGATGTAAACAATCAACAGACTTCCATAGCTACCGAGCACCAATAAGGCAAAGAGTAATCGCGGCCATACGGGGTCCACATTAAAATAGTGACCCAATCCGGCACAAACACCGCCAGCTATTTTTCGCTTCTGATCTCTAAATAACCTTTTGGAGGCTTCTCGTTGTGTTCCTGAAGATTGGCTCTTGCTTTTGTTTTCCTCGGAGGCAAATTCACCCGCTTCCAATTCTTGTTCTTCCGCTGCCTTAAAATCACTAACGCTACCCATGGTGGCGATGAGGTTATTCACATCTTCTGCCGTGATCACCTGTTTACCTTCGTTGAGCTTGGCTAAAAATATTTCGGCAATACGACTTTCAATATCGATGAGTATTTCGCTGCTGTCTTCAAAAGAAGCAAAGTAACGTTTAATCGAATCAAGGTATTTACGAAGTGTTTCGTACCCGTCTTCTTCTATGTGGAAGATGATGCCGCTGATGTTGATACTGATATTCTTTTTCATATTCGAACGATCGTTATGAGCAGGGTTAGTTGAAGTTAGCTATTAGATTTGGTTTTAATCATTTGGGTAGAGTGAACAAGGTCTTCCCAGGTATCACTCAACCCTTTCAGAAATTTATCACCTTCTTCAGTTAATTTATAATACTTACGTGGTGGCCCTGATTTGGACTCCACCCATTTGTATTCCAGTAATCCGGCATTTTTCAGACGGGTGAGCAGTGGATACAACGTGCCTTCTACGACAATCATCTTGGCAGCTGTTAATTCATTCAACATGTCTGATGCATATACTTCACCGCGTGAAATAATGTGCAGGATGCAATACTCCAATATGCCTTTTCTCATCTGTACTTGTGTGTTTTCAAGGTTCATACATCCATTTGTTAAGATCCGATCTTGTGGAGTTATACGGTGAAAGTACTATGTATGGCCAAGTACTGGATGGTATTTTTTAAAATATTTTTAAAAAGGCCTTTATTTTAATGATTTTGAAGGTTAATACGGTTAGTTACCTGTAATTTTGAAGATGTATTAATCTGCCTACTATCCTTTATCCATAAAACTGTGAGGTTTGTTCTTCAGCTTTTGTTATTGTTTTTACTATTGATATTGCCTTGGACGGGTTTTTCACAGTATACCAACGAATGGGTGCGCCAGGGGCAACAATATTATAGAATACCGATTGCCAAAAAAGGAATTTATAGACTTGCCTATTCAGATTTACAAAATGCAGGTGTGCCAGTGGCCGCCATTGACCCCCGATTGATTCAACTCTTCCACCGCGGTAAGGAGCAATCCATTTTTGTGCAAGGCCAGGCGGATGCCGTGCTAAATTCGGATGATTACATTGAATTTTATGGTCAGGCTAATGATGGAACGCTGGATAAAATTTTATACAAGCCAAGTACCGCTCAACCTCATAACTACTATAATTTATTCAGCGACACTACTGCCTATTTTTTAACATGGAGTATTGGGGCCGTGCCTGGAAAGCGTGTCACTACTTATGATGAAGTTAATGTGACTAATATTCCCAAAGAGATCGCGCATAACGCGGAGCGACTTGTTATCAATAAAACTCAATATTCGGGAGGAGTCACCGTCAGTGATGTAATTCAATATACCCATTTTGACATAGGTGAGGGGTGGACAGGCAATGCGATCATTCAAGGGCAATTTATTGATTACACCATCGACCTTATCAATAATATCGAGATCAGTGCGGGTAATCCACAAATAGAATTATTACTGGTTGGTCGAGATGAAAGTTCTCACACCGCTGAAATTTTGGTTGGGCCGAATAGTAGTTCATTACGATCAATAAGCTCAACTGCTTTTGTTGGATTTGAATCGGTAATGGTGACTATGCCTTTAAATTGGAGCGACATCGGTGTCGATGGAAAATTGGTTGTAAGACTTACTGCACCTTCATCAACAACAAATCGTCCGCAATTCAGTGCTTCTTATTTGAAGTTGACCGTTCCACAAAGTTTTCAATCGACCGGCTTGACAGAGAAAGAATTTCATTTGCAAGTAAAGTCAACCGGAAGATCTTTTGTGGAGTGGACAAACGCACCTGCCTCTATGCGTCTATGGGATGTGTCCGATCCCATGTCGATCATTTCGATAGGCACACGCGCGTCAGGAACTTCCTTAACCGCTATGGTGGGGTCAACGGAAACACCGCGAACGCTTTACGCATTTACTTCAACCAGTACTCCACCCATCAGGAAAGTTAGTTTTAGACTGATTGATCCAAAGCTGTCAGATTATATAATTATTTCAAATAAGGTACTGATGAAACCGGCATTGGGTTATCTAGATGCGGTGAAAGAGTATGCCGGATATCGGGCTTCGGCAGAAGGCGGTTCCTATGATACGTTGGTTGTCTCGGTTGATCAATTGTACAATCAATTTAATTATGGTGAAACATCCCCCACCGCCATCTATGAGTTTATGCGCTTCATGGTAGAGAGAGGAAATCCCAAATATTTGTTTCTGATCGGTAAAGGGCGTGATGTATGGGCAGGATTCCATCGCATGACTAATCCTGGTTCAACGGTTTATAAAGATCTGGTGCCTTCGGCCGGAGTGCCGGGATCTGATATGAATTTTACCGTAGGCCTTGCGGGAACCACGCATGAACCTGCAGTGCCTACCGGCAGACTTTCAGCAGTAAATCCTCAAGAGGTAGTTGCCTATATGAATAAAATTAAAGAAACGGAATCGGCACCTTTAGGTCAGGCTTGGCAAAAGCGTGGATTACATTTAAGTGGAGGAATTCGAACTTCTGAAATACCGCTGTTTCGTTATTTTGTTGATCGTTTTAAAGCCGTAGCAGAAAAGGAGTACTGGGGTGCATCGGTGAAAACCATTTCAAGACAGGATCCTTCCTTAATAGAGCTTATCAATGTTTCATCCGAAATTAATGACGGTGTAAATCTGGTCACCTTCTTTGGTCACTCATCGGCAAATGATAATGATATTGACATTGGATATGTTACGGATCAAACGTTGGGTTACAATAATCCAGGCAAGTATCCGGCATTTCTGATCAACGGCTGTAATGCAGGTGCTTTTTTTCTAAATGGAGCTTATTTGGGTGAGAATTGGATCAATGCTGCTAACCGGGGGGCTCGCAATTTTATCGCCAATAGTTCGTATGGATTTCCTTCCTTGCTTCACCATTACTCTAACCTGTTCTATATGATTGGCTTTGCTGATTCAGTTTTTATTAATAAAGGAATAGGCGATGTGCAAAAGGAGGTAGCCCGTGTATATATGAATTCAGCACAACCTATCATGCAAAACATCGCGCAAGTACAGCAAATGATGCTGTTGGGTGATCCCGCTGTAAAATTATTTAGCTCAACCAAGCCTGATTACGAAATAATCAATTCAGGGGTCTCACTTTTTTCTTTCGATGGTAAACCAGTAACTGCGTTGGTAGATTCATTTGCTTTGAAACTGGTAGTAAAAAACCACGGACAGGCACCACGTAAACCGATTAAAATAAAGATTACACGAACGTTAACGAATGGAATTGAACTTACCTATGATTCAACCTTTCAGGCTGTGTTTAATTCCGATACACTGATTTTTAAAATTCACAGAGGTGATGAGGTAGCCGGAGGAAATACCACGTTTAAGGTTCAGTTGGATCCCGATAATACTATTAAGGAATTTAATGAAGGCAACAACTCAGCTACCTTCGAAACGTTTATTCCTAACAACACAACCCTTCATCTCTTTCCTTTAAATTATGGTATAGTTAATCAGAAATCAGTGCAATTGATCTGGCAAGCATCCGACCCTTTGTCAGCCAAACGTGACTTTCAAATTGAAATAGACACTACGTTGCTGTTTACAAGTCCTTACTTGATAAAGAAATTAGTTGCCGGTAAAGTATTGGCCAGTGCAGCCATTACGTTAACAGACAAAGATTCAACGGTTTATTATTGGCGCACCAGGTTTGATAAACCCACCAACCAGGAAAGTAATGAGTGGGTAGTTTCATCTTTTTCTTTTATTCAGAATAGTCCGGAAGGATGGGCGCAATTGAGTAAGAACCAACTGAGAGAGAATTTTTTCTCTGGTTTAGTGGCAGCAGGTGATGGAAAGCCATTTAAGTTTGAGGAGCATTCGACCTCCGTAAACATCACTACGTTTGGAAGTAATAACCCTGCATCATACACCGATGTTTCTGTAATGATTGATAACGCAGAATATAGTATAGTTAGAACCGGACTCAGTTGCCGCAACAATACCTTAAACCTGATTGCTTTTAACAAATCTACAGTGGTGCCCTATGCGGCCATCCCGTTTGTTTTTCCTGATCTCCGTTTGTGTGGCCGTGCACCTCAATTCATCACCAGTTTTCAAAATAATGAATTTGAAACAGGGCTTAATAATGACCTCATCGCAGTCATCGACCGCATAGGTGTAAGCGATTCCGTTGTCTTGTTTTCAATTGGCGATCCAGGGTATTCGAGTTGGTCGTCAACAGTAAAATCAAAATTGGGTGAGCTTGGAATTGGTTTGACAGAACTGAACAATCTACAGTCTGGTGAACCGGTGATTATCTTTGGAAAGAAAGGCACGCCACCAGGGTCAGCTACTATGTTTAAATCTCCTTTGTCTCCTGCCAATGAGCAACTGTTATCGGTAACCAAAAAAATAACCGGAAGGAAAACGGAGGGCATAATGAAATCCGTATTGATTGGTCCGGCTGCGAAGTGGAATCAATTCATGATGAAGTCTCCTTTTGTCGAACCATCCGATCAGATTACAATATTAATTTATGGTGTTGATAACACGGGAAACGAAACGTTGATTACCAGTAATGCAATGAGCGGATTTGATTTAAGTCAATTGTCAGTAGACCAATTTCCTTATTTAAAAGTGGTGTTTGATGCGAAGGATGAAATCAACCTCACACCGGCAGATTGGAAAAACTGGATTGTATTGTATGAGGCTGTAGCAGAGGGAGTGCTTTTTTATAAAGGAACATCTCAAGTAAAAACTTTGCAGGAAGGTCAATTTTGGAGTACCCAATTTGGTTTTACCAACATCTCAGAAAAGATTTTTAATAGTCCTTTGAAGGTTGAGTTGGATGTAGTCACACAAGAAACTCAGCATCATCTGCGGAAAGATTCATTAATAACAGCGCCTGCACCACACGACACTACATTCTTTAATGTTTATTCTTCAACAGTGGGAAAGGTGGGCAGCAATGACGTCAATGTTTATGTAAATAAGAAAGTGGTTCCAGAGCAGTATTACGATAATAATTATGCAACCCTGTCTGGCTATCTTATGGTCAAACCTGATAAGACTCATCCGGTACTTGCCGTTACCTTTGATGGACGGATTCTTCGAAATGGAGATTTTGTTTCATCTACACCTTTCATTCAAATGAGCTTATCGGATGAAAATCCTTTCATGTTGAAGACTGATACAATGGGTGTTACTGTTTTGTTGAGTTATCCTTGTGCTACAGATAATTGTTCTTTTACTAGAATACCTTTGAGTAGCGGTTCCGTAAAATGGTTTCCAGCAACACTCACTTCTGATTTTTATGTTGATTTTACACCAACTGAATTAGTAGATGGGCAATATGTTCTTTCCGTACAGGCAACTGATGCCAGCGGTAATTTGAGTGGGGCAGTACCTTATGAAATTACCTTTAACGTAAAATCAAATACTGAATTAAATTTCAAAGGCGTTTACCCTAATCCATCTTCGATCGGGTTCTTTTTCAATTTTGAACTTTCTGGAAATATTTTACCTGAAGATTTTTTGTTGGAAGTATTTTCTTCTACCGGTCAGTTGGTAACCCGATTTGGTATAGAGGATATTGAGAAATTTTATATCGGTACCAACGAAATAGTTTGGAATGGCACCGATACTTCAGGTAAACTTCTTGCTAATGGAGTTTATCTCTATCGGATGAATATGCAGACCAATGGAGTTAATGTGATTGAAACCGGCAGGTTGGTTTGGATACGATGACGTAACAACTACAATTTAGACACATCAATATATTCGGTTTGTTTGATGTTCTTATCAAAATCAATGATCACTTTATCTTCGCTTAGTTTAGTGATTCTACAGGTGTCGTTAAATGCTTTATTTAAACCTTTTACGAGCGAAACAAACAGATCGATTAGTCCTCTCTTGGAGATATAGGTTAATTCCAAATTATCCTCATTGATCCAGTTGTAATTGAATTGTGGTGGGGCTGCATTCGGAATATTCTTGGTTACCATTTCATGTACTTTGCCTAGTTTAGTTATTGCTGATCGAGTTGATTTAATACCGGCAAAAAAAGCCCCATATATTCTGGGAGCATAATTACAACACCAATGTTCACCAAAAACATCAAATAGCTCTTTTAATGAAATATCTAATACCTTGGAACTTTTGACAAAAATGTCAATACTTTTTTCCTCATCAAGATCATCTCGTATCATCGTCATGAAACTAAAATCATCAGGATATCCACTTGATTTTATACATTTTTCCCATTGCGATTGCCCAAATTTATTAATGATGGATTCCTCCAGACAATAGTGTATAGTTCCTTTCATAGTATTTTGAACTTAAAGTTGAAATTCTACACATCATTATTAATTTGCATGTAACATCGCTATTTCATTACGAAGACGTTCAATTTCAGATTTCAATGCATTTATTTCATTCTGTAATTTTGTCTTTTCAAATAGCTGATTTAAAGCATTATCTATAGTAATTTTCAATTCATCCTTGTGCCATGGTTTGGTGATGTAAGCATATACTTTACCGCTATTGATAGCGTCAATGATGTCTTTCATATCGCTGAATCCCGTCAAAATCATTCTTACCAGATCAGGATAATGAGGTAATGTATTCTTTAGAAACTCAACACCTGTCATTTGGGGCATCCGTTGGTCTGTAATAATCAAATCTATTCTTTTTGCTTTCAATATCTCTATGCCCTCCTCCCCGGAAATGGCCAACGATACGTCATAATCCCTTCTGAATACTGATTTGAAGGTAGTTAAATTATCACGTTCATCATCTACATATAAGATAGATGGTTTCTCTAAATTAAATTTGCTATCCAGATTATTCATGGTTTTCTTTTTTAGTAGATTGTATAATTGGAATGTCGATATAAAATATTGTTCCTTTGTTTTCGATTGTGTCAAATGTCAATTTTGCATTATGATCTTCTATAATACTTTTTGTAATGGCTAATCCTAAACCAGTGCCTTCTCCTACGGATTTTGTTGTAAAAAAAGGATCGTATATTTTTTCTTGCAGGCTTTTAGGAATGCCTGTACCTGTATCGGCTATTGATACTCTTACTGTTTTGTCATCAAGGCATTCTGTCTTGATATTGATTTTTCCAACTTCAGGTATCGCCTGTATGGCATTCACCAACAAATTCATAAACACCTGATTTAGTTTGCCTGGATAACATTCTACGTTGGGTATCTTGCCATATTCTTTGATGATTTCTACCTTGTCTTTATACTTGTTTTTTAATAAAACCAAAGTTGAATCAATATTGCTTTCCAAATCCGTTGATTTCCATTCATGCTCATCCAAACGAGAGAAAGTGCGCAAACCTAGTACAATTTCTGCTGTTCTGTTTGCACCGTTTTTAATTGAATTAACCAATTCATCTATCTCATCACAGGCATCATTATATGCCAATTCCTTTCTTGCATTTTCTATTTTTTGTATTTTTGATTTAATGATAGTCAACGGGTCTTGGATATCATTGCTTTCCACTTTCTTAAGTATCTCCGATAAACTTGTGGAGATAATATTATCAAACTCTTTAATGTCTTTTAAATTCCTGTTCAGTCCTATTATACCGGTTTGGATAAAGTTCACTGGATTATTAATCTCGTGCGCGATACCTGCCGTTAAAAGGCCTATTGATGCCATTTTCTCGTTTTGCACTAATTGAGTTTGGGTTTGTTGTAGCTTCTTTTTAGCTTCTTTTTCCTTTTGTAAAGCAGTTTGTAATTCCTCTTCAGCTTCTCCTAAATACTTACTGAAATTTATAGCTTGCTCTGATATTTCTTTCATTACAATTTCTGATGCCTGTAGCTTTTTAACTGTTTTTTTTAATTCAATGTGGGATGTGGAAAGCTCCTTATCATAATTCAATATCATCAGGATAATAAATAAGAAGGTAAACATATTGAAAACTAATTCATAGGTAGCTTCGTACTGGCTATCAATATTACTTCTAATCGCTATTCCCAAATAGGACAATGAATACAAACTTAAAATTGTTATTACGGTGAGGGATGTAAATAGAAAGCCATCTTTTTTAGATCCCAGCAGAAAACTTATAATGGGTATTATAATGAAAATAGGAATGACTGGTGATTGGCTTCCTCCGCTATCTATGGCAATAGCTAAGATGATTGCATAACAAGATACGATCACCACTTTTGTTTGAATCAACGTGTGTTTCGCGAATTTTAATGAAAGCTGGGTTGATATAAATATTATGGTAAATACCAAAACCGAATAAAAAGATAGTGTAAGATTAATAAAATAATATACTAATAAGAATATAATGGAGGCCGTTATACACAAGAGAATAAACCTTGTCAATAGTTTGGCCTGCATAAAATTCTTATCATTATTCTTTAATTCGTCAGATAGAATGTGAACAACGATGTTATTTAGTTTTGAATACATAGAGAAATACGTAGTACTTTTAAAAAGGATAATTTCTTTTTAAGGCCTTCTGAATTTCGTTCATTGCCGTCAGCTTAATTTATTTTCGATTTTCTTTTACCATAACTTCGAACTTCATTTTGAAAATGAAATAAACCGTTTCATTTATTTCTTGTTTGGTCGGTTAATGATTTTTTAGAATTTTGAATTTAATATGGTGTTTGTTGTTCAATTTACACTTAATTTATTAAACCCAATACTTGGCTCCATGAAATAAAAATTGTCATTCCCGTGATCAAAACGATGATCAGAAAAAGGATTCCGATTAGGATTTTATTTTCACTTTTCATTTCCTTATTGAACTTCTTTATCGCCTCATAGTAAGGGTCATTTGAGAAATCAGGATCTTGATTTAGTGAGTTTTTCATGATTAATAATTTTATTACTATATAACCTAGAATCGACTATTTTGTTTATCTCTATCGCAAATATTTACAGTTTAGTTGGCAGATTGCCCCGTAACCATTTAGGGATGTATAATTCTATATAATCTTTAAAGATTAAAGCCCGAATGAGCAAGTGGGTTATTTTTTGAGTATGTGAGTACTTTTATTGAATTCCTGGAAGAGGAGGAGGAAGGTATGCGATGGAGCTTGCCTGTAAAATGGGTTGATTGAATTTCACGTTGTTATAACCGTTCTTCAATAAACTTCAATAATGGATCTATCAAGTCTGTTTCATGACTAAAATAAATATTGAACGTACCGCGGTCTGTATCTTCCCAAAAACTCATACGTGTTTGTTCTAATTTTTCGAATGTTTCCTTAAATATTTTCATCTTCATCTCTTTGGAAGTATCCCCTAATTCTTTAATGCTGTTGTCGATTATTATTTTGGCCAGATCAAATTTCTTTTCACTACAGTAATATAATGCCAGAGCTAATAGTATAATCCTTGAATTGTGATGTTTGATTTTATGACGGAGTAACGACTCGGGCTCAATATCAGAAGGCTCATCTATTTTTAACATTAGTTGAATTAGTTTTTCTTGGATTGAATCATCCCACCCTTCTTCATTGATTTTAATTAATGAGCGTTTTTCTTCGTAAAGTAAAAAAGACACCGAAAAACCAATATTGGGGTCATCAATGCTATGTGTAAATAGTTTGTTGCCGTAGATGAGAAGAAATTCGTAATATCGGAGTAACTCTTTTTCCTTTTTGAGTTTAATAATAATATCTAAAAGTTTTCCGGATTGAAAAATAAAATTGTTAATGATTCTTGAAGATCCATTTTTCACGCCATCATTGATGGATAATCTAAACAAGGTATTTATTCTTGTAGAAACAAGCCCGACCAGAATGTCATCATCTTTTTGTAAAGCGATTTTTCCTATATGAACTATTTTGGAGCAACAGTCCGATGCTAATTCATGATTTTTGTTTGTTAGGGATTCGTTGTAGATATTGCCCATAATCCTGAATATCTTTTCTTCAAAGAAGGTTTGTCTTTTTTCCATTTTCAAAAATTGATACTGCGTGTAATTGGAAAAACTTATGTCTTGTTTAATTTCTTCCGTTAATACGAAGTAGTTTGTATTGTACTTACTTTTTAGGGTAATGTATTTTTCTAAAGTTGTGCTTAAATGTTTGATGATAGCTCCCTTTGTTTCCTTAAAATCGACATAAGAGAATAAATCCATCAATTGATTTGTTTTTTCTAATATTATAAAATGAGAATTTCTAACTACCTGTTGGTTTTCTATTAGTCTGGATTTCGAATACATTTCAACTTTTAGTATTGCATTCGAAAGCTGATTATTGATTACCCCAATGACATGATCCATTTTTGAGTAATTAAGGATGAAGAAAATATAGGGAAGTGAAGAAAGTAGAGCAATGGGCAGTAATAGAAATGAATTTAATAATCCGCTTGCGGGTCTGTTCAACAATGATTCGATTAGCAGAAAAATTACGGAATGGATTGAACTGAGGGTGATAAACCACATATAAAGTATGCTCGTCCAATTATTTAAATAGAGATCTATTAATCTGGGCGTGTTTTGAGAAGCAATTGAAATAACGATAATCAATGTCCCTAAAACTAGGGTTAATATGGTTAACCATATTTCCGGTGCAAATCCAATGTCAAATGCAGCTATTTTAAATTGTTCTGTTGAGAACCGATTGAAAAGTAAATTGGATACTATATCAAAGCCTGTTAATGAAATCGTTGTTATGATAAACCCGATAAGAATCCTGTTCTTATTAATGAAATTGTAAATAGAGTATCGAAACATAGGTAATAATTATTTTCATTG
>CAYGGY010000048.1:0-38701 GCA_964349405.1 uncultured Ohtaekwangia sp. | reverse complement strand
TGCATTACTATGGCAAATAGAATTACACTACACTTCTTGTGGCTGTTGTTGAATGAAGCTTCTTAACAATACAGCCGCCTATAAAGTCTGGATCTTTGCACCGTTTTTGGATACTGATGATCCGACCCTAAAATTTTACTACGACTACACCCAGAGTATAGCCGAATACACCAAAGTATTCTCCGAGATTAACTGCGAATGGGAATGGGTGAACATTACCCTTAAGAATCTTGATGAAGCGATTGCCCGGGTTAAATATGATACTTCAAAACACAACATCGTACTCAACTTATGCGATGGTGACGAAATCAATGAAGTGCCTGGCATTTCAGTAATTCATGCCCTTGACGCCAACAACATTACCTATACTGGTTCCGACTCCTATTTTTATAAGGTAACTACTTCTAAAATTACCATGAAGGAGGCCTTTGACCTGCATGGTGTTTCAATACCCGGATGGGTTAAATTAAACGGACATATTGATAAAAATATGTTCCATAAAACGGGCAAACCCGCCATAGTAAAGCCAGCGGTATCTGCAGGCAGCATGGGCATCAGTGTAAAAAATGTAGTGAGCGATTTCGATGAACTGAAAGACATCGTAACCTCCATTAAAAAAGGGTATAAAGGTTGGAACCTCCATGGAGCAGGCCTGCTGGTAGAACAATTCATCATCGGAAAAGAATTCACCACATTATTAGTTGGTTCCTTTGACCAACCCGAACAGATTAAATTCTACCGTCCCATCGAGCGCGTTTTTCACTCCTCTTTACCAGAGAAGGAACAGTTTCTTTCCTTTGAAAGACTTTGGGAGTCCTACGAAGAAGAGAGCCCCATGCCTGACGAAGGGTTCTTTTATGAATACGAAGCGGTTTCTTCACCGGAGTTGGTCGCGCGCTTAAAAGAGTTAAGTATCGATGCTTTCAAGGCGGTGAAAGGCAAAGGGTACGCGCGCATTGATATTCGAATGGAAAAGGACACTCAAAAATTGTTCGTGTTAGAAATAAACGCACAGTGCGGATTGAGTGATGATGAAAACTATACTTCGATAGGAGCTATTTTAAGGGTAAGCAATAAAACGTTTACTAATTTAATTGTCGAGGTCCTTGACGATGCCTTACTCCGTAAATCAATTTTATAAAAAATGAAAGTTTGTGTCCTTCAGCCTGATTACAGCACTACGGAGGTAGATTATAAACACTATGATCCTCCAAGGAATCTTTCAAGCCTGCTTCCCACTGACCAGGTCGATCATGTCTTTTTAAATAAGCTCAACACCTACAAACAACTAAAGGATCTTTGTAAACAAAAGTATGACATCTATGTAAATCTGTGTGAAGGATACCTGGATTGGTCCGTTCCCTCCATCGATGTAATCCATGCTTTAGACACACTTAACCTTCCATACACGGGTCCTAATTCTATTCTTTACGATCCTCCAAAGCCATTGATGAAATATGTGGCCTATTGTGCGGGCGTTAAGACTCCGAACTTTGCCGAAGTATATAATAGTAACGGACTGGCTGAAAAAGTTAAACACCTCTCTTTTCCATTATTTGTAAAGCCGGCCAAAGCAGGTGATAGTCTGGGAGTAGATGAACATTCATTGGTAAAAGATTACACTGAACTTCATGATAAAATTGAAGATTTAATAGCCCAGGAATATGATGATATCCTGGTAGAGGAATACATTGCCGGGCAGGAATATACCGTATTGGTTGCTGCTAATGTAAACCCTTCCTATGGTTGCCTGGCCTTTAAGCCTATCGAATATCAATTTCCTGATGGGTATAAATTCAAGACCTACGCACTTAAAACATCCGACTTACATACCAATGTAAATAAGCCATGTGCTGATGAAACGGTAGAAGCAAAGCTAAAGTCAGCTGCGGAAAAAATATTTAACGGATTCTCAGGGGTTGGTTATGCCCGTCTTGATTTTCGGGTCAATAAAAATCTGGAAGTTTTCTTTCTGGAAATTAATTTCACCTGCTCTGTCTTCTACGAAGATGGTTATGAAGGATCTGCCGACTATATTCTCCAATTTGATCCTATCGGTAAATCCGGATTCTTAAAGCACATCATTGCAGAAGGAATTGCGCGACACGCATCCAAACAAAAAAAATATAAAATAAAAGGTAATGCCATAAATGGCTATGGCATTGTCGCTCAACGACCGTTAAAAAAAGGAGATGTAATTTTTAAACTGGAGGAAAGTGCACAGCGTATTGTCACGAAACGCTATGTTGAAAAACACTGGACTTCCGAGCAAATGGATGAGTTCAGACAATATGCTTATCCGATATCGGATGAAGTGTATATTCTGTGGGACCATAAACCTCAAAACTGGGCCCCCCAAAATCATAGTTGTAATCCCAACACGATTTATGATGGTTTAAATTTGATTGCTCTAAGTGATATAAACACAGACGAAGAGTTGACGCTGGATTATGCCGACTTGTTAGACGACAACATCCAATCTTTTGTATGCGCGTGCGGCCACCCCGATTGCCGTAAGGTTGTCTCCGGTAGTACAGAGAACTCCATCACACAGCGAGAAAAACATTCATGGAAGGGAGCAAGGGATTTACGACAACTCTGACTCCATTATAAACTTTCTTTTAGTCAAATCCGCACCATTCATAATCAAGGTGCTGCATCCAAACAATATCATTACGATATACAGACGCGCCCTTTTTTAAATTTTCAACTATATCGTTTTTGTTGAAATTCATGTTTTACGTGCGTCCTGATTGGTGTTCTTTTGCCGCATAAAAACACAACAACCTATACCTTGTGGAGCAAAGAAACAACGCATAGGAACATTGAGTGAAAATAGCCTGGTATTATTACAGATGGTAATAATGCAGTTGGATTATAGGCACGAAATAGTTTGTCGGGCAGAATGGTGAGGCTTAAATTAGGAGGTTGGGTGTAATTATGACGGACATGTTTTACAGCATAAATAAAGAGAAAAAATAATGGCTGGTGGAACACATGTTTTTGACATGATTAAGCGACTTCAGGAGAACGCAAACCTTAGAAGCAAAAGAAATTATTTTAAGCAGAAGTACTTTTATACCAGAACATCAAAGTCAATTTTTGTTGACAATAACATTGAGACGGAAGAACAACGGGAGGAAATAAAAACAACGATAAAAGTCGAAAGAATAAAAGAGAAGCGAAAGTCCATCATTGTTCTGACACTTTCCATCTTGTTGACAGTGACGTTGATCCTTCTACTATTAAAATTCTTGAAGTCATAACTGTTCCTGACAGTTCATCCTATTCGATGCCGGAGCGAATGGTTGATATGAAGCGTTCTTTTCTTATTTTCGTTTCGATCTGTGAGATAGGAGGCAGACCAAAAACCCAATTAATTATGAATACAGCTAAATAAAATTAACCTACAAAAGCTGCACATAAGGAGATGTTCAAGACAATACAGATTGTCAAGAAATAAAGAACTGAGTAAACTAAATGCGACATCAGGTAAGAGAAACCCTAAAATCCACTAACTTTTTTGCTTATGCAAAATGAATTCGCGTTTCCAGATCAGTTTAACGGCTACACTCGAATAGAGTACATGAGTGTATTTATATCCTTTTTATATGCCTTGGTTATTTCCGAATTCTTTGTCGGTTGGGGCAGAATGATCAGAACCCGTAGCAACATAATATTTAGTGTCGATCACCTTATCTATTCCATTCTCTATTTTTGGATACTTCTGTTAAATTGGTGGAGTTTGTGGGTACGGATGGCCTTCCTTGGCGATGGGTTTTTATATTTTATCTTGATCATCATTCCGCTAGCGCTAAGCTATTTCGCTACCGTGTTAATGTTCCCCGACCTGGATAAAGAGTATGACTTGCCCAACTATTTCGATCGCAATTTTAAAATCATTGGAATAAGTTTGTCTCTTTTTATAATGGTTAACCTACTGGTTGGAATATGGCTAGGGGAAAAAATAGGATCGGGGTCGATGCCTGCCTTCATTCGGTTTATCAATAGTGTTCTTATTTTTGTTGTCGCTTTTTTCGATTTGAAAAAATTAAGACGACTGTTTGCTATAATAATAGGAATTGCCCTCTTGTTCGGAAGCATACAAATTGCCTTTGTATAAGGTGTCTGTAAAAGAGAAAATTGAATTGAACATACCCCTGTCGCTCAAATAACAAAAAACCTAACACGATGGAATTTGACTTACTAAAATCTATAGAAATCTTAACGCGGACACCCATTGTTCTTGACGCATTTCTACGTGGACTAAATGAAAACTGGACACAAAGCACTGAAGGAGAAAACACATGGAGTCCATATGATATTGTAGGACACCTGATACATGGTGAAAAAACAGATTGGATTTCACGCATGCAAATCATTCTCTCCGACCATTCTGATAAGTCATTTAAGCCGTTCGATAGATTTGCACAATTTGATGAAAGCAAAGGAAAAACACTCAGCCAATTGTTAGACGAGTTTAAAATTCTCCGCAAAGAGAGCATTGAAATTTTGGAATCGAAAAAATTAACCACGGATGATCTTCGTAAAAAAGGAATACATCCTGTATTCGGTGAGGTGACGCTTTCCCAACTTCTTGCCACGTGGACAACACACGATTTAAGCCATCTTGCACAAATTGCCAGAGTAATGGCAAAGCAATATACTTTCGAGGTTGGTCCGTGGAAAGAGTATTTACCTATATTAACCCGATAGGAAGTGTACCTAGAGTATCAATATGCTGATTTCATTTTCTTGTCAGGAAAGCTTCCAACAATCAACTAATTTTTTACTCAAGTTGTTTGAGGTTGGACAACATTCATTCGTGTCCCCACCGCCCAATCGCATCAACCAATCACTGATCATTGTTTTATAACTTCTTCTTAAACTATTTTGTGCGAACTTGCACTTGTGTAACACTGGAATAGAGGCATGATTGATAAATTGTTCAGCAAAGTAATTGAATACATCCATGGGTTTCTGAATTTCTTTAATAGACAATCGCTCATTAAAAAACTATTCGTAATGGGCGGTTTTGTTGGTGTCTTTCTACTTAGTGGTATTCTCTTTTTATTTCTTCTTGTCCTGAGTGGTGCGCTGGGTGATATTCCCAGTCGTGAAGAACTCAGCCTGGTGGAGAATCCGGTTGCGTCTGAGGTGTATAGTGCCGATAGTGTATTGCTTGGGCGATATTTTATTCAGGAGCGATCGGATATCCGCTATGATCAACTTCCTTCTCATCTGGTGAGTGCCCTGCTGGCAACGGAGGATGTTCGCTTTTATGATCACCATGGAATTGACTATCGAAGTCTCGGGCGCGTATTATTCAAAAGTATTTTGCAAAACGATGCCTCCGGTGGTGGTAGCACGCTAACACAACAACTGGTAAAAAATTTATATCCGCGAAAGCGCTATCAACTGTTTTCGATGCTCGTCAATAAGATGCGCGAGATGATAGTAGCTTCGCGATTAGAAAAAGTCTATGATAAAAATACGTTGCTGGAGCTTTATCTTAACACGGTTCCCTTTGGGGATAACACCTATGGAATTGAATCGGCCGCTCAGCGATTCTTTTCACACTCCACTGAAAAACTCTCGGTAGATGAGGGTGCTGTATTAATTGGAATGTTGAAAGCCACGTACTCGTACAATCCCCGTGTATTCCCTGAGCGATCAAAAGAACGAAGAAATGTTGTGCTCTCGCAAATGGAAAAATACGAGCGATTAAAATCCTCAACAGTTGATTCATTAAAGGCGCTTCCACTCGTATTACACTATAACAAGATAAACCACCATTCAGGGTTAGCACCCTATTTTCGCGAATATATCCGTAACGAATTGCTGGCCTGGTGTCGCAATCACACCAACGAACGAGGTGAGCCCTATAACCTTTACACGGATGGGTTAAAAATTTATACTACAATAGATTCAAGATTGCAACACTACGCGGAAGTAGCGACAACCGAACAGATGACTCTTTTGCAGAACCGGTTTTTAAAACATTGGGGAAAGTCTGATCCCTGGTATAATCAACCCAACGTATTGGACGATGCTATAACCAAATCCGATCACTATAAAAGCCTGCAACAAGCGGGTCTTTCACCTAAGCAAATTCTTCAGGAGATGAAGAAGACAACCGTTATGAATGTGTTCACCTGGCAAGGCGAAAAAGAAGTTGTGATGAGTGCTGTGGATTCCATTAAACATTATTTGAAATTCCTGAATGCGGGATTGCTAGCCATGGATCCACAACAAGGCGCCATTCGTGTTTGGGTAGGAGGCATCAACCATCATTATTTTCAATTTGATCACGTCAGGGAAAGCACCAAACGCCAGGTGGGTTCCACTTTTAAACCCATCGTATATGCGGCTGCCTTAGAGCATGGCGAAAAACCATGCGATTTTATTTCAGCAGAAAAGACAACCTATGAAGGCATGGAAGAATGGACACCTTTAAATACAGAAGATAACTATGATATGAAATATTCCATGGAGGGAGCCTTAACCTATTCCGTAAACACGGTGGCTGTCCACACACTGGAAAAAGCGGGCATCGATAACACGGTAGCGCTGGCACAGAAAATGGGAATAACCAGTGAGTTGCCACGTGTGCCGTCATTGGCATTGGGCACACCCAGTATCTCGGTTATGGAAATGGTCGCCTCCTATTCCTGCATCGCAAACAAGGGCCGTTCCATTAAACCATATTATTTAACTTCCATCACTTCGCGTGACCGTATTATGCTAGAACGTTTTACCGTTGCAAAAGGTGAGCAGGTGCTCTCCGAAGATAATGCGAGGATGCTGGTGCAGATGTTAAAGCGAGTTGTGAATGAAGGTACGGGTGCCGGCATGCGATCGAAGTTTGGTGTTGGCAACGACATGGCAGGAAAAACCGGAACAACCCAATCCAATGCGGATGGATGGTTTATCGCGATGACGCCAAAATTGGTAGTAGGTTCATGGGTCGGTGCTGATGATCCTAGAATTCGTTTTCGCTCAACGGCTTTAGGGCAAGGAGCAAGCACTGCGCTACCTATTGTAGCCACTTTTTTTCAACACGTAAATGCCGACCCGAAATTTGCCAAACTAAGTCACGCTCATTTTTCACCACTCTCTTCAAATCTGGAGCGTAAACTTTCCTGCGATCTTTATAAGTCGGATACCAACGTGCTGCAGAAAATATTTGGGAAGAAGGACAAAGAATCAACGCGTACTTTTGGCGAGAAGGAAAAGAAAAAAAAGCAGGGATTCTTTAGACGACTATTTAATTTAT
The DNA here is from genome assembly GCA_964349405.1 of uncultured Ohtaekwangia sp. Classification (GTDB taxonomy): domain Bacteria; phylum Bacteroidota; class Bacteroidia; order Cytophagales; family Cyclobacteriaceae; genus ELB16-189. The sequence goes on along the minus strand of CAYGGY010000048.1, from coordinate 31,425 downwards.
AGTTCGATTATATTTTGTCGCTTCTCCTTAAATAAGCCGTATCCCTTTATCCTTTATTTTCAACACTGAAATAACAAAACACAAGGAAGGATTCCACGGCTTTCCTATTTCCAATTACGGAAATCTCCATTCGTCTCAAATTGCTATTGAATATTTTACAAAAAGAGTATCTTACTTTCTTTAAATTACATTATCGAATTGAAAAAAGTACTACCCATTATTGTATCGGTATTTCTTGTGACTTCAATAGTCGCTTACCTCTACTGGCCGGTTGAAAAAATTGATTACAACACTCAAGTAAAACCCATCTTCAATAAAAAATGCATCACCTGTCATGGTGGTGTAAAACAAAAAGCAGGTTTTAGTTTACTTTTCAGAGAAGAGGCGCTGGGGAATACTGAGTCTGGCAAGCCAGCCATCATTCCCGGTAAACCAGATGAGAGTGAACTGATTCGAAGAATCTCGGCCGATGATCCTGAAGAAAGAATGCCCTACAAGCATGAGCCACTTTCAAAAGAAGAGATTGATGTCCTTACACAATGGATAAAGCAAGGGGCAGCATGGGGCGAGCATTGGGCCTACCTCCCTGTAAAGGAAGAAGAAATTCCCATCATTAAAAGTGACTGGGTAAAAAACGAAATTGACCCATTCATTCTTAAAAAATTGAATGATGAAAAATTAATTCCTTCTGCGGAAGCGGATAAACCAACCTTGCTGAGAAGAGTAAGCCTCGACCTAACTGGTTTGCCGCCTGAAGAAAATATCGCGCAGAAATATTTAACCGATCCTTCGGATAAAGCCTACGAGAATCTTGTCAATGATTTATTGGCTTCATCTCGTTATGGAGAAAGATGGACAGCGCTGTGGATGGACCTCGCCCGCTATGCCGACACACGAGGGTATGAAGCCGACCGAAGTCGCACGATATGGAAATACCGCGACTGGCTGATTCATGCTTTCAATGAAGATAAGCCTTACGATGAATTTTTAATGGAACAGATGGCCGGTGATTTGTTGCCCAATCCTGATGACCAAAAATATATCGCCACAGCCTTTCATCGCAACACCATGACCAACGATGAGGGTGGCACTGAGAATGAAGAATTCAGGACAGCCGCTGTATTGGATAGGGTAAATACAACCTGGAGTGCTTTGATGGGAACGAGTTTCAACTGCGTGCAATGTCATAGCCATCCTTACGATCCATTCAAACATGAAGAATATTATAAGTTCATGGCATTCTTCAATAACAGCCGTGACGAAGACACTCAATCCGAATATCCGCTACTTCGTCAATATAAAGGAGAAGACAGTCTGAAATTATTACATCTTAAAGATTGGCTTTCAACCTATGTTAGTACTGAAAAAAGCCATGAGTATTACACCTTTTTAAAAACATGGCAACCAACGATCAACTCATTGCAATGTGATGAATTTAAAAACGCGGCCTTAATCAGCAGTTGGTATGCCGGCTTGCGAAAAGACGGATCGTGCCGGTTGCCAAACGTGTCCCTTAATAATAAAAATCAACTTATGTTCCGCTACACTTCACGATACAATGAAGGTGTGTGGTTCATTTATCTTGATAGTTTACAGGGCACATTATTAAAAACCATTCCGCTGACCAATACAAAAGGAGAATGGAAGATAGTGACCACCGAACTTTCTCCCGTTGCAGGAAGGCACCATTTGTATTTCAAATACTCAAATCCCACCATCAAAACATTGGACGAAACCGGAGTTACGTTTGAGTGGTTTCAGTTTGGTGAAGATTTTCCAGGGGAAGGCAACCCGGGATTTGAGGTGGCACAAAAGAATTTTACTGAATTGATGTATGCCCCTGTTGAAACCACACCGATCCTGTTTGAAAACAACAACGAGATGTTTCGCTCTACTCATGTGTTTGAAAGAGGTAATTGGCTAGTGAAGGGGGATGAAGTAACGCCTGACGTTCCGCACGTCATGAATCCGATGGATAGCAACGCCCCTAAAAACAGATTAGGGCTGGCGATGTGGATGACGGACAAAAAAAATCCTCTCGTTTCAAGAACAATGGTGAATCGCTTATGGGAACAATTGTTTGGACAGGGATTGGCCGAAACGTTAGAAGATTTAGGAACACAAGGAATAGCGCCCACTCATAAAGAACTTCTCGACCATCTATCCTGGAAGTTCATGAATGAGTTTGACTGGAGCGTAAAAAAACTACTGAGGGAAATGGTGATGTCAGCCACTTACCGGCAGGACTCAAAAACCAATCATGAACTGCAGCAGAAAGATCCCCTGAATAAATTATATGCACGCGGCCCCCGGTTACGATTATCCGCAGAGCAGTTAAGAGATCAGGCATTGGCCGTAAGTAATTCGTTGAGTAAAAAAATGTATGGCAAAAGTGTGATGCCTTTTCAGCCAGAGGGAATCTGGCGCTCACCGTATAATGGTGATAAATGGGTGATGAGTAAAGGTGAAGATCAAAACCGGAGGGCCCTTTACACGTATTGGAAAAGGACAGCTCCCTATCCTACCATGATCACCTTTGATGGCGGTGCAAGAGAGGTGTGTGTTACCCGAAGAATACGAACGAATACTCCGTTGCAAACATTAACCATGCTTAATGATTCTTCTTATTTTGTAATGGCGCGAAATTTTGCATTCAAAATGCAGGCGTTAGATAACTCAGATGTGAAAAGACAAATCAGCAAAGGATACGAGTCGATGTTTTTTAAGCCCATTTCAGAAAAACGATTACGTGCACTGACTGAATTATATACCCTATCCATCGGCAAGTTCGAAAAAGATAATAAAGCCGCTCTCGAAATCATCGGAACAAAAGAAACACAGGCCAAACCAGAAACGGCCGCGCTGGTCGTGGTAGCCAGTGCCCTGCTGAATCTGGATGAATGGGTGAATAAAAACTAAGTGACATGACACAAAAAGAAATTCATAATCAACGACTACAAAAGGAAGCGGAATATAAAACGTTGCAGCATCAAACGCGCAGGCATTTTTTAAAAGAGAGCGCCATGGGGTTGGGTGCGTTGGCATTGGGATCATTGTTTAATAGTTGTGATAGCAAGTCGCCCGTAATGGCAAATAATTTCTTTGATGCCACGAATCCGCTTGCCCCCAAGCCTCCGATGTTTCCCGGCAAGGCTAAGTCGGTGATCTATATTCACATGGCCGGTGCACCTTCGCAGTTAGAATTATTCAGTTATAAACCAGAGTTATCTAAACTCGATGGACAGGATTGCCCTCCATCATTACTCGAAGGAAAAAAATTTGCCTTTATCCGTGGCGTACCTAAAATGCTTGGACCACAGGCCAACTTCCGTCAGCATGGTAAAAGTGGTTTGTGGTTATCCGACAATCTTCCGCACCTGTCAACGGTGATCGATGATATCGCCATACTCAATGCTGTAACAACCGATCAATTCAATCATGCTCCTGCACAATTATTAATGCACACTGGCACACCACGATTGGGAAGACCCAGTTTAGGTTCGTGGGTTACGTATGGATTGGGCTCAGAAAATAAAAATCTTCCGGGGTTTGTGGTACTCACTTCGGGTGGCAACAATCCTGATGCAGGAAAAAGTGTTTGGGGTAGTGGCTTTCTTCCGAGTGTTTACCAAGGTGTGCAATGCCGAAGTGAAGGTGATCCTGTTCTGTTTATAAAAGATCCCGTAGGCATGGATCGGGATTTGCGCAAAGCTTCCATTGACGCCATCAATAAAATCAATAAGGAACAATATGAAGAATATAAAGATCCGGAAACGCTCTCACGCATTGCCCAATATGAGATGGCTTACAAAATGCAAATCTCCGTACCGGAAGTGATGAACATCAACGATGAGCCTGATTATATTCATGAAATGTATGGCACCAAACCAGGCGAAGCTAACTTTGCGAATAATGTTCTACTCGCCAGAAAATTAGTTGAGAAAGGTGTGCGGTTTGTGCAGTTGTTTGACTGGGGTTGGGATGCACACGGAGACTCAGCGGGTAATGCCGTTGATATTGGATTGATTAATAAATGCCGCAAAGTAGATAGACCCATCACCGCTTTAATTCTTGATTTAAAACAAAGAGGCTTGTTGGATGAAACATTAGTGATTTGGGGTTCTGAGTTTGGCAGAACGCCCATGCAGGAAAATCGAGAAGGGAAGAAAATGCCATTTAAAGGAAGAGATCATCATGCCGAAGCTTATAGCATGTGGATGGCCGGTGGGGGAATCAAAGGAGGAACATCGCACGGTGAAACAGACGAGATTGGCTATAGTGCCGTGAGCGGAAAAGTAGATGCTTTCGATATACAAGCAACGATATTAAATCAGTTGGGCTTCGATCACGAGAAATTCACTTTCGAATCGCAAGGCCGCCCCTTCCGATTAACGGATGTGGGAGGAAAAATCATTCATCAAATTATTTCATAATGAATCTAAACCGAAGACAATTCATCACCTCTACCGCTGCTGCCGGCACCGGACTTTTATTGTCCTCACTCACATCATTTTCAAAACCAACTATGGCAACGGCACAATCAGGCTATTCATTATTAATCTTTGCAACTAACTGGGGCTTCACTGGTTCATGGGATGAATTTGCTGCTAAAATAAAGCAAGTCGGCTATGACGGCATGGAGGTGTGGTGGCCCACCGATGAAAAAAATCGAAATGAATTATTTGATGCGATCACCAAACATAAACTGCAAGTCGGATTTTTAGTGGGTAGTGGTGAAAAAGATTTTCAAAAACACTTCGAACAGTTTCAGCAAAATTTATCAGCAGCCGCGAAAGCAAAACCAGTGTATATTAATTGTCATTCGGGTAAAGACTTTTTCTCTTTTGAGCAGAGTAAACAGTTTATGGATTTAAGTGAAAAAGTAAATAAGGAAACCGGTGTGCCTGTTTATCATGAAACCCATCGTGGAAGAATTTTATTTGCTGCAACCATTGCACGGCAATTTATTGAGAAGGCCCCAAGCCTGCGATTGACGCTCGACATCTCTCACTGGTGTAACGTACATGAATCTTATTTGAGTGACCAGGAAGAAACAATTGCCTTGGCTCTCAGCCGCACCGATCACATTCATGCACGTATTGGCCATCCGGAGGGACCCCAGGTAAACGATCCTCGTGCCCCTGAGTGGAGCCAAGCCGTTCAAGCACATTTCAGTTGGTGGGATAAAATAGTAGAAACAAAAAAGAAGGAAGGAAAGCGCATGACCTTCCTCACCGAGTTCGGCCCTGCCAATTACATGCCTACGTTGCCCTACACACGACAAGCCGTTGCCAATCAATGGGAGATTAATGTACACATGATGGAAGTGTTGAGAAAAAGATACGCCTAATGATTGAATTGATCGGTCGTCTTCATCCGCTGCTGGTTCATTTGCCTATCGGCATTTTGCTGCTGGCAATTTTATTCGAATGGCTTCCTTCGAAAAAAAAATACAGGTCGCTTAAAAGATCTATTAATACCATTCTGGCAACTGGCTCTGTCACCGGTTTTTTTTCGTGCTTTACCGGATACCTGTTATCGCAAAGTGGAGAATATGAATCCAGTTTAGTTAGTTGGCATCAGTGGTTGGGAATTACATTAGCAGTATATTCCTTTGGATATGTATTGATTAGAAATAGAAAAGGATATAAGTCTTTTCGTAAGTCATTGTCCACAGGCTTACTGATTATATTAGTGTTCACTGGCCATTTGGGCGGATCACTTACCCATGGCGAAGATTATCTCACGGCCAGTTTCACATCAACCTCAAGTTTTGATGTTGCAAAAGTGAATTTGCCTGAAGCAATCTTTTATGATGATCTGGTGAAGCCCATTTTAGAAAACAAGTGTTACGGATGTCATGGCCCTTCTAAACAAAAAGGGAAACTTCGGCTGGATGAACCACAGCGCATATTGAAAGGAGGTAAAGACGGGGCAGTGATTGTTGCGGGAAAACCAGATGAGAGTGAATTGATCGATCGAATTCTCTTGCTTAGTGATGATGAAGATCACATGCCGCCAAAAGAAAAAAAACAATTGAGTGAAAAGGAAATTGAAATATTAAAAACCTGGATTGCAGCAGGCGCTGATTTTAAGAAATCGGCAACTCAATCCGGGCAACTAGAGACGCTTCAAAAAATTATTAGTGGAACATCCTTGAATAAAATATCGATTATACCTGAACGTGAAGTTTCACCTGCTGATGAGGAAGTGCTTAGTCAGTTGCATAAACTCGGTGTGGTTATTTTACCGGTTGCGGCCAACAGTAATTATTTGTCAGCTAATCTTATCAATGCAACTTCCTTGGATTCAACGCTTGATTTGTTGGTGAAAGTAAAAGAGCAATTGATCTGGTTGAAAGCTGCAGGCAGTCCGCTAACCGATAACCATCTTGAAAAGATAGCGTTGCTCACCAATCTTACGCGGCTAAATGTGGATGACACGAAGATCACCGATGCCGGACTAAACGATCTGAAGCTGGAGAAATTGGAATACCTGAACCTGAACAACACAAAGATTACAAGTTCAGGTATTGCGCATCTTGTAGCGATAAAACATCTTCATTCACTTTATTTGTATGGCACGAACATAAAATCCGAAGAAGTGGAGTCGATTAAAAAATTATTTCCGAATGTAATGATTGAAATCGGAAATTACCAGGTTCCCTTAATACCGTTCGATACCATTGAAGCGAAAGCGCCTGCCGTTAAATAAATATTTTATGAATGGATAATTGAAATTCCGGAATATTGTTTGATCTTTTGATTATTCTAAATTAGAAAGAACTATACTCATTTAATATACACCCCATGAACTCACTTTCACGCAGAGAATTTTTATTAGCCCTAGGCATGACATCCCTGGCCGGATCAGCTTTCTCCATTAATAAAACAGGCCGAAAGAAAAATCCGCGTTTATCTTTCTCAACCTTGGGCTGCCCGGACTGGCCGCTAAAGAACATTATTGATTTTGCTGCGGCTAATAACTACGAGGGAATTGAAGTGCGTGGGATATTACGTGAAATGGATTTGCTTAAAGTACCGGAGTTCAGTAGTCCGGAAAAAATTCGCACTACGATGGATTTAATGAAAGAGAAAAGATTACAATTTGTCAACCTGGGGTCGAGTGTGGATTTGCACCATCCAGACGGAGAGGCCAGAGCCAAACGGATTGATGAAGGCAAACGCTATATCGACCTTGCACAAAAATTGTCATGCCCATATGTGCGTGTTTTTCCGAACCGACTGCCGAAAGAACAAGATCGCGCGTTCACGCTAAATCAAATCAGCAAAGGATTGATTGAACTAGGTGATTATGCCAAAGGTAGTAATGTGAAAGTTCTCATGGAAACACATGGTGATGTAGTATATGTAGATGATGTTGTGAAGATCATGCAAAATTCAATTCACCCAAATGTGGGTTTAATGTGGGATGTATTCAACATGTGGACGGTTACGAAAGAATCGCCCACAATGGTTTATCAAAAGCTAAAGAAATATGTGCTTCATACACACATTAAAAATGCAGTACTGAAGGATGATAAATTTTCATACGTGTTAATAGAAAAAGGACAGGTTCCTATTTTCGAAGCCATCGATGCATTACGCAAAGACAACTATACGGGATACTATGGCTTTGAATGGGAAAAGATGTGGCATCCCGAAATTGAATCACCTGACATTGCGCTGGCTGATTACCCAAAAGTTATGATGCGCTACTTTAGCAAAAAATAATCACCTTTCTTTCCCAGGTAAATCGAATAACTTAAGTTTTTCAGGTTGCCTCTACCTCTGCTGAGTACCCCGTAAAAGCTCCATAAAAAACGAAAATGAGAAGCAAATAAAATAGTCAAAGTGACGGCAAATTTTTTACAATAAAGAAAAACGAGGAGTCGCTGAAGCGGGGGGCTCCGCTTGGAAATAAGAATCTGCTTAACAACCAACTACCCAATCACAATTTTAATGTTTCTTGCCTCCTTTTTTACCGTGATGTTCTTCGTGTCCATGATGTTCTTCCTTTTTCATGTGGCCTGGAGGATACTTTTTTCCTTTGCTCTCGGTTTTAACCTTCACTTCCACTCCCGGGGTTTTTATTTTTACCTCTGTCTTTTTATTCCCAATAGGATAATAATTGGGTTGACAACCAGTAAATAAAAAGACAACCAACGTAAAAACGGTTACAAATAAACTTTTCATAAATAAAATTTCACAAAAATATCTGAAATACAACAGTACACCTAATTCAATCTGGCTGATCCGTAAAATTATAAACACCAATACAACAGCCTCAAAAAAATATATCAGGCATACAACAACGTTCATTAAAAAAGTAGTAATCGGTTTAAGATGGCAAAAGAAAGATCAGCCATCCAAAGATTTTACCCCCTAGTTGTTATTAGTCAAAGGTCGTTATTACAGGTCGCCTGACCGGCAATGTATCAGAAACTTCAACGTAGTACTTCTCATTATAATTATAAAAAAACAAGATTTGAATTCTTGTAGTTTAGAATTAAATGCGATTCGGTTTTTTGTATTAGTAGAAATGTACTTGTCAGGCGACCAGCACAAACCGCATGGAAAGTTGTCACGAGTCAGTCAACTGACCCACAACGCATGATGCGTTCGAATGTGCTTTGTGGTTCAAAGAAATCAATTCACCACAGGCTGTTTCTTCCTCATCACTACTTCAATGCCTTTCTCTCTTGCCAGGTTGTTGATACGGTCTGCATTCTTGTCGATCGTGCTTTGTAATTTCGAAAGCTCTTCATCCACCATCTTCGTAAGCATCTGACGCACTTCTTCACCTTGTTTCGTTGGAGCGAAATCACCTTGTGCTTGTTCTACCATCAGGTGCGCCAACCGGTTGTTCATTTTAATCCCATAATTGAGAGGATCTTGTACGCTTCGATTCTTTGTTTGATGAATGTTGTTTTCATGCAAAGTGAGATCATCTTCAAATTTCTTTACAGCATCTGCCAACTCTTTGTATTGAGCGTCACTTTCTATCTTGTTTTTCAAAAAGGCCAGATCTTCTTTTATCTTACGAATTTCGATTACTCCCTGATTAGCCTCACTCACTTTATCACGCACCTTCACCAGGAAATCAAATTGTGATTGCAACTCCGCTTGTGTCGTATTGATTCTTGGGTCTTTTATTATCTCAAACTCCTGCTCGGTAGTGTTTCCATTAACAGCAAGTCGCACTTTATATTTTCCGGGAACCGCTTTTGGCCCCTGGTTGGGCGATCCATAATATACCATACCCGGAAATGTTTTATAACCCGGATAACGCATATCCCATACAAAACGATTGCCTCCTACTTTTACGGAAAGTTGATTAGGTCCAATTGCTTTATTACTATAGGATTTTATTAACGTTCCATTTGTTTCAAGAATATCCATCTTTACATCTGATTTCTCATCCATTGATTTAATGAAGTATTGGATTATTACTCCGCCAGGATGATTTTCTCCTACTAATTTTCTGTTTACGCTTCTCCCTCCTCCGTCCGGCATGCGATAGCTAGGCATCGGTTTGAATAAAACAACTTCACGAGAAGCCATCTCATTATTTAATTGATGAAGAGGTGTGAGGTCATCAATCATCCAGAACCCTCTTCCGTGTGTAGCGGCAATCAGGTTGTCATTTTTTACTGCAAGATCGGCAATAGGCACTGGAGGCAAGTTGAGTTGCAACTTCGACCAGCTTGCCCCATCATCAAATGAAATCCACATTCCTTTTTCTGTGCCTGCATACAATAAGCCTTGACGCTTTGGATCTGCACGTACGACACGAACAAATTCTTCTGTCGGGATTCCTTTTGTAATTAACAACCATGTTTTTCCATAGTCAGAAGTTTTATACACGTAGGGGGTATTATCACCAAACTTATAAGATGTTGCCACTGCATATGCCCCGCCCTTCACAAACGGACTTACCTCAATACTATTCCACATGTTGTATTTCGGAGAAACAGCCGGTGTAACATTTTTCCAGTTCTTCCCGCCATCGGTAGTTACATGAAGTAAGCCATCGTCAGAGCCCGTCCAGATTTCATCTTTGGTATATGGCGACTCAGCGATCACAAAAATATTTGCATAGTATTCGGCACCGGTGTTGTCTTGCGTAATAGGTCCTCCTGATGATTTAATTGTTTCCGGTTCGCCTCGTGTTAAATCAGGACTGATCTCTTCCCAACTTTGTCCGCCATTATAAGTAGCATGCAAATGGTTTGACCCTGCATACAATTTCTTCGGATCATGATGACTGAAGACCAACGGGTAATTCCAATTGAAACGATATTTCATCACCTCCACACCAGAGCCTGCCGGAAGATCGGGCCATACATTCGTGCTTCGCTCCTGTCCGTTGTCAAGATTTTGCATGCTCATGTAGCCTTTGTAATCGCTTCCATATATGATATTTGGATTTGTTGGGTCTGGAGCAAGATGTGCGCTCTCGCCAATGGATAATGCTGTCCAATCCTTTTCTGTTATGCTGCTACTATTTGTGCGATGTGGTATTTGTACACTGGTATTGTCCTGCTGCGCGCCAAGAATATTATAGGGAAACGAATTATCCGTAGTCACTCTATAAAATTGTGCCGTTGGTTGATTGTGATACGTGGTCCAATTTTCTCCTCCATCATTAGATACTTGAGCACCTCCATCATCAGCAATAGCCATGCGCATGTTATTATCCGGATCAATCCATAAATCATGATGATCGCCATGCGGGGCATTCTTTAGTTCAAAAGTCCTTCCCCCATCTTTCGAAACTCCATAACTCACATTCATCACAAAGACTTTATCTTCGTTTTGTGTGTCCGCATAAATGCGGCAGTAGTACCATGCCCGTTGCAATAAGGCCCGGTCTTGATTTATCCTTGCCCAGGTTTTTCCTGCATCATCCGAACGATAGACACCAGGCGCTTCACTGTTTTCAATAATCGCCCACACACGATTGCTATTTACTGGCGATACCGTTACGCCAATAATTCCATTCATTCCTTTCGGCATACCTGATTTATCAGAGAGGTTTTCCCAGGTGTCTCCACCATCTGTGCTCTTCCATAGTTTTGAATCAGGGCCACCACTATCCATGCGATAACCATTGCGCTTCATGTTCCAGGTAGCTGCGTATATGATACGCGGGTTGTTGGGGTCGAATGTCAAATCTCCTGCACCGACCGTTTCATTGATGTATAAAATCTTTTTCCAGGTTGCTCCGCCATCGGTGCTGCGAAACACACCTCGCATTTCGTTTGGTTTCCATAAATTCCCAATCGCTGCCACATACACGATGTCCGGATTTTTTGGATGAATGCGTATGCGTGAAATGTGTTTTGAATCGCGCAAGCCGATATGCTTCCAACTCCTTCCGGCATCGGTAGATTTCCAAACTCCCCAACCAGAAGAAACATTATTACGCAGTGTTTGTTCTCCTTCGCCCGCATAGATCACATTAGGATCGCTTTCGGAAACAGCAACCGCGCCCACCGTTCCTCCAAAGAAATTATCAGTAAGCGGTTCATAGGTCTGACCCGCATCTTCGGTTTTCCAAACTCCTCCCCCTACTGTACCAAAATAATATAGGTTGGGATTACCGCGCACTCCTGTAACTGTGCTTGATCTCCCTCCCCGAAAGGGACCTACTTCGCGCCAACGGATGCCGGAATAAAGTGATTGATCAAATGAGGTGGTATTCGCAGAACTACCAATTGCGCTTTTCTTTTGTGCATTACCTGTGTAACACAACAAGACAAGTAACAGAAGGAATATTGAGTTTCTCATTGTACTTTAGATGTATACTACAGAATTACAAAATATATATATTCTACTAAGAAGATTTTATGCAAATGGTATAAAACAGAAACACCTGTACGTTGTGCAGGTGTTTCTATAATATACATACCCTTTCTAATTATTTAGAATCACTTCTTTCGTATCCGTAATCACAGCGGGCATATTCTTTTCTTTGAACATGCGGTTATAATTATTGATGTCCTTCTGAATCAACTCATTCATTTGTTGTTTGTATTTAGTCCAATCAGCATCCACATCACGGGCACGGTCTTGTGCTCCTTTTGTTAAACGTGGATCGTGAGTGTCGGCCACTCCGCGTAATTGAAGAAATTCAGAATTCAATCTATTGGGAAAGTTGATTACGTCCTGGAAATTTTTTGAACGCGGCTCGATCAGATTGCTTTCCCACTGGTCAATTTTCTTAATTAGTTCCTTGCCGGTATTTACAATTTCTTTTGCGTCTGCCTGATTTTTTAATGCTTCATTGAATGTTTCAATTTGTTTTTTCACCTGGCGCATTTTGTTTACTGATTTGTGAAGTTCGTCAAACTGATCACCTGCGCGCTTTAGAAATTCTTGCTGGGCATTCCACTCCGCAGCAGAGGCGGTAACTTTCGGATCGGAAATAATTTCAAGATCAGTTACAGACGTTTGTCCTTTACAGGTGATACGCGCTTTATATTTTCCAGGTGCTACACGATGTCCGCTGTGATCGCCCATCACAAAAACCCCTGACACTCCTGTTAAAACTTCTGTACGGAAATCCCACGCAAAGCGATTGACTCCAGCTTCTGCAGGGATGATTTGTTTTTCAGGAGGCCCACCCGGCCAAGGTTTGAAGCTCTCATCTTTCTTGTTGTTGTATGAACGAATTACTTTTCCAGACGCATCCAGAATTTCAAGTTTTACCGTTGCTGTATCTGCTTTTTCTTTCAGATAATAATCCAATATTACGCCATTCATGGGGTTGCGTCCTAAGCCTGGAATATCCCCTAAGTAAGCAGGGATAGTAACAGAAGATAAACGATAGGTTGGTTTTGGAGAATAGATTTTTACCGATGCGTCAAAGTTTCCATTGGATTGCTGGATCACACCTAAATCATCTAAAATCCAAAATGCACGACCTGCAGTAGCAGCAACGAGATCATTGTCTTTAATGATTAAATCCGTAACCGGCACAATCGGTAAGTTCAATTGCATTTTGCTAAAGGTTGCGCCTCCATTAAATGAAATGTAAAAGCCTCTTTCTGTTCCTGCGTATAAAAGATCTTTTACTTTTTTGTCTTCGCGAATTACTTTGATGAAATCATCCGCATCAACTCCATTGCCAATCTTCATCCAGGTCTTTCCATAATCAGTAGACTTATACGTCATGTTACCATAGTCGTTAAACTTATAACGCGATGCTGAAATATAAACCGTAGCCTTATCATGTGGAGACACTTCGATGGAATGAATCATCCCTTCAGGCAAACCGGCCGGAGTTACATTTTGCCAGTTGCTACCGCCATCTTTGGTGAGGTAGACCAGGCCACAATCACTTCCTGTATAAATGACTCCTGCTTCATGCGGTGATTCGATTACATAGTAGATGGTATTATAATTTTCACCTCCTGCTCCTTCATTAGTGATTGGCCCTCCACTGATGCCTTGTTTAGTCGTATCGTTTCTTGTTAAATCAGGACTAATTACCTCCCAACTCATTCCACCATTAGACGTTTTAAATAAAACATTACCGGCATGATACATTACTTTAGGATTATGAGGAGAATTGATTAACGGAGCATTCCAATTAAATCGGTATTTCATTTGTTTTGGTTGGAACCCCAGATTGGTAGCTGGGTATTCTTGCAGATCTTTTGTTTCACTCGTGCGTGTATCTAATACTTCAATGTTTCCCTGATAGCACCCTCCATAAAGAAACTCAGGATTATTCGGATCATTGAAAGCCACCCACGCACTTTCACAACCGGGGCCATTAAACCAATCTTTGTCTGTAATACCAAAGCTTCCATTTCTACTTGGCATGGCCACAGAAGTATTATCCTGCTGACCGCCATATACCCAATAAGGAAATCGATTATCTGCATTGACACGATAAAATTGAGCTGTGGCCTGATTATTTAATGGTGACCATGAACGCCCGGTGTTGTATGAAATTTCACCACCTCCATCATCTGCCAATGCAAAGTTTGAATTGTCTTTAGGGTTAATCCATAAGTCGTGAGTATCACCATGACCTACGCGTAGTGACGTAAAAGTTTTGCCTCCATCAATAGAACGAGTCATCGGGGCATTCAATACGTACACTACATCAGCATTGATCGGGTCTGCAAAAACTTCCATGTAATACCATGAACGGGCGGTGATGGTATGATCACTGGTCATGTGGTTCCATTTCTTTCCCCCATCCTCAGAGCGATACAACCCTGCTTTGGATTTTTCAGCTTCAATGATCGCATACACCCTGTTTGGATTTGCGCGTGATACGCTTACACCAATCTTTCCCATTTCTTTAGGAAGACCCTCAATAATTTTATTCCAAGTCTCACCTGAATCGGTTGATTTCCAGATAGCGCATCCAGCACCACCACTTTCAACTTTCCAAGGATAACGTCTGTGTTGCCAGGTAGCTGCATATAAAATACGAGGGTTGGTCATATCCATACTTAATGATGAAACCCCCGTGTTATCATCCACAAACAAAGTCTTCTTCCAGGTAACACCACCATCAATCGATTTATATACTCCACGATCAGCCCCTGGGCCATGCACAGCACCTTGTGCCGCTACATAAACGATGTCAGAATTGTTGGGATGAATGGCGATATCAGAAATATGCCGTGTTTTTTCGAGGCCAACATTCTTCCAGGTTTTCCCTGCATCGGTAGATTTATATATACCATCACCATAAGAAGTCATAACACCACGAACCGCATGCTCACCTGTGCCTACATATATTACGTTAGGGTCACTTTCGCATACGGCTATTTCACCCATGGAACCAACTTTAAAAAATCCGTCAGAAATATTTTTCCAGGTAATACCACCGTCATCGGTTTTGCCAATGCCTCCTCCCGTGTAACCCACATAATATACACTAGAGTTAGTTGGATCACCCGCAATGGCATTGGCACGACCTCCCCGGAAGGGGCCAATGTTTCTCCATTTAAGGCCTTTGTAGTTTGCCACATCAAAAGAAGCTTTGACCTGTGACTCCGTCTTTACTTTTGATTTTTGTGCGCTGACTGGCGTTGTTGCCATGATGCAAACAGCCAGCAGGAAATAGTATATTCTCATCATAGGGAAAGTTTTAGTTTCTAAACCCTATTTACTCAAAACCTGTAAAATATACTATGAGAATTACGCCTGTGGTGCTAGCGGTTTTTTAACTCCTTCATCGCTTTTGCAAATGCTGTTTTAATTATTTGGCCATTTGCATGATGCTGATTCTTCACTATCCATTTTCCATTCACGATTGTTCCTACGATGCGGCTGGAGTCGGATGTATATAAAAGGGTAGCTAATCGGTTTTTTTCGGAAGTCTCCGTTAAAAGATGCGATTGCGAATTAAACACAACTGCATCAAAAGATTTACCTGTTTCAAAATGATTTGTCTGCCGGATGCCCATCGCTCTTCTTCCTGATGTTACTTCCTCATTAACCATATAAGAAGCCGCGTCTCCTTCAAAGGTATTGCGTTGGTTTGTCACCAATCGCTGGCGATAATCAATCATGCGAAATTCTTCCAACGGATTCAATCCGATATGACTGTCGGTGCCTATGCACCAACGTCCTCCCAACTTCACATATTCCTTCATGCGAAAAATCCCATCACCTAAATTTCCTTCTGTGGATGGGCACAATACTACGTTGGCTCCCGACCTGGCTAGGAGTTTAACTTCGCTATCGTTTAGATGTGTAGCATGAACCAAATGAAAGCGATCGTTCACCGGTAAATTATCAAACAGCCATTGCATCGGTCGCTTGCCGCAATACGCTAAGCAATCAACTACTTCTTTGTTCTGTTCAGATACATGAAGGTGAAACGGCAATTCTTTGGGGCCATGTTGAAAAGTTGTTTTTACATCTTCCAAATCAACAGCACGCAGCGAATGCACACTAAATCCTAATGAAACATTATTGTAATTTTTAGTTACTGCTTTTGACGATTCAACCAGTTTAAAATAATCATCAACCGTTTTAGAAATAAATCTTCGCTGTCTTGTTTGTGGGTCTAAACCAAATCCACCTTTCTGATAAAAGACTGGGATCAGGGTAATTTTTATTCCGGCCGTTTGCGCAGCGGCAACCATGCGCTCGCCCATTTCAGCAAGATTGCTATATCGCTTGCCGTCTTTATCATGATGCAGGTAATGAAACTCGGCAACTTGGGTGTATCCAACGCGCACCATTTCAGCATACAACATAGCTGCAATGGCTTGCACCTGATCCGGATCTACAGAAAGTGCGCAATGATACATTGCTTCGCGCCACGTCCAGAAATCATCAGCGGTTCCAGCGGGATGATTTTCTGCGAGGCCAGCCATGGCATATTGAAACGCATGGGAGTGTGCATTCTGAAAACCAGGAAGTGCAAAACCTTGTACAACTTCGATAGCATTGCCCGCTGGTGCTTCACTACTTAAATATTGGATAGTTCCTTTTTCATCTACTCCTATATAGGCAGGAGAAAGCCAGCCTTCTTTTTGAAGGAGTGACGAGAAAAGGTAATATTTTAATGGTGAATTCATGTTACTAATTTTTTTAACCTTGCGCTCCGTTCTCGTTCCTCGGACCCCCGCCTTCAGAGAGAGTTACAGGGGGTGAGGGGAATTACATCAATTGTTCAATCAACTTTTCAAACACTTGCTTCAACACCCTTCTCATTTTATCAGAGCGGTCTTTATCGTATTTTTTTTCAGCGTCATCCATGTAATTCACCTTGCTCATTTCCAATTGCAACGCATGTTGATTCATTGATGGCTTTCCGTAGTGGCGCGTGATATAGCCTCCCTTGAAAGGATGATTATGACTTACTGAGTAAGATTCATGATCGAGCGTGCTGAGTGTTGTTTCAATCAAACCGGGCGAAGCCGATGTGCCGTCTGCATCACCTAAAATCAAATCAGGAAATTTTACTTTATAAATGGTGGGCACGGATTGACGAATGGAATGACAATCCCACAGCAATACTTTACCAAATTTGTTTTTAGTTTCAGTCAATAACTTTTCGATCTGCTGATGGTAAGGTTTATAATACAACTCAACCCTTCGCTTTACTTCTGGAAGTTCTACCTCTGTCCTTTCATCTTTATAAATCGGCTCACACAAAAAATTAGTGGCAGGACAAAGACCGGTAATAATCCTTCCATCGGAATAAAGAGGCTTGCTGTTAGGGTCACGATTTAAGTCAATCAACCAGCGACTGTAATTGGCGGAGATCATGGTGATGCCCATAGACGGAGCAAAATCATATAGCTTATCCACAAACCAATCGGTGTCATCTGGAGCTTTGATCATTGACGGTTTGTACTGATCCTTCACCTCATCTGGAAAAACACTTCCACGATGAGGCACACTTAATATGATTGGAACTTTGGGTTCGCTCGCTTCCCAAACCTTGGATACCATGATTATTTGGTTCTACTGTTTCTTAATTTTATCAATTCCTGTGCTAATGTTTCGTTCTTTCTTTGACACTCTTTGAACTGTTGCTCAGCCCGTAATTGCATTTCTTTGGCGACACGTTCACATTCTATTGATCTCTCTGCGTTTTGATTCGCTATGTGGGTTTGCTGCTCTGCCATTTTCATATTACTCTTCGCTATACCCTGTTGTACAAATGCATATACGAATGCAATAAGCGCAACACTTGATAATGAACCAAAAACAATGGCTGTTACTCTGGCTCTTTTGACTTCTTTGCTGATCATCTACCTGGTTTTTAAGGTCTTCAATTGCTCCTCACAAATAGTGCGTTGCACTTCGGCATCATGACGGGCAACCTCCGCCATCTCTTGAAACTGTTTAGCTATCCGTTGCTGTTCATAGGCAAGTTTTTCTAACGCTTGCTTTTCTGAAGCACACGTGGCCTGCGCATCTTCCCATTTTCCTTTCTGTATGTATCCGAATGTAAATGAGCCAACTGCAACAAGTGATAAAATACCAATCAGTGAGTTTTTCATTTCACACTATACTTATGATTTCTTTTTACGTTTACTTTTCTTCGTTTCTGTTACCGCCTCTGTCTTTACTTCAGCTAATTTTGATTTTGCTTCAAGTGCCGCAACTTCATTCTGAAGTCTTGCTATCTCTACTTTGTAAGAAGCGACATCCTGAGTATTAAGCTTCCCCTTTAATTGTATAATGCGCTGATACGATTCATCTATTCTCCCTGGTGTAATTTCACCACTGGCCACCATCTTTTTAATGATCGCATGAACCTTATCTACTGTACGTTCTTCGCTTCCTTGTATATTATTGGAGAAACACATAATGTCTACACCAGCATTGATCGCTAACCGAATGGTTTCTTCTAAGCCATAGTTTTTAGCAATGGCCTGCATTTGCATATCATCCGAAAAAACCACTCCGCTATACCCCAGCTTTTTACGTAGTATCCCATCCAGGATATCCTTCGACAATGTTCCTGGATATCCTTTCGCATCCAGATTTTTATTAACGATATGCGAGGTCATTACTCCATCGGCATAGCCAGAGTCAATTAACATTTTAAAAGGCTTGAGTTCGCGTTCACTCCAGGTATTCGTTACATCAGCCACGCCAAAGTGGGTATCATCTTTAGAACTTCCGTGCCCTGGAAAATGCTTGAGGGCAGTAATCACTCCAAATTTTCTATGCTGCTTGATTACTTCCTTCGCCATCATGACCACAGTATCCTCATTGTTGGAATAAGACCGCTCTGGTTTTGCGATCACCGTGTTTTCTTTGTTGATCGCTAGGTCGACTGTAGGCGCAAAATTTACATTGAAGCCAAGGCCAGCCAATGTAGCTGCGGTTGCTTCTGCATAAAATCGTACAGAATCCAATGACCCATATTTACCAATGGAAGCAGCCGTAATAGAGCGGGTGAAGCCATACTTCTCTTTAAGGCGGTTTACTTTTCCTCCCTCCTGATCGATGCAAATAAATAATGGAATTGGTGCCGCATGCTGATAGGCCCATGTCATTTTCTTCACGCTCGCAAATGCATTCGGTCTATTAGGAATATTTTTTTCAAAGAAAATTAAGGCTCCCACCTTTCCGCTACGCACTTCTTCCAACACTTTATCATCTAATTCGGATTTAGGCAATCCAATGAGAATCATCTGACCTATCTTCACATCAAGCGGATCAGTAGTTTGGCCAATAGCATAATGGCAAATAAAAAGTAATGCAAGGATGAATCCTGTTTTTTTCATTGTTAAATAGAAAGTTTAAAAGCGTTCGTGAACTGTATAAAGTATCTTTTCCATGCGTTTGCGCACTTCACTTGTGGGCACAAGATAATTATTATTCATCATGCTGAAAATTAACACCTTGCCTTTTCTGGTAAGCACATAGCCGCTGAGCGTATGGTTATTGCTTAGTGTGCCGGTTTTGCCATACACATATGGCCTATTGGCTTTATACGAATTTTTAATCGTTCCACTTTTTCCGCCAGTAGCGAGTAACGGAAACAAGCGCTGTTGCGGAACCTCCAGATAAATTTTTTCCCATAACTTAACGATTGAGCGTGGCGTAAATAAATTATATCGCGATAGGCCTGATCCATCTACCCATTGAGGTTCATCGGGTAAATCAGAAAGTAAGTTTTTCTTTGCATATCGTATGGCGATCTCTGGCCTAAGGGTATCGCTCACCATCGCAGCACATTGCAAAAGCATTTGCTCGGCAATAAAATTATCACTGTCGTGCATCATTACGCGCAACAAACTATCCAATGGCACTGATTTTAATACTTTTGCTTCGTGTGGCAGAGGCCTATTTATTAATTCGACTTTCTTCCTCAATGTATCGCTTAGCAACGCTACAACCAGATTATTACTGTATCGAAAAGGAATTGCCCATGACGTTCTGTTTTTCTTACCCGGAAAGTAGGTGAGTTGATTGGAATCTATATCTCTCAAAATCTTTTCATCCCCCCGAGGCTCCGAAGCAGCAGCAAAGTGCAATTGAAAATAGGATGGCTTAAAGAAAAATTTATCTGAATCCTTTTTTATGTTTACCAGGTTTCCATAAATCGGCAAGGGGGTTCGCTCTGCGGAGTAGTAATATGGATAGTCATCCCACGCCCATCCGGGGCCCAGTGCTTCCGTTTGAAAATTGGATGTAGAGAAATATAGATTTGCTGATGTCGATGACAGAAAATCGTAGAGTCTTCTATTGTCAAACGTATTCGCATATAAAAATGACGCATCGCCAACGCCCCAAAAAATGAGTGAGTCTCCTTTTTGTATATACTTTACTGAAACAGCGGAATCACCCAATATTTTGAGTGACGTATAAAAAGTAAAAATCTTGGTGTTGGACGCGGGGGTAAAATACCGATCGGACTGATGTTCAATCAGGTTTTTCTTTGAAACCGGATCGTACAACAAAAATCCAGTATGCTCTTTAAACTCCTCTTCGAGGCGGATTACCTCTTTCGAAATGTATCGCTTAGGTGAACAACCGATCCCTGTTAATAAAAGAACACAACAATATACTGCTATCCTCATTGGGTTGAAAGATACCGCTCTTTCAAAACATTGCAGTGGTGAGTTTCATGGCCGGCTACGATAAAGCCCAATGCACTAACCGAAAGTTCATTATTATTTGCCAAGCCTTTACGGGTTAACATTTCGGGAGTAAAGCCTTCAAATAAATCAATAGTAGACGATCTAAGGTGGGCCATCTCAGCGGCAATCTTATGCAAACTTCGGCCTTTTGCATTGGCTTGTGGTGCATAGTCCTTTTCTTCGAATCCCGCCAAAGGAGTTTTATCATTTCGCGCAAAGCGTAAGGCTCTGTAGGCAAATATCCGCTCTGCATCGATCATATGGCAAAGCAATTCGCGAATGCTCCATTTTCCATCGGCATATCTGTAATCAGATTTTTCTTCAGGTATTGAATGGATCAACTCCAGGCAACGATGACCGGAAATGCGTAACGCTTGCAGCAAATCGGTTTCTTCAATTTGTTTTACATAATTTTTATAAAAGGTCGGAACGGTTTCAAGATTCAATATCATAGTACATTAAAATTAAAATTCATTGAACAAAGCATCCGGTAATGATTCATCTACCTTTACGTTAGACGGACCACCTTTATCAGAACGATCGGCTGATAAAAGTATATTTCCATACTTCTGGTAATTATCCCAAGGTCTTACAAAGTTGGCCGTGTCCTGTGACGCGTTATGGTAATAACACCAATGCCGCACAAGCTTGTCTTTTATATCCACATACAACTTGTATTTATTTTGTGGCGTTACGCCCACTTCTTTGAATGTAAGAACTAACGTATTAAATCTATTCCCCTTCAACGTGTCTTCACCCATATATTTAATAGTTACTCCTGAATCCTTCAATTTAAAAGGCATCACCAGCCAGTATGAATCGTTCGTCCAGATATCGTTGGCTTTAGTAAGTAATTTTTTTAAGCTATCAGGTTCTGTTATTTCCGTTTCCTTAATTTTAACACGACCCTCTCCTGTGTTTATATTTACCAGGTAGGTGGCACTATCCGTTTTACTTTCAATTCTCACTCTACCTGTTTGTTTATCCCAAACTAAATCTCTACGCCCGAAAAATGTCCAGGAAATAAAACGGGTGTTATCCCAATTTTCTCGCCCGCCCATTGCATGCATAATGCTATCAGCCAGTTGTATCGCTGAAGGATCAGACCCTGTCAAATCAAACCCTTCTATAGCAGGGTTTTGCTCAGCCAACGATTTAATGTCTGGTTTTGTGTTGCACGCCCAAAGGGTGAGAAGAATTAAAAAGGGTGTAGTTAAAATTTTCATAGGTAGCTTTTGCGAATAGTGAAATTACTGAATTTTCAAACACGACAAGTAAATCCCATCCTATAAATCCTCGTGATTATTAAACAACCGCTGAATTAAAGGTCTCTTGCGAACTGCTTTTTGCATCGCACTTCGGGCTACTATTTCAATTGGGAAAACCAGCAACGCAATAATGACCTGAATAAAGAAATCAAATACCGGAGAACTTTGAATGCGTATCAATGAATTAATGGTTGTTTGAATAAGTTGTATGAGCATGACAACAGTAAGGATAGTTAATATCTCACTAATGTACCGGTAGCGCGAGTTACTTCTGGCCAATCGTATTGACATAGACACTAAAAAACTGAAGATCACAAACTCGAGCGCATAAAACCACCATCGTTTCCAATAGGGTGGCAACACATGAAACGCAATTTGCTCAATGCCCGATTCTATTCCCAATGCGTTCTTGGATTGCACTGCCAACTGATATGCGCCTGCGGGCAAATAGGAAAAAGGTATGTCATTATTCGAAGTGGACCAGGGAGACCATTCGTTACTTAATCCTTTAACCATGTATCGGTATTGAGTGGCATAGGCTCCAATATAATCTGGCCGGATAAATTTGAAAGAGAAGGCTCCTTCTGATTGATCAATTTCAACTTGCTTTTTTAATTTTATTTCATTGCCCCGTACTTCCCTTAGAAACAAGGGATAAAGCATTTCACTGGAATCGACTTTATCATTATTGAATTGATACAATTCATTTTTATCAGTAATCAACCATAAACTATTATGCTTACTGTCAGGAGATATAAAGCGAAGTCCGGGAAATATTCCTAACCATTCAAGTTTCATTGATTGAAGTTTCCTGTCCACAGTACGCCATTTTGTTCCGTCATTAAACCAAAAATTTCCAGCCGAAATAAAATATTTTCGGCTACCGGAAAGTGAATCGTACTTAACAAAACCCGACCCGTCAAAGTGTCTAAACTGCCCGGAAGAAACCACATACACCTCGCTTCCGAGTGAAAGGCCCAGTGTTTCATCGCGAGTAGGATTCTGAATTGGGTACTTAAGGATACCTATGATTTTATTATCGACTGTTTCAACCTTATAAATAAAGGTGCTGCCACATAACCATATGTTTTCCAGTTTGTCTTCAAAAACATAATTAACAGAATTCTTAAGTGTATCAATTAAATGGGTTTCCCCCCACCCTTCCTGTGATATAATAAATGTTCGTATCCGATCATTCAGGGTGCTTACAAAAACCTGATTTAACACAGTTGATTGATACACATGCCTCACCGGTTCCGAAAGAATAGATTTCGCATTTAATTCCTTCACATCAAACACACCGCTGGCCCCATAGGCAATCAAGCCCCCATCAATCACCATTAATTGTGTCACCTTTCCTTCAATAGAATTTATCTTTTTGAATTCAAAAAGCTTCAACCCCATAGCGGTTGATTCCATAGATTCATCCGATGAGGATGAAGTGCTGGACTGTTTTAAATTCTTGGCTTTTGATTCTTTCAGATTAAATTCCTTATCTTTTTGCGTGAGCACAAATAACCCGAGGGTAGTGCCAACATAAATTTTATCCTGAAAAGATTGAACACAAAGAAGGTTTCCTTCAAGCCCTGGATAATAATGGAAAGAACGAAAGGGCATGTTGGTTGCTATTCGCGTGAACCCATAATCATGTGCTACCCACACTCCGTCATTCCGGTCTTTCATCAAACCAAAAACTTCATTATCGGGCAAGCCGTTGGTATAATCAACAATTCCTTCGGTAACACCTGTAAGCGCATTAATAAATATGACGCCCCCACGCTGTGTGCCAAGCGCTAGCACATCTTCAGATGTCCATACACCGTCTGTTAAAATATTATGTGTGAGAAATTCGGATTGTTGAAGAGCAACCTCTTTTACCACCTGATCTTTTGAGATAAAGATTTTATTATCCTCAGTGCCTATCAAATAACTTTTTTTGGAAGGTGACGGGATCGAAAAAATCACATTGTTCAGTGAAAACTCCAGCGGAACAAATGTGTTGTTTAGTATTTTAAGCAACCCCTGTTTTTCTGTTTGCACGGCTATCTCCACCCCCAGATTGAACACCCCCCTGAATTTTCCGGTATTTGAATTTCCAGCGATTGTTGACTCCACTTGATGTGTAGCGAGTGAGTAAATTATCAATTGATTTTCACTGCAGAAAAATGCCTTGTCATTATTGTAGGCGCTCGAAAAAATATCAGATGCCTCTGAAAACATTTCATACGAGCGGGGACTTTGGATTTTATCATTAAGTTTTCCTACACCAGAAAGTCCACCAACAAGTACTTCCGTTTCATGCACAATCAGTGTGTAGACAGCCCCCGGCACAGGAATGACTTTCCAATTAAAACCGTCAAATTCAAGCACCCCTGCTTTGTTGGTAAAATAAATTTCACCGTGACTGTCCTGCACCATTTGGTGACTACGGAAGTCAATTCGCTCATCCGTGGGCGAATAGTGCGAAAGAAAATAATTACCGGTTTGTGCCTTTAGGTCTGAACAGATTAATGCCAATAGACCGAGAAGAAAAAATCTGCTATTCATTTCCAAAAATCAAATTTATGTGAATATGCAACAATAAAAAAGGTGAGGAGCGCCCCACCTTTGAAATGATCTAATAAATTTTGCAATTAATGAGCAACAAAAATGAAGTCGCTGCCTGGTGCATTGTCTCCAAACTCACCGAACCTTGGTTGTATTTTTAATTTCTCTACGTAGGTAAAAATTTCAGGAAGAGTAAGAATGCCATCGCGGCCACCGCGCGAGCGTAATGCATCTATAAAACTTTTCGCAAACGGGGAATGTTTTCCTGGAATTCCATCCGATACGTACTGCTTTCCACCGGACGTTAAAAACTTGCGGGTTTTATAGGTAAGCTTACGCGTGATGAACTCACTTTGATTTTGTTCTTTATATACTTCCTCCTCGGCACCTCGTGAAGAGGCCAGAGCCTGATCGAAAGTGCCTCCAAAACACACATCCATTGCCAGGAAAATATGCTCACAAGGAATGTTATTGGCAATAGAACGCAATCGATTATGTGACAGATAGGTTGTTTTAGCCTCATCATTTAATAAGGACTCACGGGTTACCACAAACCCTTCACCGAATGTTTGGTCATAGGTTCCATGGCCGGCAAAGAAAATGAAAAGCTGATCCAATGGTTGGTACTTCTTCTCACCATACTCTCTTATTTTCTTAAGGATTTCTGATTGGGTTGCGTTTTCAATCATTTCCACTTTAAACCCATAGGTTTTTCTTAGCTCATCAGCCATCGTGCGAGTATCAAATATTGGGTTTACCAGGCTCGACCAATTATCATATTTGTCGGTTGCAAATACCAACGCATAATCGGTGCGGTTAAGCTTAGATGCATCCGCCAAGGAGGTGCTCCCCACGGTCACTTTTTTGCTACTAAACGTTTTGACTCCATCAATGTTTTCAGCTACCACTTCAATGACATTTTCGCCATCCATCAAAGTCAGGGTCTTTTCAATTAACATATGAAGTTTCTCGTTCTCCTCAGGTTTTAATGCCTGTGTTCCGCGAGCTTCAGAAACTTCAGTTTCCTTCAAAGAAATTATTACACTTTTAATTGGGGTGGAAGAAACAACTTCAAACTTAATGTTGAATTTACTTTCTTGCGAATAGTTGGTTTCAGTAATAGGTGAGCTCCAATTGATAGCGGGAACGGTTGTGCTGGCATATTTTTTAGGACTGCTAAAATCAACCTCAAAATCATTGGTGCGTATGCTCACATTTTGGGCATTTACTACTACGATAGTTGTGATGCCAACTAAAAGGACCATCAACTTTTTCATATTATTTTTGTTTAGTTTATAAATTCTGTATTTCAATTAATGATCAGTTTTGCTACACGGGTTTGATTGTGAGACTGTATCTCAACAAGATATATTCCCTGTGCAGGCTTTGTGTCTGAGTTGTCTTTTCCGTTCCAGATTACTTCGTTATATCCACCTGTTAGCGTACCATTAAATATCGCTGCAATGGGTTGTCCCATCATGTTACGTATTTGCACCTGCACCAGCGCTTCTTCTTTTCCTGGCAGTGAGAAGGTTATCTTGGCTTGCCCATTGGTTGGGTTAGGTGATATGCTATGAACCAGTAATGATTTCAACACCGTCTTGCTGTCAACAAATTCTTTATTTCCATAAAATATTTTGAAGGCTTTGGCTGTTTTCCCATTCAGTGAATAGGAATTTACTTGTTTCATGTCTACAGATCGTTGTTCTTCCTCGTCCCAGAGCACTAATGCTACTTCATTATTTCCGAAATAGGTGTTATCCCAACGTAATTCCGTATTGCCACTCAGGTTGGTTTCTACCATAAATCCCCACTCATGATTCTGGCTGGTAGGTACAATGTCTTTTGAGTAAGCAATATTCTGAAAAGTCTTTGTGTGATTAATCTCCAGATATTCCAAGAAACGTGGTAACGTAAACCCATCAAACTCATCCTCCTTCAAACTAGCCATTTGATTCATACCAATACCCCCCAAACCACTGATCCTATCGCCATTTTGTAATTTGAGAGTTACTTCCCAGTCTAGCTGGTCGATTGAATTTAGGTTTTTGGTTTTTGTCTGTGGTGACTGTCGTCCACCGGCTGCCGGGTTTTTGGTAACCGGAAACTTCAACGTCATTTGGGAGGCAGCAAAAACAAATCCTCCTTCAAATTTATCAAGTTTTGTGTCGCCACTTTCATTATAGGAGCCATCAAAGGTTATTATATCCAATGTACCAGTAACACCACTAGCAGTCTTAACATCACTCCACAAAATATTGAAGTTATACGGATTGCCTATAAGATTCCAACCTGTCGCCAATGTTATTGAATACGGGTTAGATTGTGTCGCGGTAACTGTGTTGCCAGATCCGGTATCCATTGTTTTAGTGTCCTTCACAATAAGCCAATAACCTTTACCCGTTTCAATATTTTGTGTCGCTGACATTTCAATATTTTTATTCGTTGGGTTATCATGCCTGAATATCCTCCAATTCGTTTTATCAGAAGCGCTTAAATCATCCACCAACACGGAAGAAACGCTCTTCGAAGATAATTCAAGAGGTATACTGATAATGCGATAATTAGCAACATCACTTCCAAAAGCATTGTAAGGAATAAGCAAACCTGCTGCGTCTGTATAAGTAAGCGTTGAATTACTGGTGATGGTGGCAGTCAGTCCCTGCGAATTTGTTGCTGTAATTTTATATTCAACACCTAAATCGCCATTGGCTGTGTTGGGAATTGTGAATTCCCATTTGCCCGTATTCAGGGTCATCTCTTGCGGAGCAGAAAAGGCAGCGCCAGAAGAGATGGATCTATACTCTATCTTAACAGAGCCAGCGGGAAGAGTGCTTTCATTTTCAACGATGCTGGCGACTACTTTAAGTTGCGAAGGGGTAGGTATGTTTATCGATGCCAGGGTCTCGTTCGTAATTTGAGGTGGGGTAGTATCTACCGTTAATGTGTTTTCAAGTGGGTTCGTAGTTAAATAGTTAATGGTTCCGGTTGAGCCATTATAGGCAAACACATCATATGCATATGGTGCCAATGCAAGCGTCTCATTAAAAGTCACTCCGACACCAACGAAAGCTACCGTTCCATCACCGAGCGTAGCGCCCACAACGTAAACAGTACCATCCTGCGGAACCCCGGTTGGAGATGATCCGTTTTTTCTGACGGCAAGATATCCTGTGGGAGGGCCTGTTGCCCCTGTAAACGAAACAGTAAATGAGGTTGAGTTGATATTGGAAAAAATCAAAGCCGTAGGTTGAGCCGTTGGTTCGTTTGCAAGCATAAGCTGACTATTGGCAAGTGGCGCAGTAGTTAAATAGTTAATGGTATTACCACTTCCATTGAAAGAAAATATTTGATAATAGAATGTGCCCTCACCTAAGAGTCCGTTTTGTAAATCGTTAAATGTGGTGGCCGATCCCATATAAGCGACTGTTCCATCACCAATTACATCTCCCACGGCATAGGTTATACCGCCCAAAGGGATACCTGTAGGTGCTGAGTCTTTTTTACGGATTACCAAATAACCTGAGGGTGTTCCGGTTGCGGCAGTAAATGTACCTGTTAGTGATTGAGATCCTACATTGGTAAAAAGTAATGCCGTTGGCTGTGCTGTTGGTGCTGCTACTAATGTTGAAGTTGTTCCTGTTAATGGCGCTGTTGTTAAATAATTGTATGTGCCGGTTGCTCCGTTGAAGGAGAAAATCGCATAAGAAAAAGAACTGTTGGCGGTCAGTCCAGTTTGATTAAATGTATTCGTTGCCCCCACAAAGGCAACAGTGCTTGTGCCAATGGTGTTTCCTGCTGTGTAATTTGTTCCGTCAACAGGAATATCAGTTGGTGCCGATGTGCCCGCTTTACGTAATACAATGTAACCACTTGGTGCCCCGGTTGCCGCAGTAAATGAAACCGTAAAAGAGGATGTAGTTGCTAAAGAGGCAATAAAGGCCGTTGGTTGTGTGGTTGGCTCAATGGCTAGTGGGGTTTGATTGCCTTGCAAGGGTGAGATAGATCTATAGATATTGGCCGTTCCATCATTGTTATAAGAAAAGATCGCATAATAATAAGCCGGTGGAGTAGTCGATCCTGTAAAATTATCTGTGAACGAAGTTCCTGCTCCAATTGCGGCTACCGTACTTGTTCCAATGGTAGCACCTACTGTATAGTTTGTGCCATCCACAGGTAAATCAGTTGGGGCACTGCCCGTTTTACGTAGCACAATATAACCTGTAGGAGCCGATGGGCTACCTGCTGCAGCCGTAAATGACGCGGTTATTGATGTGCCTGTTTTACCAGTAAAATTAAGCGCGGTAGGCTGATTCAATGGTTCTGACATCACATTCAATGGCTCATTGCCATACAAATTTGTGTTGGCCGTAAATAGCACTTTGCCATTGTAGTATTGTATAAGAGTTGGAAGATCATATTGTACTCCTGCCGAAGAGACTGGAAATGCCGTTGCTCCATTTGATTTATACAGCAAATTGAAAGAACTTCCATCGGAGGCAGAAAAATATATTGTTTCGTTCAGGTTAGTAAGATTAGATGCATTAGACGACCCCGACCCAGACCGTATATCCTTAAGGAGTGCTGTGTTTGCGGACGTTCCATCCGATTTATAAATCTCGGTTCCAGTGGTTGGTTCGTATGCCGTGAAATAAAGTTTTGAATTGGCAACAGTTAGGTAGCCTGGATAACTCGAGTTCCCCGCTCCAGTATATATATCTTTAACTAAAACGGTACCTGCCAACGTTCCATCACTTTTCCATAATTCCGTCCCATTAATACCATCATCTGCTGTAAAATAGGCGGTGGAGCCCAAGGCCGTTATATTGTATGGATAGGATGCCCCAGTCCCCGAATTAATATCTTTAGGGGAAATTGTGCCAGCAGAAGTTCCATCGCTTTTCCATAATTCATAACCACTAACTCCATCATCTGCAGTAAAATACAATACCCCGTTTACATTGGTAAGGTTATAGGGATAAGAGGCACCTGATAGATTGATATTTTTTACCATAGTTGCCGTTACACCATCACTCTTCCATAATTCATTGCCGTTGGTGCCATCATCCGCTGTAAAAAATAAGGTTGATCCAATTACAGTAAGTGAATTAGGATAACTACTAAAATTCCCTGGATAGATATCTTGCAACATCGAAGTTGTCGTTCCATTTGTTTTCCAAACTTCATAGCCATTTGCTGAGGTATAGGCAATAAAATATAAGTAGGAACCCATTACTACCCCTCCATATGGATTGGACCCATTGATTCCTGGTTCTATGTTTGTAAGCAATAAAGTGTTACCCGTATTGATTCCGTCTGATTTCCATAATTCCGTTCCGTTCACATTATCATTGGCTGAAAAAAAGTAATTGATCCCTACCTTGCCTAGAAACTGAGGATAGGATCCACTGGCCCCTGAAAGAATATCCGATAACATTACTGTTCCTAATGATGTTCCATCTGTTTTCCACAACTCCTGACCTTTGACCCCATCGTTGGCTGAGATTAGAAAGCCCGTGGATGTTGCAATTGAGCTATAAACATTAGAGTCCGTTGCTGAATTAATATCCTTAACCATAACGGTATTGGGTCCTGTGCCATCGCTAACCCAAAGTTCACTACCTGCTGTTCCATTATCAGCAGAAAAAAAGATTGACCCGGTATATGCGAAATAATAGGGATATGAACTTCCTGTCCCTGCAACAATGTCTTTTATTAACGTGGCTGTACTTGAGGTTGCTGACCAAAATTCATAGCCATAGGTTGCCGTGTAAGCACTGAAGTAAATGTTTGCGCTGCTTGGGCTTGCAATCATTTGATAAAGCGACATTCCGGAGGTATTTGCAATCGTTGAGATTGCTGTTCCTGTTGTATATCTAATTGCAGAGTTGGTTCCATCATAAGCAAAAAAGAACAACCCGCCTGCACCAGATGCAACTAAATTATAAGGGGAAGAACTTCCTGCTCCGGCAACCAATTCTGTGCCAACGAGGCCCGTTGTAGTTCCGTTTGATCTAAATAACTCATAGCCCGTAGTGGCTTTGTAGGCATTAAAATATACATATCCACCCTGGCTAGTAATGCTGGATGGATAGGATGAAGCTGACCCAGCTTCTATTTCAATCACGGAAGTCCCTGTGCTGAAATCCCCATTTGTTTTCCATAACTCATAACCAGAAGTCGTGTTGTAGGCTCTAAAAAAAACCAGCCCAAGTGTACTGTTGTAGGTTAGATAGTAAGGGTAAGATCCTGGGGCTCCCGCAGAAATATCCATCATGTTAATGGTGCCTCCATTATAGCTGTATAACTCATTGCCATTGGTTGGAGTGTATGCGTTGAAAATAAGATAATTGGTGCCCAATGCTGTTAACCCGCTGGGGGAAGATCCTCCATTACCTAAATTTATATCCTGCACTAAAACTGTATTTGCAGCCGTGCCATCTGTCTTCCATAACTCTCCTCCCTCAGCATCAGTAGTCGCTGAAAAATAAACGAACCCATTAAAAAGGGTAAACCCTGAAGGGTATGAACTGCCTGGCCCTGGGTTAATATCTTTAACCATTACTGTTCCCGCGGTGGTTCCGTTGGTTTTCCAAAGTTCAGAGCCATTAACTCCGTCATTGGCATAAAAATAAATTGTTCCTCCAATATTAATTAGTCCTGAAGGATATGATCCATATCCTCCCGGATAAATGTCTTTTAGAAGGGTTGTTCCTGCCGCTGATCCATTGCTGATCCAAAGTTCACCGCCTGTTAGTGGATCATTCGCTACAAACACTACTGATGAGCCCAAGGCTACGGTATAATAAGGACTACTTCCGTTATTGTTGGCAGAGTTATTTATATCCTTCACTAAGCTCACTTGTTGTGCCAATGTAGCTGAGCAAGAGATCAAAATCAGTGTAACTATTTTAAATAAAATTGTTTTCATAAAGCGCATACTTAAAGTCAATTTCTTACAGGAGGTTCTGGCAACACGGTAGTTCCTCCCCCTCCCCCTCCACCTCCACCTCCAGCCACTAT
>CAYGGY010000047.1:0-39134 GCA_964349405.1 uncultured Ohtaekwangia sp. | reverse complement strand
ATTCGAATTGGGTGAACGACTTGCTCAGCGTAGTAACATCGATACTGGTGAGCGTGGCAAAACTGGTTCCGCCTTTTGCATATTGTAACTGATACATCTTAACACCGCTGTATCCATTAAAGGCGGCATTCCAGGTTAACGACACCCCTACGTTCGAAGAGGTGGCTGCATCGGTTACTACCGTAGTAGTGGAGGGCGTGATTGTTAAATCACCATACGGAGTAACGGCAACCTGAAGTACGTTGGAATTTATCTGCTCATTATTACTTCCATGAGAAGCTACAATCTTCACATCAAGTGTAATGGGTTGTCCAATGACTCCACCATATTTTAATGCCATCGCATTAACTTCCTTACCCAAGAGAACTCCATTCAATACTCCGGAAAAGTCTTTGGTAGAAAAACTTACAAAGCCTTTTCCTGTAGCGCCTACGATCACACTGAATTTACTTTTAGTCAAACCAACTGAATAGTTTGGGTCCGTCCATGTGAATGAAATCACATTTGCTAACGAATCTTTCGCGGCCACTCCTACAGAGGTTACGGAAGAGGTTACTGAAAATGGAGCATCACTTTTTGGAAACTGAGGTGTTGGCTCGACAACCTGGCAAGAAATGATAGTGGCCAAAAATGCCACTACCGAAATTAATATCCATGCTTTCTTCATATTATTTAATTCTTTTAATTATTCAAATGAATACTTACCTGTCTTAAAATTGACTGTGATCTTATATGCTTTGGCAGTAGAGGGAGAAATAAAATCATTGCCATCTGGTTTAAAAGTATCCCCTGTTGGGTTATTCTTCTCTTTATCACCTGTGAAGCCATATTTATTATTCCAATCGCCATACACTGGCACAAATAAGAATGGACTGCTCGCATTAATTTGCAAGCTTTCAAGTACAAACAGGTAGGAACTAACCTTCGTGAATTTTTGGGTTAAAACTTCGGCATCACCTCCGCCCATCCAACTCTTTGGAGTTGCGGCACCGGTGATATATAAATTGGCAGGCACCGGATAGACCACATCCAGATACGTTGTTATTTTAATTTTCACAACGTTTGAGTATAGCGGCACACTGCTATTTGCCAAGGTAGCCTTAATCCTGAATTCGAAATTGTGAGCAACAAAATCCTTAAGTTCAAGACCGGATAATGTATTATTCAAGTCTCTCACTGTAAAAGATTTGAACGCATCTTTTGTAAATGTTATTCCGATCGATTTAGGATTCGAAAAGTTGGAGCCTGTGGTGTCAATTTGCAGGGTGAAGAATACA
The DNA here is from genome assembly GCA_964349405.1 of uncultured Ohtaekwangia sp. Lineage (GTDB taxonomy): Bacteria > Bacteroidota > Bacteroidia > Cytophagales > Cyclobacteriaceae > ELB16-189. The sequence goes on along the minus strand of CAYGGY010000047.1, from coordinate 37,857 downwards.
TCCTGTGTATTAACCCCATTTGTAAATTCATAGTTGGGGTTCGTCCACTGCAATTGAATTGAACTATAGTTTTCTTTTGCCTTTGTTAATACCAGGTCAGTAGTCGATGAGGCTGTGAGAACGGGGGATGTACCCCCAAGGAAAATTACTTTATCTTCATCCTTCTCGCAGGAAAACAGAGTTACTCCGGCTAGAAGTGAAAAAAGTAGTATGTATTTGAAATGTTTCATAGTCATGCTCTTTTGAGGGTTCATTTTTAATAACCAGAGTTTTGCTTCAACGTAGGATTAGCACTCATATCTGCCGCGGGAATTGGAAACAGATCGCGGAATGAATCTGTGCTTGTGCCATTTATCGAATTCCCTTTCCATGGCCACAGATAACTGCTTCCCGTAAATTTCTTGAAGCGTATTAAATCGGTTCTGCGATGTCCTTCCCAATACAACTCGCGGGCACGTTCATCCAGGATAAAATCCAACGTAAGATTTCCTGCTGAAATATTTCCCGAAGCATCTCCATAGGCACGTTGCCTCAATGCGTTCACGTACGTTAAAGCTTGTGCAGCAGAGCCTCCTGTGCCTCCACGCATTACTGCCTCCGCATACATCAGGTACGCATCTGCCAAACGAAACACAGGATAATCGGTATCTACAAAATCAGGATGTGCATGCGGTGCAGTGGCACCCGTGGAAGTGCGATTCCTGAATTTGGTGATAGCATATCCTTCAGTGAAAACACCAATATCATTTATCTTCAGGGATTGTCCATTCGTAAAGAACAAAGCTCTTTTATCAGTAGTACCGGAGATGTCTGCAAATTTATTAACAAAAGCAGAGGTTGTGCGAATGCCACCCCAGCCACCACCAACGCCAAACATTCCATTCGGGTCCATTGAACCACCAATGGCAGCATGGATCAAATAAACCGTGCCTCCGTAGGTTTGTGTATGAAGTCCATCAAATGTAATAGGGAAAATCATTTCCGGACTAGTGTTATTATCGGCCAGAAAGGTATTGATGTACTTAGGAGCCAATGAATAGGAAGCGCCAATTACTTTATTCAGTTGGGTAATAGCTTCCGTGTACTTGGGTGTGCCATTGTAAACCTCTGCATTCAAATATAGTTTGGATAATAACATCCAGGCTGCTCCTTTGTCAGCGCGCCCATATTCAAAACGTGGGGCACCTAACTCATTTTCAATAGCAAGCAGTTCAGATTCAATATAACTATACAGCTCCGCACGTGTAGTTTGTTTTGGGAAAAAAGCGCCTGGCTTATCGGCTTCCGTTACAAAAGGTGGATTGCCAAACATATCCAACGCATGATAGTAGGCAAGCGCTCTTATAAAACGCGCTTCGGCCTGGTACATTTTGATATCTGCATTGTCATTACCTGCTGTTACCCGAATAAATTCATTACTTAAAGCAACTGTGTACATGATGCGTGAATAAATAGCCGCTACAAACACATCATTGGGGGTCCAGGTGTGCCAATGAAAATCTTTAATGGTAGCATCATTCCAGGCAATCACCGCTTCATCGGTTGTTAATTCCTGGGCATTCCAATATTGGCGAAGGTAGTTTCCAAATCCCTCATCAATTCCTGCAATATCCGGTTGCCCCGAAGGACCTTGCTGACCGCTTACCGCAAAGGTTGCATATAACTTGGCGAGTCCTTCCTTATACGATTCAGTTGTTGAATACACATTGGCGGAATTCATAACATTTGAACCCAACGGTTTTGGATCTAATTCACCGAAACAGGAAGTCATTAAAACAGCAACTAAACCTGTCCAAACTATTGATGTAAATTTTATTTTATTCATATCAAATTTCTTTTAAGATTTTAGAAAGTCAGGTTTAATCCTAACAAGAAGGTGCGCGGTCTTGGATAAATATTATTATCAATACCATTATTTACTTCCGGATCATTACCACTGTATTTTGTAATGAAGAAAGCATTCTGTACCGTGAAGCTCACACGTGCCTTTACTTTCTGAGGAAGTATGTTATCAAAGTTGTATCCAGCACTCATAAAATCCATCTTGAAGAAAGATGCATTTTCCACATAGTAATCAGACCAATATTGCGGGTTGATAAAGCCTGTATTGGTAATAGCCTTTGGCACATTGTTGAAGAACCCAGATTGATTATAAACGGTAGAGTACCTCGCTCTTTCAGAAAACACGTTGTTGTAAACATAATTATCCAGACTTATCCTGCCTGAGAAGGCAAAATCGAAACTCTTATAGTTCACTCTGGAATTAACACCAATCAACTGGCTGGGCCTTGGACTCTTATAGTGATATTTATTTAAATTATTACTGGTCACATTGCCACCATTCCCGCTTCTGTCAACATATAAACCTTCAATGGGGTTTCCCTGTGCATCATAGATCTGCTGGAAAACAAAGAATGAATTGGCAGGATAGCCAACATTGATGTTTTGAACAAAATTGCCCACCCCACCAGAAATACCACCTACATTTATTCCTGCATAATTAGGGTCATCGGTCTTGGTGAGCTTGGTTACTTCATTCATATTTTGTGTGAAGTTCAAACCAAAATCCCAGGTCAGGTTTTCTCTATCAAAAACTTTTGCGTTGAGTGAAACTTCCACCCCTTTATTGGTAAGATTACCAACATTGGTAAGAAGGAAATTAGAGAAATTACTTCCAGCAGCGATGGGTATGAAATTGATCAAATCTTTTGTTTCACGATTATAAACATCCACGGCTAACGTAATGCGATCTTTGATGATACCCACATCAAGACCGATGTCAGTAGTGGTAGTTGTTTCCCATTTAATATTGGCATCGTATGGATTGGGTCTTAATGTGTTATAATAAGAATTACCAAACTGATACTGTGCGGTAGAAGTACTTTGCTGATATAATGCCAGATAAGGATACGAAGATGTTCCGATGTCCTGTTGACCCGTTGTTCCATAACTAGCTCTCAATTTCAAGTTTGAAATAATTTTGGAGTCTACGAGAAACGATTCTTTGTTGATCCTCCAGGCAACGGAACCGGAAGGAAAAATACCAACCCGGTTTTCTTTTGCAAAGCGGGAAGACTGATCATTACGCACAGTAGCTGTTACCAGATATTTGTCCATGTATGAATAGTTAACACGGCCAAAGAATGAAATCAGCGTATTAGGATTTGGAATATATTTTCTAGGTTGTGGATTGGTCGGGGCTGACTTATCGCCATCCACTATTAACGAACCATCTCCATTTCTGCTAAAGTTTGATCCATCTCTGGTAAAATCCTGATAGGAATAACCTGCCGTAACATCTATCTTATTATCTCCTAACGTCTTTTTATAGCTTAGATAAAAATCAAGAAGCTTGGATTTATTATCAGATGTGTAATTAATCAACTGCCCGGTTCCATTTCGAATTGTCCAGGCAGCGCTCGTAGGAGCATTATTATGTCCTTCCCCATGCGAGAAGTCAAAACCTGCATTTAAGTTAGCCCGTAGGTCAGGTAAAAACGGCAACACATAATCAATTTGAATATTTCCGATTGCCCGTGATGCATTTGAGCGGTTATCCGTTTGCTCTATCAGAGAAACAGGATTCGCTACTCCAATATAATTTACACTTCCATCCGGATTCATGATACCCCCTGGTAAATTATCAGCCGGCAGTGTCCACGTGAAATAGCCACCATATTTCGTATTACCATTCATGACAGGTTGTGTAGGATCATAGGCGATGGCCGCTCCAACTGCTCCTTCATTACCAAAATTTTGCTGAAACAAAGATCCTTTAAAGCTGGCATTCACATTTAACTTGCCATCCAGAAATGATGGATTCACATTTATGTTTAATGACTCGCGTTGGAGACCGGTACCTTTTAAAATCCCCTGCTGATCAGTATAACCCAAAGAAACCCGAACTGGAATATTTTTAACATTGCCAGCACCACTAATATTATGATCGTGTGAAAATGCATTGCGGTAAATTTCCTTTTGCCAATCTGTATTCTCATTGCCAAGGTATTTTAATGAAGCAGTGGTGATACCCCCTACCCCTTTTTGCTGAAGATCATTTACCATTTGTTTATAATCTGTAGCATCCATCACCTCATAATATTTTGCGGGTGTACCCACAGAAAAGTTTGAATTGTAGGAAAGCTTCAGTTTGTTCTCTTTAGCCTTTTTGGTTGTAATAATAATTACACCGTTGGAAGCCCTTAATCCATAAATGGCAGTAGCTGATGCATCCTTTAATACCGTAAATGTTTCGATATCATTGGGATTAATCGTAGACAATGGATTTGACATCCCAGCCACACTACTATTGTCAACCGGAAATCCGTCAATGATTATAAGAGGATCATTACTTGCATTAATGGACGAACCACCCCGTATCCGTATGGTAGAACCACTGCCCGGGGCACCACTGTTTGAAGTGACTTGCACACCGGCCACTTTACCTACTAAAAGATCTTGTGGTGATGTAATAACTCCCCGGTTAAAATCCTTTGTGCTTACCGATATGATTGAACCGGTAAGATCTTTTTTCTCCTGCGTACCATAACCCACCACAACCACTTCAGAAAGAGCAACTACGTCAGGAGCCAACGATACATTAATAGTACTTTGGGCACCCACCACAATTTCCTGGGTTGTAAACCCAATAAATGATATAACAAGGACAGCTTTGTCCTTTACAGTAACCTTGAAATTGCCATCACCATCGGTAGCCGTTCCGTTGGTGGTGCCTTTTTCAATAATGTTCACCCCGGGTAAAGGTGAACTGTCTTCGGAAGACATTACTTTACCAGTAATGGTTCTATCCTGTGCCCAGGAAAAACCAGTGACCAGCAATAACACCAGCAAACTTCCGATTGCTTTAGTAAAGAGTCGAATCATACAAGTAGGTTTAGAGTTTTATAAATGATTTTTGTTTCAGCCAGTTACTTAAACACGACAGGCAAGGATTTTCACCTAAATCGATTTCTGCAAATCCGGCAAGAAAACGATGGCAAAATAGCTCCATACAAAAAACTGATCGCCCCACTTTAGAATTGTGGTCACACTATTTGAGGCAGTCCAAAAATCACGCTAACAAGTATAAATCAATAAGTTATGATACCCCTTTCGGAAGGTGGCACTCCTGGTTTGGGTCCGACAGAATAAATTATGAGTGAATAAGCCCTCGAGTAAAAGAAAAACACATTCAATATTCCCTCATATTTCTGAAGTATGAGCTGGGAGTCTGATTAGTAATTTTCTTAAAGGACCGGTTAAAGGCCGTTTTAGAATTGAACCCTACATCGAAAGCGATGCTTAAAAGTGTGTGGTTCCTAAAATTTGGGTCATCTACCCTTCTTTTGAAATCCTCAATACGGTATGTATTCACAAAATCGAAGAAATTTTTATTGAACCCAGCATTAATAATTCTTGACAACAAATATGGGGGCAGCTTCAATTTCGCAGCTAGTTCTACCAGTGTGAGTTTAGGATTGGTGTACGGTTTAAATTTTTCCATATAGGTAGTTACGCGCTCTACTTCAATTTCCAAATTCTCTAATGGCTCTTCTTCCTTTTTGACTACTGTTGGTTTGGATTCTAACAATGGTAGTGAAGATTGAGGTAACGGATTGAAAGAAGTTGTATCGATCATTAATTCCGGAACTCTAAAAATATCAGGCTCATGAATGGCAAAGTATCCTAAAAAGAAAGTAATTATGGAAAAGATAATCCAAATGGTTTCAATGCTGAATTCCACAATAGTAAAGACCTCAAACCCTAACCATCTGCCTAACATGGCCACCACGAGAGTAATGGCCCAGGCAAACAAACAAATTGCCTGTATAAAAAGTACTGTGTTTAAATACTGAAGGTTCTGTTCATACGAATTGCTGTTTTTATAGTTGTCCTTATAACTTTTAAAGGCACTCAGCGAAACAATCCAATAATAAAAATTAATAACAACGGCTATGGTTCCTATCCCAAACCGAACCAAGTAAAGGTCAGAGTATTGGTAGGACAATTTTGACTCAAATACTGAATCATCCATTAAAAAATAGGCCATGTAAATAAAAAACTGGGCCAAAGCCGGTATAAAATGAAACTGCACTTTATTCGACCAAAATGTTTGAGGCTGGAAAAGTAGACGTTGAATATAAAAATAGAATAGCGGTGAGTATATAAAAAAAATAAAATCGGGCAAAAGCTGCAACTTAGGGTAAGCCTGATAAACAGCAGGATTCTCAGTTATTACTTTAATGAACAGGATAACCGATGAAAACCCAATAAGCAACAAGAGCCAACGATTTGCGGACCGATTGTATCCCTGAATACTGGGTATAGTAATGATGAGCAAAAGCCCTTGAAAAAAGGAGAAAAGTAAAAGTAAGTCGTAGATAGAATATAATTGTGAGCCCTCGGTGATGTCCGTCCAACCAGCAATCTCTACCTCTACATCAGAATTATCCATTTGAATTGCTCTTGAAATGATCCTGTTTTGTAGAAATCTTCCCCCCGTTCTACTCTCAACAGATTGAATGGTTCCTCGTGTAAATTTATATTGAACCAACTGACTAGCACTATAAATAAGCACGCGATAGGTGCCATCTATTTGTTGATTAAGTCGATAGGTCTTGTCGGCAGGGTTCCAATTATTAAAATCGCCCATTATATAGATGGAGGCATCATGCGGTGTGTTTTTAGGGATTTTTTTTACAATTACAACATAAGCCGGTTGAGTCTCCCAGCCCTCGATTGTAACCTGAACAAGGTGTGGATTACTTTCATGCTCTTTGCTGTAAATTCTGTTCAGTGTTACTTTTCCATCAGACGTACCTTCCACCAATGCCCAGGCACCTTGTGTAAACTTGTATTCGAAATACGTCAGGGTATCTGGTAAATCGATATAATAAATTCCATCTGATTTACGCGTCAATTTATAATCCTCATCTCCCGGACTCCATGAATTAAAGGTTCCCGAAATAAAAATACTTGAATCGCTCAGGTTAAAGGTAGGATGACCGACAACTTCAATCCGAATCTGGCCTATGCTTTCTGAGAAAACACAACTCAAAAAAACTAATCCTGATAAAAAGGCAACCTTCAATTTGTTTCTTATTTTATGCACCTATAAATGTAAAAAAAGTAAAGCCTAAACGCATTATAATCATGATGAATACAAATACCTAAATTTGATCATTCTTCATTATTGTGCAACCTATTACAAAACTCTATAGCACCATGCCCGTTTCACCTTAAAGTAGTTAATTTGTTTCCTTATGCTGCCTTTCAATTATGGACTTTAACTGGCGATCACCTTTAGTAACACGGGTAGCAATACTGGTAGCCACCATCGTTGTGTTCGCGTTTATGGTTGCCGGAAGCAATAGAAATTTTCTATTGATTGCAGCCCTGTTAGGTGCCATTGCCTTTCAGGTTGCCAAACTACTTCAGGTAGTAGAAACCTCTAATACCAATATTGCATCTTTTCTGGATTCCATCCGCTTTGATGACTTGTCACAAAGTTTCAAAACAGATAGTAATGACCCTAGTGTTAAAAAACTTCATACCGAACTCAACGAAGCACTCGCAAAGCTCCGCAATTCACGAAAGGAAAAAGATTCAGAATATCAATTCTTTAAAAATATTGTTCAGCATGCAGCCATTGGGTTGCTCACTTTCAAAAAAGATGGCTCGATACAAATCATCAACAGTGCTGCCAGGCGTTTACTGCGTATTACCAAAGTAGATCGTTTGGATGATCTGAAAGAAGTAAGCGAACTATTGGTAGAAACGTTTCATAAATTAAAGACTGGTGGCCGCGAATTGGTGCGCATAAAATTTGGTGATGAATCACTCCAACTTTCTGTTTATGTAATCGAACTAACCTTGCGCGATGAAGAAGTGAAACTCGTTTCCATGAGTAACATTCAAAGTGAACTGGAAGAAAAAGAGATGGAAGCATGGCAAAATCTGGTGAGGGTGCTTACCCATGAAATTATGAATTCGGTAACACCCATTTCATCATTGGCAGGCATCGTAGAAGAAGATCTGAAACACCGGATAGACAATCAATCCGAAATGCCCTTAAAAAAAGAAGAGCTGGAAGATATGTATCTCTCTTTGCAGACGATCAGCAAGCGAAGTGCGGGGCTGATACGCTTTGTAAAAGAGTTCAGAAACCTTACCCACATTCCCAAACCCAAATTAGTTCAAATACCTTTGAAAGAATTACTAGAAGAAATGGCCATGCTTCACAAAAAAGAATTAGCTGACCATGACATCGCCATCAAAGTAGAAGTGATTCCTTCGGAACTTATCATAGTGGCAGACAAAACAATGATCGAGCAGGTGCTCATTAATTTGATAAAAAATGCCATGCAGTCGTTTGAGGAACAGCCAAATAAGGTAATCGAATTACGGGCGTATAGTAGTGAAAAGGGAAATCCGGTTATATCAGTAAAAGACAATGGATCCGGAATAGATGTGGAGGCCCTCGAGAAGATTTTCATTCCATTCTTTTCAACAAAAAAGACAGGGTCGGGCATCGGCCTGAGTCTTTCAAAACAGATCATGCGCCAACATGAAGGCAACATTACCGTAAAGTCTAAACTGGGCGAAGGCACCGAATTCCTGCTTCGGTTTTGAATGCTGCAATCCTAAACAAAAGAATAAAAAATCAATAAAGATTCTTAGATTTGGCCCAATTGTAACCAGCTATGCAGGACGTTCAAAAAAGAGTACACACTATACTTACCGAAAAACTTGGTATTCCTGATTCGGAGATCACGCCCGATGCCAGTTTCGTAAAAGACCTGGGTATCGATTCACTAGATTACGCAGAATTAGTAATGGAATTTGAGCAATCATTTGATATTAAAATCCCTGATGACGATGCTGAAAAAATGCAAACCATTGGCCAGGCAGTGAGCTATATCCAAAGCAAAGTCGGTAATTAAGATTTGCCTTATTGCGGTTGCAATTCAAAGTAACTACAGAACCGTTTCATTTGTATAGCCTCCACATCCAGTAATGGCACGTGTGTGTCTGGATGTAAGAATGGTGAATAATACCACCCGTTTTTACTCACATTCCAAAAAACAACCAGCTTTTCCAACGACACAAGCAATACATCCATTTCATATATTTCCTCTCCCTCTTTATCACACAATCCGGTGAACTGAAGCAATACGTGATCTTTTTTTAGTAGTTCGCCCTTGTTGCAATCAATGCTGTTAAGCCGCATCAATAACCGATGCTCCAGATCCCACGCCTTAAATTTTATTTTACGCTTCTTAAATTCCATATAAAGACACTTACCTTTGTGACAATTTATTTCATGAACGAAAATAAGAAGGTATTATTCATTATCAATAAATACGCAGGCACGGGCTATCAAAACTCCATAGAAGGCCGAATCCTATCACGCTGCAAAGAATTGAATATTGAGCCCACCATTGAGTTTACGCAAGGGCGGTACCATGCTACCGAGTTGGCACAACAAGCCGCTTCATTAAAAAAATTTGAGATAATCTTTGCCGTAGGTGGAGATGGTACTGTTAATGAAGTTGCCCAAGGCCTGGTGCATACACAACAAACTATGGGCATTCTCCCCAATGGATCAGGAAATGGATTAGCCCGGCATTTGGGCATTCCCATGGATTTCAAAAAATCATTGGAGTTGATAGGCTCTTCTTTTTCGATATCCATGGATTCATTCTTAATCAATAACAAGCTTTCTGTTAATGTTTCAGGAATTGGATTTGATGGACATGTTGCTGGTCTTTTTGGCCAGGGAGGAAAAAGAGGATTGATCGGATACACCAAATTGGTATTAAAAGAATTTTTTAGTTTCCATGAGTTTTTAGCCGAAGCCATCATAGATCATACAACGTATAAAAAAAACGCTTTTGTTTTAGCCTTTGCCAACTCCTCTCAATTTGGAAACAATGCGCGCGTGTCGCCTCGAGCTTCAGTGTGCGATGGTTTGCTGGATGTTTGTTTTATACGCAAGATTCCATTAACAAAGGCACCAGATTTTGCGCAGAAGATGTTCACCGGTCAAATCGATAAATCGTCCTATGTTGAAATCATACAAGGCAAGCACCTGACACTCGCCTTTGATCAGGCTATGCCTTACCATGTAGATGGCGAAGCAATGCCCCCCACCGCTAACTTTTCTATCACCATTCAGCCGGCATCCATTTCTATGGTCGTGCCAAATGGTTCCGCCAATCGGGTATAAAATTGCTGGCCGAACCCAGCCTATTTTCTGATACATCCGTTAAACGGAAAATCAGTTACAACTTCAACTAAATACATATGAAAAAACTCATACTATCAAGTTTACTTCTTACTGCCTTGGTTTTTTGTAGTTATGCACAGGCACTTACCACCCCACCCAGCGGAGACAACCAAAAAGCTAAAGTGTCTCAGTATATCGGTCCTGTAGAGGTATCTATTAGTTACAGCAGCCCCGATGTACATGGTCCCAATGGTGAAGACCGCACTGGAAAAATCTGGGGTGAAGTAGCCCACTATGGTTTTATTGATCAGAACTTTGGCACATCCAAAGCTGCACCCTGGAGAGCCGGAGCCAATGAAAATACGGTTATAACTTTTTCACACGATATAAAAATTGAAGGGAAAGAGTTGAAGGCTGGTAGTTATGGATTGTTTCTGGCCCTATCGAAAGAAGGCCCATACACGTGGATATTCTCTAAAAATACTTCTAGTTGGGGAAGCTATTTCTATGATGCGAACGAAGATGCGTTGCGCGTAGCCGTTCAACCCATCGAGGCACCTTATGCAGAATGGCTAACCTATGGATTCGATAATCGCCTGCCATCTTCGACTACAGCCTATTTGAGTTGGGAGAAAAAACGAGTACCCTTTAAAATCGAAGTGCCAAATATCAATGAGATCTATGTTTCTAACATGCGCAATGAACTCAGAAATAGCACTGGCTTCAAACAGGAAAACTGGATTACGGCCGCTCAATTCTGCATTCAAAATAAAATCAATCTCGAAGAGGCGTTGACATGGGTAGACATGTCTGTGAGCAATCCTTTTATTGGCGTGGAGAATTTTACAACTATGCAAACCCGTTCCATGATTTTGCAAGCATTAGGTCGCGAGGCAGAAGCCAATACAGAAATGGAAAAAGCAATCAATCACCCCACTGCTAATGCACAGGCAATTCATCAATATGGAAGATCGCTGCTGGCAGCTGGTAAAAAGGAAAAAGCGCTTGAGGTTTTCAAATACAACGCTCAAAAAAATCCAAATGATAAATTCACTCCTAATGTAGGATTAGCTCGTGGTTATACTGCCATGGGCGACAAGAAGAACGCCATAAAATATTGGGAACTAGCAATAAAAAATTTACCGGAAGATCAAAAAGCCAATCGTACGTTTTACGAAGCTGAAGTCGATAAGTTAAAAGAAGGCAAATGATCGACTTCCTTCGAAAGTTCGGGTTGCAGTCATCTTTCTTATTTTTGAATTATGAACACAACTGTAGACATTCTTACCTATCAAAAAGCACATCAACCTTGGTTCGAAAAATTAAATCGAACCTGGATTGAAAAGTATTTCTGGATGGAACCCATCGACCTTGAAGTGTTGAGCAAACCGGACGAACATATTATTAGTAAAGGGGGCTTCATCTTTATGGCTCAATATGAAAATGAAATGGCCGGAACCGTAGCCTTAAAATTTGTGGAACCGAAAATATATGAATTCACCAAAATGGCGGTGGATGAAAAATTTCAGGGAATGAAAATCGGGAAGCAACTGGCTATAGCGGCTATTGAAAAAGCAAAAGAATTAAACGCACGGAAAATCATATTGTATTCAAACACAAAATTGATACCGGCTATCGCACTGTATAGAAAACTTGGCTTTAAAGAAATACCGCTTGATGGACCCTACCAACGAAGTGATATTAAAATGGAATATGCCATTATTCAATAAGTCGTTAAAAACGTGATCCCAAAGCCATCGATACCCTAACCAACCAAATCATGATAACGGAAGTGCTGAACACCATTTTCAAGCGTGAATTATTAAAACTCAAAGTTGAAATCGAATCTTACAAAGAGGAATCCAATCTTTGGCGCATTGAAAAAAATATTACCAACTCATCCGGTAACTTATGCCTTCACCTGATAGGGAATCTTAACACCTATATTGGCGCCACGCTTGGGCACACCGGCTATATCAGAAACCGCGATGCCGAATTTTCTTTAAAAAATATTCCCCGAAAAGAATTGATTAAAAAAATTGAAGAAACCATAGAAGTAATTGATCAGATACTTCCCAACCTTACTACCGGGCAGCTTGAAAAAGAGTATCCAATAATTGTTCTTAAAGAACCAACTTCAACAGAATATTTTTTGGTGCATCTGGCTACTCACTTAACGTATCATCTTGGTCAGATTAATTATCACCGAAGACTTCTTGAATAAGATTATTAAAAATCCAACGAATCGGGCGATTGAAAAAACAATTGCCGTGGTAAAGCTGATCAAATTCACAGAAAATATTTTTACCTTCCGCGCAAATTGACAACCATTATGAACGCTATTCCAGTTGAACGCACCACTCACTCTCGCTTATCTACGATTGATTTTAGCAACCTGGGCTTTGGAAATCATATTAGTGATCACATGCTCGTGGCCGATTATAAAAATGGAAAATGGCAAGATCCTAAAGTTGTGCCATTCGCTGACCTGCCTATGAGTCCGGCCATGTTATCACTTCATTACGGTCAGTCTATTTTTGAAGGCATGAAAGCATTCAAAAATAAAGATGGCGAGCTGGTTATTTTCAGGCCTCAACGTCATTATCAGCGACTATTAAAGTCAATGGAAAGAATGTGCATGCCGGCCATGAGTGAAGAATATTTTATGAATAGTTTAAATGCTGTTATCAAAACAGATGAACAGTGGGTTCCAACATCAGAAGGAGCATCTCTTTATTTGCGTCCTGTAATTTTTGCCACCGAATCGAGATTAGGGGTGAAGATTTCTGATGAATATAAATTCGTGGTACTGACCAGCCCTGTGGGACCATACTTTGCCAAACCGGTGCGCGTGAAAGTGGAAGAACATTATGTGCGAGCAGCAGAAGGTGGCACTGGCTTTGCAAAATGTGCAGGAAATTATGGTGGCGCATTTTATCCTACTGAATTAGCCAAACAACAAGGTTTTGATCAGGTGCTTTGGACGGATGCCCGCGATCATCAATACATTGACGAATCCGGTGCGATGAATGTCATGTTTGTTCTTAATGGTAAACTCGTAACGCCCAAGTTGAGTTCTGCTATTCTGGATGGTGTTACCCGCGACACTATTCTTACACTGGCCGACAAAATGAGCATGCCGAAAGAGGAACGTAAAATTAGCGTAGCAGAAATAAAGGAAGGCTTTGAAAAGGGCACGTTAACAGAAGCCTTTGGTGTTGGCACTGCAGCGGTGGTCTCCACCATAGCTATTATCAATATAGGAGGAAAAGATTACTCGCTTCCTGCCGATAGCAATTCAAGTTTTCAACAACGTGTTAAGAAAAAATTAGAGAACATACGCCATGGCTATGAACCAGATGAGTATGGATGGGTTTACAAAATTCCAAATTAAAGATGAGCACCTTTCCAATCACCAACAAAACCGAAATCACGCGTTTGCCTAAGCGCGGAGTCTACGATAAAGATGCCATCTATGCCATTTTAGATGAAGCGCTTGTATGCACCGTAGCATTTACCATTGACGGCCAACCCTTTCAGATTCCAACCGGGTTTTGCAGGATCGGAGATAAATTCTACATCCATGGATCCGTGGGCAGCCATTACATGCGCGAACTTCAAACCAAGAAATTACCGGTTAGCATTGGGGTGACGATACTAGATGGGTTGGTGTTGGCCCGTTCGGCATTTCATCATTCTGTTAATTATCGGTCAGTAATAATTTTTAGTGAACCTGAGTTGGTCACCGATCAGGAAGAACTTTATAAAGCCTTGGAAGTATTTACCGAAAAAATGTGCCCCGGCCGTTGGGATGATGTGCGTAAGCCCACCACCGGAGAATGGAAAGCTACCATGCTACTTTCTTTCGAAATCAAGGAGGCTTCAGCTAAAGTGAGAACAGGACCACCTAAAGATGATGAAGAGGATTATGATTTAAACGTATGGGCAGGCGTTCAACCACTTAAAATACAACGACTACCCGCCATCCCCGATCCTGCCCTAAAAGCAGGCTTAACACTACCTCCCTATCTTGAAATGTGAAATTATTGGCTCTTATTTGGTATCTTTGCAAGCTTTGAACTAAATTTTTTGCTCACCGGTTTAATCATTAGTCTCAAAAAGGCTGAATAAACTTTAAAAACACAAATAATCATGGGAAGACCTCCTGTACTACCAAAAAAGAAAAAAGACGGTTTTTGGCTTGAAGTGCGCAATAAAGGCGCAAGATCAGGCACTATTTTGATTCGCGATAGCCATCAGGCAATGATGCAGGCAGCCAAGCAGTATGAAATGACCAAGGATGTGATCATCATGGGCGAACATAAAAACGGAAAAAAAGTAGACGATAAAGCCAAGTCTAAGAAAGTTAAGGAAGAATAATCTTCAAAAAACCTAAAAAGAGTTACTCTCTCAGTCTTTTAAAGAATTGGGAGAGTAACTCTTTGCTTTTTATGCTTGCCCTCACGCTTTTCCTAGCTATTATCTAAATTATAAAATTCCAATTCTTGCCGATGCACGCGATCGCGCTTTGAAATTGTTGGATATCTCCATTCCAGGGCATCTTTATTCTTATAAATAAAGATTAATTGGCATGACTGGAAAAAAAATCACCCTCATCGTAGTTTTTATATGTTTTGGGGCAGTCCTATTGGCACAAAACAAAGAGGCTTCCTTGATTTTAGAAAAATCTATCCAGTATCATGATCCTAAAGGCCAGTGGAATGCTTTTCACCACCAGGTGGAATTTCTTTCACAACGACCTAATGGAACAGATCGTAAATCCATCGTTACCATCGATAACAATAAGGGTTACTTTAGTTTAAAAGAACCTGCCAATGACATGGAAATCACACTTGACCAATGCTCAATCGTGCCTGAGGGCAAAACCTGTGCCCAGGTTCAAAGAATGAGAAATTACTACATTTATTTATGGGGACTCCCTATGAAACTCAAGGATGACGGCACTGTATTGAGCAAAGAGGTAGGAGAAGAACTATTTAATGGAATTGAGTGCTTTGTGATTCGCGTGCCTTATGAACAAGATGTATGGATTTTCTATATCGATAAAAAATCATACGCCCTGAAAGGCTACCTTTTTTATAAAGATGAGCCAACAAAAAAGGGTGAGGTCATTTACCTGGATGAAGAAGTCGTGATTGATAAAATGCGTATACCAAAGCGCAGAAAGTGGTACACCACACCGGATAAAACATTTCTAGGAACCGATATATTAATTTCAACGGACTAAGGAATCCATCCAATAAGTTACGCTCTCAGTTTCTTAAAAAATTGAGCAAGTAATTCCTTGCTTTCTTGCCCACTTATTCCTTTCAAGACTTCAGTGCGAGGGTGTAATAATGGGCTTCTTGTCAGGGAATAACCACGCTGCTCATCCGCAGCCCCATAAATAAGTTTTTGAAGTTGCACCCAATGCAACGCTCCGGCACACATCACGCAAGGCTCCAGTGTCACATAGAGCGTACATTCACTTAGATATTTTGATCCCAGGTAATTGGATGCCGAAGTGACGGCCAGCATTTCTGCATGAGCAGTAGCATCATTGAGTTGCTCCGTCTGATTATGAGCTCGTGCAATAATTTTATTCTGGCAAACCACCACGGCACCCACCGGAACTTCACCGTTGTCCAATGCTTTACGTGCTTCCTTGAGTGCCTCACGCATAAAATACTCAAGCGTGTATAGTTCCATATATTGTAATCGTTATAGGATGAGGTTTGATTCTTACACGAAACTTATTTCACCTTCACGCTTTTCATCATAGCCCGCACATTCCCCTGCCAATCCTCCCGCAAGGCTTTAGGACAGTTAAATGAAATAACCAGTGTGCGGCCCGGTTCGATCAGGTATTGGATATACGTGTAACGAAACACGGGTGATTGCTCCCCCAGAGCCATCCTATTACCATTTACACGGGATTCGAACTCAAAATAAATGTATTTTTTCTTATGGATAGTTTGGATGCCCTCCTCAATAATATCTACCCGATCAAACAGGTTGGTAATGCTGGATTTAAAGAATTTTTGAGCAATCTCAAGATCCGCATCGGGCCATTGGGTGGCTGAAATATTTATACTGAAATCCAGCGTTCGGTTTAGGTCAGTAAAAGCAGCTAACGGGGCTCGCACAGAAGGATATCTCAGGATAATATCATCATCAGCCATGGGATGAAGCTCAGGCGGAAGTGATATCATAATACCCTCTCCTATCTTGGTCTTAATCAATTTAGAGGGCGAAAAGGCAAAAAGGCCGATAATAGCAAACGATAGCAGTATTTTTTTCATAGTTATTTAAAAAACGAAATTGAACGAAGGCTCTGTATAACGTACAACCTTTATTAATTTGCGTGCCCAAATTTAATGAATTTACTATGTTAAGAACTCATACTTGCGGTGAACTGCGAATCAGTGATGTAAATAAAGAAGTTACACTCACCGGCTGGGTACAACGCCTGCGCGATAAAGGTAGTTTGCTGTGGGTGGATCTGCGCGACCGCTATGGAATCACACAATTATTTTTGGAAGAGGGCAAAACTGATTCTGCATTATTGCAAGCTGCCCGCCAGGCTGGCCGGGAGTATGTATTGAAAGTGAAGGGCATCGTAGTAGAACGTCTCTCAAAAAATGACAAAATGCCTACGGGGGATATTGAAATCCGTGTCACTTCCATTGAAGTACTCAATACATCCAAGACTCCTCCATTCACGATAGAAGACAATACCGATGGTGGCGATGATCTTCGCATGAAATACCGATACCTGGACTTGCGCAGAAACAGTGTTCGCGAAAGTCTTCAGCTCCGTCATAAGATGGCGCAACAGACACGTATCTACCTGGATAGTCTGAATTTCATTGAAGTGGAAACACCCGTGTTAATCAAATCCACTCCAGAAGGTGCGCGTGACTTTGTAGTGCCTTCAAGAATGAACCCCGGAGAATTTTATGCATTGCCACAGTCGCCACAAACATTCAAGCAATTACTGATGGTTTCCGGCTTCGACCGCTACTATCAGATTGTGAAATGCTTCCGCGATGAAGACTTGCGTGCCGATCGCCAACCTGAGTTTACACAGATCGACTGCGAGATGGCGTTCATCACTCAAGAAGATATTTTATATACATTCGAAGGGCTGGTAAGACATCTTTTCAAAAACGTGAAAGGAATTGATATGCCTTCTGTGCCACACATGAGCTATGACGATGCCATGAAATATTACGGCTCGGATAAACCCGATACGCGCTTTGAGATGAAGTTCCAAGAACTGAATGATGTAGCGAAAGGAAAAGGATTTCAGGTATTTGATAGCGCTGAATTAGTGGTTGGAATTTGCGCCAAAGGTTGCGCTGAATACACACGCAAACAATTGGATGAACTTACTGAGTTTGTAAAAAAACCTCAGATTGGCGCCAAAGGTTTGGTCTATGTGCAATGTAAAGCGGATGGCTCGTTCAAATCATCGGTAGATAAATTTTATGTTGCTGAGGATTTGAAAACCTGGGCTGAAAAATTCAATGCTCAACCGGGTGATTTGTTATTGGTTCTTTCCGGTGATGCTGACAAAACCAGAAAAGCACTGAACGAACTTCGCTTGCGCATGGGAGATGCATTAGGTCTTCGTGATAAAAATAAATTTGCTGCCCTTTGGGTGATTGACTTCCCGTTGCTCGAGTGGAGCGAAGACACCAACCGCTGGCATGCCATGCACCATCCATTCACCTCTCCAAAACCTGAAGATATGACTTTGCTGGATAGTGATCCTGGTAAGGTACGCGCTAATGCCTATGATATGGTTATCAACGGCACCGAAGTAGGAGGAGGTTCCATTCGTATTCACGATAGAGCCACGCAACAACTGATGTTCAGCAAACTTGGATTCAGTGATGAAGAAGCTAAAAAACAATTTGGCTTTTTAATGGAAGCCTTTGAATATGGCGCACCTCCGCACGGTGGAATAGCCTTTGGCTTCGATCGTTTATGTTCCTTGTTTGGAGGTGCCGATTCCATCCGCGATTTCATTGCCTTCCCTAAAAATAATGCGGGTCGTGACGTGATGATCGATACGCCTTCTACCATTTCACAGGAACAATTGAACGAGTTGAATATTTCTGTGAATAAAAAATAGTATAACCTTTTTCACTTTACTCGCACTAACATTATTTTGGGATGGCAAGCATAGCTCATGTTCGCCTAGTGACATCTCTATGGAAATGATTTTTTCAGAGGCGAGGCGGAATAAGATAAATCAAATATCTTCAATTGAAGATAACAACCAGTTATAAGCAACGATGTACAGTATGAACATTAATGACTGAGAAGTTATTATAGTAAAACAAACTATTTAGGATCACTAAGCTGAAAATATCTTCGAGACAAATTCGCGTTGTATTCCATACTTAGAAGAGATTACCACCTCGCGAATTTCCCTGAGATTGAAATATCCGTTTCTTAAACCAGAATACGTTTTTTATTAAAACAGAACAGCCAACGTTAATGGTAAGATATTCAAACCTTCTTTTTGTATGGTTATAAAACCTGGAAGCCAATCAAAAAAGTAAGTGTGTTGACATTGGAAATATTATATTCAATAGCCGTATTGAACTTCCAAATTGAATAGGTTAGTCCAATAAAACCCTGTGTAACGAATAGATTTTCTTTATCGAGATTTACTTTGGTGGTTGTTTCAGTCCCCATTACAAAACTCTCTCTGATTCCAATATACGGAGTTACAACCGTGATTTTTTTACTAACCAATAGGTCAACACTACCTACACTCAAATTATAGTCTGGAACTCCTGTGAGCGAAATAAAGGATGCTCTTAATGCTGCTGCTGGTGTTTTTTTAGATTCTTGTAAGAATGCATATTTTAATTCTCCTCCAATCATACCGTAATTAGCCCCTGGTGCAGTAGTCCAAAGAGCACCAATATCTATTTTATCAGTGAGGCCATATTTTACTCGAAGCGTAGGCAAGTGTATCTGATCCCCTAAAGGACAGTTTTCATCTGGATGCGTAAACGTATTGATCCAGGCAGGATCGTGTTGATCAATAGGAGTGATTGAGTAATCGATGGCAAAATTAAAATGCGTTTTGCCAATAGTCTTGGCAGATGCTAACGATTTGAAAGAAGAAATTTCACCCACTTGCCTGGTATATCTCTGCCACTGTTCTTGCGTTAGCGAAGGATCAATAACCATTGAACAAGTTTTGACACTTGGATCGATATGCCAGTATACATTGCTGCCAGTACTTTGGCCATACGTTGCAGACGTATATAGAAACACATCTAATGCAACCATTGCGACAAAATAATTCTTGTTTTTCATGATTTTGGCAAATTTTAAATGTCTTGAATAGATTGGTAAAATTATTTAATCGATTGATAGTAGGACAATGACGCCAGTCATTACCGTTTGAGATTCTTAATTGTATCAGGATAATTACAATGAGGTTTTGTGCAGCATGCCATTCTCAACAGAATTTCTTTACATAACTTCTCGTAAAGTGAAAAATAAAACTCATAGATAAGTAACTGATTTCTTTTAACCGCAAATAGGTACCGTTAAAAGAAAGTAGAATGCCCCAAATTTTCATTTGATTAGTGAGAATCAATATATACTAATTCCGAATTTTATCTTACACCAAAGTCATGTTAAGTGAAGGCGGTGTTTCATTTATCCATACCTAATTATAAACCGGTGGAGAGTTAGTTGGTCGAAATCGCTTGGAATGGCTTGAAGAAAACAATAGCTTTGATGAATTTGAAAATTCAATTGTAGCCAGCTTAGCTATTATCATAAACGTTGGCAAACCGCCACATAAACTCAAGTAATAATCAATGACATGCAACTCATCCTACAACCACTGGAACAAGTTTGTGTTTTTTATGTGGTACTGTTGTTTTTTTTCATCACCAGAACTTTCTGCCCAAACCAAGATTACTGATGATCTTAACATTACTATAAACTATCACAACGGCTTCATTCTTCCTGAATATTCAAACCTCGGGTATCTGGTGCATAAAAAAGTACAGTCGGCAAGCCTGAATATTTCCAAAATAACAACCGGAAAAAATGATTGGGAACAAGTATATAACTATCCGGAATATGGATTTTCCCTATTCTATACAACGCTAGGGAATGATAACGTGAATGGTCGTGAAATAGCCTTGTTCCCATACTTTCATTTGAACTTCATTTCGAGAAAACGTTTTAGCCTGTATAACCAAACGGGTTTAGGAATAGGATACGTCAGTCGTAAATTTGATTTACAAAGTAATTATCTCAACGTAGCTGTTGGTTCGCATCTGAATTTTCATTTTAATTTTAAGATCGGGGCGTCTTACGAGGTTCTTAAGAAGGTCCGATTGCAATCCGGCATTTCATTCGATCACCTATCAAACGGCAACCTAAGTAACCCTAACCTAGGCCTTAACTTCGTTACCTTATATTCAGGTGTTAGTTATTTGGTAGGTTCTTCCAGTGAAAAGAAGAAGGGCAATCCTAGCCCACATCAGTCAGATCATCATTTTGAGTTTATTTATAGTCCAGGAATGAAACACCCCCGATCTCTTGATCCAAAATTCTATTTTACATCATCGTTAACTTTTGAATATAAATGGGAACCCCTACGTACCATTCATTTTGGCCTCGGTGCCGATTTATTTTATGATACTTCTACGAAAGTAGAAATGCTGGCTGCGAACTCAACCCGATTTAGTAAATCGGATTATTACCGATCGGGCATTCATCTATCACAGGAGTTTGTGTATAACCGGCTCAGTCTTATCCTGCAGGAAGGAGTGTATTTATTGCTCACGGACCAAGTAGGCCATCACACTATGTACAACAGAGGTATTGTCAGGTATAAAGCAACCGACCATTTTTTCTTTCAGTTTTCCATGAAGTCACATTTGAATATTTTGGATTACCCGGAATTTGGATTAGGCGTCAGGTGGTAAAAAAAACGACAACTCATTTCAATTATGATTTTAAAATTTAAAAGTCTTTTCATCTTCCTTCTACCGGTTTTATTTTATTGCAAGGACAATAATCTTGACGAAACAACGCGGTTGGTGGCACCGCCTGCATTCCATTATCTTGAGTTCAATGGGGTCTTCAGTGTGTACCTGGTGCAGGATACCGTTTATTCGATCAGGATAGTGGGCAGTAGTAATACCCTCGAAAATATATCCTTAAAAACTGAAGGCGATACATTGAGGATATCAAACGAATCGAAAAGAAAATGGCTCAATCCGGAAACCAATAAGGTAAAATTATACATCCATTCAAATCAACTTAAATATATCATCGCCAATGCTACGTGTTATTTCGAAACCGTAAACCCAATTACATCCGATCAGTTTTCATTAATCATGGGAGCCAAAACCAAGCTGATGGAAGCACGACTAGATTTGAACTGTAACTCTTTTCTATATTGGAATAATCACTTATCCGGAGGAAGATTAACACTGACAGGAAATGTAAATAATTTATCCATCTACACCTTTGCCACCGAATCTGTCGATGCCAGCAATCTTATCGCTAATTATGCATTGATTGAAAATAATTCAAAGGGTAACTGCGAGGTGATTGTTTCTAATAGATTGGAATACAGCATTCGTGGAAGCGGAAATATTTACATAGGGGGAAATCCGAAAGAAATTATCATGAATGAAAAGACATCTACCGGTCAGCTTATTCCTTTTTAAGGTGCGAACCATAACAAATGATGATAAACACATGATTACCGTAGGATGACTTGATAGACTTGATTACTCGTAATAAAAAAAAGAGGTATGAAATCATAATGGACGTGGTTCCCAGATTTGTGATTTCCCCAAAAGCATCAGAAGAGAATATGTTAACCAATTAAGAAAGACATTTCTCCGCATAATTTCCTGCCTCGGAAATTTCCGCGAAAAGCGCAAAATAAAATTCATGCAAAGAACAAAGCTTGGTTTAGCTACGAAAAAGACACAGCGACAAGAAAGCAGCGGTAAACTATCCTTAATACGTGAAAAGGATGTGTGGCACCTCTTCATAAATCAAAACCTGATGGAGAATAAAAAAATGCAGGATTAATCGCAATCCTGGTGATTACTTTTCGTGGTTACACCATGAAGTTGATTACCGTATTTTTTCATAGCTTTCTAAACCAAATTGAAAACCAATGAAAAACATTGTCTGTGCTTTTGTGTTCGCTCTTCCACTTTTCCTATTTGCTCAAATCAAACCCATGGAGCCCATCAGTTTCTCTGAAGTGACTATTACTGATAATTTCTGGAAACCTAGAATTGAACAAGTGGCTACGACAACACTTGAAGCATGTATCTATCAAACGGAAGTGAAGACAGCCCGTATCAGAAACTTTGAAATTGTGGGTGGCACACGCCAAGGCAAATTTGAAGGAATCTTTTACGATGACTCGGATGTGTTCAAAGCCCTGGAGGCCATCGCCTACTCATTAAAAAATAAACCAAACCCTACACTCGAAAAGAAAGCAGATGAGTGGATTGATAAGATTGCCGCGGCACAACAGAAAGATGGATACATCAATACGTACTATACACTCAATGGTCTCGACAAGCGCTGGACCGATATGAGCATGCATGAAGATTATAATGGTGGTCATTTAATTGAAGCTGCTGTTGCCTACGATCAGGCTACTGGAAAAAGAAAACTGTTAGATGTGTCCATCCGGTTTGCTGATCACTTTGATTCATTGTTCGGACCTGGAAAAAGACATTGGGTAACCGGTCATCAGGAACTGGAACTTGCTCTCGTAAAACTTTACAAAGCAACTAAAAACAAAAAATATCTGGACATGGCCAGGTGGTTGCTGGATGAGCGCGGACATAAATACGCCCAAGGCTACACCTGGACCGAATGGAAAGACACCGCCTATGCACAAGATGTCAAACCCGTAAAAGAACAAACCGAAATTACAGGCCATGCTGTGCGCGCCATGTATATGTACACGGGTGCCGCTGATGTGGCGGCTCTTACAGGCGATGAAGGCTACATGAAAGCCATGAAAACCGTTTGGGAAGATGTAGTTCATCGCAACATGTATATCACCGGAGGAATTGGTTCCTCTGGAAACAATGAAGGATTCTCGATCGATTATGATTTACCTAACGAACAAGCTTACTGCGAAACATGTGCCTCCGTAGGAATGGTATTCTGGAATCAACGCATGAATTTACTCACAGGCGAAAGCAAATATTTTGATGTATTGGAACGTAGTCTTTATAATGGCGCATTGGATGGCTTGTCGCTCAGCGGAGACAAATTCTTTTATGGAAATCCACTCGCATCCAATGGAAAACATTTTCGCAGAGAATGGTTTGGCACAGCTTGCTGCCCTGCTAACATTGCCCGGTTGGTCTCATCCTTGGGCGATTACATCTATAACAAATCAATCGATGCCGTTTGGATAAATCTTTATGTTAGCAGCCAGACCAAACTTGCAATAGGGAAAACTCCGGTTACGATAGAACAAAAAAGTAATTATCCATGGGAAGGCGAGGTTGCCATTTCAGTAAGCCCGGAAAAGAAAAATAAATTCAGTGTATTGCTACGACTTCCAGGCTGGGCTACAGGCGAACCCGTGCCTGGCGATTTATATCACTTTGTTAACTCTTCCAGTTCCACCATTTCAATAAAAGTAAATGGAAAAGATTTTATCTATACCGCTGACAAAGGTTATGCGGTACTCACACGCGAATGGAGAAAAGGAGATGTCATCACGCTTTCAATTCCGATGGAAGTAAAGGAAGTAGCCTCCAGAGAAACGATCAAAGCCAATGAAGCTCGTATTGCCATACAACGCGGGCCATTAGTGTATTGTGTTGAAGGCGCTGATAATGATGGACAGGCGTGGAACTTTGTCGTTCCGGAAAACACACAATTCACCAGTAAATTTAATTCCGGATTACTCAATGGCGTTGTAACCATTCAGGCCAATGTGCCCACTGTTACCATCGGGGCTGACGGCTTGAGCATCAACACTCAAATCAAAACGATCACGGCCATTCCATACTACAGTTGGTGTAACCGCGGCAGCAATGCCATGCAGGTATGGCTGCCCAGAAAAATCAAGGATATTAAATTGAATTACTAAACCCCTTCACCAAAAATCATCGACCTGATTCATGAAGAGTAACTTTATGAAAGCAGGTTGGTCGTTTCTTCGGCATCAATAGCAATATCATCTTCCCCTACATCATCAAATGGATTCTCAAGATGATCCTGGATATTATCCAGGCTCACCAGAATAAAACTGTATAGTACAGGCATTACATATTCAAGTGCTAATGAAAACTCTTTCACCATGCTGGCGAAATAGGGACCGTAAATAATCGGGAACACATAAATAAATACTTTACTATACATGCGAAGAGTAATGGGCGTGCGGTAATTATGAATGACTTTCATGTTATCATAAGCGATTACGATTTTACTGACATATTGGCTCACCCTGGATATCTCACCACTTTGTACGCCATACTTGCGAAACTCCATTGTTAACAAAGACAGTTTTGAGAATAGCTGATACATTTTCACCTCGCTATTGACCCAGCTTGGTCCTCGTGATGTTTTAAACATATCCTTCATGAGTAACATCATATCATGAATTATTACTTTGGTTTGAGCCGCCAAATCATGATTCTTATCAGATGGCCAATCGCGGGCGGCATAGTATAAGGCTACCGCGTGGCCCTTGAAATCCGCCAGTCGTTGCAACGCTGTTTCCCTACGGGTATAGGCAGAGCCGATCGAAAACACAACCGGAAAAACGATGGCCACACCTACCAACATATCAGGGAATTTGGCAGTGAGTCCATAGTAATCACACAAATACGTTGACAAAACAGCCAGTGCTGTTATAATAAATGTCTTATAATTGATGATGAGTGAAAAACTTGTAAATACCTTTTTCATGTGTTAATAATTTTTTTTGTTTACGGTTACATGGAATGGCCAGATAGTATCATGCCTTTGGTGTAGCGCACATTAATGGCCATTTCATGGGTCAAATATTAAACAGACGAATTTTCAGAAAAGGGAGGAGAATACCAAATTGTGTACGGTTTATTAAGGTATAATAAAGATGATATTTATCACCGCTGAATCTGCAACAACTTTTTTTACTGTCTATGCAGAAGTGTTTTCAAAAAGCCATAGCCATAGCCAACCATTTGAACCAATACTGCGGGGATACTCAATAAGGCTACACGCAACGATTGGGTTGCGATAAAGCAATCAATGGCAACGAACAACACATACACGCCATAAGCAACCGCCATCAAAAGCGCCCCCTTTGGGGAAAAACAAAGTAAAACAGGGATGGCAAATAAACCGATCAGAAAAAAAGCCGGAAGCCAGTGTGTGATTTTTACTTCGCCCGGATGTTCGCGACCGACCTGTATTCTTCCTTTTCCAAAATTAGAAACCTGTTTAAAAAACAGCGCTAGTGATGTTCGTCTTTTGTGATATACAAACGCCTCTGGAATGAGGGCCGTTTTGAAACCCAACTTTCTGATACGAATACTTAACTCTATATCTTCCGCAAAGCGATCAAAATGAAACCCCCTGGTTTTTTCAAAAACTTCACGACTGATACCCATATTAAAACTGCGCGGTT
The DNA here is from genome assembly GCA_964349405.1 of uncultured Ohtaekwangia sp. Classification (GTDB taxonomy): domain Bacteria; phylum Bacteroidota; class Bacteroidia; order Cytophagales; family Cyclobacteriaceae; genus ELB16-189. Next base: position 11,965 of record CAYGGY010000047.1, on the reverse strand, counting down.
GAAATGCTTTTTGTTTGCCACCCCGAATACCACCCGTGGTTAGTGTTGACGACATCGTGAAGGCCATAGCTTGCTGCAAGGGTGTAAAGTCCTTCATTCCTTTATCCGGTCCACCCCAGGCATCTACTTTATTGTTTTTTATAAATGTCTCTACTGATTGAAAATAACCAGGTGGAAGAATACAATCACTATCGAACACCACAAAGTAGTTGCCTCTTGCTTTTTCAAAACCAAAATTTCTACTGGGGCCAGGCCCTGAGTTTGGCTTAAAAAAATAGTACATGGATAGCTTGTCAGCATATTCTTCAAACACCTTCTCACAAGTAATGGTTGAACCATCTTCCACCAATACGACTTCAAAATCATGAAATGTTTGCCGTGTCAGGCTTTCTAAAAGTTCGGATACTTCCTGCGGTCGGTTATACACCGGAACGATTACCGAATAGGTTGGCTGACTCATCGCTACAAAAATAGTGATTAAGACGGATTTCGTTTGGGGTATTCTTCTTGTGCAAAATGGTTTTACATCTCACCTTCCTTTTATTACCTTACCATGCAAGTTTCAATGATCTCCTTTTATAACCAACCATGATGAAAATATTCGTTACCTTTTTTGCCATACTACTGGCATTCAACGCCCATGCGCAGACAAATAATTATGTCAATGACACCCAAACCCTTGAGTCAACCATCACAACTTTATACGAGGTAATCTCAGGCGGACCGGGAATTCAACGGGATTGGGTGCGATTTAAAAATTTGTTTAAACCAGAAAGCAAACTCATCCCCACACGAAAAGATGATCAAGGCAACCTTGGCATTAAAGTAATTTCCCCCGATGAATATGTTGAGTTGTTTACATCGCGAATACCCGCTGGTTTTTTTGAACGTGAGTTGACCAAAAAGGTAGAAGAATATGGAACGGTGGCACACGTTTTCAGCACTTATGAAACAAAAGAAAAAAAAGAAGGACCGGTAACCAATCGCGGTATCAACAGCATTCAACTTTTCAAAGACAAAGACCGATACTACATCCTGAATATTTTCTGGTGTGCCGAGAGTATGGGATTTGAACTACCTGAAAAGTATTTAATAAAAAATTGATAGGCATGAGAATAATTAAAGTGTTCCTACTATTTCTTTTAATCATTCTGACCTATCTCGTGTTCGCCATGTTGGTTCCTTCCGGTATGTTCAAAACAATTGAACCTCATTTTGCAGGAAAGGTTACTTCACTTCAATTACCCGTAGCTGGCCCGGAAGATATTACGATCGACCAGCAAACAGGTCTTGCCTTTATTTCAGTAGATGACCGCAGAGCAAACATGCACAACCCCGGAAGCATTCAAGGTGCCATCCTGATTATGAACCTTGCGGATTCCTTACCGGTACTAAAGGATGTTACTCCAACTCATCTCACTGATTTTCATCCTCACGGAATTTCTCTATGGAAGGAAGGGGATGGCCGAACATTTCTATTTGCTGTAAATCATAGTCATAACCGTATTGAAAATAGTGTGGAAAGGTTTGAATGGAGAAATGATAGCCTGGTGCACTTGGAAAGCATACAAGATTCAGAACTAATGACCAGCCCCAATGATGTTACGGCAATAGGTGAACGTTCTTTTTATGTGACCAATGATCACGGTTACAGTGAACGTGGCCTGGAGCGCACGCTGGAGGATTATCTTCAAAGAGCCATTTCGTATGTGAATTATTTTGATGGTACGTCTTTCAAAAAAGCAGCCACCGGAATAGCGTATGCCAATGGGATCAATCGTTCTGCCGATTACTCGAAGATATTGGTTGCCTCCACCACCGGAAGAAAGGTAGTAATCTATAATCGCGATGTGGCCAGCGGAGCACTTACCTTCAGGGAAGAAGTAGAGGTTAATACAGGTGTCGATAATATTGAATTGGATGACGCAGGAACCCTTTGGATAGGATGTCACCCGCAATTGTTAAAATTTGTAGCTCATGCTGCCGACTCTGCAAAATTCTCTCCCTCTCAGATTATTAAATTGACACAAAATAGTTCGGGTACATATCAGGTTGAAGAAGTGTTTTTAAATGATGGAACTTCCTATTCAGGATCATCGGTGGCTGCGGTATATAAAAATAAAATACTGGTTGGGTCCGTCTTTGAAAAGTCAATGCTTGTATGCACACCCAATACCAAATAGAATGATATGAAATATCTCGTTTGCTTGCTTGCCCTTATTGCATCGCCTCTACTAGCTCAGAAAGGAGTTGACCTCGATAAAATTTCTGAAAAACATGCTGTTCAGTCATTCAAAGAATTTTATGAACTACTGAGTCTGAGCAACGATGCTCACTTTCCCGATGACATAGAAAAGAATGTGCAATGGTGCGAGGCGGCATTTACCAAACGTGGCTTCGCTACCAAACGACTCAACACTCCTACCGTTCCTCTTTTACTTGCCGAGCATTCTGTTAAAAATGCAAAAAAGACCGTGCTGATCTACTTACAAATTGATGGTCAGCCGGTGAATCCCGCGCAATGGGAACAAGAGAGTCCGTGGAAACCAACGCTAAAAGAAAAAGATGCCAGTGGAAAATGGAGAGCCATTGCCTATGAAAGATTGTACGAAGATTTGAATCGCGACTGGCGGATTTTTGCGCGCGCTACTTCCGATGCCAAAGGGCCAGCCATAGCATTTCTTGCTTCTTTGGATGCGTTGAAAGAACTGAAAGCCGAGCCAAACTTCAACATGAAAGTGATCATGGACTTTGAAGAAGAACTAGGCTCACCCAACCTGCCTGTGGCTGTAACACAATACAAAAATGAATTAGCTTCCGACATGCTCATCATTTTTGATGGGCCGCGCCATATTAGCAATCAGCCTACGCTCAGTTTTGGTGCACGAGGCATTTGTGAAATCACACTCACTACCTTTGGACCACGGGTGCCGGTGCATAGTGGCAACTATGGGAACTATACACCCAACCCAGCCATGCGTTTATCAAAACTTTTATCATCAATGAAAGATGATGATGGAAGAGTAACCATACCAGGATTTTATGATGGTGTCGTTCTTACCGAAGAAGAAAAGAAAATCTTGCAACAAGTGCCTGATAACGAAACCGAGATCAGGAAATTTCTTGGCATCGCGGAGCCTGATAAAATCGGAAACAACTTTCAGGAGTCGTTACAATATCCAACTCTCAATATACGCGGAATGGATGCATTATTTGTAGGTAAAGAAGTTCGCACGTTGATACCTGCCACTGCCACAGCAGAAATTGATATTCGCCTGGTGCCCACCAGCAACGCAGAACGGCTGATTGGTCTCGTGAAAAAACATATTCAGGATCAGGGCTATTACCTCGTAGATAAAGAGCCTACCGAAGAAGAACGGATGAAGTATCCAAAGATCGCTGCTTTTCAATCCAGCATTTCTTATGGTGCCTTTCAAACTCCTTTTAATTCCGAGACTGGCATTTGGCTAACCAACGCAATGATCAGAGCTTTCGGAAAAGAGCCTATTAAAATCAGGATAACCGGTGGCTCAATACCCATATCTCCATTCGTTACCACATTAGGTATTCCAGCCGTAGCCGTGCCTACCGTTAATGCCGACAACAACCAACATGCAGAAAACGAAAACATCCGCGTTGGCAATTACATCGATGGCGTAAAAACATTTTTAGCGATTATGTTGGAGAAGCTTTAATCCTGTCAGGGAAATAAATTCTTAGTCACTTGAATACAGTAATTACACGAAGTACTGACCATATAGTAACACATACCCCTCTGCTTCTGGTATTTCAACCAAGAGCAGATTGGTAAAATAATCATTTTAAAAAATTCAGTTATACCAAACACATTCAGGCTTCTAACATTACGGCTGCTTCAATTAACGAACGTCTTTGCTTCTAACAATGGATTAATTTTTCAATAACAGCTTCCACCATCAAAAAGAAAAACTACTCAAACCATCACTTCACTGATTTGCACCACCGGCTCGATGTTGGTGAAATTCGGTATGTCGCCCATAATTTTTTCGGCATGTGGCCCAAATGCATTTTGAAACGCATCGATCGATTCAAAATATAAATGTCCCATGGTGGTGTAAGTAGCCGGAATACCAGGCGCACCACCTGCCAATCCTTTCTCAACGGTCGCGAACTTAATCGCATCGCCCAATAACTGAGATACCAATGGACTGTGCTTTTCTAAATAATAATCCATATCAAATTTTTTCCCCTCTCCACCCGGATAGAGAACACTTACTTTAATCATTCCTTTTTTCATTTTGTGTTAGTTTAAATAGTTAAATGGACTTATACTTTTCAAAATGTTCGACACCGATTCACGGAATAACTATTCAAGCTTTATCCGTAAACGAAATCAAAATCGGTAGTGGTGATTCGCTTAGTACTTATTCTCTGGTATAATTCGAGTGGTTAATCACCTTATTCGTTATTTAATATACTTCTGGTAAATCCAATCATTACCGCGTAGAGCATCTATCCTTGTTACATCAAAAAAAACCGATCGCCTTCACCATCATCTCGGCTGTGTTCTTTGCTCTGAATTTGCGCAGCATTTTCTTTCGGTGTGTTTCCACGGTGTTGAAACTGATCTGCATCCGTTCAGCAATCTCGCGGGAGGAAAGCCCACGCCTCAGCAGCTTGAGCACTTCCATCTCGCGAGCGGTAATATTTACCTCTTTCGTTTTCACGTAATTTTTTATTGCACTACCCAATCGGTGTATTTACCCTTATAGGTTGCCACCAGTTTACCGAATTCATCAAGTGCATCCTGCATTCTTTGTTGCGCTGCTTTGCCTTCTTCATTTGCTGAGCCATCGTTATTGTAATATTTGTTGCGTTCTTGCTCGGAGTTAAAAATTACCATCGTCCCAAAGCTGCCCTCTTTTTCTCCCCGAATAGCTTTTATTAAAAAAGATTTTGTGCCCGGGAACGCCTTATCGGATGCCGGTAAATACTTGGTAAGAATAAATTCATTGAATTGTTCAAGTGTGACTCCGGGTTTTAAAGTTATTGTTCCTCCACTATGGATGCCTAACAAAGAGCCTTTCTGAATAGACTGTTCAGCCAGGTAGCGTGGCAATGAATTTAAGATACCCCCAAAGAATACAATTTTATTATTCTCTACTCGAATTACTGAATGGTCAGGGGTGCGAACCTCCTGGCCATCTTTAAGTACATAGATCAATTCTGTCCACAGATGAACCCAATGTTTTCCTTCAGTGGTAACCACCATTTCATAAATAGAATTGGGTGCAACATTAAAGCTGGCAACATTATTAAAATGACTCTTAAGATTTTCTATGTATTGGTCGGGGGTAATTCTTTTATGAAACCAATCGTTAATGTAAACTTCTGCTGTATCGTGAAATAAAGATCGATAGGTAGACCAATCTCCCTTAATCGCAGCATCAATAGATTGTTTTACTAAGTCAATTTCGGGTGATTGATTAAATACTTGTTGTTTCTGGCAAGAGGAAAATATTCCTGTGAGGATAAAGAGGGTGATTAATGGTTTTGTTGTTTTCATAATGATTAAATATTTTAATAAGAGCAAATCACTTTGTGCTTAAATCTTCCCGAAGTACACGCAGTTCTACTGTAGAGTTTCTAATCAAACTATAATATTCCTGTACACGCCTTTCAAAAGCGCCAGCGCCTTTTGTTTTATTGTAGGGTGTTGCTAAATCCTCCACCAAGTCCAGGTCTTCCATTTTTTCAAAGTAACGTATCGATGAAAATGAATTGTTAAGACCACTGCTGGAAAATTTGAAAATGGAAATATCTGCCTTAGATCCTGCTAATTTCCGGGCCTCTTTTCCTTCTCTAAGAATATCCCGCATTCTTGACCATTGTCCGGGAATCAGTTCATACGATGTAACTTCCAGATATTTTATTTTCCGGTCGGGGTTGATATCGCTGATGTCGTCTTGCCTTCGGGCATACCATACTTCTACTTCTTCACTTAAAGCATTTATCGCCTGAGCTTCTGACTTAAGCAAGGCTTCTCCCTTTGGAAAAACCTTGGGTGCATCCAAATCTTTATAACTGAAAGGGCCAACAACATAAACATATGATCCGGTATGCTCGCCTGTTAGAATTTCATACACCCGGAATTTCAACTGAGGATAATGCGTACTCAGGAAAGCGGGAATCTTTTTTTCGTACTCTAGTTTCTTGTCCAGCTTTACTTTGACGCGCGCTGCCCAAAATACATTGTTGGTTTGTGCGTTGGTTATGATGGAAGCCATCACAACAAGTGCCAATACAATAAATAAGCGTTTCATAACAGATTAGGGTTTTAGTTGAGAAAATATATTAACAGGAAGATGCGCTCAATGCGCAGAAATATTTTTTCATTAATAATTACTTGCTTTCAGGCTGCTGTTCTCCGGGTGGAATGAATTTATATCCGCGTTGGGACATAGCGTCAGCCACATTATAAAAAGAAGTAATCAGTTTGATCTTTCCCTCTTTCACCAGAAAGGCCGCATGAAACTTTATCGTAGAAGCAGTGCCATCTTTAAAATTACTGGTAATATCTCCCCACTCAAGAACCCAGTCACCCGCTATCGTCTCATGCGGTTTGCTTTCCTTATTAGTTTGTGCCAAACGTGCAGTGCGATTATATTTTCCTGAAGTGTAAGTTTCCTCCCATGCCTGTTTTACTTTTTCCAGATAAGCTTCTTTCCTGGACGAGTCTGCCAACACCCCGGAATAATCAATGAAGTCATCACTAAGGAGTTGATCTAAGGTATGGATGTCGCCTTTCAATTGTGCTTGGAGAAACTTATCAACCACTGCTTTGTTCTGTTCGCCCAAGGTATCAGTAGTTTCGGGTTGGGTGCAATTAGCCAGACCGATTGCCACAATCAGCATGACCACGATATTGATTATTTTCATAGACGGATATGTTTGGTGCAATAAAGGTCACCATCTAATAAAGTGTGGTCAATCCCAGAATTCAGTGATTTTTTAGGAGTGGATAGCGACCTTAAATGGAAATGCCGGATTTTATAGACCAGAAAATAACCAGCGTGCTTTGAATGGCAGTCATTCTAAAATCATAAATCGCAACTCTAAAATCTGCTTATGACTCACTCCAACCAAAAAACCTTCGATGCTTTCTTAATCAGTTCGGCTGTGTTCTTTGCTTCAAATTTTTCAAGCAGGTGTTTACGGTGGGTTTCTGCGGTGTTGAAGCTGATGGATTGTAAACCCGAAATTTCTTTTGTTGAAAGTCCGCTGGCGATTAACTTAAGTACCTCGGTTTCTTTGCAGGTGAGCGTGGGCAATCCATTTACTTGCATAGGGTTGTATAGTTTAATGACGGAGACAACGGGCGTTTTAAAATTCAAAAACTTTTCAGGAAATAAATCGATGTACAGTGCTTTAATTCTTTTCAGCACGGGGATGATGTCGGTGAGGGCTACTTTAATTTCTGCCAGGTTGTATTCCGAAACATTTTGAAAAACACCCAAAGCAAGCCTGAGTTCTGAAGTAGGGGTATAATCCAATATCACATAAATGGTTTTTATTTTAAGAACATTTCCGTTGGCATGAAGCAACCCTGAATTAAATTCTGTGAACTGTGGAGCACGATGATCAAAGCCTGGTTCTTTGGCTAGTTTCATGGATCGGATCTGCGTTTCATATACACCGGGCATAAGATTAGCCGGTATGATGCTGGAAATAAAAATAGCTCCCAGGTCACCCAGGCAGTTAGCATAGGGATAACCTAATATTTGTTCAATAGAAGGACTCACGTATTCATACGCTTTCTGTTTTACTAAATCCTGCACCGTGCAAAAATAGTTTGGGTTGCTTTCGATTTTTAAAATGCAATCAATAAACTGCCGCATTTTTGAATACGGATGCAACCCCAAGGATCGGATGAATTTTTTAAGTTCGGTATGCATGTGGCCTTTGTCGGTTCTGTACAAATCCCAGAGAATGATTCTACCTCTTCCATGCCTTCAGGATATTTAAGTTACGATTTTTTCCGGTACTTCCAATCCCTGAAATCAGGGATCAAAGATCTGTTACGAAAATAGCCATAGCAATACCAGAAATATGGGATACTACGATTTTAGATTTAGGATTTACAATTTTAGATTGCATAAACACGCCATCAAATCGGAATTCGTAAATCGTAAATCGAATGGTTTTATCCGTTCCTAAACCGGGCAGCAATTTCGGCCCTGGAATGAACGCCTAGTTTCACATATATATTTTTAATGTGCGAGTTCAGTGTTTGCACGGTGATAAAGCATGCAGCCGCTATCTCTTTATACGAAAGGCCGCTCATTAACTGATTGAGTATTTCATGCTCACGTTGGGTGAGGTGATATTCCCCGATATCTTTCAATGATTTAGTCTTTTGGAAATACTCCAATACTTTTTTGGCAATCACACCATTCATGGATGACTTCCCGTCAAATACATCCTGAATGGAGTCGAGAATTTTCTGGGGTGAATCTTTTTTTAAAAGATAGCCATCCGCACCTGCCTTGATGGCCGAAAATATTTTATCCTCGTCTTCAAAAACTGTCAGGATTAATACCTTGATGAGCGGGTATTTCTGTTTTAATTCGAACGTACCTTCAATGCCGCTCTTGCCCGGCAAATCAATATCCATGATCACTACATCCGGATTGGATTTACTTAAATCACTCATCACCTGATTGCAATTGTCTGCACCGAAAACAACGATTGCCTTTTCCGAATTGGCAATAATATCTTCCAGCAGTTGCCGGTAGCGTGGGTTGTCTTCTATAATCGCGGTTCTGATCATTTACTTTGGCGTAGCAAGTTTCAAAAGTTAATTCATCAACTCCATACCCTAGATTAGGGATTTTTATTCCTTCCTATTTTTACTATCCGAATAATTTATACGAAGACATGTTCCTCGTTCAGCATGGCTCTCAATCGTCAGGTCGGCTTTTATAAGTTCCGCTCTTTTCTTCATGTTCAACAATCCGGAAGTATTAAATTCAGATTTCTGGTTAAACCCCCTGCCGTTGTCGCAGAGGGTGATCGAAAGACAATTATCCTGAAATATCATTTTTAGGGAGAGGCTATCACCCCCCGAATGTTTCAGCGCGTTGTTCAACGCTTCCTGAACAATGCGAAATAAAATTATTTGTTGTTGTGGGTCAATGGCAAACTCCTCTCCTGCTGTTTCAAAAGTGGTTTTGAATAAATTTGTTTTCCTGATTTTTTCCAACTCCTCGCCAAGGGCATTGCGTAAGCCCATGCGGCTTATCCTTTCCGGATTAATGCTCCGGGAAATATCACGCAACGTATCCATGGCTTCACTCAATAGGTTAGTAACTTCTTCCATCTTCCTGGTTTCGAATGGCACGGTATGGAGATGGACTAAAGCAATGGAGATGAGCGTGCCCACGTTGTCGTGTAATTCTCTGGAGATACTTTGAAACGTGAGCGATTGCGTTTCCAATTGTGTTTTTAGTACTTCCCGTTCATAACTGTTTCTCATATTCGCTAATTCTTGCCGATACCTGAATTTTCTTTTTTGATTGATGAACAGAGAAATTACTACCAGCCCGGTTAAGGTTAAAATAACAAACGTGCTGCCCACCAGGATCAGCGTAACTTCGGATAGTTTCTCCTGCATAAAAAACCAATCGTAACGAGAATATTAAGAAGGATAGTAAATGCATTGGAAACATAAATGAAATAAAATTTTGTAAACTCTTTAAAGTTATCCCACAGGTAATTCAACATACCCAGGAAAGGTATGGTGCCGCCCAGGTAGTCTACCAGCCCGAAGCTGAACCAGAAAAAAGGATCGTGTGTAATTTTATTCGTCTCCTCACTTACATAAAGCTGCCAGAAATAGGCAATGGCCAGAAAGAAAATAAAGGATCCGCCAAGGACAACCGAAAGCGTTTGGTAGTTGGTTAAGCCTTGTATGAATACACTGTTGACTATAACAAAGGCGGTAAAGCAGATATAAAAAACTTTTATAAACCGGTGAAGCACTTTGCTCTTTAACTGGTGATGGAATGCAAACGCCAGCGCGATGTAAAAGAAAAAGGTGAAGACATTATACAGATTGTGATTTTTTATTTTCATCTGTCCAGTAATATGCCCGGCCATTTCAACCAGAAATGTCACGGTCCATATAAGTGAAAATACCCTTATGGAGTACGTTGTATCCTTCTTACTGACAATCCACCATCCGGTACTGGTGGCGACACCGATAAAGAGTAGCGGCAGTATGGAAATTATCTTTGAAATGATTCCTCAGTGTTTAGATAAAAACCGAATAATAAGTTACGGTTATAACCGGAGTTATGCAATGATTTCAATCCAACTTTTGTAAAGCAAGGCGTCAGACCGCTTAGAGCGGTCAGACGCCTAATGGTGCGTTGATTTATTTTATTGCCCACCCCCACAATTGGGAGGACATAGGCCTGTGTGTTCTGAATTTAATCCGCCAGGCATAACGACATAAATTTCACCATCTTGATCTTTGTAATCATGAGCACCTGCACAGGGTACTACCTTTCCGTTTTCATCTGTAAATTCAAAAGTATCTGAATATTTGTGGGTGGGAACAATGGCAATACTCATTTGATTATTCGGAACCCCTGGCCTAGTGAAATATACCCTCACACCATCAATTTTATCTTTCCTATATATATTCTGAGTATCTATATAAGTAATAAGAGAACGAAGTTCTGCGAGACTCAAAAGACAGCTTCTTGTTTCTTTGTGGATATTAATGGTCTTCTTGTAATCATCAATCCATCCCTTAAGCTCGGTAAATGCAATTTTTCCTGATGCCATAAAATTTGGGTTTTAGCGTTTAACAATACAACAAAAGTAGCCGGATGCCCAACACTCATCCATCCCATATATATAGGATGGATGTAGCGCGTTTATCGGGACAATCCGCTTATATCAAAGTTCATCATACTCTTTGGTATCTAAAATCACTGAATTCTGGGATTGACAATGCCTGTTCATGTAACGCAACTTTAATCTATTAATTAAACTCCTAAAAAAATCAGTATGAAAACAACGTCTGCTTTAATCCAAAGAGGAAAGGGATTTTTCTTTTTGATGATGCTTTTGTTTGCTTGTTCTATAGCCTTCGCGCAAACGCCTCCAACCATTTATCTGCACGTACTATATCATAACGTGGCACCCGGAAATGTAGGTGAATTTGAAAAAATCATGAAAGAAAACTTTAAACCCATGAACCAGTTACGGAAGCAAAATGGAAAAATTTTAAACTGGTCACTTTACAAAATTCATTATAAGGGAACGGATGACCCCTACAACTATGTGTCAGTAGTGTACTATGATTCATTCAACAAAACAGAGCCCAACGATAATTGGCTTGAGCTGATGAAAGCAGCCAACCCTAAAGTTGATGCCAACGCTATTTTTGAAAAGGCTAATAAGTTGCGCTCCATCGTGGGGCAAAACCTGTATAGGCGTACAGAATCGGTGAGCAGCAAAACACCTTTGCCTATAAAATATATTGTGGCCAGCTTCCAGAAATCAAAACCGGGCATGCATGAAGAGGCACTCAAAATGGAAACGGAAGAATGGAAACCTATCCACCAGCCCATGATAGATGCCAACCAAATGATCATGTGGAATGTGTGGGAACTAATCATGCCCAGTGGCACAGAAGTGAACCATGATTATTTCACTTCCAATATTTTTTCCTCTTACGACCAGGTAGCGATGGAAGGATATTCAGATGCCATCAAGAAATCCAGCAAGGATTATCAGAAAGTTATTGATCGCACCACCAAAGCAAAAAATATGGTGAAGCGTGAACTGCTGGAGTTTGTGATGGGGCTTTGATGTAAGAGATGTAGATGTAGTTAGGGTATCCAACCTTCTGTAGGTTGGATGCCCTGATTTGAACTCAACAATTAATCTAATAAATATGAAAACAAAATCAATC
>CAYGGY010000046.1:0-40449 GCA_964349405.1 uncultured Ohtaekwangia sp. | reverse complement strand
ATGGATATAATTACACACAACCTTTCCCTAATGTACGGTTAGCGTATAAAATTAATGACCACAACAAAATTTCATTCTTTTACAATCGCAGAGTAGACCGACCCAATGAAGTTGACATTCGTATTTTTCCGAAATACGATGATGCGGAAATTATTAAAGTGGGCAACCCCGGTCTGCGTCCTCAGTTTACAAATGGCTTAGAGATGGGGTATAAAACCGGCTGGAAAAGCGGCACATTTTATTCGGCCATGTATCATCGCTTTGCCAATGGAACCATTACCCGCATTGCCAGCGCAATTCCGGGAAGCACATTGATCTATAATATTTTTCAAAATGTAAATAAGAGTTATAATACCGGAATCGAACTGGTCCTTTCGCAGGAAATAGCAAAATGGTATTCACTTAACCTTAACACAAATGTTTACCATAATCAAATCGATGGATTCACGGTGGAGAATAAATATCCTGTGACTAATTCGTTTACTGCCGACCAGCAGGAAATCATTTCCTGGAGTATGAAGTTAAATAATACCCTTCGCCTAACTAACAACCTTGACCTGCAAATCATCGCTATTTATTTAGCTCCGGATATTATCCCACAAGGAAAAATTTATTCACGTTTTTCCATTGATGTGGGAATCAAGAAAATGATACAGAAAGGTAAAGGAGAACTCTTCTTTAATGCCACCGATCTTTTAAATACGATGGTAATCAAAAAGGAATTTCAGGGCAAGAACTTCACCTATACCAGCAACGACTACTACGAAACTCAGGTGATACGAGTAGGGTATAGCTATAAATTTTAGGGGTTCTCCTGCACAAGATCAGCCGGTCGTTTATGTTTCCAACGCTTATGACTCCATAACCAATATTCAGGCTGATCAACAATATCTTTCTCCAGGAGGCAACTCATCGTTTTTGTAATCTCTCCATAGTCAGTCTTTCTAGGTTCTTCAATAGCCTTGCTAAATTCAAAAGTGTAATGACCTCTTTTTACTTTATTAATTCGACCATAAAGAACCGGGTAATTGTATTCTTTGGCGTATTTCTCGGCCCCGAAATGCATACCCGTATCCTGGTTAAGAAAGTCTGACCAATAACACGTTCTGGGGTTACCGGGTGATTGATCAACCCCAAAGATAATCACCCGAAGACCATCCTTTTTTTCAAACTCCTCCTTCGTTGCTTTGGTAGAAATCAATTTTAATCCATACATACTTCGGGATAAACGCATCTTTTCATCAAAGAATTTATTGCTGAGTGGTTTATAAATCGCAACGGCTTTGTGGTTGATAGGCGCGTCAATGGCCACAGCAAAAAGCTCCCAATTATTGTAATGCCCACCCGCCAATATTACACTTTGCCCCTTTTCATAAAAGCGATCAATGTATTCAGGATTGAGTACTTTCATGCGTTGCTTTATTTCCTCTTCCGAAATACTAAAGACCTTAATGCTCTCCACTACCAGATCGCACAAGTGTTTGTAGAAAGCGTTGACTATTTGTAAGTGCTCTTCCTGATTTTTTTCAGGGAAGGAATTGGCTATGTTTTGAAGTACCACTTTTTTGCGATATCCTATAACCTTGTAAATCATCACATACAATCCATCGGAAATAAAATACAAAACAGGATAGGGCAAGTACGAAATGGGGATCAGTACCCCATAAAAAAAGAGAAGATTTAAAAGTCTCATGGACACAAACACGACTGAAAGATGTTGAACAAAAAGTTAAATGTATTTTCCTGATTTATTATTTATTGGCTGGCTTTACAGTCGGTTGAATAGTGATTTACGCGTGGGGTTTGTAATCATGATTAATCAACTTTTCGCAATCAACTCCACATACAATTCTGTAAGCTTTGTTTCTGCCTTACCGGCCACGGCTACAATTTCGCTGAACACGGCTGGCTTCAGATTATCCGGGTCGCAATCATCGGTAAGTACAGAAATAGCACAACAAGGTAAACCCATATGATTGGCCACTAATACTTCAGGCACCGTGCTCATGCCTACTGCATCGGCACCAATGCGATTTAGAAACCGGTATTCAGCACGGGTTTCCAGGTTAGGACCCATTACCGCTACATATACTCCCCTATTGAGTTTTATCTTTTTTGCTTTTGCAATTTTGACCAGGAGATCATTTAGTTTTTTTGAATATGGCTGACTCATATCTGGAAAACGAGGGCCAAAGATTTCAAAATTAGGACCCCGTAAGGGGTTATCCGGTTGCAGATTGATGTGATCTTCAATCAACATGAGCTCTCCTTTTTTCCACTTCATGTTCATGTTGCCTGCTGCATTTGAAATCAGCAATTGCTTTACCCCCATCATCTTCATCACCCTCACAGGCAAGGTGATCTGTTGCATGGAGTACCCTTCATAGTAATGGAAGCGACCTTGCATAGCCAACACTTTTTTCCCTTTCACATCACCATAAATTAGTTTTCCTTTATGAAACTCGACCGTGGAGATCGGGAAGTGTGGAATCGAATTATAATTAATAGCAATTGGGTTTTTTATTTGTTCTACGAACTTATTGCCGAGACCAGTGCCTAATATAACTCCCACTTCTGGCGCTTTGATGCCTTTCTTTTTTAAGTACTCGGTTGCTTCATTTATTTGATTGATCATAGATTCTTGTCTTGAAATAATGTAGTAAAGCCACAAGCTTCATGTTACAGGCTTGTAGCTTGCGGCCAGAAGCATGCGGCAAAGAACGTGACTCAATTATATATAGAAATCCTGTTTTGATGTAGTGGCAACTTCAGCAAAAAACAGCGCTACTTTTTGAGTTACTGCCTTAAAATACTTTTCGCCTTTCTCTGCAGAAGCCTGACGAGGATCTCCCACTCCTGTGTCCACGGTCACCTGCATCCACTTTCTTTCGGCCCAAGCCCAACCTTCCTGCATAGCCTTGAATCGGAATCGTTTTGCTTTTCCATCACCAGCTTCCGACAAGGGCCTTACCAGGTGAGGACGCAAATACATCATGATACTGGTTTCCATTTCACCGGCATGATCGTCTTTGTTTACAAAGAATTCTTTCTGGTCGGTGCTCTTAAACCAATCGCATGAACACAAAAACATCTGAGGAAATTTCAATCCCAATTCACGAATCATGGTTTTAAAATCATTGCCTCCATGACTATTAAGAATAATCAGTTTGTGAATTCCTTGTCGATCGAGCACCTCAATCACATCACGCAACACAGCAAACTGTGTAGATGGATTCATATTCATATCCAGTAACACATCAAACTGTCCTGTATTTACTCCATATGGAATGGCAGGCAACACAACCACTTTTGTGCCTTGCTCCCAGGCAAGACGAGCGCCTTCCGCAGCGATCTCCTCGGCTTCAATGATATCGGTGCCATACGGCAAATGATAGTTGTGCGCTTCACACGCACCCCAGGGCAGAATGGCAACATCGAATTTTGAATCCTTAATTGTCTTCCAATTATTTTCAGAAAGAATATATGGTCTCATAACAGCACAAGATAAATATTTATGAAGTATCGTTTAGTAAAATTATCTAATTCTCAACAACAACCACCGCCATCGTAAAAGTACGTGGAGGCAGAGATGAAAATATCATTCCGTGCTAATGACATAAGTGCATTGGCGGTTTTATCACAAACGGCTATCGGCTGATTTTGCATTAAAACGTGACCGGCCTTATCGTCAAAGAATTCTTCCTGTCCATAGTAGATGGCTGTTTTGCCAGTAAAAACACATGGCCCATCGGCAGGCATTGGATCTTTAATGGCACACACCTCAACACTTTCAATATATAGTAGTTGATCGGTGTTATAATGATGCGGATCCAATATGCGATAGGGGCGCTTAGCGCGGATCTCTACGGTGCCAAATCCAATATCTGTA
The DNA here is from genome assembly GCA_964349405.1 of uncultured Ohtaekwangia sp. GTDB lineage: Bacteria > Bacteroidota > Bacteroidia > Cytophagales > Cyclobacteriaceae > ELB16-189. Next base: position 36,560 of record CAYGGY010000046.1, on the reverse strand, counting down.
ATCATTTTAATATATTCCTTTAACGGGAGTGCTCCACTTAAACAAAGGGCGCGAAGACGTTCATCCGTCTTCAACAATTCGGGCATTTCATTTTCACACGTAGGATCTGAAAGCACCAATCGCCCATAAGGTTTTAATACACGATACATTTCGGCCAACGCGATTTTTAAATCCTCCCGTGTAAAAATATTGAACAGACAATTCTGTGCAGCTACATCCACCGAGTTGTCGGGAACCGGCAAACGCAAAGCGTCTCCTTTTCTTAAATCGACAAAGGCTGACTGAAACCATGGATTTAGTTTTTCTGCTTCATTGAAATTTTCACGACTGGCCTGAATCATTTCATCAACCACATCGATTCCGATTACACCACCCTTTCGTCTGCTGAAGTAGGCAAACTGTAGTAACTCCATTCCTCCGCCTACCCCCACATATAAAATGGAAGGATCATTGATCAAATCGCGGGGATTGACCGTACTCCCACAACCATAATTCATATCGAGCATGCGCTTTGGTATATTCAATCCTGGTAATTGCCATACAGGTGTTGTGGTGCAGCATAATCCTTTTTGAGGATTCTCCGCTGCTTCTTTATAAACGTTGCGCGTGGTTTCGAGATAGGTATTCACAAGAAGTGTGTTTAATTAAATATTTTGCTACGTAGTTGCTCCCTGGCAACTTGATCCGGCACCAGCCGTACATCCAAAACAATGCTGGCCAATGACAATCTTTCGGCTTTCTAATTTATCAAGATCGAAGTTACTGATGTGTTGTCCCGCTTGCTGTTCCGTTTTTAAACCAAGCATCTGATTAAAGTCGCAATCAAAAAGATTTCCTTGCCAATCCACAGAAATTGTATTGCGACACATCACACCGGCAATGGCTGATGGATTAAAGGAGGTAACCAACTTTTCCATGTACTCTTCATAGTTTCCCGACTCAATCAGAAAATCGAGAAACCGGCTTACCGGAATATTCGTGATGGTAAACAAACTATTGAAGTTAATATTGAAATGCTCTTTTAACTCATGTTTAAAGTCACGTTCCAATTGCTTTTGATCGCCTGGAAGAAAAGCGCCAACTGGATTGTAAACCAAATCAAGAATCAACCCAGTATCTTCTTTTCCATAACCAACGTTATTCAACATTTCCAATCCTGCAATGGAATCGTTGAATACGCCTTCACCACGCTGACGATCCGTTTTGCCGGCACTATAAAATGGAAGGGAAGACACTACCCGCACATGATTTGCTTTAAAAAAATCAGGCAGGTCGTGATATTTTGGGTTGGCGGTAATGATCGTGAGATTTGACCGTACAAGAATTTCTTTTACACCACGCGCAAAGGCTTCGCTCACAAACCATCGAAAGTCAGGATTCATTTCTGGCGCGCCACCCGTGATATCCAACGTATTAATTTTTGACTTTACGAGTACATCCAAACATTGCTGCATCGTTGCCCGTGTCATAATTTCCTTGCGATCCGGACCGGCATCTACATGACAATGTTTACAGGTTTGATTACACATGTAACCGATGTTAACCTGAAAGACATCAATCTTCGATGACGTGAGTGGAAAAAAACCTGAAGACTCAATCTTCTTTTTAAAGGTTGGTAACGTGCCGTCTTTGAAAATACTATTGTCGAGTATTTCTATCTGACGTTGCTGGTTGGCCAGTTGGTGGTGACGTGCGTGCAGTGATTTGATCATGTTCTGGATACTGGATACAAGATGCTGGATTGCTAACAACCAGAATCTATGCTACATAGAAAGTTTCTTTGCTTTATTCATCATTATGACACCATGCACTAACGAAGCTCCTCCGCGGATAGCCGCTGCTACGTGTACGGCTTCCATCATCGCTTTTTCAGTGACTCCCTTTTCAAGCGAATCCTGTGTGTAGGCATCGATGCAATAAGGACACTGCACGGCATGTGCCACAGCCAATGCGATCAACGATTTTTCGCGTGCGGTAAGTTCTCCTTCCTTAAATACATCACCATAATAATCAAAAAACTTGGCGGCCAGGTTGGGTTCCCATTCCGCTATGTTTCCAAATTTTTTTAGGTCTGCAGGATTGTAATAGGTATTTTCCATATATATAAATTCAGCATTCAAAAATCTAAAATTAAAACCTTTGCTGGTGTGATAAGCACAACAAACATAATTGATGTGCGTCAATAACAAGATAGTGGGATTTTAAGTTTTAAGAAGGCAAAGCTATCTGATATTTTTTTCCCTTCTTCACGGTGAGTTTATTCTGTCGCAGCCACGGATTGTAGCGTTTGAGCAATTTATAATTAGCTCCTTGCGCCTGCGAGAATTCAACCAAGTCTTTTATTGATTCCGTTACCTCGATATGTTTTAAGGATTCGGGTTGATAGAGATGCTCTGGTTTTAGTTTGAAGCCATATTTGACCGGATGTTCAAAAATTTCTTTAATCGCCAACAACCTGAATAGGTAACGGGAAGTTTCTTCATTCATATGCAGGTCATAATAATCACGCACATTTTGATCTTCCAGGTCTCTGGCAACACCAGCCATGCCGCGATTATAAGAAGCGGCAACCAAGGTCCAGTTTCCGAATTTCCCATATGCTTTTTTCAAATACTTGCAAGCGGCCTCTGTTGATTTTATAGGATCATAACGCTCATCTACTTCCTTCGTTATTTCTAATCCGAGTTCCTTGCCTGACGATTCTAAAATTTGCCAATATCCTACCGCCTCTTTTGGTGAAGTGGAATTAAGTAAGGCGCTTTCAATCAAAGGCAGATATTTAAAATCATTCGGAATTTGATTCTCTTTCAATATTTCTTCAATGCGCGGAAGCCATCGATTTGCGCGCTTCAGCAAAAAAAGAGTGCTGCTTTGCAGATACACATTGATTTGTAATTCTTTGTCAAAACGCTCACGCACATCCGGCAAAGCTAAAGGAACCACCTCTCCTGAAAACGAAACTCCTTCAGGCAAATCGTATGAAACCGCGACAAAAGGCTGCCCCGATTCCTCCAGTTGAATTGGCTCAAGGCTTTCCTCTACAAGATTCGCATTGTCCTTGATAGTTTGATCGTATCCCACATACATCAGCAACAGGAAAAAGGAAATTGGTCCCAACAGTGAAAATAGTTTTTGCATCGTCTTGATTAGAAGTTTGGCGACAACAAATATTTGGCGTAGAAGTCGTTAATCACCTTTACCGCTTCCTTTGGAGTGTCTACGACATTAAAAAGATCCAGGTCTTCTTCACTGATCATTTTTTCAGTAATCAATGTTTTCTTTATCCACTCAACCAAACCACCCCAAAACTTTTTACCCACCATTACAATTGGGAACCTTCCAATCTTCTTGGTCTGTATCAGCGTGAGTGCTTCTGAAAGTTCATCCAGTGTACCAAACCCACCCGGCATAATAATAAAGCCTTGTGAATATTTTATGAACATCACTTTACGCACAAAAAAGTAATCGAATGTAATAAGCTTATCAGCATCGATATAAATATTTCCTTTTTGCTCATGTGGCAGATAAATATTTAATCCTACCGATTTACCACCGGCACGTTTTGCGCCACGGTTACCCGCTTCCATAATACCGGGGCCGCCACCGGTCACTACACCATAACCATGGTTTACCAATTCGGCAGCAATGTCTTCCGCCATTTTATAATAGGGATGATCCGGTTGCACACGGGCCGAACCAAAAATAGTAACACAAGGCCCAATCTTGGCAAGTTTTTCAAAGCCTTCCACAAACTCACTCATCACCTTAAAAATCATCCACGAGTCAGAGCTCTTTATCTCTGCCCAGTCTTTATCTTTAAATGCTTTGCGAATGCGATGTTCTTCTTCCAGTGCGTCTTGATTAATTAGATTATTTGTTTTTTTCTTCCTTACATTGTTTGCCATATGCTTGCATTCTAATTTTTTTCAAGTTACTAAATGAAACGAAAATACAACTTCTTTGATATGAAAAGACAAATGAAAGGCTTTTCTGGGTTTTACTGGTTCTTTACTTATTCGTTGTTGCTCTTCGCACTAAGTTGTAATCAAAAGGAAACCCGGCAATCAACTGTGCAAGATATTAGTTGGGCTTTGTTGCCCTTTGAAAAACAACATGATGCAAATCCAATACTTACGGCCGGTGATGGTGTATTTGATTGCCCCATCTTACATCACGAAGTGAAATGGGAAGAGAAGGACGTATTTAATCCTGCGGCCGTTGTGCGCAATGATACCCTCTTTCTTTTTTATAGAGCTGAAGATGTCATTGGAAAATACGCAGGCACTTCGCGTATTGGTCTTGCCTGGAGTATAGATGGAATTCATTTCAATAGAAGAGTTCAGCCAGTATTATTTCCCGATGACGATTTTTTAAAAATTTATGAATGGGAAGGTGGCATAGAAGATCCGCGTATCGTTGAGCGTGAAGAGGGATTGTATATCATGACGTACTCAGCATACGATGGAAAAACAGCGCGTCTTTTTCTTGCAACTTCCACTGATTTGCTACACTGGACAAAACATGGCCCCGTACTCACCGATCAATTTATTGATACGTGGAGTAAGTCGGGAGCCATTGTGGCCAAACAAAAAGGCAATAAGATTTATGCGGAAAAGATAAACGGAAAATACTGGATGTATTTTGGCGATACCGATTTGTTTATGGCGACCTCCGAAGATCTGGTTCACTGGCAACCTGTATTGGAAAATGGAAATCTTAAATCTGTATTAAAACCTCGCCCTGGTTATTTTGATAGTAGATTAGTAGAAAGCGGACCTTTTGCACTGGTTACAAAAAATGGAGTTTTGCTTTTATATAATGGCATGAACCTCGACACGGGTGGCGATCCTGAAATTGCAACAGGCGCGTATTGCTCAGGGCAAGCCTTGTTTGATGCGAACGATCCAACAAAATTAATTAACCGGCTTGAAAAGAATTTTCTGCGCCCCGATCAACCATACGAAATTCAAGGACAAGTAAATCAAGTGTGCTTCATTGAAGGGTTGGTGCCTTATAAGGATAAGTGGTTTTTGTATTATGGCACGGCTGATTCGAAGATTGGCGTAGCAACGCTAAGCGTAAAATAGAAACTTTACATCAAGCCCGTCTACTCAGCAATTCATTCAACGCACCATTAAGTTCAGGATGTTGAAAAACGAATCCTGCATTCCTGATTTTCTCTGATGAAACCTTACTTCCATTCACTACAATCTCAGCCATTTCACCAAGTATAATTCTCATGACGAAGCTTGGTACTGGTGGCAGCCACAACGGCTTATTCAACACTTTAGCAATCGATTTTGTCAACGCCTCGTTGGTAACCCAATCACAAACGGCATTATAAGCTCCCCGCATTTGCTCATCCTCTGCCGCTTTAAGAAACATAGCGCAAAGATCATCGATGTGAATCCAGGACAAATATTGCTTGCCTGATCCTAGTGCTACTCCTATAGCAAAACGAATCGGCTTCGCCATTTCTGCAAGAGCTCCTCCCTTTTCGCTGAGTACTATCCCTATCCTGAGTTTTACTACACGTATGTCTAAAGAAGATAGGCTGTCTACTTCTTTCTCCCAATGAGTTGTTACCTGCGCTAAATAATCTGAACCCGGCCGGCTCTCTTCTGTAAATACCCGCTCATCCAAACAAAAACCATAGTATCCAATGGCTGACGCTGACACTACTGCTCGTACAGAATGATTTTCTTTCTTCAAGGTTTCATATAGTAAGGCTGAAGATTTTGTTCTACTCTCTAAAATTTCCTTTTTTCTTTTTTCGCTCCATCGTGTGTCGGCAACTCCGGCACCAGCCAGATGAATAATCACATCCACACCCTCCAACGCCTTCGTATCTAATTCTCCTTTATCCACATCCCAAACAAATGATTCAGCCCATTCACTCCTTTTTTTAGTCCGCCCCAAATGTGAAACCTGATAGCCTTTTTGTACTAACCGTTCCGTAAGGCGAGATCCAACCAAGCCAGATGCCCCCGTGATTAATATTTTCTTGCTCATTATTATTAGCTTTGAACCAACATAACACTTTAGATATGAATAAGTTTTTCGTTACCTCCCTATTCTCCGTATTCATTTTTGCTGCCTACAGCCAAACGGTGACTGTAAATAAACAAAATGAAAAATTAAAGGATGATAACATTCAAGTCTTTGCTCTTACCCTTGACGGTAAAAAAGAGAATATTTCATCTGCGTGGAATAAATTCTTGAAGGAGACTGGAAAACTGAAACAGAGCACCGACCCCATGACCGTTTCTGAACCGGTGATCAACGGCATAACGTATTCAGCCAATGTGTTTTATGCCGACACAAAGAAAATCAATGAAACCTCTTCCACCGTATGGGCAGGCATAAACCCAGCCGAATGGAATGAAGCCGATGCGAGCCGCGTAAATCGCGAACTCGAAAAACTGGTTTACCGATTTGGCGTTACCTACTACCGAAACAAAGTGCAGGAGCAAATTAACGAAACACAGCAAGCCCTGGATGCGGTAGAAAAGCAAAAACAACGGGCACTCAATCAAAATAAAGACCTAACCTTAAAACTGAGCAATAACGAAAAGGAAAAAATTCAATTAGTGAAATCGCTCGAAAATAACAAACTGGAGAATGCCACGCTTAAGATAAAACTGGAAAACAACAAGAAAGCACAAGACTCACTTGCCAACGCTGGTGTTCAAATTAAAAAAGTGATGGAGACACATAAAGAGAAACAAAGGAAAATTAATTAACACTGGCAGAATCAAATGCATTATCATGCCAACGTCTTTGTTGCTTATCAAATGTAAACCGATCATCCGGAAACTCGATATATTTATCTCCAGCGGTTTTTGAATAAAAGATGGTTAAGTCTTCCCCTTTCACCATGCGATCAAAAAGAAACGATCCTCTTTCGTTCAAATCTTTGTAGGTTAGTTTCCAAGTACGAAAAACCTCATTGTATTCGATTAAAGAATCACTTTCATTCAATTTAAACTGCCCGGCAATTCCTTCAAACATGGGCATCTTGCTTCGGGCCGGCCTCGAAATTAAATAGTCATAAGAGCCATCTTCCTTTTTTGACAATTTTAGAAAAGCATAATCGGAAGCAACGCGCTTATAGTAATCATCAAAAATGGTATCAAATTTTGTCGTATGATTACTATTGGGCGGTAATTTGGCGGAGTACCTGATCATCTTATAAAGTAGATCCGATTGTTCGGCACGATCAAAATACAACAATGGATCGTGCTTTTCTTTTGGTGTGCATTGTGTTAATAAAACAAGCAGTGAAAGCAGGCGAAGAAGTTTCATTACGTAAAATTATAAAAAAAAGCCCCCGCAAATCGTGGAGGCCTTTTAATGAGAGATTAAACCAAATTAATAATCAGCGTTGTTCGGATCAAAGTTCGTCCATCCAGCCATCCAGTTATTAGTTGCATCGAATGCACCTATGTAAGTGGTTTGTGATAACCCTGCTGGAACAGTAGCCGCACCCGTTAACAATGGAGAATTCGCAGCCAGCAATCCATTAGGGGTGGCAATGTTCATAGCACCCGTCATTCCTGCAAATTTTGCCGATAGATCAACTGTTGCCTGAGACGCTTCAATCGCTGCATTATCCGTTGCAAAGTTTGCATCGCTGTAACCGTTGGTAACATCGGTCGTCTTAAGCGTGCCTACGATGCGGCCCAAATAATTTCCTTGAAACACCGCGGATGCATCTGTCTTGTCAAAGAATACTCCGTTGCTTCTTCCCCAACCTACAATCACGGTGTTATAAACCTGAAGAGCGGATCTTCTACGGATATGTGCTCCGTTCGCATAGTTTGCACTTGCGGCACCTGAACTCAGGTTGCCTCCACTTAAATTTGCATACACATATGGGCCAAAGATGGTAACATTTGAAAATTTTGCTGCTGTTAATGGAGTCTTTGTAGATCCACTACCATCATTGTCAGATTCAAATCCATTTGAGCCTGACTTATCAGCGATGTTAGGATCACGGAAGGAGGCTAAGAACTGGTTGTTACCACGGAATCCAAAATCAGTGTCAAACTCATCATCCCAGCCTCTGTATGCAACGAGGTAAGAAGTATTTACTGTTCCGCCAAACCACTCATATGAATCATCACCGGAATATGAAACCTGGATGTGATGCACCTGCGTGGCGCTTCCTACACTTCCGAATGTCAAACCGTTTAGTTCATTATCAGTAGAAAGTGCTATGCCAGCAAATTCAATACGCGCATAATAGAATTCACCTGAGTTATCATCATCGGCTGTTCCACCATATTTACCATTATCGCCTGTGGCTGCTGAGATACCTTCGATGGTTTGATCGAGTGATTGATTGTTTACTGCTTTGCCAAGAAGAACAACACCACCCCAATCGCCATAGTTACGAAATCCTTTTGGAGCAGATGAAGTAAATATGATTGGAGCGGCTGCTGTGCCTTGTGCATGAATTTTTGCTCCGCGACTGATAATCAACGAACCCTTCGTTATTTTATCACCAAAAATAATGGTACCTGGTTCAATGGTTAATTCCGCTCCTGCCTGTACATAAACATTTCCCTTTAACAAATAATATTTACTTGCCAACCAGGTTGTGTTTGTCGTAATGGCGGCATCTACAGCAACCGTTTCTTTTCCAATAGTAAGTGCGGCCGTAGTTGTACCGGTTTTAGCAGGGTTTTGTTTGTCTGTAACGGTAAAGATCAGGTTACCTGAAGTTGCCCCCGCAGGAACTGTGTAGTCATAGGTAAAGGCATCCGCTTTCATATCGGTTGTATACGATTTAATCTCAATATCATTTAGTTTTACGGATGCAGCATTTCCTTCTGCTGTGATAGCAATTGAGAAGGTTACTATTCCTCCCGATGCCTGTGTGGCTGCACTGGGCGATACGGTAATCGTTGGTTCAGGAAATACCGGGTTCGGATTATCCGAGCAAGATGTTAACGTAATCATAGCTACAACGGCAACCAGAGCGAACATCCAGATAACACTGTTTTTCATCTTTTTCATTCTTTAAAATTTATTCTTTCAACTTTTACACAAAGTAAACGCGGCTATGTTACCTAAGCGTTAAAGGCTTGTTAGGTTTGATTTAACAATTGGATAATGAGGCTTCTTAAAATAGAAAAAGGAGCTGATGGCTCCTTTTTACAATTAATCATACTTAGGATTCTATTAAAATCTCCAGGTAACTCCAAGCGTAGTGTATTGGCCCCAACGAAATGATTGTATCGTCTCATCGGTTCCGTTAATTTTCTTATCATGATTAGAGTCCTGAACAAGTCGGTAGCGTTGATTCAACAAATCCTGAATTCCAAACTTGATTTCCAAATGTTCACCAATCGCTTTTGTCAGGGTCAGATCGACCTGGTTGCGTGGCATTTCATATTGCGTAGGATTGTTGTCCTTATCGCCTACTGCAAAAATGCGTTTACCAAATACATTATACTGAACACTCATTTGAAATCCCTTAGCCGGATCGTTGTAATATAAACTGGTGTTGGCAACATAAGGTGATTGTCCTTGCATAGCGCGGTTCGTATCTAAGTTATCTAAACTGGCCGGTAATTCGATGGTGCTTTTTATAAGCGCGCCATTAAATACAAAGGTTAATTTGTTAATCACGCGGCTGTCCGATATACTTTCCAACGATTTTCTCAACTCGGCTTCCACTCCATAGTTGGTTGCCTGGTCTGCGTTGGTATATCCATAGCGCAAATTTGAGCCTGGCGATAAGTATTGTTCAATCGGGTTTTTGAAATGTTTGTAGAAAACCCCAAATGAAACACTCTCTGATCGGGATGGATAAAGCTCCCATCGCAAATCAATGTTGTCGATGCGTGCTGTCTTTAAGTCAGGATTTCCAAACACGTCTGCATTGCGATCGAAATCATAGTAATTAAATGGAGCCAACTCGCGAAACACGGGACGATTGACTGTTTTACTATAGGCCAAACGTACTAACATTTTTTCCGTTACGTTATATGACAGGTTAAAGAATGGCATAGGAACCAACACCGGGCTATTCGTAACTCTCTTTTTTGCCCCATTAGAATCGTACACATCTATTTGTTGCAGGTTGTTCTCTACTCGTAGTCCTGTTGATAACTTAAAGTTGTTTGCGAAAGGAGTTACCATTCCGATATAGCCTGCGGTTAATTGATTATTGCCATCGTATCGATCATATAAATCTGGCCCTTCGTTGGTGCCTTCTTCAAGAATAAAATGACTTCCTAAATTTGGCGCAGCAAAAACCTGATCAAAAGATCCAAGCAATAAACTATTATCGATTACCGAAGTATTTAACCATTTATAGGACATCCAGCGTGCATCAAATGCTCTGGTCTTACGTTCGACATAATAACCGGCCGTCAACTTTGTTTGTTGATCTTCTTCCATGTCTGGATTTAATTTCCATTCTACATTTCCTGCGGCTGTGAGAGTTTGTTCGTTAAGTTTTGAATAAAATCTGCCGGCATCAAAGGAGCTCGCTCCCGGAGGAATCACAATTGAAAATTCGTCTGTCGATCCTGTTGCACGCTGTGAGCGAATTCTACGATAATCCGGTTGATTGGCATTCGTATTATTGTAACCAAAAATCCAGTTTACGCTGATGGCATCCGAAAGGCTATGAGTTCCTGAAAGTTGCCCGCTATAAATTCTTCTTGAGTTATAGTTGAGTGATTGGTTCTTCACATCAAATCCTTGGGCATCCTCTGTTCCCGTACGAAACGTAGATTGATTTTGTCCTTGCTGATTGTAGAAGTTTCTGAATTCAATTCGATTAGAAGGATTAAACTCAAATGTAAAATTGCTTAACGCGCCAAGACGATTCGTTTGTGTGAAGCGTGTGTCATGATACTGATAACGCACATTACTTTTTTGCGTATCCAGGTTAAAGAAATCATAATAATTCTGGTTAACTTTAATGAGTTGGTTGGTTGCCGCATAGCTTATGGAGCTAATGTTTTCCAATTTTTTAGACCCTATTCGTATCAACCTCGCAAAATCAAAATTTACTCTCATATCAGGCATGGCATTGAGAGAACGAGTTCCCCAATAATTTGGAAGCAGTTGAGTGGCATCAATCAATTTAGTCACATTTTGATCCGAAGGGTTTTGTGAAAATATCCGAAGGTTTTGTGTCGGGAAGCTAGCCGGCAATGCACGGGTTCCATTATCTTTTCCGAGCCAGTCTAATGAACCTCTTTCCTGACCTAAAGCTGCTTGCTTGCCTGTAGTTCCATTTCTAAAGCTTCCTGAAACACTCAATGACATGGAGTTTTCATCCACTACATTTTTGGTATAAATATTAACGACAGCACCGGCAAATTCTCCTGGCAATTCAGCCGTACCCGATTTAAATACCATCATCCTGTCCAGCATATTGCTTGGTATCAAATCAAATGAAAACGCTTTTGAGTCAACTTCTGTGCTCGGTGCAATAATTCCATTAAGCATTACTGTGCTATAGCGTTCATTCAAACCACGAACATTGACAAACCGATTGCCAACGATGGTAACACCAGGCACCCTACGAATCACCTGTGCTGCATCTCTATCTTGTGACAGTTTAATTTGTTGTGAGGAAATACCTACCGCAACTAAATTGGAATTCTTCAATTCAGTAATGACAGAAGCGTCCGTGTCTGTTTGTCTTCTTGCCGTAACCAACAACTCTTGCAATTCCTGCACATCTTCTTTGAGGGAAGCATTGACCATCGTTGTTTGATCCGGATATACTTCAATAGATATCGTGCTGGAAATATACGCGATGGAAGTAATGACAAGGTTATACTTTCCTGCATTCACTCTGGGTATGGTGAATGCGCCATCTATATCCGTAGATGCTCCCTGTGTTGTTCCTTCAATAACTACGTTGGCGCCAATTAGCCCTTCCTGTGTTTTTTCATCTTTGACCGTTCCCTTAATAGTGCCCATTTGTGCATGAGCCGTGATACCCCCTAATAAGAAAACCAGTAAAAATTTAATTTTAATCATACCTCTTTATTTGTGCACAAAGGTCGGGTGACAATATTATCCCTTTGAGTAGGGTATGTTATGTAATTGTTAAAGTGAGGTCTACGGTGACGCTGCCGTGATGCAAACTGTAGTGAAATTGATCTCCATCATGTAATAAGTCGGATGAAAACGAGGTACTTACACAGTAATGCGAAATAACATTACGATAAGGTGATTTTAATGATGATAAAGTTTGGGTAACGCTTACTTCGATGGCTTATTTGCGTCCTTGCATTATGTCACCTCAGTTTATCAATAGCAACCCGATACGTAGGGTCTTCGATAATATTTACATCAATGATGCTTTCTGCATTCTTCAATAATTGACGACAGTCTGCACTCAGATGTTTGAGATGCAATTTTTTTCCTGCTTTGTGATAGCGCTCCGTGATCTTATTTACTGCTTCAATTCCTGACATATCCGTAATTCTGCTTTCCGCAAAATCGATTATCACTTCGTCAGGGTCATTCAATACATCAAACTTTTCATTAAAAGCCGTTATCGACCCAAAAAATAACGGTCCAAAAAGTTCATAGTGCTTCACGCCATTTTCATCTATGTACTTGCGTGCACGTATTCGCTTCGCATTTTCCCAAGCAAATACCAAGGCGGCAATCACCACGCCAATCAATACCGCCAAAGCAAGGTTGTGCAGAAAAACGGTAGTTAAGGCAACCACGACAATCACAAACACATCTGATTTTGGCATTTTACCAAAGGTTTTAAGACTGGCCCATTCAAACGTTCCGATTGCCACCATAATCATTAAACCGGTAAGTGCTGCCATTGGCAATCGTTCAATCAGCGGAGCACCAAACATAATAAAGATGAGTAGCATCACGGAGGCAACAATTCCTGATAATCTGGCTCTCGCTCCCGCTGAAATATTGATAAGACTTTGACCAATCATAGCACAACCACCCATACCAGAAAAAAATCCTGTAACGAGATTAGCGGTTCCTTGTGCCACACATTCTTTGTTACCACGACCACGTGTTTCTGTAATCTCATCTATCAGATTCAGTGTTAACAAACTCTCGATTAAGCCAACACCAGCAACAATAAGAGCATAGGGGAAAATTATTTGCAGGCTTTCCCATGTAAATGGAATAGAAGGAATATGAAAGGGAGGAAACCCACCTTGAATGGAGGCCATATCACCTACTGTTTTTGTTTCAATTCCAAAACCAATAACAATACCCGATACTACTAAAATAGCTGTAAGTGACGCTGGAATTACTTTCGTTAATCGTGGCAGCCCCCAAATAATGAGCATGGTTAGCGCAACCAGTGTAATCATTACTAAAAGTGTGCTACCCGTCATCCAATGTAAAATACCCGATGCATCTTTTGTCTTGAACTGATCTAGCTGCGAAAGAAAAATTACTAGGGCAAGTCCGTTTACAAAACCAAACATAACAGGATGTGGCACTAATCGAATGAATTTACCCAACCGAAACAGACCCGCAGCAATTTGAATAAGACCTGCCAGAATAACCGTAGCAAAAATATATTCTACTCCATGACTTTTGGCTAACGCGACAATAACAACGGCAACAGCGCCAGTGGCACCAGAAATCATACCGGGTCTTCCACCCAAAACAGAAGTGATTAACCCAATAGTAAAGGCGGCATATAAACCGGTAAGTGGAGATAATCCGGCAATGAACGAGAAAGCAACTGCTTCGGGCACAAGTGCTAAGGCAACCGTAAGGCCGGAAAGAATTTCGTTTTTATAATTTACTTTTTGAGAGAGATCAAATAATGGAAAGTACTGTCGCATCAATAACTGGTTAACTAGAATTTTTCTGGTGATTAAAAGGAAAAGTCATGCGTTCAATACGAGGCGCATGGATTCAACTGATAAATGCTACCTGGTAGCGTAGATCTTAGTTTGAAGTCTTCTGTATTGAAGCGCAAAAATATAAAAATCAGCGAGATTACGTGCTGATTTTTTAGTAGCAAGGTTCTACCATAATTAACAATTAATCGTAATAACACGATTAATTATTTACTTTTGCCTCACAATTTTTAAGCCTTATGAGTTCACCCTCTCTTTATTCATCCATACAAACAATAATCAAGAAATTTGAAGATGAGTATTCACAAATACCCGAGGAGCGAAAGCACATACTAAAACAGATCGCTGAATTTGTCAAGGGGAAAAAAGCATTGGGTGAAAAGCCTCTGTTTAATTTCATCTGTACACACAACTCACGAAGAAGTCACCTCTCACAAATATGGGCACAAGCCGCTGCCACTTATTATGGTATAGAAAACATTCAATGTTATTCAGGTGGCACCGAAGCAACCGCATTCAATATAAGAGCCGTAAAAGCCATGCGTGATGTTGGTTTTAAAATCGCGAAAACAGATGAATCTGAAAATCCCCGATATGAAGTACGTTTTTCTGATACCCAAATGCCTTTGATTGCTTTCTCAAAAGTGTATAGCGATCCTTTTAATCCAGCGAATGGTTTTGCTGCGGTAATGACTTGCTCACATGCTGATGAAAATTGTCCGTTGGTAATTGGTGCTGATACGCGAATCTCACTTCCTTTTAACGACCCAAAGGATTTTGACGGCACTCCGCAAGAATCGGAAAAATATTATGAACGTGTTTTGGAAATTGGTCGTGAGATCTGTTATGCCTTCTCCTTACTCAAATCATGATTCCAATTATTTCACGCTGAAGAGTGAAGAAAAAAACAGAATGTTCTAAAAAAATAATTCAGAAATTATGAACGTTGTTGACGGTCAACCCACACCACGGAAAAAACTTAGCTTCTTCGATCGCTTTCTTACCTTATGGATATTTCTTGCCATGGGCATTGGGGTTGGGGTTGGATATTTGGCTCCATCTGCCCCAGACTTCATCAATTCTTTTCAGGCAGGCACCACTAATCTTCCTATTGCATTGGGTTTAATTCTTATGATGTATCCTCCTCTTGCCAAAGTTCGCTATGAAGAGTTGGGCCGTGTTTTTAATAATGTTAAGATTCTCACACTTTCATTAGTAATGAATTGGTTGATCGGTCCTGTTTTGATGTTTGTTTTGGCAATTACTTTTCTTCACGATTATCCTGAATACATGGTTGGGTTGATTATGATTGGATTGGCTCGCTGCATTGCCATGGTGATCGTTTGGAATGAGTTGGCCGATGGCAACCGCGAATATGCAGCTGGCTTAGTAGCATTCAACAGTATTTTTCAAGTATTATTCTATAGCGTATTTTCCTGGTTCTTTATTACCTGGCTACCTCCGCGCCTAGGCATGAGTGGGTATGAGGTGACGATTACCATTGATCAGATCGCTACGAGTGTGCTGATCTATTTAGGTATTCCTTTCGCAAGTGGATTTCTGACACGATTGATTTTGAGAAAAGTTAAAGGCGATGATTGGTACACTAATAAATTCATTCCCATGATAAGTCCGATTACATTAATCGCACTACTGTTCACCATCATGGCAATGTTTAGTCTCAAAGGTCAATTAATCGTAGCGATTCCGTTGGATGTCATCAGGATTGCGATTCCTTTACTTATTTATTTTGCGATCATGTTCCTGATCACTTTCTTGATGGGCAAATCATTGGGTGCCGATTATTCACAAAATGCTGCTTTATCATTTACTGCCGCAGGAAATAATTTTGAGTTGGCCATTGCTGTGGCCATAGGGGTTTTTGGCATTAATAGTGGTCAGGCATTTGCAGGAGTTGTAGGGCCGCTGGTGGAAGTGCCTGCGCTGATTGCTTTGGTAAATGTAGCCTTCTGGCTGAAGAAGAAGTTTTATAAAAACAATTCGGCAAATATTACTTGAACCTACCGGTGTAAAAATTTGACCACCTTTGATTTATCCCAACAGCAGATAGCATAAAAACAAAAGGAAGGATCGGTATCAAAAATCGTCCGTCCCAATTTTCTGAAGTGAAAGCCACAATAGCACATTGCATCATTACAAACCCAGCAATAAAATAATGTTCATTGCGATTTGTTGTGAAATGGCGAAATCCGGTAATGGCAAAAAAGTACAGAGGAAATAAAAACCCAACGATCATTCCATTATGAAGTAAGGAAAAATAAGGTTTGGCATTTCCTAAAAATAGCAACAGCTTTATAGTGGTGATTTTTATAAAATAAACCGGGTTATTGAAAATAAATGTAATAAAACTGATAAGTGGAGCCGTACTCCTGGCAGGTATAATCAATTCATCTGGAGGCTGCATGCCCAGGTTGATGTTGGGATAAATTATTTCGCCTTTTTGGTAGCTGTCAATAAATGAATAATCTTTCATCACAAAATTCAACAGTAAAAGACCAAGTGATATTCCTAGCGCCATCGTAGATAACCATGCCGCTCTACTCACCCGATGATAAAAATGCGCAAACCCATAAACCAGAACACCGAATAATAAAGCTATGCCCGTAGGTCTTACAAAAACCGTGAAAAGAAAAATGAGAAAAGTATACGTATAGTGCTTGAAACTTTTGGACAAAACCAGGCCTGCGAAAGAAATGATCGACATACTTGTGAACAATGATTCGGTATAAATAAAGAAATTCCACTGGTGAATTTTGATCCAGCCGATATAGAATACACACGTCAGTAAAGAGGTGATTTCGTTCTTCGTTATTTTGTGTGTGAGTCGATACAAAAAGTATAAAGCAACGCCTGAAAGTAATACTTGAAATAAAACAGCAACGTGATTGCCTCCCAACAAAGAAGCTCCTGCAAGAAAAATTGAATAACTTATATACCAGACATCGCGCCCTTGAGGAAATATCCCCTTTAATAAATCATCCGCATTGGTGATATAAAGGGCAGAATCTACAGAGGTTTTTACACCGTAGCGTAAAAACAAAATACCTTGTAAGGCTATCCAAATCAGGAATAAAATCGAGATACTTCGTTCTGGCCTGCTAACATTGTTCTCAATTGTACTGAGCAATGGGCTATTTATTGATTGGAACTTTCGTGAGTAGCACTTTAATAATATCGGCTGTCTTCACATTGTCTGCCTCCGCTTCGTAGTTAAGTATGACGCGGTGATTCATCACATCCAGGGCTACTTCTTTAATATCTTCCGGCAACACATAATCGCGGCCATCCATAAATGCTATTGCCTTAGAAGCTAAGTTCATGTTGATGCTGGCACGCGGTGATGCGCCAAACTGTATGTATTGCGCTTCGTGGTCGAGTTTGTATTCTTTGGGTTTGCGAGTGGCGGTAACCAATTCGATGATGTATTTCTCCAGCGACTCTGATATTTTCACTTTATTCACTTCAGCGCGGATAGAGAATATATCTTCCTTGGTTAGCACCTGATTTACTTCATAGCTGAACTGCATGTTGGAGATTCTGCGCATGATTTCCAACTCGTCTTCTTTAGTCGGATAGTTCACAAAAACCTTCATCATGAATCGATCGATCTGCGCTTCGGGCAGTGGATAGGTACCTTCGTTTTCCACCGGGTTTTGTGTGGCCATTACCAAAAAGGGCTTATCCAATTTGAAAGTAGTCTCACCAATCGTCACTTGCTTTTCCTGCATCGCCTCGAGCAATGCCGATTGCACTTTTGCCGGTGAGCGGTTAATCTCATCGGCTAAAATAATATTGGCGAATATTGGACCTTTCTTTACTTCAAACTTTCCCTCTTTTTGATTGTAGATCATGGTGCCTACCAAATCCGAAGGCAGCAAGTCAGGGGTAAATTGAATACGGGCAAAATCCAGGTGAAGTACCTGTGCCACCGTACTGATGGTTAATGTTTTGGCCAATCCCGGAACGCCTTCTAATAAAATATGACCATTGGTAAAAAGCCCTACCAGCAGACGGTTTACCATGTATTCCTGGCCCACCACCACTTTGGCTACTTCACTAAAAACCTGTTTGATTTTTTGCTGATGTTCCTTTTGTAGCTCCGTTGTTTCTGCAAACGCCATAATCTTTATAAATCAAAATTTGAACCGCAATATTAAGGAATTGATATCAAATAAGTGATGATTCTGAATACACTTACGCCTGCGGCTGTGGATTGTTTCGAGGGGCCGAAATCCGGATTGTTGATTAATCCTTCTTGAAAGCAAACTTGAAATAAATCAGCATGGCACTCAGGAAGCAAATTATCCCATTGGCAATAATCACCGGCCAAAGCATTAAT
This sequence comes from uncultured Ohtaekwangia sp., assembly GCA_964349405.1. Classification (GTDB taxonomy): domain Bacteria; phylum Bacteroidota; class Bacteroidia; order Cytophagales; family Cyclobacteriaceae; genus ELB16-189. The sequence goes on along the minus strand of CAYGGY010000046.1, from coordinate 18,365 downwards.
GCAAAAGCATATACCAGCCATACAATCGTGCTCGTAAATACGATTAGCATCATGGTGAGGCTTAGATCACCCACACTTTTTGTCTGCCAGGTTTTATATACTTGTGGTATAAAGGTGATGCAACTCAAAAAACTGCCGAGGTAACCGATCAGGTCGATGTAGTTCATATCGTTCTTTATAAGGCAACGAAGGTACATGATGGACTTGTATTACCAAACCTTATAAAGTCAGTCTTTGATGAAGGATTCAAAGTGACTTTTACTGATTTTGATGGTAATTTATCATATGCCTGGAGTAATAATTTAAACTTTCAATTTCTTGTGATCAACATCTTCCTTCTTTTAATCTGGCATGTAGTATACGACTGTATTATAATAACCCCGAATTAATTGTTTATAAAATCACTGCTCTCAAAGTGGGCTTTAGGTAAGAATAAGTGCCAAAATACTATGAAGTGCCGGTAGAAATCTGATTTGCGATCGGAAGAGCATAATAGCAAATCTTGCCCTTGTCATTATGTTGATGTCTCTGTTTACAACATCAAAAAGGAAGTGATCAATTAAAAATCACCAACTCCACACCCTTCGGGTTTGTAAGATAGGCGTTAACAATGTTCTGCACTATCCGATTATCTTTCGATGGCTTTATAAAATTTCGTGCTGACTCAAAATTGGATATACTTTCCTTTTCGTCAAAAAATCCGAAGCCGAGGTAATTTCCTTTTTCTACCAACACCATCGATTTCTCATCCGCTCGCCTGCCTTTACCCACCATGGCTACAGTTTGTCCTATTTCAAAAAATGAGTCGATTGCTTTCTGTACACGCTTGTTATATTTCTTCGCCTTCTCAACACCCTGGCAGGCGCCTTTGCATGAGCCTGTCTGATGACTGAAACACAACCCTTTCGCAATCTGGAGTCCGCACAGCTTGGGGCAGAGGTCAAACTCCTTCACTTTCTCCCACATAAAATTCCACGCTTCTCCTTTCGAGGAGAACGTAATTAATGGTTTAGTTCCACGACCTATCACATTCACGCCAAAACGTAAATATCCATTGCGGTCTTCATAATCATATACACCCCACTCTTCCACCTTATATTTCTGAGCCAGGTTATACTTTGGCCATATTCTGCGAATCTCCTGCGACTCCAGTATCAACGCAATTAATTCGCTGCCGGTGAGTTCATAGGTAATGTGGTGAATTTCATTGCGAATATTCGACCGGTTCCATTCACGGGCTTCACCGGTAAAATGACCTGCTATTCTTTTTTTGATATTGATTGCCTTGCCAACATATATAACTTGGCCTCGTGCATCCAGAAAATAATATACGCCCGCTTTGGCAGGAAGTTTATCATACTCTTCTTTAGGGAGATTGGGGGGCAATATGGTTTCCCCTGAATTTCTTTTTAATGCTTTCGCGATCACGCCTGTGTGATCACGCTTCATCAACAGATCAAAAATTTTTGTTGTAGCCTCGGCATCACCAGAAGCCCGGTGTCGATCGGATATTCTAATTCCAAGACTTTCTGCCAGTCTTCCCAAACTATAGGAACTTAATCCGGGAATAATTTTTCTACCCAAACGTACGGTGCATAACTTTTTTGTGTTCCATACGATGCCAGCCTGTTCAAATTCTTTCTTTAAAAAACTATAATCGAAATGCGCATTGTGAGCTACAAATACCCGATCCTTCAACCAATGATGAATTTCTTTGGCAATATCCTCAAACGCGGGAGCTTCACTTACCATTTCTGAAGTGATTCCCGTAAGACCAGTGATGAACGGTGGAATTTTGCGGCCCGGATTGATCAACGTTTGAAACTGATCGGTGATTGTGATGCCATCATAATGATATATCGCGATCTCCGTAACGCGATGATTCTCCGCATATCCTCCCGTGGTTTCAATATCTACAATGGCATACATGCTGCGAAGTTAAGAAGGGTTTTTTTGCAGCAACATGTTTTGAAATAAAAAAGAAGAGAGCCTCTTTCTTACATAATTATCACACCTTTAAGATTTCGCACAGGTTCCTTATTTACTTTTGGAGTGTTTCCGTTTGATAACTGGACCGAAAATGAAAATCATTACCCGTACCGTTTGGATATTATCACTGGTAAGCCTCTTCACCGATGTGGCCAGCGAAATGCTTTATCCTATCATGCCCATTTATTTAAAGCAAATTGGTTTTTCTATTTTCTTGATTGGTATTCTGGAAGGAGTCGCAGAGGCTACCGCAGGTCTCAGCAAAAGTTATTTCGGCAAACTATCTGATGTAAGTGGCAAGCGACTTCCTTTTGTGCGACTGGGGTATTTATTAAGTGCCATTTCCAAGCCGATGATGGCTATGTTCAAATTTCCGATTTGGATATTCTTATCAAGAACTACTGATCGCTTTGGAAAAGGGTTGCGCACCGGTGCTCGTGATGCCATGCTCTCCGAGCAGGCAACCCCACAAACAAAAGGACAAGTATTTGGTCTTCATCGTGCCATGGATACGTTCGGAGCAGTGATTGGGCCAACTGCCGCATTGTTATTTCTTTATTTCTATCCTGAAAATTATACGACCTTATTCTACCTCGCATTCCTTCCAGGCGTGTTGGCAATAAGTTTTACGTTTTTGATTCGCGAGCGAAAAGGGAATCAAAACAAGATTGACTTAAAATCAGCTTCTATTTTTTCTTTCGCACGTTACTGGAAGGAAAGTCCTCCGTCATACAAGAAACTTATTATCGGGTTGCTCGCCTTTGCGTGTATCAACAGTTCAGATGTTTTTCTTCTCTTAAAAGTAAAAGAAGCCGGACTCGATGACCTCTCCGTGATTGGCGTCTATATTTTCTATAATCTTGTCTATGCACTGGCAGCCTATCCTGTAGGCAGGTTAAGTGATCAAATTGGATTTAAGCGTACCTTCATTATAGGACTTTTACTTTTTGCTCTGGTTTACCTAGGAATGGTCTGGGTGAATGATTTATCTTTATTTCTCATTTTATTTTTTCTTTATGGAATATATGCAGCTGCCACCGAAAGTATTGCGAAAGCGTGGATCAGCACTATCACAGATAAAAAAGATACGGCAACGGCTATTGGCACCTATAGCGGTTTTCAAAGTCTCTGCACAATGTTAGCGAGTGCGCTGGCCGGCTGGATCTGGTTTGCGTTTAGTGCTGAAGCAACCTTTTTATTTTCCGGCATAATTACCATCTTGATTATTGTTTACGTTTTTTTGATAATCCCTAAACCAACGACACAATAATGCGTTCGAATAGTTGATAAATTTTAATGACCTTGTTAGCTATGAATGCACGCTGAATATTCACTAAAGTAGTATACATGAACGGATTGGTACGATTTCTTTTAAATGGTTTGGCGGTATTGCTCACCGGATACTTGTTACAAGGTGGCGTTCATATTGACCATTACGGATATGCATTGATTATAGTAGTTGTGCTGGCAATAGCCAATGCTATTGTGAAGCCCATCTTAATACTCTTCACGATTCCGATTACGGTGGTTACGCTCGGGCTTTTCCTTTTAGTAATTAATGCACTCATTATTTTACTGGTCGATTATCTCGTCCCTGGTTTTAGCGTAGATGGATTTTGGTGGGCCCTTGGGTTCAGTCTGATTCTTTCCATCTTCAATAGCATGATTACGGATTTGACGAAGGATAAAAAAGATTAACCCCCTACATCACCATCCTTCCGTAAAGACCACGATATCTTCGGTTCTTGATTGCCTCATAATCAAGCACAAACATATTCAACCAGAAGCATAACCTTTTGCTCCTTTTCTATTAACATGCCGTTGGTATATTTCGAAATGACATGATAGCAAATCGAATAAAAATATAAATTATCCCTTCAAAACATCTTATCAGACCAATCATCTTAAACTTTGCTTTTATTTGTTTTTATATATCCTCACGGTTCTTGAATTTCCTCAAAACTTTCGTTTTGGTACAAGTACGTCAGCAACTCAGATTGAAACCGCTTTTGGTCATGACTGGGAAGGATTTAGCTCGTGTGACAAATCGATCTTCTCCAGAACTACTGATCACGAATTGCTCTGGGAAAAGGATGTGATAATTATATCCTCACTTGCACCTAACTATCGCATGAGTTTCATGTGGAGTCGATTGCAACGAACTCCATTTGCTTCGTTGGATGCTGATGCCGTAACTCATTATCGAAACATACTGATACGCCTTAAAGAGCAAGGTGTCGACATCATGCTCGTCTTACATCATTTTGCAAACCCCGTTTGGTTTAGTGAACAAGGGGGTTGGGCAAATATGCAAAGTGTTGAGTGGTGGCTGGATTATGTGAAAAAGGTTATTCGTGAATTTGATGAACTTGTTACGCTGTGGAATACATTTAATGAACCCAATCTGTATATCAGTCTCAGTTCATTGGCGGGAATTTTTCCTCCGCAGAAAACAAATCCTGTTTACGCGTGGCATGTACTTAATAATATCAGTGATGCCCATCAGCGTGCTTATGAAATGCTTAATACCCGCTCGCCCGGAAAGCCAGTAGGCATTTCACATAATGCTTCCGTTCTTGAAGGAGATAATCTATTGGGCATTTTACCTGCTAAAATTTCTGACTGGTGGTACATGCATTTTATACCGGGTTGGTTTGAAAGCTGTGATTTTTTTGGATTGAGTTATTACTCACGCATCGGTTATGATCCCTTTCCAGTTACGTTTTTAAACGCGCCTGAAAAGATCATAAAAAATAACAAACCGCATGACGATATGTGGGAATATTATCCAAAAGGATTGGGTATTTGTATTGATCGCTATTGGAAAAGGTTTCGTAAACCCATCATCGTTACAGAAAATGGAATGAGTACTCATGATGACAACTTACGTATAAAATCCATCTACGATTACCTGAACATCATTCACGATCGCATCGAAAAAGGATATGATATTCGAGGGTATTACCATTGGAGCACGTGGGATAATTTTGAATGGAACCTTGGGCCTTCGCAACGTTTTGGATTATATGCTTGTGATCCACAAACAAAAGAAAGATCAAAACGCCCCAGTGCTGATGTGTATTCATCTTTGGCCTATTCAAAATAAATGGTGAACCCAGCTTAACGAATTAAGCCAGATTAAATCTCTTGCATCGCAGTAGGCTCCACCATCATAGACCTTCTTGATCATTCTTCCAATCAACGGCAATTCGTCATTCAAAAATGACACTTTATCGGATTGCTCTTTATTGATTTTATTTTTATCCCCATCTTGACTTCAGATTAAAGCCAACTATAGACGAGATTATCCCCGGTGGTCAAGGACTACTGGGGATTTTCTTTTTAAGACCACCCGTTTTCGTGCAGTCTCATTGCTTCCGATTCTCATACAGGTTTAGAACCCGCTCAATCGATGGGCGTGCGGTTTCCTTATAATCGATCTCAACGATCTTTTCAGATTGAATCCACTCCTCAATTTTTATGAGATTCTTTTTGCTCACCTTCTTAATGGAAGGCACACCCAATTGGTTCAGCGCTGCCGCATTGAAATGCTGTTCGTGCTGATTTTTCATGGGCACGACTAACAATTTTTTTCTTAGATAAAGGGCTTCGGCAGGTGCTTCAAATCCAGCACCACATAAAACTCCATGTGAAGAAGCCATACTCATTGTGAATGTTTCATTATTTACAGGGAAAACCGAAATCTTCCCGATATGATAAGGTTTCGTGATGTGCTTTGAAAAAATGTGCCACTGGATTCCTGGGAATTTCAAGAACAGTTTTACCAGCTTTTTGTCGTCATACGCAGGTAAATAAACCGTGTAGTGACCCTGATCCGTAGCTTCTGTCTTACGAATGCGCTCACGAATGACTGGGGTGAAAATATTTTGATCGTAAGATGCAAAATGAAATCCTACGCCTTCACGTACCGGTGCGTAGTTATTCAAAAACCAAGTGCCAACAGGATCAAAGTGCTTGGGCTTTGGGGCACTGGGCGATAGCAAAGCATATTGATGACTGAGAGCAATACACGGAACGTCACGCTTATGACATGCCCATGCCGTAATCGCTTCAAAATCGTTAATGACCAGATCATACTTTTCAACGGGAAACGCTTTGATTTCGCGCATCACTCTTTTAGAGCTGTTGCTCTTGAATGTCTTAATGAAATCAATGCCGCCTTTCTTGCCAAAGAAGAAACTTAACCCCTTCGATTTATATTTTACTGGCATGGATAATTTAATATCAGCTTGCGCGCCACTCACAAACAAATCCAGCTTTCCATAAGTAGAAAGGATCGGAACAATCTCTTCGGCTCGCGCAATATGGCCGTTGCCGGTTCCCTGTATGGCGTATAATATTTTCACTTTTTTGGTTTAAGTAACTGTTCCATCATTTCATTAAAGACTTCTTTGTTATCAGATCCTTTAAACCGCTTCGGGATTTTTATTGCCTGCGCCATTTTATCTTCACGATAATTATAAATACTCCAGGTGCCTTCATGACACTCTAAAGCTGTAAGATTTTCAACCCAGTCACCAGAATTGAGATACATGACACTTCCTTTATCAGTATGAATTGTTTTCATTGCTGGTTTATGAATGTGGCCACACACAACATAATCATATCCATTATCAATGGCAATGCCAGCAGCAGTCAATTCAAAATTGTCAATAAATTGAACCGCTTTTTTTACACTGTCTTTAATTCGTTTGGAGAGTGATATTTTATCCCTCCCCAATTTTTGTAAAATAAAGTTTACAAAAGTGTTGATGTGGATGAGCGAATCATAACCCACGGCTCCTAATTTGGCAAGCCACCTTGCGTTTTTCATGGTTACATCAAACACATCGCCATGAAAAATCCATGCTTTTTTCGAATTTATATTTAATAATAACTTATTCTCAATCTGAAACGACCCCAGACGAAATCCAGCAAATTTTCTCAGCATCTCGTCATGATTCCCGGTCAGGTAAATAACTTTAGTATTATGCGTCATCAAGGCCGTTATGTGTTTGATTACCTGCATGTGTGTCTTTGGCCAGTATCGCGTAGAGAACTGCCACATATCAATAATGTCGCCATTTAGGATAAGCTTCGCTGGTGTTATAGATTTCAGATACTTTAGCAGTTCGGTTGCGTGGCTACCATATGTGCCAAGATGTATGTCCGATAGAATGACTATATCTACGGAGCGTCTTTTATTTTTTGCCATGCAATAAAATTCGGAAAGATCTGAATAGACCTTTCCCTACTATTTGTTAATGCACAAAATTAAATACGCTAGTTACAAATCGTTCTACTAACGTGTTACCTTATTGTTAACCAATTGAAAAAGAACGAAAAGCCCGAAGGTTACCTACGATAAAATTGATTGGTGGTTTACTTATTCACCAAAACGGTTTGAGTGGGGTATGCAAATGCAACGCCTTCTTCAGCAAACTTTTTGAATATTGTTAAATTAATATTCTGTTGAATATTCATGTATTGAACATAATCAGACGATTCAACAAAATACACTACCTCAAAATCCAAACTGTAGGCGCCAAATTTGGCAAAATGCGCACGGTCAAAAGTGATACTTTCTTGTTGTTCAATTATCGTCCGTATCATTACCGGTATCCTTTCCAGCAGAGCCGGATTCGTTTCGTACACCACCCCAAACGTAAATACCGTTCTTCTTCGCTGCATTCGCTTGAAGTTATGGATTCGCGACCTGGTGAGATCGCTATTTGAGAATACTAATTGCTCACCACTAATACTCAGCAGGCGGGTGGTTTTAATTCCAATGTATTCAACCGTTCCCTTTTTATCTTCCACCGTAACAAAATCCCCCACTTCAAATGGTCTATCAAAAAAGATAACGAAGTAATTGAATAAGTCCCCGAGTATATTTTGTGCCGCTAAAGCAATGGCAATACCACCAATTCCCAAACCAGCAATGATTGCGGTAACATCGTAACCGAGATTGTCAAATAAAAAAAGTAATCCAACACCCCAAATGAGTGCATTGATGATGAGCATGATGCCGTTGAGCTGCTTGAGTTTTTCTCCCCCACCTTCTGCTTTACTGATATATGACTCCAACAGTAACCGAACAAAAGAGGAGAGCATTCTGATTACATAAAAAGTAAGCACTACACTCAACGAGTTGCCTATTATTTTATTTACCCAATCAGGAAAAGTAAGGTATGAAAGTCCAATATAGATTACGATAAAGTTTACTATAGGTAACCCAAACTTCTCAATACCACTAATCAGATAATCATCAATTTTTGTCTCCGTTTTTTCTGTCCATTTTTTAATTTGATTGAGTAATCTCTTTCTAAACAAGCGGATGAGTATAATTCCACCAAAAATGATAGCAAGGGCTATTAAATAATGCTCAATCGTGTTATCAAAATACTCATTCTCCAAAAACTCGTTCATATCCTTTCTTATTTAAAGTACAAAAGTAACAGTACTGAGTTATTCCACTCAATAACTTAATAGAATTACCGGTGGTTCATTAAAAATCTTTCGCATCCGGTGGATTCTTTTCCTAATTTTCAAACTTAATCACGTAACGATGAAAAAAATACTTTTCTTTCTACTGATCACGCCTGTTGTCTTTGCGCAGCAACTGGCACCCTTATCGGTAGAGAAAATCATGCGCGATCCAAAATGGATGGGGATATCGCCTTCTGATTTGCATTGGTCGGAAGACGGAAAAATTTTGCATTTCAACTGGAACCCCGAAAACAATCCTGGCGACTCACTATACATGATTACACTCACCAATAAAACTCCGCAGAAAGTGAGTGCTTCCGTAAGAAGGTCGTTGCCATCTGCCTATGGCACATATAATAAAGCCCTAACCAAAAAATTATATGAAAAGAAGGGCGATCTGTTTATGTTGGATATCCCTGCTGGAAAAATAACACAAGTAACAAATACACTGGATCGTGAGTCAAATGCCACCTTTTCGGGTGATGAGCGAAAAATAATATTTGCTGCAGACAATAATTTATTCAGCTGGGAGGTGAGTACCGGTGCATTTTCTCAGCTTACTGATTTTCGTAAAGGCAACAAGCGACCAGAGGCAAAATCCAATGAACAGGAAAAATGGCTGAAGACAGATCAGCTTGCCTACTTCGAAGTATTAAAACAGCGCAGTGATGAAAAGAAAGCCTCTGAAAGAAATCGCAAGAACGATGAACCCAAACGCCCCAAAGAGATTTACCTGGAAGACAAAAACATCAACAGCATTCAATTGAGCCCCGATGGAAATTTTATTACCTATGTGATCACAAAAAGTGCGAACCCCAAAAGCACGATCGTTCCAAACTATGTAACAGAGTCAGGCTTTACGGAAGAGATACCGGCACGCACCAAAGTTGGTGTGCCTCAAAACACCTCTGACTTATACATTTATGATCTGCACCGCGATACCATTCTTTTAGTAAAAATTGATGACCTTCCGGGGATTTTTGATTCGCCTGATTTCAAAAAAGAATATCCCGCCAAGGCAATCAAAGAAAAAAATGAAAAGAAGCCTGAGCCACGGCCCATTATATATTCCAATTTGATTTGGTCCGCTGATGGCAAAAATAATGTGCTGGCACTTCGCTCGCAGGATAACAAAGATCGCTGGGTTGTTTCTCTTGATCTTGCCTCTCATAAATTTAACGTCATCGATCGTCAGCATGACGATGCCTGGATTGGCGGGCCGGGTACCGGTGGCTTTTTTGCTGGTGCAAATATCGGATGGCTCTCTGATAACAAATCGGTTTGGTTTCAATCCGAAGAAACCGGTTACTCGCACTTATATACAGTAGACATTACTACCGGAAAAAAACAAGCACTCACTGCTGGTCAGTATGAAGTGCAATCCGCAGAGCTATCGCGCGATAAAAAATTCTTTTATATCACTACCAATGAAGTGCATCCGGGCGAAAAACATTTTTATAAGCTTTCCATATCCGGAGGCAAAGCCGAAAAATTAACCACACTGACCGGTGCGCACGAAGTTTCCCTTTCACCGGATGAAAAGTGGATTGCCTATCGCTACTCCTACAGCAACAAGCCGTGGGAAATTTATCTACAGGAAAACAAAGCAGGAGCAAAGCCTCAGCAAATTACCAACTCACTCTCATCAGAATTCAAATCATATAATTGGCGCGACCCGGAAGTTACTACCTTCAAAGCGCGCGATGGGGCCGATGTGTACACGCGTGTGTACAAACCTGAAAAACCAAATGGTGCAGCCGTCATTTTTGTTCATGGTGCCGGATACTTACAAAATGCACATAAATGGTGGAGCAGTTATTTCCGCGAATACATGTTTCATAATCTATTAGTTGATAAAGGTTATACGGTACTTGATATGGACTATCGCGCGAGTGCAGGGTACGGTCGTGATTGGCGCACTGGCATCTATCGCTTCATGGGTGGAAAAGATCTGACCGACAATGTAGATGGAGCTAAATGGCTCACCGAAAAATATAACATCGACCCAAAACGTATTGGTGTTTATGGCGGTTCCTATGGCGGCTTCATCACACTCATGGGAATGTTTACTACTCCTGATGTTTTTGCGGCCGGGGCGGCACTACGACCCGTTACTGATTGGGCGCAATACAATCACCCTTATACGTCCAACATTTTAAATGTGCCTTACCTGGATAGTATCGCGTATGCAAAGAGTTCTCCGTTTTATCATGCCGAAGGATTGAAAGGACATTTACTAATTTGTCATGGCATGGTGGATGTGAATGTTCATTTTCAGGATGCTGTAAAACTTACGCAACGATTGATTGAACTGGGCAAAGACAATTGGGAGCTTGCCGTATATCCCATGGAAGACCACGGCTTCGTTGAACCCAGTAGCTGGACGGATGAGTATAAGCGCATTTTGAAATTGTTTGAAGAGCATCTCAACTGATGAACTTTGATAAATACATTTTCCACGCAAAGACGCTACAATCACAATGAAATATACATTTCGAACTTTATATTCTTTGCGCCTTTGCGAGCACTAATAACCACGATTGAATGAAACTCACCGAAGACTATACCGCCATTCTTATTTCCATCTTCCTGATCCTCATCGCCTGGTCAGGAATTATCTTTTGGTTCCCATCCATAGCCTGGAACAATTTGTCTGAGCTAACCATTGCTATAGGTTCACTATCGGCATTAAACATTCTTATCTTATTCGGGTTGTCTTTTTTGATCCTCTGGGCTGCTTCCTCTTTAAAAGGAGAAAAACTTTCTCTTGCTACGAGTAGAGGATACGTATTCATTTTCCTCATCACATTCATCGCACATATTCTTACGGGTTTCAGTCCGGCTAAAGGTGTGGGGCTTGAAATTGTAATCTTCAGCCTGCTGATCGGATTGTTTATCTCCAATGTACTTTCTGTTCCTGCATGGGTAAAACCCGTTTTGCAAACAGAATTCTACATTAAGATCGGATTGGTACTGTTAGGCTGTGGCATTTTGTTTGGCGATATCATGAAAGCTGGATCACTCGGCATGATTCAATCGATCATCGTGGTGCTCACGGTGTGGCAATTTTGTTTCTGGCTGGGGAAAAAATTCGGATTGGATGATGAGTATCGTACCATGCTCGCCAGTGCTGTTTCCATTTGTGGTGTATCCGCTGCCATTGCAACAGCCGGAGTCATCAAAGGCGACAATAAAAAACTTTCGTATATCATCTCACTCGTGTTGATCACCGCCATCCCCATGTTACTATTCATGCCCTACATCGCGAAAGCCATCGGACTGAACGATGCCACGGCCGGTGCCTGGATGGGTGGCACAATTGATACCACTGGTGCCGTTGTTGCAGCGGGCAATATGTTGGGTGAAGAGGGATTGAAGTATGCTACAGTCGTCAAGTTCTCGCAAAATGTTTTATTGGGATTCGCTGCATTCGCTATCTCTGTTTACTGGACGTACACGAAAAAAGAAACTGCCGATAAACCAACGGCCGCCATGATCTGGGATCGTTTCCCAAAGTTTGTGCTTGGATTTATTCTGGCCTCATTGATTTTTTCTTTCCTGCTGCCCACCGATTTAGTAAGCACACTGAAAACGCCATTGAAAAACATTCAAACGTTTTGGTTTGCGCTGGCCTTCACCTGCATTGGATTAGAAACACGATTTGCCGATATTTTTAATAAGGATTCAAAAAAACCAGCGGCCGTGTTTTTGATTGCGCAGATTTTCAATATTATGGTTACACTGGCGGTGGCGTGGGTCGTCTTCGGATAGAATCATAAAACAGAGTGACTTGAAGTCAAGTCAATGGATTTAGGGCGATTATACTCCTTTCAGGAAACCTGGTTAAATTAACAAGTCGTGATTTCACACGGTTTCTGTTTGATGAGATCAAATGGAAGCAACGTATGATTGGGATCCGCGGCCTTCGGGGCACAGGAAAAACTACCCTCTTGTTGCAGTATCTTAAATTTAATCTGAAAGGGAAAGGACTGTATGCAACAGCCGATCAGCCCTGGTTTTATGATCACAGCTTACTTGACCTTGCCGAAACTTTTGAAAAAGAAGGAGGCAAGGTATTACTGATTGACGAAATCCATAAATATCCCAACTGGTCGCGCGAGCTCAAGAATACTTATGATGGTTTCGCTGAGTTACAAATTGTCTTTACAGCCTCATCAGCATTAGAGATACAAAAAGGTGAGGCCGATCTGAGCAGACGGGTAGTCTCGTATGAACTTCCCGACTTGTCGTTTCGTGAATATGCAAACTTTACTACAAAAGAATCGCTACCAAAAATATCCTTGCCGGCATTAGTGAGTGCTCCCAATGATTTCACTCATGAGTTGCCCAAATCATGGAAACCTCTTCCTTTATTCAAAAAATATATACAGGCTGGATACTTCCCTTTCAGTAAAGATGAGGAAGATGATCTCTTTGTCATAAAATTAAATCAGGTAATCAACACCGTTCTTGAAACTGACCTGGCCAGCATTGAACAATACTCAGCAGGCAATTTCGTGCAGATAAAAAAACTGCTGGGCGTTATCTCTCAGTCAGTACCTTTTACTCCAAACATTGCCGCATTGGCCGGCAAAATGAAAATGGGAAGGGATACCGTAAACATGTTTTTACTTCACCTGGAAAGGGCGCGACTCCTTAATCTTTTGCACTATTCTACCAAGGGTGTAGCTGCACTCCAAAAGCCTGATAAAATTTATTTGGGAAAACTCGAACCTCAGCTATGCGCTCAAAGATCAACCTGAAAGAGGCTCATTACGCGAGACCTTCTTTTTGAATCAACTGAGAAACTTAAAGCACCCGGTTCATCTTACCGATAACGGTGATATTATTGTGGATAAGAAATGGACCTTGAAGTGGGTGGGAAAACTAAGAAGGAGGAACAGATTAAAAAAGTAAAAAATGCTTTCCTGGCATTAGATGAAATCGACAGCGCCTATCAGAAACGAATTCCCCTTTGGTTCTTTGGGGTTTTATATTGATTAGATACCGGTATCTGAACCACGAAGTCACTAGGTTGTACGAAACGCTTGGTGCTTCTTTGTACCCATGGTGTATTAGTGGTTCAAGTGTTTTTGTTTTTTTGTGTATCTTCTGCTTGATAATTCATTGTTGTATGAAAAAGTTTTTCACACTATTCGTATCAATCCTTTCCTTCACTGTGCTGCAAGCGCAAGAAATCATTTCCGTTACCGGGAATATTCCTTCCTCGAAAGCGGGAATCTCATTATCCCATGAACATTTACTCGTAGATTTTATCGGGGCGGAAAAATATTCGCGCACTCGTTGGGATGAAGAAGTGGCGTTTAATAAAATCCTGCCCTATCTGAAAGAAGTAAAAGAAGCAGGAGTGCAAACGCTATTCGATTGCACACCCAACTATTTAGGTCGAGACGCAAAATTGTTGAGGAGACTGTCCGTTGCCAGTAATGTGAGGATCGTTACGAACACCGGTTTATATGGTGGCTCCGATAACAAATACCTACCCGCTTATGCGTTCACTGAGTCTGCCCAACAACTTGCTCAACGATGGATCACCGAATTTGAAAATGGAATTGATGGCACGCAGGTGAAACCCGGCTTCATCAAAACTTCGGTGAACCCCACAACACTTTCCGGTATATCAAAAAAATTAATCACGGCTGCGGCACTCACCCATAAAGCAACAGGTCTCACAATCGCATCACACACAGGGCCGGCTATTGCTGCACTCGATGAACTTGAAATATTAAAGCAACAAGGCGTGCGGCCTGATGCCTTCATTTGGGTACACGCACAAAATGAAAAACAAAATCAAAATTTCATTGTTATAGCACGCTTAGGTGCCTGGGTAAGTTTTGATGGTGTGAATGAAGATAATATTCAATGGTATGTCGATGTGCTGAGCTTACTCAAAAATGAAAAACTACTTCATCGGGTTTTGATTTCTCATGATGCCGGCTGGTTCGATCCTGCCCAACCGGAGGGTGGTGAGTTTCGTTCGTTTACAACCATCTTTCTTAAATTGATTCCGGCTTTAAAAGTGGCAGGTTTTACCCAACACGATATCGATCAATTGCTGATCACAAATCCTGCTACGGCCTATTCGGTTACAATCCGGACATTCTAAAATGCTTTCCACGCACAGCCGCAAAGGCCGCTACGTAAAGGCAAATGCTTTCTTTGCATTTCAGCGTACAATCCTGCATTCTTTGCGCCTTTACGTGCTCCATTGTATTTACGCCAACGGTCATTATTCAAATCAGTTTATCCATTACATTGAATCTTATTTCCAAATAATCAACCCATCTATTCATATGAAGTTTCTACGATCACTCCTTTCACTCAGTGCGCTCTTGATTTTCGTCAACGCATTCCCCCAAGGCACCATGCTCCTGCGCCAGCCCACCATCAGCAACACCGACATTGTGTTTGTCTATGCCAACGACTTGTGGATTGTTGGTAAAGACGGAGGCGATGCCCGAAGACTCACCAGCAACGAAGGTGCAGAAAGTAATCCTCATTTTTCGCCCGATGGAAAACTCATCGCCTTCACCGCACAGTATGATGGCAACACCGATGTGTATCTCATCCCCACCGAAGGCGGACAACCCCAACGACTCACCTGGCATCCCGGTGCTGATCAGGTGACGGGATGGACGCCCGATGGAAAAGAAATTCTGTTTGCGTCTGCGCGCGATGCGGTGCCTACACTTGAATCCAAACTTTATAAGATCAATAAAAGCGGTGGCATGGAAGAAGCCTTGGAAATTCCCCGTGCTGTAGCCGGAGAAATTTCGGAAGACGGAAAATACATCGCCTATCAGCAGATTGGTTTCTGGGATCCCGAGTGGAGAAACTACCGCGGTGGACAAGCCAAGCCCATCTGGATTGTTGACCTCAAAACTTATTCCTTGAAGATGACGCCACAACCCGACAACGAACGTCATACCGATCCGGTGTGGTTGAACAATGTCGTGTACTTTTTATCCGAACGCGATTATGCCAACAACGTGTGGTCATTCAATCCCGCCAACAATGAATTGAAACAACAAACGTTTCATACCGACTTCGATGCAAAAAGTTTAGATGCCGGTGGCGGACAAATTGTATATGAACAAGGAGGCTATTTACATCTACTCAATCCCGCCAACGGAACAACAAAAAAATTAACCATCAATGTGCGTGGCGATTTTCATTGGTCACGCGAACGCTGGCAAGATATTAAGGCAACCTCATTACAACATGCATCGCTCTCTCCTACCGGTCAGCGTGCGTTGTTTGAATATCGCGGAGAAATTTTTACCGTGCCAAAAGAAAAAGGCGATTGGAGAAACATCACCAAAAGTTCTGGTGCTGCGGATCGCTATCCTGTGTGGTCGCCCGATGGAAAACGTATTGCGTGGTTCAGCGATGCGAGTGGCGAATATCAGTTAATGATCACCGACCAGGAAGGATTGGAAAAACCGAAAGCCATCACCATTCCTAATCCCACGTTCTTCTTTCAACCTGCGTGGTCGCCCGATGGCAAGTACATCGCCTTTACGGATACCGATTACAACTTATGGTTTACCGATGTGAACACCGGTGCTACCAAAAAAGCAGACACCGAACGCTATGCACATCCCAATCGCTCGCTCCATCCCGTGTGGTCGCCCGATAGCAAGTGGATTGCCTATGCACGGTTGATTGACAGTCATTATAAAGTGATCAAAGTTCACAATGTAGAAACCGGACAAAATCTGCAACTCACCGATGGCATGGCCGATGCGATCTCGCCCGTGTGGGATGTTACTGGAAAATATTTATACTTCCTCGCCAGCACCAACTATGGATTGAACACCGGCTGGCTCGACATGAGTTCGTATGACCGGCCCATCACGCGTGCGTTGTATCTGATTGTGTTGAGTAAAGATGACGTGTCTCCACTGTTGCCGCGCAGCGATGAAGAAAAAGAAAAACCAAAAGAGGAGAAGAAAGAAAACGGTGCGACACCCGTTGTGAAGATTGATATGGGAGGAATTGCCCAACGCATATTGGCAGTGGATGTTCCTCTAAGAAATTATGCAGAGTTAATCGGTGGCCCGGAGAATTATGTATTCTATTCCGAGACGGTTCCCAACCAGCAAGGCGCAACGTTGCATCGCTATAATTTTAAAGATCGCAAGAGCGAAGTGTTTCTCTCACCGGTCAACGATGCTTCCGTTTCCAATGATCGCAAGCAGTTGCTCTATCGCAGCAACGGCACGTGGGGCATACTCGGCACGGCCGACAGTAACAAAAAAATCGGAGATGGGAAACTCGATGCCATCGCGTCCATGAAAGTGAAAATTGAACCACGCGAAGAGTGGAAACAAATCTTCCGCGAAGGCTGGCGTTACCAGCGCGACTTTCTCTATGTGAACAACACGCACGGTGCTCCGTGGAACGAGGTATATAAATGGTATAGCCCCTGGGTAGAACATGTGCAACATCGCAGCGACCTGCTTTACATCGTTGACATTGTGGGTGGCGAAATTGCCGTAGGCCATAGTTATACCCGCGGTGGCGATTTCCCCGAAGTACAAAATGTGCCGGTGGGTTTGCTTGGCGCGGATTATGAAACCGACAAAGGATTTTATCGCTTCAAAAAAGTATACACAGGCGAAAGCTGGAATCCTGAATTGAAAGCTCCGCTGCGCGAACCCGGCATTGGTGTGAAAGAAGGTGACTACCTCTTAGAAGTAAATGGTGTGGCCGTTTCCTCTTCTGAAAATTTGTATAAGTACTTTGAAGCTACGGCTAACCGCCAGACTAAACTTCGTGTGAACAGTAAACCATCTGCCGAAGGCTCACGCCTCGTAACCGTAGTGCCGGTAGAGAATGAAAATCAACTGCGCAACTTTAGTTGGGTGGAAGTCAACCGCAAAAAAGTAGATGAACTATCCGGTGGCAAGATTGCCTACATCTATGTGCCCAACACCGGCCAGCCGGGTTACACGTATTTCAACCGCTACTATTTTGCACAGCAAGACAAGAAGGGCGCCATCATTGACGAACGTAACAATGGCGGTGGCTCCGCTGCCGATTACATGGTGGACATCATGGCGAGAAATCTCCATGGATACTTCAACAGCAAAGCAGCGGATCACCGGCCGTTCTTAACACCGAATGCCGGCATCTTTGGCCCGAAGGTGATGCTCATTAACGAACGTGCCGGCTCGGGTGGCGACTTGCTGCCTTACCTGTTCAACAAAATGAAGATCGGCCCTTTGGTAGGAACAAAAACCTGGGGCGGATTAGTGGGCACGTGGGATACACCCGCGTTTATTGATGGCGGCACCATGATTGCCCCACGCGGAGGTTTTTATGATGTGAACGGACAGTGGGCCGTAGAAGGTGTGGGCATCTCGCCCGACATAGCCGTAGAACAAACTCCTGCCGATGTAATCAAAGGCAGAGACCCACAACTGGAGCGTGCCGTGCAAGAAGCATTGACGTTGTTGAAAACACAAGCGGTAGAATTGAAACCAGAACCGCCAGCACCAGTGAAGTATAAGAGGCCGGTGAAGAAGTAGTAGCAAGCGTTAACGCTTAAAGTCAACCTCCACCAAGGTTTCGGTTGATAAATGAAAAGCAACTCAGAGATGGGTTGCTTTTTTATTGGATGTGCAATTAGTACATTAGGATAACGAAATATAAAATTTGAAGAATGATTGCAGAATTTAGACGTTCAATTGAATCAATTCTTTATCAAAGAGTTACTAGTCCTTTTTATGGTACACTAGTTACAGCTTGGGTTATTTGGAATTGGAGAATATGGTATTTGACCTTATTCATTGACTCGGAGCGACTTCCGGCAAATAAGATAGAGTATATTTTAAAAAATTATAATGATATCAATACTCTTG
>CAYGGY010000045.1:0-40989 GCA_964349405.1 uncultured Ohtaekwangia sp. | reverse complement strand
GAATTAAATAAAATTGCTTTAGCGTTGGGAGTACCCGCAGGAGCGGCCGGACCTGTGGAGTTCCGGATCAAAGCAACGAATGAGTCAGGCACTGTGCTTTATTCAAATGTAGCTTCAGTTTCTGTCAAAACATATATTGCATTTAACTCAATCGGTATTATTGGTGACGCCACACCGGGTGGATGGAATGTTGATACAGATATGCATCGTCCTGATGCAACCAAACCTACCGAATGGACCGCAACCTTATACCTGACCGGTGGAATGTCAGTAAAATTCCGTGCTGATGATGGCTGGACAGACAACTGGGGAGGTGCAGCATTCCCTACGGGTACAGGAACTTCAGGCGGAGCTAATATACCCGTGAGCAACTCTGGGTATTATCAAGTTAATTTCAATATTGCCACAGGAGCGTATTCCTTTACTTCCGTTACAACATCGGTGTACAATTTTGTTAGCTTGATTGGAGCCCAAACAAGTTGGGGATCTGATATCGCTGATTTAACTATTGATCCGACAAACAATCAAGTTTGGACGGGTACGGTTACGTTGGCTGCCGGGCAATTGAAATTCAGAGCTGACCATGCCTGGGGCACAAATTGGGGAACATCCACAGCAACTAGTCTATCCGGTTATGGCGTGGCAGGTGGTGGTAATATGGAAATTGTAACAGCTGGTACATACTTCGTTTATATCAACGTAGCAACAGGTGAATATTTCTTTGGCCCCGAATCCGCAGTGAATGCAACACCGTATGCAGCCTTAGGAATTATTGGGGATGCAACGGCTGGTGGTTGGGGTGCCGATACTCAATTGATAAAGAATCCGGCCAATGCATACAAGTGGTCTAAAACGATTACACTCGTTGATGGTGGGGCTAAATTCAGAGCAGATAATGCCTGGACAATAAACTGGGGTTCATCCGGTTTCCCTAACGGTGTTGGTACACAAGGTGGCAATAATATCCCCGCGACTGCGGGAACGTACGTGATTACCTTTCATACTGGAACAGGGGAATACACTTTTACAAAATGATGAATTAGCTTTAATAAGTCAGAGGCAATCAAGGCCTCTGACTTATTTATTTTATTAACTAACCCATTATAGAATGAGGGTCTTAACTGTTCTGCTTTGTATAATCTTTTCTTTTCCAACCTTGGCTCAAAAGGTCACGCTTGATCCTGTTATCGCACCATCTTTATTTCAAAGCAAGGATCAGATCACAGTTACGTACGATGTCACAGGAACCTCATTAGCCAACCTTACCTCCGCGTGGATCTGGGTTTGGATTCCCGGAAAAAATACGAATGCAAAATATAACACCAACCCTGCAAGCGGTAATCCTACGTTGACTGACCTAGCGAAGTTCACAAAGTCTGTAACTAATGGAAAAACTATCTTTTCATTAACATTCAAACCAGCTGATTTTTTTTCAGGCGACATCAGTTCCGAAAAACAATTGGGTATGTTGTTGAAAGGCAATGATTGGAGTAATGGACAGACTTCGGATTTTGTTGCTGCTTTCTGGGATGGTTCTTATCAAGTGAAGTTGGTGGCCCCAGCGAAGCAACCGTTGTTTGTAAAGACAGGAGACCTCATCAATGTTCAGGCACAAACTCCTGTTGCATCCGATTTTCAACTTTTTATAAATAATATTTTAACAGATTCAAAATCTGCTTTAGTAGACTATACGTATTCGTTTAATGTTGCTGAGTTTTCAGGAGCATCTGCTGTGAAAATTGTTGCCACCCAGGGAACCAATACAGCTACAGTAACATTTCAATATATTTTATCGGCTGTTAGTCCAACGCAGGTCCGGCCATCGGGTATTATCGCTGGAATAAATTATAACAACGCGGATGCCTCCAAAGTTACCTTATGTCTTTTGGCACCAGGCAAAACTTCCGTTTATGTGCAGGGCGACTTTAGCGCATGGGATGTATTGCCTGCCAACCTGATGAAAAAAGATGGCGAATATTTTTGGATTGAATTGAGTGGACTTACCACCGGTGTTGAATACGGCTATCGCTTTCTCATGGATGAAAAAATTTATGTGGCCGATCCCTATGCTGATAAAATTCTTGATCCGGATGATCAATATATTCCGGTCACAACTTATCCTTCTTTAAAATCATTTCCTGCGAAAGCCATTACACCGGATTGGTATTTCAATCGGGTTTCAGTCTTTCAAACAGGTCAAAGCAATTACCCATGGAAGATCGCTAACTTTGTGCGTAAGCCACAAAATAAGCTGAATATTTATGAGTTACTTATCCGGGATTTTTTTGGGCCTAATGAAAGACGTTATCAAAATCTGATTGATACGATTTCGTATTTCAAAAAACTGGGCATTAATGCCATCGAGCTTATGCCTATTGCTGAATTTAATGGAAATGAAAGTTGGGGCTACAATCCCACGTTCATGTTCGCTCCTGATAAATACTATGGCACGAAAAATAAGCTGAAAGAATTTATCGATGTATGTCATGCAAATGGCATTGCGATTATCCTGGATGTAGTCATGAATCAACAGGATATACCAAGTCCATGGGTACTGATGGATTATGATTTTACCAATTCGCGCCCCAACGCAACCAACAAATGGTTTAATGTTTCGGCTACGCATCCATATAATGTATTTTTTGATTTCAACCATGAGAGTAGTTATACGAAAGCCTTTCTGGACACCGTAAATTATTATTGGCTCAATGAGTATAAAGTAGATGGCTTTCGCTACGATCTCTCGAAAGGATTTACGCAAAAAAAATCTGGTTCGGATGTGGGTGCCTGGTCGGCATATGATGCTTCACGCATTGCAATTCTGAATCGCATGAAAGCAAAGATCAGAACGTACTCCCCAGATTCATATCTTATACTTGAACATTTTGGAGACAATGCAGAAGAAAAAGAATTGTCGGACAACGGTTTTTTGCTTTGGGGAAACATGAATAATGCTTTCATACAATCCTCGATGGGCTTTTCTTCAGGGTCTTCTGTTACCGGTCTATCCTATAAAACCCGTGGATGGTCTGTTCCTAGCCTGGTAAGTTATATGGAAAGTCATGATGAAGAACGAGTGATGGCAAAGAACCTTCAGTATGGAAATGTGTTGGGTTCATATTCTGTCAAAAGTTTGAATACGGCTTTGGAGCGTATGGCTGCAGCAGCGACAATCTTTCTTTCTGTGCCTGGCCCTAAGATGATTTGGCAATTTGGCGAACTTGGCTATGATGTATCTATTAATTACTGCACGAATGGAACAACCAGCTCCAATTGCCGGATCGATCCAAAGCCGGTTCGTTGGGAATATCAGGATGATCTTTTACGCAACAATTTATTTACACGATTTAAAGAGATGCTGAATTTGCGAGAAACATACCCGGTCTTCCAAACAGCCGATGTTACTATTATCGATACCGAAATCTTATCGAAACAAATTATCCTTAAAGGTTCTCCTTATATCGAAACACCAACTATTTCCGATCAGATGAATGTGACGGTATTGGCCAATTTTAATTTACAAGCCGTAACTATTTCTACTCAGTTTCCACACACGGGAACCTGGTATGAATATTTTTCGGGACAAGCCTTAGAAGTATCTTCTTTGCCATTTTCAATTAAACTGGAGCCGGGTGTGGCGTTTCTATATACCGATGTAATGTTGCGTGCAGTTACAGCAATAAAGGATGACGATGATGTTAGTAGTGCAGACGTATATCCCAATCCCACTAAAGGAATATTAAATTATTCAGGAATACATTCTTCATTAGATCAAGTTGAAATCGTTAATGTGTTAGGTCAAAAGCAATCTTTTGCAAGAGGCGGTGACGGTTCGTTGGATGTTCACTCACTTGATGCAGGCGTATATATTGTTCATATTCGAACTCAGAAAAAGAATTATTCATTTAGAATTATAAAAAATTAATTAATTACTATGAAACGAAGTTATTCAAATCCTCTGCTAAGAATATTTTTTCTGTTGATGTTCATTCATGTGATGATGGGGTCAGCACTTTCAGCACAAACGTTCGAAGTATATCCACCACATTGGTGGGTAAATATGAAGTGGAACAAGGTAGAAGTTTTGATTCACTCCAAAGAAAGTTTGTTGCCTAACACATCATTTAAAATTAACTATCCCGGTGTTACCCTTGAAAAATCATTGGTGCTTGAAAATCCGCGCTATGCTGCGCTTACATTCAATATCAGTACGGAAGCAAAGCCAGGTAATGTTATTGTAGAAATGAGCGGTAAAGGAAAACCCAAAAAGATAGCCTGGTCGCTCAAGGAGAGGAGAGAAGGAAATGGAAAAACCTTTGCGAAAGGATTAGATGCCGGTGACCTGGTGTATTTGTTAATGCCCGATCGGTTTAGCAATGGCGATCCAGCGAATGATCGCATTTCGGGAATGCGCGACCAAACATTGAATCGCGATTCTATTTATCATCGTCATGGTGGCGATATGCAAGGGGTGATAAATCATCTGGATTATTTACAGAGCCTTGGCGTTACGGCTTTGTGGATGACTCCGGTTATTGAAAATGATATGCCCGATCGCACCGAGCATGGCTACGCAATTACCAATCATTATAAGATTGATCCACGGCATGGTGGTGATGATTCATACAAGCGGCTGAGCGATGAACTTCATAAGAGAGGCATGAAGCTGATTCAGGATGCCGTGTATAACCACGTAGGTCTTTATCATACCATGGTGCAGGATAAACCGGTAAAAGACTGGCTTCATGAGTGGGCAACCTATACCAATACAAATTATAAGGATGCAACCATATTCGATCCGCATGGATCAGCCAACGACAAGAAGTTGATGTTGAATGGATGGTTTACACCTATGATGCCTGATTTGAATCATGAAAATCTCTTACAAGCTAATTATCTTATTCAGCATGCGTTGTGGAGTGTGGAGGAATTTGGAGTGGATGCGTGGCGTATTGATACTTATATCTATAATAATCCCGAGTTTATGAATCGGTGCAATCAGGCTTTGTTAGAAGAGTATCCTACCATGTTTATGTTTGGTGAAATATGGGTGCAGGGCACAGTTAACCAGGCTTATTTTATGGAGAATAATTTGAATGTTTCCTTCAAAAGTAACTTGCCCGGTGCGGTAGATTTTATATCCCTGTTTAAAGGAATTATTCCTTCGCTGGAAAATCCGGGAGAAGGATTGAATTCAATGTATTTGATGTATAGCAATGATTTGCTTTACAAAGATCCAACCAAATTGGTCACGTTACTTGACAATCATGATATGAATCGGTTTTTCACTCAGGTAGGAGAAGATATCCGTAAACATAAAATTGGAATGGGATGGTTGTTGACGAGCCGGGGTATTCCACAACTATATTATGGATCGGAAGTTCTGATGAAAGGTTCTACGTGGCCCAAAGACGGCTGGGTGCGTTTGGATTTCCCAGGTGGCTGGCCCGGAGATAAAAAGAATGCATTTACACAAATAGGTTTAACTGCTGAAGAAAAAGAAGTTCAGGATTTTGTGAAGACGCTGGGAACGTTCAGGAAAAATTCATCAGCCATTAAGTCAGGGAAAATGATGCAATACGCGCCTAAAGACGGCTACTATGTTTATTTCCGATATGATGAAAAGCAAACGATCATGGTGGTTTTGAACGCGGGTGATAAGGTTCAGAAAATAGAATTTAATAAATACAACGAGGCCACGAAAGATTTCACTAAAGGAATAAATGTTATTGATCATTCTGAAGTTGGTTCTGCTTTTGACGTTGGTGCCAAATCAATTACCATACTTGAATTGAAGCAATAAGAATGGGAGAGTCTATTTAAGTAATCTGCAATCCATGTCTATTGTTAAGACAAATCCTCCAAGGCTTTTAAAATCTTGGAGGATTCACTGGTAACTTAATGGAAGGACCTTGAATCTACAATCCATATTTCTCCATCCTTCTATAAAGAGAAGCGCGGGTGAGCCCGAGTTCTTCTGCTGCTTTTGAAATATTTCCGTTGTGCAGTTGAATGGCTTTCGTTACCGCTGCTTTCTCTACTTCATCCAGATTGAGAGTGTCGTTCACTAATTCTTCACCGCCTTTTCTACTGAAAAGAAAATCACTTGCCTGTAAGGTGGCTGAGTCGGCCATAATTAATGCACGCTCAATAGCGTGCTGTAATTCACGCACGTTGCCGGGCCAGGGATATTTCTTTAATTTATTCATGGCTTCCGGTGAAATAGAGAGCACTTCTTTTCTGTATTTTTTGGCGTAATGATTTAGAAAGTGATTGGCCAACATCGGGATATCATCTACCCGATCGCTGAGTGGAGGGATGGTAATTTCAACCGTGTTTATCCGATACAACAAATCTTGTCTGAATTTTCCTTCCTGCACCATTTGATGCAAGGGCATGTTGGTGGCGCAGATTAATCGAATATCCACATCTAGGTGTTGGTTGGAACCAACGCGTGTCACTTGCCGCGATTGCAAGGCACTAAGCAATTTGCTTTGCAAACTCATGCTAAGATTTCCAATCTCATCGAGAAAAAGTGTGCCACCATTAGCCAATTCAAAACGCCCAGGTCTGTCTTCGCGTGCATCCGTAAAGGATCCTTTCTTGTGTCCAAATAATTCACTTTCAAAAAGTGTTTCAGTGATAGCACCCATATCAACGGATACAAAAGAACTGTCTTTACGTAATGATTTCTGGTGAATGGCGCGTGCTACTAATTCTTTACCGGTTCCGTTTTCTCCAAGAATCAAAACGTTCGCATCGGTCTTCGCTACCTTATCAATTAATGTAAATACTTCTTTCAGTGCATCACTTTGACCAATGATATCACGGAATGGCTGACTGATCTGCTCTTCCAGCATTTGCTTGGCCTTGCGCAGTTTGTCAACTTCATTGTATGATTTTTTAAGTTTGATGGCGGTAGAAATAGTAGCTACCAGCTTTTCGTTTTGCCATGGCTTTAATATAAAATCCGTTGCACCTTCTTTGAGGGCTCTTACTGCCATCTCTACATCACCAAAAGCTGTAATCATAATGACCACGGCATCCGGTTCTCTTTCTTTGATTTGTTTAAGCCATTCGAACCCTTCTTTTCCACTGGTCGTGTCTTTACTGAAATTCATATCCAGCAGGATCACATCATACGAATCATTGTTGAGTAGAAAAGGAATTTTGTTCGGGTTCTTTTCAATAATTACCTGATGATTTGATTTCTTCAACAACATTTTAGCTGCCAGAAGTACATCTTCATCGTCATCAATCATCAGTATTTTACCACCTTCATTCACAGTTTTAAAAGTTTAAGTCAAGCAACGAAAGGAAAAATTGTGCCAGCACCGGATCTGTCCGGAAATGCAGTTTCTGAAAAATATTTTGTGCGACTATGTACAAAGATGTTCAAAAATGAACATAGATAAAAGAGTAATCCTTTACATATTAAGGGATATAATTGAATAATGAAATCTTATTTTTTGCTGAGATCGTAAGTATCCGTTCGTCTGTAACGATGGCAAATCTTAAATCACCATCAAGAGCAAGTTCATGGTGGGCCGCTGTTAATAAATCAAAAAAACGAATGGTATTATTTTCCAGATAGTAAAGTTCCTGCCCGAAGAAACTGAAGTTTCCCGGGGTTTTGATTGCGATTTTTGTGATGACTTTACCAAGGGTATTTACAATCCAAACACCAAAGTTTGTGTCCTGAAGAAACAGTAGATTTTGATACTCTCTCAAGTAAGTGAAGGTAGGTGCTGTTGAATCGGTATTAAGTACGAACTCGTTAATGACTTCTTGCGTGAGCGGGTTTATTTTTTTTAAAGAGTAATCTGCCTTATCCAGTATCCATAACCGGTTATCATGTGTTGGGCAAAGGAGAAATGGTTCAATCGCGAATTCCGGTGCGAGTTTATGTTCCTGAACATTTTCAAAGAAGCGGCCGTAAGAAAAATACTTTTGCGATCCGCGATGGTAAATAAAAATACTTGGATGATACCACGGTTCAAACAAGGTTGGTTTTCTTATGGTGAGTGTTGCCATCAGGTTGCCATCCGGATCATATTTTTTAATTCTTCCCTTTTTTTGAATAAGAAAAAAGTTGCCCATCCGGTCAACGGAAACATTTTCAATTTCTTTGTCACTCCATTCTTTTATTTTAACGAGCTGATTTTGAGAACATCCTTCCTGCATAAAAAGAAGAAAGAAGGCCAGTGAAAGGATTGTGTATGGTTGAATGATTCTTCGGATCATGATGTAAATGTCTTCAACGAAAATTCCTTCCCATCATATTCAGCGTATGTATTAAAGTGTACCCATTCGCCCAGGTTTATGTAGCGGCTATTTTCTCCGACTTTTATATCAAGTGGCAGATGGCGATGACCAAAAACATAGAAGTCGTAGTGATTTGTCTTTTCTTGTTCACGGCAATAGGTAAGCAGAAACTCATTTTCCTCGCCCTGAAATTTTTCTTCCATTTTGGTGTTGCTTATACGGCTTTGTCTGCTCCAGTAATTAGCAATGCGTATGCCGAGATTAGGATGAATGCGTGCAAACATCCACTGACATAAAGAACTGTTAAAGAATTTTTTTAGAAATTTATAGGTGGTGTCACCAGGCCCAAGGCCATCTCCGTGTCCAATTAGCAATTTATGCGTTCCTATTTCAAGCACTTGTGGTTCATGATAGATGACTATCCCTAGTTCTTTTTCGAAGTAGTCAAACATCCACATATCGTGGTTGCCGGTGAAGAAATAAATGGGCAATCCAGCATCGCGCAATTCAGCCAGTTTTCCCTGAAGTCTGATAAAGCCTCTGGGAATGGCATGACTATATTCAAACCAGAAATCGAAAATGTCTCCCAGTAAATAGATAGCATGTGCCTCTGATGAAACTGAATCCAGCCATTTTACAATACGTTTTTCGCGGGCTACACTGGATTCATGATCAGGCACACCCAGATGAAAATCAGAGGCAAAGTATAATTTCTTGCCTGTTGTAAGTTGAATGTGATGGGCCATAGTATGCAAATAACGCGAAAACTAAATCAATGAAAAAAAGCCTTCCGGTTTTTACATCGAAAGGCTTTTCAGGTTTTGATTAATCTACTACTTATATTTTCTCTGGAGTTACTTCGGTAGTTTCTTTACTTGGCTCTTCGCTTGTTGGTTCAACAGCAGAACCATTTACGATTGGTTCTTCAATTTTTACCTCCGGAGTTTTGGCGTTGGTAAACTTTTCATAGGTCGTTTGGTGAGCAAATGGTCGCTTACCGATCAAGCGCTCCAGATCACTTTGAAAGAGAATCTCTTTCTCAAGTAATTCTTTAGCAATGATCTCAAGATGATCACGATGGTCAATGAGTAGCTTTTTTGTACGCTCATAGGCAAGATCAATAATTTTCTTGGCCTCCTTATCGATTCTTTCAGCCGTAGCCTCCGAGTATGGCTTATTGAACGCGTAGTCCGATTGTTTTGAATCGTAGAAAGAAAGATTTCCTATTTCATTATTCATACCATAGACCGTCACCATGCTGTAAGCCATCTTGGTCGTGCGCTCTAAATCGCTCAAGGCACCGGTAGAGATTTTATTAAAGACAATGTCTTCTGCGGCTCTTCCGCCAAAGGTCATTGACATCTCATCTAATAATTGTTCGGTCTGATACAGAAACTGTTCTTTCGGTAAGTATTGAGCATAACCTAAGGCAGCAACCCCGCGCGGCACGATGCTCACTTTAACTAACGGATCGGCATGCTCCAGAAACCAACCCGCTACAGCATGACCTGCTTCGTGATAGGCAACAATACGTTTTTCTTCTGGTGAAATAATTTTTGTTTTCTTTTCAAGTCCTCCAATTACACGGTCAATAGCATCCTGAAAGTCTTGTATGTCTACTTCGCTTTTATCTCTGCGCGCAGCAATAAGAGCGGCTTCGTTACATACGTTGGCAATTTCTGCACCGGCAAAACCGGGGGTTTGTGCTGCCAATTTTTTCACATCCACATCTTTGGATAGTTTGATTGGCTTGAGGTGCACTTTAAATATTTGTTCCCGACCAGAAATATCTGGCTTGTCAATACTGATTTGTCTGTCGAAACGTCCGGGACGCATCAATGCGGAGTCTAAGACATCGGGCCTGTTGGTTGCTCCTAGTATAATTACACCACTGTCGGTGGCAAAACCATCCATTTCTACCAACAACGAGTTCAGCGTATTTTCTCTTTCATCATTGGCGCCTGGCATTTGCCCTCTTCCACGAGAACGGCCGATCGCATCAATTTCATCAATAAATACAATACACGGGGCTTTCTCTTTGGCTTGCTTGAACAAGTCGCGCACTCGAGCTGCACCCACACCCACAAACATTTCAACAAAATCGGAACCTGACAAAGAGAAGAAAGGAACGCCTGCTTCACCGGCTACTGCTTTCGCCAATAATGTTTTACCGGTTCCGGGAGGGCCCACCAACAATGCACCCTTTGGGATTTTACCCCCCAGTTTGGTAAACTTTTGAGGTGTCTTTAAAAAATCAACAATCTCTTTTACTTCTTCTTTCGCTTCTTCCAATCCGGCCACATCGGCAAACGTAATGCGCACTTTGTTTTCTGCGTCAAAAAGTGCTGCCTTTGATTTTCCGATATTAAATATCTGTCCACCGGGGCCACCACCACCAGTCATTCTGCGCATCAGCATCCAGAAACCAAACACCAATAACACAAGGAACCCAATGTTAAAGAACATATTGGTGTAATCCTGGCGATCTTCTACTTGTAAATCAATTCTTTGCTCACGCGGGATATTTTTAACGATAGCCTCATATTGCTCATAGAATTTGTCAATAGAACCAATTTTATACTTGAAATGCGGACCATTGGGTTTGATTCCCAATGGACTACTTTTTTCAATTTCCTGTTTGTATTTAGCGTTTTGAAGCGCTTCTGGTTTCAGCGTGATTTCAACCATCTCTTCGTTCTTAATCAGAACGATGCGTTTGATGTCACGCGCCTGCACCATATCTTCAAAGCGGCTGCTTTGAATTTCTACCAACTCACCACTACGGTTCAAGTAGCTGATTCCCAAAATAACCGCCACCAATGCCATAATAACCCACATTTGGTAGTTAGGTCTTGGTACCTTGGGTGTTATGATCTTCTTTTCTTTTTCCTTGTCTGCCATTCCTTTAAAAATTACAATTCAATAACGTCTTTAAGTCATTTAAGTTCTTATTCTTCAATTTCAGTGATTTCCGCATCACCCCACAGCTTCTCTAAGGAATAGAAATGTCTGCGATCTTTTCTAAAAACATGTGTCACCACACTGATATAGTCGAGAATCATCCACTCTTTATTGCTTTTACCTTCGATGTGCCAGGGTTTTTCCTTCAAGGCTTTGAACACCTCTTCATCCACAGAGTCACTAATGGCCTCCAATTGCTTATCAGAATTACCAGAACAGATTACAAAAAAGTCCGCAACAGCGTTTTTTACTTCTCTTAAATCCATCACTACGATTTCCGAAGCCTTTTTTTCCTGCATGCCTTTTACGATTGCTTTGCTTAGCTTTTCGGAATCATTCCCCTTCTTTTTTTTCGCCATTAACTGTTTTGGTTTTTTTAATTTGAACAATTTGCAAAGCTAACCAAAATACCTTGTATAAAATCCCTGCCAATACCCTTTTCATGGGTAAGAATATGGTTTATGTGCCACAATGTCACTCTACCAACACGCTTGCTTCCGTTCTTTGTCAAAGAACTTCGACAATAGAGGGGACTTGTGTAATTACCGATAATCAGACAACCGGACGCGGCCAACGGGGAAATGAGTGGAATTCTGAACCTTATAAGAACTTGACGTTCTCGTTAGTCTTGAAACCCACTTTCATAAAACCCATCGATCAATTCAACCTTACCGTAGCCATTTCTCTTGCGCTTCGCGATTTTCTTACCCATCGGATTTCTGGTGTAGTAAAGATCAAATGGCCTAATGATATTTTGGTGAATGATAAAAAATTGTGTGGCATTTTGATTGAAAACACACTGTCTGGAGATAGCATACAACATAGCGTGATAGGTATTGGGTTAAATGTGAATCAGGATTCGTCTTTAATGGAATCAGCTACTTCAATGAGAGCCGTATCGGGTCATGACTTTAACTTGCCAGATGAGATGGCATTGTTGTTTGAATTTCTGGAAAGACGGTACCTTCAGTTGCGATCAGGTAAACTTAATGACCTGCTACATGATTACCTGAATTCACTTTTTGGTAAAGGTGAGCTTCGGAAATTCATGGACGCCACCGGTGAAATAGAAGGAGTGATTGAAGGGGTTAACCATCATGGCAAGTTGCTGGTTGCTACACAAGGTGTACTCAAATCTTATGACTTGAAGGAAATTCGTTTTATCAGATAGGTTGCCGACCATTCAAATAATACCCGCACTACCTATCCTTAAAATCAGATCGTTCAATCTGTCCAGCGATTATCTTTAGTACAATAATACATTAACTATGAAATGGCTATTAATATGTTCTGTACCTAAGAGCATTGATAATACGGGCCATTTTATCCTGAAGGATCGGGACACGTAGTGACCTTTAACTAAAAATTATAAACGCATGAAAAGATTACTTCAATTAATTATCCTGCTTGCTGTTGCCTGCTCGGTGCACGCACAAAAGCTTGATATGGAAAAACTTAAGGGGATGAAGCCCCGAAGTATAGGTCCTGCCGGTATGAGTGGCCGCATCACGACCATTGATGCAGTAGTATCCAACCCTGATATTATTTATGCGGGTGCGGCTTCCGGTGGTGTATGGAAAACAACCAGTGCTGGTATCAGTTGGGAGCCTGTGTTCGACAAAGAATCTACTCTTGCCATCGGGGCAATTTCGATTCAACAAGATAATCCTGCTGTAGTGTGGGTAGGAACGGGCGAAGGAAACCCACGCAACAGTTTAAATGGTGGTTATGGCATTTACAAAAGTTTAGATGCCGGCAAAACCTGGAAGTTGATGGGCCTTGAAAAAACAAGACATATACATCGCATTGTTATCGACCCAAAAAACCCGAATACGGTGTATGTTGGTGCCATCGGATCACCCTGGGGCGAGCATCCTGAGCGCGGTGTTTACAAAACTACCGATGGTGGCACTACCTGGAAACGTATTCTCTATGTAGATGAAAAAACAGGTTGTGCTGATTTGGTTATGGATCCCAGCAACCCCAATAAATTATTCGCATCCATGTGGCAGCATCGGAGACAACCCTGGACTTTTAATTCCGGAGGGCCGGGATCTGGTTTACATGTAACCATTGATGGAGGCGAAACCTGGACAAAAGTTACCAATAAGGAAGGCTTGCCGGAAGGTGAATTGGGTCGTATAGGGATAGCCATTGCAGCCAGCAAACCCGAAATAGTTTACGCATACGTGGAGAGTAAAAAAAACGCCTTGTATCGTTCGGTTGATGGTGGCTTGAAGTGGCAGATGATGAATGACAAGATGAATGAAATTGGCGATCGTCCTTTTTACTATTGCGATATTCACGTGGACAGCAAAAATGAAAACCGGCTCTACACCATTTTTTCTGAAGTCAATATCAGTGAAGATGGTGGCAAGTCATTCAAAACCTTATTGCCGTATGCGGGCGTTCACCCCGATCATCATGCCTGGTGGATACATCCTGAAGATCCCAGTTTCATTGTGGATGGTAATGATGGAGGATTGAATATTACACACGATGGAGGGAAGACCTGGGTATTCGCAGAAAATATTCCCGTAGGACAATTCTATCACATCAACGTAGATATGGATCACCCATACAAGGTTTATGGGGGCATGCAGGATAATGGCTCGTGGGCTGGGCCGGCCTATGTTTGGCGCAACGCGGGCATTAGAAATTCATATTGGCAAGAAGTGTTGTTTGGCGATGGTTTCGATGTTGTATCTGACCCCGACAATAGCCGGTTTGGATATGCAATGTCGCAAGGGGGTAATGTAGCACGCTATGATTTGCAAACAGGATTTACCAAGAACATTGAACCGACTCATCCTGACCCTAACTTTAGACTTCGATTTAACTGGAACGCAGCCATCGCACAAGATCCACATAACAATTCCACTATTTATTATGGAAGCCAGTTTCTACATAAATCAACTAATAAAGGTGACACGTGGGAAATTATTTCTCCCGATCTAACCACCAACGATCCATCCAAACAGAAGCAACATGAAAGCGGTGGTCTTACCCTGGATGCTACCGGTGCGGAAAATTACTGTACAATCATCACCATAGCACCCAGTGCGCTCAAGAAGGAAGTAATTTGGGTAGGCACCGATGACGGAAATGTTCAACTCACACAAGATGGAGGCAAGACCTGGACAAACGTTTCGCCTAAAATAACGGGCATGCCTAAAGGAGCCTGGATTCCTCAAATTCAGACATCAACGTATAATGCCGGTGAAGCCTTTGTGGTGGTAAACAACTATCGCATGTTTGACTACAAACCTTACCTATTCCGCACAAAGGATTATGGTGCTACCTGGGAAAGTTTAGTGTCGCCTGCACAGATTGGTGATAATAATTACACGCTGTCGGTGGTGCAAGATTCGATGGAGCCAAAACTACTTTTTGTGGGTGCCGAAAATGGTTTGTTTGTGAGTATTGATGAAGGAAAGAATTGGACAAAATGGACCGTTGATTTTCCTGCCGGTGTGCCCGTGATGGACATGGTGATTCATCCACGTGAACACGATTTGGTGATGGCCACTTTTGGTCGCGCCATTTATGTGTTGGATGATATCCGACCACTGCGCGATTTAGCAAAGTCGGGAGTTACTGCATTGAACAATACCGTAAAATTGTTTGCTGCACCAGATGCATACCTTGCTACGCGGCAGCAACCAACGGGTCCGCGGTTTGAAGCAGATGCAATTTATAATGGACAAAACAGACAGCCCGGAGCGTTGATATCGTATGTGGTAAATAAGCCCACCGAGAAAAAGGAAGATGCTACTGTAGCAACCACATCGAAAGGTGGACAGAAAAAATCAGCACCTGTTGTCATGGAGAAAAAGGAAGCTAAATCTGTTGTTAAATATGATTCGGTAAAACTGGAAATAATAAATGGTAGTGGTGTTGTCATCAATACCATCAACCAAAAAGCGCCCGAAGAGCATGGCCTTAACCGAATGACTTGGGCATTGAATGAAAAAGCAGAACGGAATCCATCGCGCGAACGTGCCCGTGAAGGACAAGGTAGAGGAGGATTTGGTGGCTTTGGCGGAACGTCTGTATTGCCAGGCTCTTACAAGCTGCGACTCACTTTTGGTGATCAGAAAGATTCAACCACCATCAGCGTGAAAGCCGACCCTCGCCTGAATGTTTCGCAGGGTGTTATTGAAGCACGCTACGCCATGTTGAAAGATCTTCAAAAATTAACAGCAAATGCTACACAAGCTACTGACCGCTTGCGCGAATCGTTGGAAATAGTGCAGGAGTATGAGAAGAAAATAAAAGAGACAAAGCGCTCTGACCTAAAAGAGGTTTCGGATAAAACAAAAGCGATGAAAGATTCTGTAAGTGCGTTGTTCGATTTTATTCTTGGTAAAGTGGACAAGCGTCAGGGAATAGTTCGCTCACCGGATCCTACACCGATATCATTTATTCAAACCGCACGAGGGTACATTGCCCGGTCTACAGATCCAATAAGTGATACCGATAAGCGCGTCTATAAGCAAGCGGAAGATAAGATTCGTGAAGTAGTAAATCGGGTGAACAAGTTTTATTCGTCCGCCTGGCCCGAATACAGAGCCATCATGGAAAAAGTAAATCTTTCCCCTTTCAAAGATTACGAGCCTATCAAGAATTAGTATTCTGAATTAAAATTAACTTTGAATGGTCAGGCTCAATTTGATTGGTGCCTGACCGTTTTTTTTGCACGGTCAAATTACATCATGATATCCTGTTCGAATTTATCTTTTTGCTATACGGGTGCATCTTCTATCGCCTTTCCTGATTTAACGATACAGCAAGGTGAGCAATTTCTTTTACTTGGAGAATCGGGAAGCGGAAAGACAACCCTCCTTCATTTAGTAGGCGGATTACTTACATCACAACACGGAAGTATTGAAGTAAACGGAAAGGAAATTACCAAACTTTCCGGGGCAGCGTTAGATCGCTTTCGTGGACAGCATTATGGATTTATTTTCCAGCGAAATCATCTGATCAGTGCGCTCACTGTAGAAAAGAATTTATTGATGGCGCCATTCCTTGCGGGATTAAAACAAGATCGTGAGCGGGTTGAAGAAGTGCTCATGCAATTAGGTATTGGCGAAAAGAAGCATGCTGCAATTCGGGAGTTAAGTTTGGGACAAGCACAACGCGTGGCTATCGCCAGAGCGATCTTAAATAAACCTTCAGTGATTCTGGCCGATGAACCTACTTCAGCATTGGATGATAAGAATTGTGATCGCGTCAGTGATTTATTATTATCGGCAGCTGAACAAAATAATGCTACCCTCATTATTGCCACCCACGATCAACGATTGAAAAACAAAATCAAAAACCTGATCCAACTCTGATGAATCTTGTATCACTCGTTGTCAGCTACTTGAAAGCCAAGCCACTCAATACAGTACTCAATATTGTTTTGTTGTCATTAGGCATTGCGGTAATCACCATTCTTCTTTTATTCAGCAATCAACTGAAAGAAAAGATTTCGGATAATACAAAAGGAATTGATCTGGTAGTGGGCGCGAAGGGTAGCCCATTGCAATTAATTCTTTGCAATATCTTTCATATCGATTTCCCTACAGGCAATATCAAATTATATGAAGCGGATCGACTTGCTAAACATCGATTAGTGAAAAGTGCCATTCCTCTTGCGTTGGGGGATAGCTATCAGAATTTCAGAATCATCGGCACCAACCAACAATACATGGAATTATACAAAGCTGAACTGGCTGATGGAGCTTGGTGGAGTGAGGATATGGAAGTAGTGGTGGGTGCTACAGCAGCCGGGCTTCTCAAACTGAAAGCAGGCGATGCAATTGAAAGTTCACATGGACTCACGAAAGAAGGTAATGCACACGAAGCACATCCGTATTTAGTAAAAGGAATTTTAAAAAAGAGCAACAGCGTGATCGATAATTTAATCTTTACCAATATTTCCAGCATCTGGAATGTTCATGATGAACAGGGTGAAGTAACATCAACGAGGGATGCTGTTGTCAATCCATCACGATTGATTCCGTCTGTTGAAGCAAGTGATTCATCCAAAGAAATCACTTCACTTTTAATTAAATATAGAAACCCTATTGCCGCATTACAATTGCCGCGGTTTGTCAATAGTCAAAGCAGTATGCAAGCCGCTTCTCCTTCGTTCGAGGCAGCCCGACTTTTTTCCATATTGGGTGTTGGTGTGGAGGCAATGACAGGATTTGCCTACGTACTTATTTTTATTTCAGCGCTAAGTATTTTTATTGCACTATACAACTCACTAAAAGAACGTCAATATGACCTTGCTATCATGCGTTCGATGGGTGCCAGCAAATCGAAGTTATTCATAGCCACATTGATGGAAGGCATCACGTTAACGGTTTGTGGTAGTGTCATTGGTCTTGCTCTGGGTCATGGTGTCTTGTATTTATTCATCACAATGATTGAACAAAGTCAGAAGGCAGGTATTTCGGCTTTTATTTTTTATGTAGAAGAAGTCTATTTGTTTTTAGGGAGTTTTGTTTTGGGTATTCTGTGCTCGATTATTCCTGCCATTCAGGCCTATCGTACAGATATCCATAAGGTGCTGGCGGGAAATTGATTTTTCCATTGACAGGGTTTTGGATTATCCTGATCAGGTAATTGATTACTTTTGAAAATTAATAAACAGATCATGTTACGTACTTTCGTCCTAATTGCACTTTTCATATCTTCCATAGACACTTATTCCCAAACTGATGGATGGCTTGCTTTTGCTAAAACCAAGTTTGATGCGAAATACAGCGACAAAGCCGGTGAGTATTTTATGTTTCCTACCTTCTCTGCTGATTTGAAAAGTATGGTAGGTAAAGAGTTTAATCTGGAAGGTTATTACTTGCCGATTGATGTAGAAGGTGATGCCTACATCATTTTATCAAAGTTTCCGTACAGTCAGTGTTTTTTTTGTGGAGGTGCCGGCCCGGAGTCGATAGCCGAAGTTAGTTTTAAAGTGAAGCCGGGCAAGTTTGATCCGGATCAATACATCCGTGTGAAAGGAAAGTTAAAACTTAACGATGCTGATCTGGAGCATGGGAATTTTATCCTCGAAGACGCAGTGTTGATTAAATAATATTCTTATTTGTAAATCTATTGATAGGCTATTTAGTGTCATCTTAGATTCAGTTTTGAATAAATCTCTAAGCATTTCAAAGGCTCTTAATATATAAACCCGTATGGTATACGGGTTTATATTGATTGAACGATTTAATTAATGTTGTTAAATAAGAGTAAACCGTGTATTAATAATATTGCCGGCTGGATCGATAAATAAAATTTTGTGTTCAATGCCTTTTTCTAATTTCACTTTATAGGTCCTAGTGAATTTGTCATTCTTATACTTAATAATATCATGTGTTCTGTCTGTATGCCAGCCTGCCGAAATAAATTTGTTTACGGTTTCTGCTATCTCTTTTGGTAATTTTGAATTATCAATTTCCTGCTTTGAACTTAAAAGATTGCCATCTTTATCATAAACAGCCGTGTAATAATTTCCTTTTCCTTGATTTAATGTAATCTGGTAGAAATTGATGTCAGTATCCACAGTTGAGCCTTCAGTGCTTATGTTCCACTCTTCACCATAAAGTTTTGCGGGAAGGAATGATAAATTGTTAGCAATAAAATCGGGGAAATCCTTCTTGATTGCATCAACAACAACTTGAGGCTCATCACCTTTTTTTACTTTCGTTACTTTTAATGTCTCCACTTGAGCCGCAGCTCCCAGAGCCCAGCATCCGAGCCATATGGCTAAAATTAATTTTTTCATGTTGTTTTATTTATTTCAATTCAAAGTTACCTGAGGTACATATAGACTTCAATGAGATCAATCATATTAACAAAATGACAAAAATCACCAAATCTTCAATAGACAATCAATTCACACTTCTTGTTGATTTCTTGCCTGCTAAAAATGTAAAAATGAAATTCAGGTTTATTCAATTGTTAGATATCTTCCATCTTAACCCCACTATTGCCTTTGCTCCTTGTATGGGAGCATAGTTATACGAAGTATCGAATGTATAACCATTGGGGTTGTTTTCATGAACGAATTTATCGAAAGGATCAAACGGCCGTAGGAAAGGATCTTGGGGTATAAAATTCAAAATGTTTTTTACTCCCGCATAAATTTCTAAATCATGATTAATGATTTTGGTAATTTGAAGATTGATCAATCCAAACCAGGGCGACCTGGAAGGGCGATAATCATTAGCTACAACAGGCAAGTGCATCGGGCCATTAATCTTCCCTGTTAAATCAATTTCAATTTGTGCTGATGCTATCGTTTGACTAACTGTAAAGGTGCCTGAAAAGCGTGGGGCCTGAAGTTGAGGGATCTTCTTTTCCATATTATTTTGTGCCTGGATTTGATAGACATCCATCAGGGTAACACCTGAAATTATTTTTAGGCCGTTAGCGAACGACATATCCGCGTTAAGCGTGGCACCTTTTGAAATGGCATGGCCATCTAAATTATCGTAAATGATTTTGTTGGGATCTGTAAGAAAGTCGCCCACAATTTTATTAGTGAAGTAGGTGTAAAAAATGCTCACATCAAGGTTTATAAAACCATCGTTTAAGTGAATGTTATGTGCATAGTTAAGATTTAAGTTCCAGGATTGTTCGGGTTTCAGATCATTCAGGATTTCTACTTGTCTCGAACCGGTAAGTGCAGCATGATCTTCGGTAAACAAATTTACTACGCGATAACCGCTCCCACTGGTTAATCGAAGAGTGTTGTTTTTATCAGGGGAAAATTTAAAACTCAATCGTGGAGTCCAGATACTTCCGTGAACATTATGATGGTCATAACGTACCCCGGCAAGTGTAGATACCTTTTTCGACAATTGAAGATCATCTTGAATAAAGATACCAGGTAAGAAAGTAATGATAGGATTATTTAATCCTTCCTGTGTTGAAGTGCCCACTGTATTATCATCGTAGTAAACATAGCGCAATGGCACACCTGTTAAGAATTCATGGTTCCCAATATTTTTATTCCAGCGAAGTTGCGTAAATGCGATTTGTTGGTTGGCCTGGAATTTCACGATACCGTAATACGAATCCTGATTGTGAAAATTGTAAGAATAATCAAGGTGAAGAGGCGAAGATGTATTAAACTGATAATTGCCAATAAATTCTGCGCGATCGGTATAAATGGACTCGGCATATATCTGATCGCTTCCACGTAACGTTGAATTCCATTGTAGTTCTCCGCCCCAACGATTCTCATGAATGTATCTTCCAGCCAATGATATATTCTTACCTGATTTTCTATACAGGCTCCATTTATTAAATATTGAGATTCTTTTTTGCAACGTGACATCCGTAAAATTATCATCATTGATATCACGGATCTGATCGTAATTGAAATAGTTTATTCCGATCAGGCTAGATGCTTTGCCTGCTTTAAAACCTGAAGCTACATCAATATTGTATTCACCAACAGATGTGACGAATACATCTGCTTTAAAGGCTGGTACTGAAAAGGGTTCCTTCGTGATGATGTTAATGACACCGCCTACCGCTTCTGATCCATATAAGGTGGAGGCTGGTCCTTTCACAATCTCCATCCGCTTCACTAAACTGTTGGGAATGCCTGCCAATCCGTAAACCGTTGATAAGCTGCTGACGATGGGCATACCATCAATCAGAATCATCGTATAAGGTCCTTCCAACCCATTGATGTGAATATCGCCGGTGTTGCACACATTGCAATTGATTTGTGGCTGCACGCCATTTACCAATGAAAGTGCTTCAAAAATATTGGGTGTTTGATTTTTCTTGAAGAAGGAGGGAGCATACACTTCTACGGGTATAGGTGAATTCATTTTTGTTACTTCTTTCATGGTACCTGTAACAACCACTTCCTGCAGTTGAGAAACATCTTCATTTAAATTTACTTCCAGTTTTGATGTTTGTTCGGATTTCACCATCACCTTCAGCGTTTTGGTTTGGTAACCGATACCAGAGATTTGCACTTCATAGTTGCCCGGTGGAATGGAGGCGATGCTAAATTTTCCATCTTCCTGGGTTGTAGCACCCAGATTGGTGCCCACCAAAAACACATTGATGAATTCTACCGGTTTTCCTTCGCTTTGCACGGAACCTGAAAGAATGCCGGTTTGCGCTTCAGCAAATTGAATAACCACAAGCACGTATATAAAGAATATGAATTTCATAATATTTCGAGCAGCAAACTTATATAATTAGAAATAACTAAACAATATTTTAGACAAGACTAAAATAATAATCCTATTTTTGGGCAGATTTAAAGCTTTTTGTCATGTGGAATACGGATTCGTTATGGGTGGAAATCTCCGTCATTAGCTTTTCCTTACTGATGGGGCATATTTGTTTAGGTCATTTTGAAGAGCGTTCCTCCAGGCTCAGAAAGTTTGGAAAGGCAGTGACTTCGTTAATTTTGGTTGTCGTGCTCTCATCGTGGTTTGGAAGAGTAGTTGCGTTTTCGGTGTTTGGGTTATTGTTGCTTCCCGTTTTATATATCCATGTAATATGGCTTCCCAAAAAAGGTGTGAACGGATGGACGGGTGAACCAAAATCAAAATACTATGAGCTGAGGGGCTGGAGCAAGAATAATTTTGATCGGTCAGATCAGTAAAATGGATAAACTACCAGACAAAAGTGGCCACCGCGCCCGGAGCTAAATCTGCCTCTGCAATTTTTTCATTGAATTGAATGGAGAATGATTTCGCTGTCGGTGTTTCATTCAACACAATCAATACTTTTTTTCCTTGAGGAGTGAGAAAAGCAACATTGGGTAATCCGTCCACTAAATCCGAACTGATTCTTATTGAACCTGTGGGAACAAATTTGGAAGCGTGTGCAATAATAAAGTATGAAACATTACGCGTGACACTTTCATCGGCAATCGTTAGTGCTCCCTGGCAAATATCGCAACCGCCATCGTTGGTATGCGGATCAAAGTTTGGATCTGCGGCCAGATTCCACTCCAACACATTACGACTCCAGTTACGGGTAGCACCAATGATAAGGTTTTTGGTATGCCAACTTAGATCACCGGCAAATTCACCTTTGCCAGAAGTCCACTGTTCGGTGAAGTAAATATTTTTATCAGGGTGGGCATCGTGTACGTTGCTGAGTGCATCAATTTCCCCCAGGTACATATGAAAGGCTGCCCCATCGATGTATTGGTTTGCATCGGCATCATTCAATACAGCAATCGGGTATTTTGGATGATCGCAATTGTGATCGAATACAATGATTTTGGTTTGAATATTATTCTTTTTAAAAGCTGGACCTAAATGGTTCTTTACAAACAACGCCTGCTCTTCTGCGGTCATTATGAGACTGGGTGTGTTCTTTGGATTTTCTGGTTCATTTTGCAGTGTGATCGCATCGATGGTGATTCCTTCTTTCGCCATCGATTGAATATACTTTACAAAATAGTTCGCATAGGTTTCATAGTATTTCGGTTTCAGGCTTCCTCCCTTTGTCAGTTGGTTGGTTTTCATCCATACCGGTGGTGACCATGGGCTACCCATGATTTTTATGTTCGGATTAAGCTCAAGGATTTTTTTAAGAATAGGAATGAGATGAAGCGTATCATAACTGAGATTAAACTTACTTAACGTTGGATCAGTTTGACCCTTTGGTAAATCATCATATGAAAAAACATATTCATCCAGATCAGAAGCGCCAACACTTATGCGCAGGTAACTGAGCCCAATGCCATTTCCTTCGGTAAGAAAAAGTTCTCGGAGTAAGGTAGCTCGTTGATCAGAAGTAAGTTTAGTGTTCAAGAGCATGGCGCTACCGCCCGTGAGTGCATAACCAAAGCCATCGATAGTTTGAAATTGTTG
Source organism: uncultured Ohtaekwangia sp. (assembly GCA_964349405.1). Taxonomy (GTDB): domain Bacteria; phylum Bacteroidota; class Bacteroidia; order Cytophagales; family Cyclobacteriaceae; genus ELB16-189. Next base: position 17,908 of record CAYGGY010000045.1, on the reverse strand, counting down.
TGTGGTATCAATTGAAATTACTGAGCCGGTTGTTTCAGTTTTACCGAATGATAGATTTTGTTGAGGGGCCAGTAAAGATGTTTTATTTCCGGTAGTCAGCCACCAGGATGCTACTGGTTCGGATTGTTTTTTTTCATATGAACAGGCTATCAGAATAAAGAAGAAAATTAAGACCGCACTGATTTTTTGAATGACACTTTTCATTTTGATTCTTTGAAGTTTGAAAGTACAAACTTTTTTTGTTGTAGATCTTCTTTAACAAGATTACCTTGAAATACAAAATTGAACTATGATGAAGTATATCACTTTTTTTATCGGCTTTTTATTCCTGTCATTGATGGCAAATGCAGCACCCCTTCGCATTGGGGTTGCTGGGCTCACACACAGTCACGTTCATTGGATTTTGGGAAGACCCGATCGTGGTGATATCCAGATCGTAGGTATCGCTGAACCCAACAAAGCCCTTGCAGAGCGATTTTTGAAGCAACATGGGTTGCCAATGTCATTATGGTTTAATTCTATTGAGGAGATGATTGAAAAAACGAAGCCTGAGGCAGTCACTGCGTTTGGCTCTATTTATGAACACCTTGCTGTAGTGAAGGTATGTGCCCCGCGGGGTATCCATGTGATGGTGGAAAAACCACTCGCAGTAAGTGTGGATCATGCCAGACAAATGCAGGCGCTCGCCACCAAACACAACATACATCTACTGACCAACTATGAAACTACCTGGTATGCGACTAATCATAAAGCCAAAGAGATCGTGCAACAAGATCAACTGGGTACGTTACGTAAAGTAGTAGTGCATGATGGTCATGAAGGGCCGAAAGAAATTGGAGTCAATGTTGAATTTCTGGATTGGCTTACCGACCCAAAACAAAATGGAGGAGGTGCGATCATAGATTTTGGATGTTATGGCGCAAATTTGATCACCTGGCTTGCCAACGGTCAGCGTCCTCTTTCCGTACTGGCGATCACCCAGCAATTCAAACCTGATATTTATCCAAAGGTAGATGATGAGGCAACCATCGTATTAGAATATCCTGGAATGCAGGGAATCATTCAGGCATCCTGGAACTGGCCTTTCAGCAGAAAAGACATGGAAGTATATGGCGCCACCGGTTATGTGATTAGCGACAATCGTTCCAAACTTCGGTTGCGGTTGAAAGGAGAAAAGGAAGAACGAGCAGAAACAATGAAGGAACGTGAAGCACCTTATGACGATCCGTTCGCTTTGTTGGCCGCAGTAGTTCAAAAGAAAGTTACGTTGCCTGCTTATGATCTTTCTTCTTTGGAAAACAATATGATGGTGGTGGAAATTCTGGAGGCCGCTATACAAAGCGCTCGAACAGGAAAGAAAGTTTTATTGAAAGAAATCAATCCTATCAGGTAGAGAATTGGCAATTTACCTGGTATAGCTGATTGACTCGGATCAACTATTTCTTCAATTTCTTCTCTAAAAAATCAGCCGCAGCTTTGTTTACTTTCATTTGATTACGGTACATCATGAAATGATGAGTGTCGTCTGGAATGACGAGCGTTTCCATGGGTACATTCTGTTTTCGTAAACGTTGCACCAGATCGGTACTTTGACTAAAACGCACGTTGCGGTCGTCATCGCCATGAATAATGAGTACGGGTGATTTCCAGGCTTTTACGTATGCAGTGGGTGACGATTGCCAGGCAGTTCTTAGTGCACGTTCGGCATCGGGTGCTTTTTCGAATTTGTCTGGTGATATCATGGTGCGTGTTCGTTCGATGGTCATATCATGAACACCGTGTATATCCACTCCCGCAGCAAACAGATCACTGTTCTTCCCTAACGCGAGCGCGGTTAGGAAACCACCGTATGAACCTCCATAGACTCCAATTTTATTGGGATCGACATTGGGTTGTTTGGCAAGCCATTCAGCAGCAGCTTTTATATCCAGGTATTCTGATGCGCCTGCTCTTCCGGCTGCGTTGGGATTTTGAAACTCGTATCCATATCCGATGCCCAACCGGTAATTAACCGATAACACAATGAATCCGCGACTAGCCAGATATTGATTCATCGCGTAAGCATTGGAATAATAATCGGAATAATGCCAGCCCAATAACATTTGTCGGGGTGGCCCACCATGCACATAAAGAATGGCGGGTTTCTTTTTGTTGCTGCCGGGTTGCTCAAACCATTGTGCATGCACAGGGAGATCATCAGATGATTTAAAAATGATTTGTTTGGGTGTTACCAATTTTGTCTGAGGAAACACAGCAGGGAGCAGATCAATGCCAGGTATATTTGTTTTTCCGCCATTCACTGGCATGGTGCTGACCATAGGAGGACGTTGTGCGGTGGCACTGATGAAAGCTAATGTTGAACCTTCCCCGGTAATTACGGGAGTCCACTCCAAACCAGTACCAGGTGACATTACTTGCATCGCTTGTTTATCAACCGGGACTTTTACGATATGTCTGCGATCGATATCCAAAGGATCACTTCCCGTATTGGCCGTAAACACCATCCATTTTTTATCGGGGCTTATCTTAATGTATTCGCACATGAAATTGCCGGGTGTGAGCAGCAAAGGCTCACCACCTTGTTCAGCCATTGAATAAAGATGTGGCCAGCCATCATGATAAGAAAGAAAAACAATGCGACCGATGGCCCAATGTAAATTGGTTCCACCGTGTGTAGAGGGTATTGAACCACGAAGTGTTTCAGGGGCTGTCCACAGTTTTTTGATTTTGCCGGAAGAAGCTTCACCGGAAAAAATCGACCATGGAATAGGTTGACGGCTTAGGATAGAGTCCGGTTCACCACCGGTTCCGTGCATGCGCACGAAAGCGATGTGAGTTCCATCGGGTGACCAACGAGGTGAGCCATCGCGATCGTAGTTGGGTTCCATCCAGGTGATGGGATTGCTTGCAGTAGTATAAACACCCACGAAAGCATGATCACCACGGTTTGATTGGAAAGCAAGCTTCGATCCATCCGGTGACCACACCGGATTTGTATTGGAACCTCTTGCTGAAAATAATGGTGTTGCTGTTGCGCTTCCATCCACAGGCACAGTCCAGATTTGTCCGCCTTTGTGAAAAGCCACCAAGCCTTTTGATGAGATGACAGGTTCTTCTCCATCTCCTAACAATTTGAGTTCACCACCCGTAAAGCTTACGCTCCATATTTGAACCTTTGGTAATATGGGAGAGGAGGATGGATTTACCGGTTGATGATCATCCCAATTGGATCCGTGATCGCCACCACGCACATAGACTACCCAACTGCCATCGTGCGATAGAGAGACCGAAGATAATTCCTGTCCGTCATCAGAAGAGTAATTAGTTAGTTTTCTCGGTTTGAATTCCGGCCCCTCGGCCACATAAATATTTCTTACGCCATTTTCATTCATAGCCCAGGCCATGCGCGAACCGGTAGGCGCAGCACATAACTCGTTTGGAAACGGATATGATTTCACCGCTTTCAGCGTGAATAACGTGTCGGTAACTTGAGCCTGTGAAATGGATACAATGAACAGGAATGGAATGAAAAACAATTTCATAGTGTATGTGGTTAGCTTTCACTAATGAGCAAAATGTGGTGCTCTCAACCTACCCATTTCATCATGAGTGTTTAGAATTGGTTTTAAGTGGTGAAATCAAAGGATTTAAATAAGTATTTCTTTTCGTGGAGCCTCTCTGTTTTCCTTTACGGAAATCAAGAAAAATTACTTACTTTCATCTTCAATTAATAAGTCTGAAGTATGAAAAATCAGTTTGAAGCAGTTCCGCTTAAGAGTTTAGATGAATGGGAAGATGATCTTCTTCGCAGATATCCAGACCCTGAAAATATTGCTATCGCAAAATCTACTGAAGAATATCGCAACTACGATGAACCGCAACGTGATACCGTTCGTGAGTTTTATCGACTGAATCATACCTATCAGACCTACGATTTTGTGATGCAGAAGGAAAAAGAATTTCTTTCATTCAATAAGAAAGAAATGCCTGTATGGAATGCGTTTAATTTTCTGAATCAACTGGTAGATGATTCTGATCCGGATACCGACCTCGATCAGTTTCAACATTTGCTTCAAACATCAGAAGCCATACGCAAAGATGGTCACCCTGACTGGATGGTGATGGTGGGCCTGCTTCACGACATGGGCAAAGTGCTTTGTCTTTTCGGAGAACCGCAATGGGCGGTGGTAGGTGATACCTTTCCGGTAGGTTGTGCGTATGCTGATAAGATTGTATATCCAGAATTCTTTGTGAACAACCCGGATTATACTAATCCAAATTATAATACTAAGTACGGAGTGTATTCGCCAAACTGTGGGTTGCGTACGGTACACATGTCGTGGGGCCACGATGAGTATATCTATCAAATGGTGAAAGACCGTTTGCCGGAGCCGGGATTATATATGCTTCGTTACCATTCATTCTATTCCCAGCATCGCGAAAACGCCTACGATCATTTGATGGACGACCATGATCGTGAAATGTTCAAGTGGGTAAAATTATTTAATCCATACGATCTCTACTCTAAAAACCCAACCCCACCCAACTGGACGGAACTTAAACCTTATTATGAGGAACTGGTGGCGAAGTATCTTCCGCCAACCTTGAAGTTTTAAAATCTATATGACTGCGACCAGAATATAGGCGGCCTGCATGAATACACTTCAGACAGCCGACTACCTTGTTTTCATCGGTTATTTCGTGGTAGTTATTTCTTATGGCTATTATGTTTATCATAGAAAAAGATCACGATCCATCAGTTCACGAGAATTTTTTCTGGCCGAGGGGTCGTTAACCTGGTGGGCCATTGGTGCATCCCTCATTGCTTCCAATATTTCCGCAGAACATTTTATTGGCATGTCGGGTTCTGGTTTTGCCATTGGGCTGGCTATTTCCACGTATGAATGGATGGCTGCTGCTACACTGATAATTGTTGCCATATTTTTTATTCCGCTTTATCTGAAGAATAAAATTTATACGATGCCACAGTTTCTGGCTACACGCTACAATGATAGCGTGAGCACCGTGATGGCTATTTTCTGGATGCTGGTGTATGTGTTTGTCAATCTCACCTCCATCATTTACCTCGGTGCCCTCGCCATTAATTCAATTTCTAATCTACCTTTTGAACTGTGCGTTTTAGGATTGTGTGTGTTTGCCATCTTTGTTACGCTGGGGGGCATGAAAGTAATTGGTTACACAGATGTGATTCAGGTAGCGGTGTTGGTAGTGGGAGGATTGATCACCTCTTATCTCGCGCTTTCACTGGTCTCCGAAAAATTTGGATTTGGGAGCAACGCATGGAAGGGGCTTGTGTTACTTACTGAAAATGCTGACAGTCATTTTCACATGATCCTCAGTAAGGATAACACTTACTATAAAGATCTGCCGGGTATTTCGGTGTTGATCGGTGGTATGTGGGTTAACAACCTCAGCTACTTTGCGTGCAATCAATATATTACCCAACGCGCCTTGGGTGCCGATTTGAAAACGGCTCGGCAAGGATTACTCTTTGCCGCATTTTTAAAATTGATGATCCCTCTGATTGCTGTCCTGCCGGGCATTGCCATGTATGTGTTATATCAACAAGGAATGTTTCATGCTGAGATGGTGGATGAGTTGGGAGTATTAAAGCCCGATCATGCCTACCCCACCCTCATGAACTTGTTACCTGCCGGATTGAAGGGCGTTGCTTTTGCTGCGCTTACGGCAGCGGTAGTGGCATCCTTGGCGGGAAAGGCTAATAGTATTTCTACCATTTTTTCACTTGACATTTATAGGAAGTATTTACATAAGCATGCTGACGAAAGGAAGTTGGTACGGGTAGGCAGGTGGGCAGTAATTATTTCCATAACCATTGCTGGCTTCGTGGCACCGGCATTGAAAACATTGGACCAGGCATACCAATTTATTCAGGAATATGTCGGTTTTATTGCACCCGGTGTGTTGGCAATTTTTCTGATGGGATTTTTCTGGAAGCGAACTACTGCAGCCGCTGCCATGGCCGGAGCTTTATTAACCATTCCGGTTTCGGCTATTCTTAAATTTCTTCCAATATGGACAAACGGATGGTTTCCTGACTATCCATTTCTCGATAGAATGGCGATCACATTTATATTAATCATCATCATCATGGTGATGATGAGTTTGGTAAAACCAGATTTAAAACCTAAAAAGTTGATTGAAGTAGACGCCAAACTCTTCAAGGTAAATCCGGGATTTGTATTCGGTTCACTGATCATCATCGGAATTTTGATTGCCTTGTATACGGTGTTTTGGTAGAAGATGTATCCCGTAAGGATAGAAGCCAATTGCAGCGCTTCTTTTCATCCGGTCTACTTTTTCCTTCGAACTTACTGGCTGTGAAATAAATAGGGTGTGCTTGCCGTAGACACCAAAAGTCATGTAGAATAAAAACATCAAACAGATGTAAGTTTAGTTTGTAATTGGTAATATTTCGTATTCATTCTCTTGATATTTTTATTGTTCTCCTTTTGCCATATGAATTATAGAATCTTTCTCACCTGCAGCTGTCTTTTAATGCTGCCAATTATTGGTTGGGCACAAAAAAATACCAACCCTGAGAGGGCGGCTTCCCTTAAAGCACTGCCACAATGCAAAGGGGCCAAAGTGGCTGCTTATGAAAACATCTCCACCTATTCCTTCCAGGTGGTGGGCGAGTTGCTTACTGTGCGAAATGAGGAAACTTCACGTCTTATTTCTTTGGAAGGAAACGTGGATTATGTAAAGCATATATTTTATAATGACCATATCAAAATTACGAGTGATGAACTGAAGTACGCCACAGGCAAAAGCATAAGAAAGGAATCCTCCTGTGGAAACTATGAATTGGAAAGCGTTTTTTATTCGGATGCTAAAGTATGCTCCTATCGCTTCAACTTTTTGTATGAGGCAACCGAAGTTTCCTTTAAAGCATCTACACAATATGATGACCCTAAATATTTGACCCGGATTTTCTTTCATGATAGTGACCCTGCTGCTTACCGGGAAATAGTACTTACCATTCCTTCGCAGGTAGCGGTGGAGTTGGTGGAGAAAAATTTTACAGACTTTGAGGTAACGAAAACCATTGAAAAAACTAATGGCAACACGGTGTATAAATATATCGCCAAGAACCTGCCTGTGATAAAATCTGAACCCAATTCGCTGGGTGCGATGCATCAGTATCCTCATTTGATCGTGCTTACCAAAAGCTATACGACAGCTTCCGGAGAGAAGAAAGGTGTTCTATCCTCTGTGGAGGATCTTTACAAGTGGTATTCGAGCCTCGTGAATCAGGTGAGAAATGAACCCACTGCCTTGCAGGAAGAAGTGCAGCGATTAACAGCAACAGCAAAGACACCGGAGGACAAAATAAAGGCGATCTATTACTGGATTCAGGATAACATTAAATACATCGCATTCGAAGATGGCATTGCTGGCTTCATGCCTGAGCCTGCACAAAAAGTATATGCCAATCGCTATGGAGACTGTAAGGGTATGGCCAACCTCACTAAAGAAATGTTGAAGGTGGCAGGGTTTGATGCACGGCTTACCTGGATCGGCACCAACCGTATTCCGTATACCTACGATCTTCCATCGCTGTGTGTGGATAACCACATGATTTGTACTCTTTCACTGGGCGATAGGTTTTACATTCTTGATTCAACGGAAAAATATATTGCGCTTGGAAAAAATGCAGAGCGCATACAAGGCAAGGAAATGCTGATTGAGAGTGGTGATAAATTTATTATTAAAAAAGTACCCATATCTGATTTTGCTTCAAACCTGGTAGTTCGCAATGAGGTAATAACACTTGAAGGGGAAACCTTAAAAGGTCAGGGTGAACTTGTTTTAAATGGCGAAGCCAAAAAAAATATTCTGTATTTCTCCACCAACGTGAAGAAGGAGGATAATAAAAAACTATTCGATAACATGGCGGTAGGTGAATATAGCAGTTCAGACAAAGTGCAAGTCACCAATGAGCCTCCCGTAGATCGGGATAAACCCCTGGAAGTAAAGTATTCGTATGCGTTGACCAATAAGATTTCAAGCTTTGGAAAAGAAGTTTACATTGATGTGGATTGGAACAAAACATTTATGGATTTGGAAATGGATGAAGATCGTGTTTCGGATTATTACTTCAATCGGAAAGTAAAGCTGAAGACATCCAAGAAATTAAAAGTTCCTTCAGGATATAAAGTAACCTACTTGCCTAAAGGAATGAGTCGCAAACATCCCGATTTTTCATTCGAGATCAGTTTCAAGCAAGTTGGCAATGAAGTAATTTACAATAATGAGATTGTCGTAAATCATGGCCTTATTAAAAGGAATAATTTTTCTGTTTGGAATGAATGCATCAAAGAATTAAAACAAACCTATAACGATCAGCTTGTGATCACCAAAATAAACTGATTCACTTTCTTCTTGAATTTAACTCACGTAATAGCTTATGAAGCCAATATTTCAAATTTCAAAAATAATTATACTGGTAATCTCCTTATTGTTTTATGGTTTCACAAGCGTGCATGCTGTTGATCGTGTGGACGAAATACGGACAGAGATGTGGAACACAGCCGATAAAAACTTTCAAGTAAGGGAAGTGCCCACTAAATGGCAGGGCAAATCGGCCGTAATCATTGCACAATTAAACCGCTATGAATATCGCAAACCAATTATGCTGGGTATGTTACGATATAATGAATACAATCATTATCGCATAAAACTCAATGATAAGAATGCCATCAACAAATATTCAGAAATGAGTTTTTACAATGATCGCGTAAACAACTTAAGTGGAGAATCGATTAAAGTATTTGTTGGATTTAAAATAGTGAAGCCCACGGGTAAGGAGATTGTTGTGGATCTGGCCACCGCGGTTAAAATGGAAAAAGAGAGCAAGGGAAGAAAACAATCGTATAACAAATTAGCCATTCCTAATTTGGAGATTGGTGATATCCTTGATTATTATATTTGTGAAGAAGCCACCAAAGTAAATAACAGTCTGATTTATTTTTTTGACCCGGTTATTTACCATTTGCCACGCGAGTATCCGGTCATCAATCATAAGTTGCAGTTCAGGGCAGAACGGAAATGTTACATAAACCTGAAATCATTAAATGGAGCGCCAGAACTTAAATTGGTTACAGATGAATCCAATGACGAACAATATTATACGTTTGAAGGAATGGATATTGAACCGTTGGATGATCAGCGATGGTTGTTCCCTTACCGTGAACTTCCTTCCATAAAATTTCGTGCGGCTTATGCTTCGGGCAAAGGAATGAGGGCCTACAATGTTTTGTTGGGTGAGCCAGGAGAAGCAAAAAGTAGTGTTTCAAAAAAGGAGTTAGAGCAATTAGTGGGCACCATGATGGCTTCAGAATACGACATTAAAACCTTTAAAAAATTCGCGAAGAGTAACTTGAAAGATGTAAAAGACCCGTTTGAAATTGCCAGGCAGGCCTATTATTTCTATCGGAATGATATGTATGCACTAACAGAAGCCGCTGTAGTGGAAGGCAACGCAATGCCAGATGTATCCGAAATAAAATTTACGGATGTGATGCACACGGTCCTTGCCTATAAAAAAATACCGCATGATGTGATACTGGCAGTGCCACGTAATATATCGGTGATCGATGATGTGTTGATGGAAGATGAAATTGAATGGCTGATACGTGTCCGAGATGGTGATAAAGAATTATACCTGTCTCCATATGATTTAAATACCGTTCCGGGAAGGTTGGATCCATTATTGGAAGATACCGAAGCGTATGCCTTGGATGGAATGGCCAAAACCTGGAGTGCCAAAAAGATAACACTTCCAGTTACCACCGCAGCCAACAATCGCTCTGAATTGCTCATTGATGTTACGTTGGATGATCTTACAAAAGCGAAAGTTTCTGTAAAGAAGACACTGACCGGACGCAATAAACTGGGAGATCAATATATGGTCATGGATATTTATGATTTTGTTGAAGAAGAGAAAAGTAAATTTAAGATGGGCGAGAGTTTTGAAGGTTATAGCTTTTATAAAAAGAAATATGTCGCATTGAAGGATGCCTACATGGCCTCTCGGGGAAAAAATAAAGAGAACAATCTCAAGGAATCCATTGAAAGCAATTTTGATTTGAAAGCAAAAAATCCAGGCAACCTCGTGATCGAACAAACGGGCCGTTATGATCATTCGCCAGCGATGATTTACACCTTTACTTTCGAGACAGAGGATTTAGTGAAGAAAACAGGGCAGAACTACCTGATCGATGCCGGTAAACTTATGGAACGTCAAACAAAAATTGAGACAGATGAACTGAACAGAAAAACTAACATCTACTTCGAGAACCCGCGGTCATTCGCTTACCGGATTGTGATTGACATCCCATCAGGATACCAGGCACAAGGTCTTGATAAGTTCAATCAAAAGGTGGAAAATAAAGTAGGCGGATTTTCAAGCACGGCCAAAGAGGAGAAAGGTAAGTTAATTATTGAAACGAATAAGCACTATGACGTGAATTATGCAACACTGGATCAATGGCCTTCGCTGGTTTCATTTTTAAATGCAGCATCTTCCTTTTCAGAGCAAAAGATTTTGTTAAAGAAAAAATAAGCCAAATAGAAGAAGTAGTCAGTTTCGTTGAAAGGTGCAGGTTAACATAGGTTGTTAAAAAGTAATACTAGTTGCCTACCGGAATATGTTTATTAAAGAGTAAACGACTACCTTGTTGGACGTAAATATCAATTCCTAATCTTAATCGTCCATGTATGAAAAAAATAATTCTATTCTTCTCAATTTTGCTTGTTCAGATGACTTTAATAAATGCGCAAGACAAAACAATTTTTGTTGCCGGGGGTGGTCTTAATAAAACCTATATTAACTATGTAGCCAGCCTGACAAAAAAAACCAATCCAAAGATTATTTTTATTCCAACAGCAACAGGTGATAGTCCGACTTCGATACTAAACTGGTATGCCAACTGTGAAGATTTGCCATTGCGACCGTATGTATTACGGACCTATATAAATTCAAATACATCGCCACAATCATTTGAAGAAATCATTATGAGCATGGATGCTATCATTGTTGGTGGAGGCAATACCCTAAACATGATAGCCATTTGGAAAGCCCAGGGTATTGATGTTGTTTTGAGAAAGGCATATGACAAGGGAATTATTTTAGCAGGTGGAAGTGCTGGCTCGTTGTGTTGGTTCAATGGTGGGTCTACCGACTCGCGACCAAAAGAATTGACTATCGTTGAAGGCTTGGGTTTTTTAAACTATAGCCACTCACCACATTATCTACGGGAAGCAGCCAGAAGACCTTTATATCATGAATTGATCTTAAGTGGTAAACTAAAAGCAGGTTATGCTTGTGATGATCGTGCCGGGCTTGTGTTTATAAACGGAGAGATGAAAAAATCGGTATCGCAGGATGCTGAGAATAAGAATTATTTTGTTTCGATTAAAAACGGGAAAATAGACGAGCAATTATTGCCAGCCGAGGTGATAAAGTAATCTTCTAGTCACCGTATTGCAACCATTACAACTAACGCAACTGCGTTAGTATAGAAAACAACAGCGAAAAAATATTCCCTGCCTTGTATCTCAATATTCCTTTCTTCTTTTATTTTCGGGCGAACTTAGGCAACTAACAAGTCTAAGTGTCCTTTTATAGTTAAGGACAGCCTGAAAATGGGCGGTTTAACTTGTACGTTTTGATACTACAGGTTTCGGTATAAAATTTAAACCCTTAGTGACCCACGAAATGCCCTGCCAGCATAGTAAGATTCCGCACCGTTGTGATACACGAAGACATTGCCATAGCGGAAATCAGCAAAGATGGCACCACCCAGTTTTCTAATCTCTGAAGGCGTTTTCAACCAACTGGATGTTTTTGTGTCGAATTTCCCAAAATTTTGTAATTCTCTATATTGTTCTTCAGTTAATATCTCAATGTCCATAGCGGACGCCATATCAATAGCATTATTTTTCGGTTTGTGTTCTTTTCTTGACTCCAGTGCCTCGCGGTCATAACAAATGCTTCTGCGGCCTTTAGGGCTTTCTTCTGAGCAATCGTAAAAAATGTATTCGTTAGTTATTTTATTATAACCAACAACGTCCGGTTCACCACCAGTTTTTTCCATTTCGTTGAGCGACCACAGTTTTTCAGTATTAGCTTCCAGCCTTTCTTGTATTTTATTCCATTCAATATTTTTATGGCGGTTCATGTTTTTGTGAAAACGTTCTTTTAATGTTCTTAATAACTCTTCACGTTGTTCTGGCGAAAGCTCCTTTTTATTTTTAACGGCCATAAAATATGATTTTGGTTTGCCTACATTTCCATGCGTCTGCTGAACGAAGATAACACTTTGTGCATACATCTCACCGCGCTATGGCAGAAGCATTTTGTGGGCGGCTGTTCTGGTTTACTAATCTTTATTCGTGGTCTGTTTACGTCTACTCGTTAAAATGAAGTCAACAAATTTTAATGCTTTGTCTAACGTTATTCCTTTCGCATGGTCAATTGTCAAAGGATGTCCGTTCTCAATCATTTTTATTGTTGGAATGAGTCCGACCTCATTTTCAATTGCAATTGTCTTTAGGTTTATTGTGTATCCATAAGTCGGAATAGTCGGTTGTAACCAACCGAAATATGGCACTTCATTAACTCGTCCAGGATTCTCCCACAGGTCATTTCTTTTTCTAAAGTTGTCTTCACTTATTGAAGTCCACACATTAAATATAAGGTCTTGGCCATAGTCTTTAATTGGAATGGTCAATCGTCCACGATGTAAAAAGTGTTCACCGTCAACGACACAAAGACTTTCTTGTTTCTCAACTATCTTCTCTCTCTCGTCCGGTGGTATTGAAAAGTAATAGTCGGGAAAAGTCGTTCCCAAAAGTCAGTGGTAATTCGTCATACACTTGTACGCAACAAGAACTTTGATAAGTTGTCCCTTTGTTCGTCTTTCTCTCGATTAATTTCAAGGTCGAATCTTTATTTACAGAATTACCACCAACAACCCGTGTTTATGTCGTCTGCGGATTTTGAAACCGTGTCCTGTTCCACGTACCGAAACGAAATTATGAAAGCTATACTTAATACCAACACATCAACCCAAGCTGGCATGAACAGGCTGTTGTAGGTAGGGCGGTTTTGTCAGGCCGTTATACATAAATAAAGTAATGTCTTTAGTACGAGTCAACTTTGTCCCACGAGTCCTTCTTGAAAGTTAAAATCTGGGTCGGACGGAAAACGTCCTGAGAAAATAACTCTTAGACGTTGTTGTTTGCGGACGAAAAATATGTCCACGTTATTTAAATTGCGTACAGTTAAAATTTTGTCTGCTGGCAAAAAAAATCTGCTACTTCGATGTTTTTCAATTCTACTTTGTCCAAGCAGAAGAAAATACGCACCAATTCAACTCTAAATTATTGGGCTATACACATTATTTCTGCCCCTCTTTACCTTTAAAGTCATTAATGGTATTTCCATCATAACGATACACCCCATCTCCAGCGCCAAACCAAATACTTCCATCATGAGCTTCTAAAATTCCAAAAATCCCTTCTACTTTTGGCTTTATTTCGGTTACAGTGGGATTCTCATTTGACAATGATTTTACCTCATAACGGGATAGTAACCAATCATGGCTACCTGCGTTTTCTGCTGAACTAGTCCAGATGTTTCCATTTTTATCTTCGTAGACATGGCCAACAGAATTCTGTGTAAAATTGGTAAATGTACTGCCGTCATAGCGCCAAAGTCCATCATTGCCACCGAGCCAAATATTGCCTTTCTTATCTTCGACTATAGTTCGAACATTAGTAAAAGGCTTCCCTTTATTAGTGAAGAAAGTAAACACTTTCCCATCATAAACGAAAGCCTTATCCCTTGTACCAAACCAAAACTTTCCTGTTTTGTCTTCAATGATAGAAGTAACTTCATATGGGGGTCTATCCTGAAAAGTTTTCCCTGTCCGATCTTCATTCATCTCATCTCCATTTATGATATAATTCCGAAAGGATTTTCCATCGTAACGGCTCGCTCCTCCAAAAACACCGAACCAGATGTTACCTTTTTTATCTTCATAAATACTACCAACATCATTATTAAGAAGTCCCTCCTTGGTTGTGAAATTTTGAAAGGAGTTCCCATCGTAATAATAGACACCTGAGCCAATAGAGCCGAACCAAAAGTTTCCTTCTCTATCTTCTAAAATAGAAAAAAAACGATCCGAACTTACTTCACTTGTAATATTGGTAAACGATTTTCCATCGTACTGAAAAACACCGTCAAAGGCAGCAATCCAAATGTTGCCATTTCTATCTTGTATTATATTACGAGTGACCCATTTAGGTCCGGTGTAAGTGATTGCCTCTTTGGGTTCGGACTTGACATCATCTTTTAATAGTTCAGTTTTGCGTTGTTCTTTACAGGAAGCGCATAAAACAAACATTAAGAACAAAGTATAAATCTTTACGTATTTCTTCATTTTCATTTTCCTTTTTTTGCAGAGAACGAATCAATCTTTGCGTTTTTAGAGTCATTTTTCGTTATCCCTATTTTTCCTTTGTCACTTGCCTACCGAGTTATGTCGGTTAACTGTGTTTACGTGGGGGCAACCGTGGCGAATCTTTCGGGTTACGGTTACTACTTTGTTAAATATTGCGTTGATTACTACTGTATTCTTGGCTTTGCGAATGCTTAAAACTAATGTATAAATTCCAAATCTTCTTCTCTGTTGTAACGTTGATTTTTGTTGGGTATTTTTGATTGTACATCAATCTCTGGACGATGCTGAAAAACTATCTGATTACCACATTTCAATATCTCCTGAAACACAAAACATTTTCAGTTATTAATCTTGTTGGCCTTACGCTGGGTTTGACTGTGTCATTTTTTGCATTGCTCTATGTGAACTTTGAGTTGAGTTATGATTCCTATCATGAGAATGCCGATCATATTTATCGGCTTGTCACTGATGTAAAATCTTCTACGGGAATTGATTATCGAGGCACTGCTGTTCCGTTAGCACCCGCCATTAAGGAAGCCTTTCCAGAAGTAAAAGCTTCCACACGAACAGTCTTGGATTATCTCATCATTCAAAAAGAAGGTGGTACCGCCAGCGAAGAGAAAATAGCCTATGCTGATTCAACCTTCTTTTCTGTTTTTACCTTTCCCTTCGTGAGTGGCAATCCAAACAAAGCGCTCAATGCTCCATTTAATATTGTGCTATCAGAATCTTCTGCTAAAAAATATTTTAATGAAGCCGATCCTATTGGCCGGATGTTATTGATCAATGGAAAAGATCGAGCCTATGTTACTGGTGTAATGAAGGACATACCCCACAATTCACATTTTCGGGTAGATATGCTACTCTCGTTATCTACTCTGCTTGAAGTTTGGAATCCAGGCATGGCAACGCGCTGGATCAGTTCAAGATCAAGTAGTTATTTGTTATTACATGAAAATGTGAATGTCATTTCCTTACAGAACAAATTTCCATTTTTCGTAGAAAAACATTATGATCAGCATGAGTTTCAATACTCGCTTTTACTTGAATCGTTAAGAGATGTTTACTTGTATGGAAAACCACGGGGATCAAGATCGGGAAGTGCCATTACAGGTAACCCCGATAATATTTATATTCTTTCTGTCGTTGCGGGATTTGTATTGCTCATTGCATCATTCAATTTTATTAACCTGACGACCGCATTTTCGTTACAAAGGGCAAAAGAAATTGGGGTAAGAAAAGTCCTTGGTGCTTCAAGGAGTCAGCTCATCTTTCAATTTCTGAGCGATGCAATACTCCTGAGTTTAAGTGCTTGCTTTCTTTCAATCGTGATGGTGATTTTGTTGATGCCGGTCTTCCAGCAGCTTTCTGGGAAAGTTATTGATTTCAGTATATCAAATAACATCCGGGATATCGGATGGTTTGTTTTGTTAGCCATAACAATTGGAGTACTGTCCGGAAGTTATCCTGCCTTCTTTCTTTCAGGATTCAAACCGATCAATAGCCTGAAAGGGAAATTGATTTCTCCTTTAAAAGGTCTTGGACTGAGAAGAAGTCTCGTCCTGTCACAATTTTCTATTTCAATCATCCTCGTAGTGGGGACGTTGGTAGTATTTCAGCAGTTGTATTTCATGCGAACCCAGAAATTGGGTTTCAAGAAAGATCATCGAATGGTAATTGATTTTCAATTCGATCACAACGTGAAAAGACATGCCGAAACAATTAAGAATCAACTTAAAAGTTTACCTGGTGTGACGAGGGCCAGTATCTCGTCTTGCATTCCAGGCAGATCAAATCATGCGCTCGACACTGAGATCGAGAATGCGAACCACGTGATTCAAGCCTCTCGCATGGATGCCTACTTTGTGGATCATGATTTTCTTCATCAGTACGGTATTGAAGTCATCGCAGGTCGTCCATTTTCAAATGAGATCGCGTCTGACTCCACTGAAGCGATGATTGTAAATGAAGCAGCCGTTAAATCGCTGGGGTATCATCGTGCAGACGATGCAATAGGAAAGAAGTTCGCTCAGTGGGGACGAGAAGGTCTCATTATTGGTGTCGTGGGTGATTTTCATTTTCGGTCTTTTCGTGAAGAAGTTCAGCCGCTGACATTTCAGATGGGAGATTTGGCAACCTTTCTTTCATTATCTGTCTCGGATAAAAATCTTGCACCGATCATTGGTAATGTTGAAAAGAAATGGAATCAGGTGGCCGGTGGAATACCCATGACCTACTTTTTTGCGGACGATGCTTATGACGCTCAATATGTGTCAGAGGCAAGATTTGGAAAGTTATTTTTAAGCTTTGCCACATTAGCAATTGTGTTATCTTGCCTAGGTCTCGTTGGATTGTCAACTTTCAGCACCACGCAGCGCACAAAAGAAATTGGAATTCGTAAAGTGCTTGGATCATCCGTACCTGAAATTCTTGGATTATTGTCCAGGGATTTTCTTGTGTTAATTATGGTCTCAATGATTATCTCCATTCCTGTTTCATGGTTTTCGATGAATAGATGGCTGGAAGGTTTTGCCTATCGGATCAACATTTCCTGGTGGCTATTTGCAGTGGCAGGAATCATAATAGTATTGGTAGCATTTGCGAGCATTAGCTATCAAACACTGAAAGCAGCCAATGCCAATCCGGTAAAGAGTCTAAAAAGTGAGTAGGTACTATTTTCTATCAACGTTAATCTAAATCGGATAAGTCGTTGCAACCTTTTGATTTTGGTGAGCAGATTGCTTCACTCATTCTATTTTGTGGGGTGGACGGGTTCGGCTCTTGTCATTGCTTAGGTTTGTGGGTGGGATGTGGCAATGGCAAGTCCAAAAGTGATGGCGAGAATCTTTTCTAGATGCAATACGGTGGGGATCGCGGTAATAATACTTACTCATCAATCTTGTTCTTGTCCCTAAGTTTTTTGTTCTCCTCAGGCCAATGCTATCTAAAGAAACGAACTTCCCTTCCGTGGAGAAGCTTTGTTAGCGGGTTGGTCTTTCGTTTTTTTTATTTCTTTATTCTCCTCCTGGTCTCTTGTCCCCTTGACCACACAAAGTAAGGAGAACAAACTTTATGAGGACAGCGAACCCCTGCCTGGCACAAGCACATTGTTGTAAGCAGTAGGGTCTTGTCCTCACTTCATTCGCAGCATTGTCTTTCGTCTCATAAAATGTTACACATTTTTTTACTAAGTCGTATTCTCTTTCTAAATCGTTTTCTTTGTCAATACCTCAATGAACATCAAACCCATTCAAGTGGGTTGAAGCGAAATATTGGACTCGCTAAAAATTGAAAAGCACGAATACAATATAAACCCTCTTCCTTAACGATGATTAATATCATTTGTTTGAAAAGTAGGATTTGCAATTTTCAAACTTCAATAAGGAGAGTTT
>CAYGGY010000044.1:0-41890 GCA_964349405.1 uncultured Ohtaekwangia sp. | reverse complement strand
GCTTGCTCCGTACTTGCCAGGTGTCTGTGATCGTTGAAGTTTGCTGCGTCTAATTAAGGTTAGCTTATTCAATTTGATTTTGATTTAGCTTTATTTAATCTACCTAATGTTGATTATTCTATTTTGAACTTCCCTGGCGCTAATTGGTCTTTTATTTCACAGGCATCTCTGAACTCCCATTTCCTTGAACCTCCGGTCTTTAAAGAACCTCTCTTTTTATACTTTGCTATTGCCTGAGCCAGGCTGAAATAATTAATCACAACCGATTCACCAGATTCCTTCTCGAGGTCTTCCACGATTATTTCTAAGGCCATTGTAACTGCCATCGATGAAATTATATCCGCATACATTTCCACGAGTATTGTATAAGCACCGCGCTTTTTTCCTTTCAGGAACCTAATGATGTGTTTTTTATCCATGGCAATGATTGGTTTACTCCCTGATCGTTAATCTTCAGTCTGAACCTTTTCCCAGATACACCCGCACTGTATTGGAATTGATCCACACAAAGTCTTTGGCATAACGAACCGAATCGCCCTTCGCTAGCGTGAAGTCAATGAAGAAAGAACCGGACTTTTCCTTCTTCACCGCTTTTAGCAATTCATTCAGACTGCCAGATGATTCCATGATCGTTCTGGCCTTCTCTACATCACGAGTATTTGACCAGTACCCATTTCCCATCACACAAAGAAGCAGAATCATGATGCCCGCAAACACCCATCGAAGCGTAATACCCATTTGAAAACGCCACGCTTCACCTTCGGCATTGAAATGAAACACCTGTGGATTAATTTGCGAGGCAGCGCCTTTTACCTCCACTGCAACGGCTTTGTTGCTTTCGTTGTTGAGTTGCATCTCCCTGTGAATTATATAGAGTGCTGGGATGACCGGGTCACTGGGTGAAAATTGAAATCCATACTCTTTAAGCAGGAAGGCACAGTATGATCGCAACTCCTTTTGCTCCTGACTGGTCATGGCCATAGGTTAGAGATTTAGTTCTTCGATCGGTTTCCTAAAGTAGATAGCTGCGAAAGGACCTAAGCCGGAGATACCCCGACCCTCTTTTAGCACATTCTCCACTGTCCGGAGAGCAATCTCGCCTTTGTCCTTGACCAGGTCAAACTTGATTAAGTCAAGTTTGTTCTGACTGCAATAAGAAAGTAGCAGGGTTTTCTGTTCCTGTGAACAAGGGTAGAAACCATTGAGCGCCACGGTGATTTTCAGAAGTCCTCTGGTTGCTGAAACAAGTTCTTCTAGGTATTCCATTGTAGCTTTGAAGATATTCCCGCCTCCCACGATGCAGGTGAGTTGCAATTCAATCTGGTTTGTGTGTAGGATTTCCAAAATCACTTCAATGCCATTCAATTCAAAATACTTTGGCAGTTGTTCGGCCACACTGGCCCCGAGGTCTGCGATAAATAATTCCTTGTTTGCTTCGATCACACTTTCAAAGAGTCCATTAAAAGCACCGCGGTCGATTCGTTTAGTGATGGGATCCAGGAATGAGACCTTTACCGGCTTGCGATAGGCTAGCTGTTTCATTGTAGTGGTCGTAGCATCATCAAGATCAAGAATTGCCGCGTCTCGATATTTTTCTGCCAGCATGAAAGCCAGTACGGATTTACCGGAGCCGCCTTTGGCCTGGGTAATAAAGTGAATTCTCTTTGCCATGATATATTTTGTTAGTTGAAAATTGCCTTTAGTATTGGATGTCAGCGTCTCTTACCTTTCATTTTGGTTTGTTGTAAACTCTGTGTCTTCTTTTCTTTACTGGACATCACCACGTATTCATTCACGTCTTTATGATTGCCATAGAGGATCGATCTGTCGTTGTACTGAATCCCGTTTTCTGTAAGCTTTTCTTTTGCTTGCCTGCCGAGTCGTTGTCCAGGAAAAGGTTAACCTCCGGCTTTGATTTGAGGATCGGAATACTGCGGGCGATCAGGCGCAGAGAGTTTAGGATCAGGAAATCCGAGTCTTTGATTACTGACCTGATAAAATGATGGTCAGTTTTCAGTAGCGACAGAAAATCTATAAATCCTTCTGTCACTGCAATACGATCTGAATTGTTTGAGATGAAGGAAATCTCTTTGGGGGTGCTTGAACCCTTGAACCAATGGTTACGCAAATCAAAAGCTCCGGCTACATTCGGAAAGCCGATGGCTTTATAAATGCCTAGGCCAATTTTGAATTCAACTTCCTTGCAATAGGTTTTTGCAAGATCCAAATCAATGCCACGCCTGTTCAGGTAGTGAATCAGTTTGGAGTTGGAGATTTCTGATACGTTGAGGACTTCAATTTTATTTTCCTTTAAGCTTGGAATAGGTTCTGGCATGTGAAAAGAAAAGTGGTTGTGGTAGTTGTCCTTGTTGATCAGGTTTATAAATTCTGAGAGTGAGCAGCGATGTAGCTTCATACCCAGGTCAAGGAGGGTTCCACCTTCTCCGCTGCCATGGTCAAACCAGACATTCTTTTGCGCGTTGACTTTAAAAGAGGGAGTGCGCTCACCCCTTTGGGGTGAATGATACCAGTAATCAGTACCGCGGATGTAAGCCGGTTCAAATCCTGAACGGGATAAATATTCCACGATTGGAATTTGTTTTACTTCATCCAGGGTAAGTCGTCTCAGATTCATGCGGGTGTTATTGTTTGTTCCAGAATCAAGTAAACTGAACTTGCTTTGACCGGGTGATAGGAGGGTGTATATTTCAAATAGCCTGACTGCAGTAGTTCTTTGAGCGCCTTATGGTAGGTGGCATTGGAGCGGATGCGTGAGGAGAGCATTAATTCGCTCCGGGAAACCCGAAAGGGTTGTTCAAAGTTACTTTTTATCCAGGTGTCGCATATAGCGAGCGTTAACGAAAGATGAACCGGTTTAAGTCGTCTGTCTGAAACAACTTTATGAAGGTAGGCAGTAAGTTGTGCGAGGTTGTCCATCTCACTTTGCGTTGTGGTTGGACTCCAGGAGTTTTGTAAGGTCTTCCTGTTTATAATAGACGATCCCTCCTATTTTCGTAAAGGGCAGGGAGCCATTCACGCGCAGGTTTTGCAAGGTTCCCGGTGAAACGCCAAGCTGCTTACGAACTTCGGAGGAGCGCAGCCAGGTTTTTGAAGGACTGCCTGTACGAGAGAGCACGCTTTTTATTTCATTGAAAAGTTCGGTCTTGAAATCTTCCAGGTCTCCCTTGGTCAGCAGGTGATCCCGTGACATGGATTGGTTCAGTTTTGCCTGTAATGAATCGTCTCCTTTCATACTGTTAATAAAGGAGTCAAGGTGTGCATGCTCAGAATTTAAAATTCACAAGTTGGGGGGAAGTTGGGTATGAAAAACTTGATCTACATTTGAGGAGTATTGGATTCTGTACGGATTTGCGCTGAAATGATTAAGAAGAAAGTTTCTATCAAAGCCGCCAGAATCATTACATTCGATAAAGCTGTCGGGCAATTCTTATGACTCCTGCAACCCAAGCCCCTTATTGGCAAAATGATGTCATCGTGACGAGGGAAGGTTATTATTCATTGCCGACCAGGAGAAACTTATTATTTTTATGGAAATTCACGGACCGGAGTACCAATTGGAGTTTCTCCTATCTCCCAATCAGTGTCTCGAATTACTTAATAATATTGAGCCTGTCTTTTAGAATTGCATAAGGCCATTTTTCATCTTTTTTTGGATTGTGTGTAATACCTTTTATTGAAAACATGAGATCAACCGCTATAAGTTTTTTGCTCATTTTATCGATTAGACTTTCTGCAGTCAGTCAGGAAATTACTTCACAAAGTAGCGATTCAACTGCTTTCATATGCAGGAAGGTAATTTCAACGATGAGGGAACATGCCTTGGGAAGTTACAAAGTAGACTGGGAGTTATACACTGAAAAGATTGAAAATCTACTTTCAGCGCATGCCAGTAAAGATGAAATATTTAGAGTGTTGGGGTCAATTTTTAAAGATATTGACGACTTTCACGGAGGCTTTTACTATGATGGAACCAGGTACGGAATGGTGCAACCGGATGTAACTGTCCGTCAGGAGTTACAAGATGGTTTTAGGATAGGAGCCAAAGTAAAAAGCTTGATAGTTGATGAAATGTATGCGTATATTTTTATACCACCAGTTAACTCGTTTGCGAGTGACAGAGGCATCTCTGTCGGTCAAGAAATAGATAGCATTATTTGCGCCGTTTCTCCAGGGGTAAAGGGATGGATTGTCGATCTTAGATTAAACTTGGGTGGTAATATGTATCCAATGATTTGTGGGTTGCAATCCATATTGGGTGATGGTAAAGTTGGATCATTTGTGACTAATCATGAAACAATAGAATGGACTTTGTCGAAAGGAACCTTTAAGGCAGGAACCGACTCCGTAACTATCGCAGGGAATTTATGCGATTTCAAATCCTTGCCAGTCGCAGTTCTGATAAGTCAACTAACGTCAAGCTCCGGAGAGGCTGTAGCAATAGCTTTCAAAGGCCGCAAAAAGACAATACTAATTGGTGAACCTACTTCTGGATATATTTCAGTACTAAATCGGCATCAATTGAATAGTCACGCAATGCTTTTGCTACCAGAAGCTCTTATGTGTGACAGAAATGGCGATTGTTATACCACAAACGTGACACCAGATCTTATGTCTGTGCAAGGTGACCATTTAATAAAGCTAGAACGTGATGTCAAGGTGTCTCAGGCAATTTCTTGGATAAAAGAACGATTGGAGTAAGATATATGCAAGGCAGTCTTATTAAACAAGAGTAACATAATTGTTTTGACGATTTCATTTCTTAAGATGATAGAATAGAGATACTTGACTGAAAAAAAGCCACTGAAAAAATTGATGATCGCTGCAACTGGATCTGTGGGTGTAGCACACTTGCCTCAATTCATTGTAACAGTCAGTAGACATCTTGCAGAAGAGGTCATGTTAATATTGTCGGAAAGCACCCAAAATTTTTTAAAGGAAGCCATTCAGATCTGTGCTCCTTTCAAGGATGCGTGACCGCCGATAGCTGTAGTACATCAGATTTTTATTTCGGCAATTCTTGCACGAATTGCGGAGCTACTAACCCAAATTTAGGTTGCTAGAAACCTGATTGGCAAGATTGATATACCAACTTGAATATGGCGCTAACGGAAAAGGTGATAATGCTAAGAGAAGTTGCCTGGATGCCCTTAAATCTTTCTGGACAGCTTATTATGATCTGAGAAGATTGACCCTTTATGATTTGCCAATAAACAGTTGCTAATCCTCCTGAGGCGAATTGATTGGCTATAAAGAAAATCTAATTCCAGTGTCTAGAATTTCTTGACTGAACTGAATAGTCAATTTTTTGTTTTTTAGGGATCGGTCCCACAAAGTTGATCACGATAAGTCGCTGAACATCAACTGTTGAATTCGCTAATATTGCACATAAATTATTTACTCAATCACGCGTTACTTGAACCCATGGCTTTCATTTTTTAGCATTAGACTGAATTTCGTCCTTAGTACATTCATATCTTCACTTACTTTCTTATCCAAAATCTTTGCGTAGTGCTGTGTCGTCTTAAGATTTCTGTGTCCAAGCATCTTACTGACTGTTTCAATGGGCACTCCATTAGTCAGGGTCACAGTTGTAGCGAAAGTGCGGCGAGCGGTATGACTTCTTAAAGGGAGCAAACTTCTATAAACCAATCCCCAATCTTTCACTCGCAACGTTTATGCTTCACCAGGCAGTAGAGCACGCTTGCATTGCCATCGTTTACTCTCGCCTTGGGTACCGCGCAGCAACCCACAACCTGAGTCAACTATTGAGTTTAGTCAAAGTGATCTCAGATGAGCCTTTGCAAGCGTTCCCCAAGGCGATAGCCAAAGACCGCGAGTTATTTAGGCTACTCGCTAAAGCTTATTGTGACACACGATATAAAACAGAGTTCCCTATCTCGGCAGTGGATGTAGAAATACTCTATGACCGGGTCATTTACTTTCTGGATAAGGTCAAGGGTCTCCGTATCGGAGAGAATGAGCATAGGGTAAGAAATAGTATCTCAAATGTTCAGCATTTATGAAGCATATGGTAAGCCATTTACAAACGTTACAATTTGTTGCCCTCTGTCATTTGATCGACTACCCCAAACACGAGTTATTTGACAAGAATGATATCAAAACGATACTTCAATATTCTCAACTCTTTCTAATATGCACTGTTGGATTTCTCTTGAGTCAAGAAATGTAGGGGAGTAGGTTAAGTTCAAGAGTCCATGAATAATCCTTTCATGATCTACTCAGGAAACAATCAATGTCTTTTGAATTGCATCACGAAGGTCTTCCTTTACCCTCATTTTTTCCGCATACTGGGGCCATTTTTTAACTACAGTTTTGACTTGCTCGATGATCGTTTCGGGTTTTTTGATGCTCATGTTTTGAGCAACTTCCAGCATGTCAGAAGCTGTGATGCCTTTTCGTTTCCCGTTGACGCTTAACGATTGTTGACTAACCCAAGTACTTTCAGGGCGGTAGGCATGACACACATCGAAGGCGGGAGCAAGTTTCCATTCCCCTGATTTATTCATGATGAATGAAAAATTCTTGGTATGATCATCGCAGTTCCGTGCTATGACATTAAACACCATGCGTCTAAAAAGTTGTTCGGCTTGCGGGTATGGAAGCCTGAGTTGGCGCATCGTTTGGAACAGTTGTTCATAGCTAAAAGAGAGCACGTCATTAAAATCATAGTGCTGCATTGCATAGAAGCTTTGCACGTGAACCTTTTCCTTACTGGCCGGCCGGTCAAATCTTTTCGTCATAAAATGAGCGCGGCCATTTTCTTCCAGTAACTGGCATTCGGTCATTTCGATGCCGCAGTCTTTAGCCATCAGGTGATAGGCCATTTCAACGCGACCAAATCCAGCGGTCACTCCAAGCTGATTGTCGGTGACGCCATCAAATTTGATAAGCCATTGTGAAAATCCTTTCGGTGCATCAGCCTGCCCGGAACGGACTTCACGCGTTGAAGGATTATAGGCAATGATGGCCTTGGCCCTTGCTCCCCCGGCAGATGTACCGATCTTCAGAATGTCCATTAACGCTTTCTCTTCGTTGGCAGTTAAGTTTGTTGTGAAATCTTGTCGTCCGGAAAGAATTTTGGTGGCCATATCAATCAAACTATTCAATTCTACATTGGTTGTAGTATTTTTTTCCTTTGGCATTGCCGGTTCAAATTCCAAAGCACCCATGCCTCGTTTGCCTAAATAGCACAGCATTTCCACGGGGTTGAGGCTATTGGCTGGGCGACCATTACGAGCCAACCAGGCGTTGATCAGGGTACTTCCGTATTTATCGGGCAGCACATCGGACAAAAGCCCCGGTAATCCTTTAAATGATAGGTCTCTGAGTTCTGGAAAGGAAAAAATAGTTTGTGCGGAGTCAATCGGCATTTTTATGGGAGCCACGTCCCATCCGCTTTCGGCAAAGGAGGATTCAAATTCAAAGGATGCCACGCCAGTGTCCGAGTCCCAGGCCACTGCCCCTACACGTTTTCCCCAAAGGTGGATGAATGCAGTTGTTATCATTTACCAATCGGATTGTTTGTCATTTCTGTTATCCTTCTGCGATCTCTTCTTTGGCCGTGCGCGCTGACGTCTATTCTGGTTAAACTTGGCCAGTTTTAGCGGGCTAATTTGATCAGGTATCAGGAATTGATTGAGTACATGAAACTGCTGAAGGCTTCGGAGCACACGGATAAAAGTTGCCATAGTGCCTCCACCTCCTTTTTCGAAGCGTACTAATGTCATTCGTTTGATGCCTGCAGCGTTTGCCACATCTTCCTGTGTTTTGTTCTGCCTTAATCTTATTTCCCGGGCAAATGCTCCTAAGACCTGTAAAATGGCAGAATCGCTCATTTCATACGATATATTGTCACTTTTTGCGATCATTAATGCTGATTTTTGGTCACAATGATATAGTTATATATCAAATGTATTAATTTTTAATGATATAATTATATATCATTATGCCATTTATAGGTTATAATGACCTTATTTAGGATCATTATTTAAACTATAAGCCTGATTTTAAAGCAGACCCTCATCTGCGAAGGAGTAGTATCCTTCTGTGGTCACGATGTCGTGGTCGAGGAGCTGAATCTCCAGCAGCTTCCCACCATCTTTGATCTTTCTTGTCAAGTCAATATCGGCTTGGCTAGGTTTCAGATTCCCTGAAGGATGATTGTGCGATAAGATAATCCCGCATGTTCCTGCTTTCAATGCGGCTACAAATATCAACTTTGGATCGGCCACGGTCGCTGTCATCCCACCGGTAGAGAGTTCCAGGATTCCCAAAACCTTGTTAGCGCGATTTGTAAACAACACTTTGAATTGCTCAACCAGTTCAAGCTTTGACAAATCCCAAGTGTGCATCAACACATCACTGGCATCTTTGGAACTTGTGATCTTCGGACGTTGCGAAGGTTTCACGTTGGTCTTGTAGCTGAGTTGGATTTCTGCTACCTGAAATTGTGGTGACTGAGGATGAAGGTTTTCCATAATCGTAAGAATTTAATTATGGAGCCCTGTCAGCGAAGGGCAGCCCACCCGTCAAAAGGAAAAGGAATAAATTTGAGATCGAACACAGAGCCGAAGGCACATTTAATTTTATGCCGGAAGCTTTTGACGGGGCGAAGCTGCCGGTAGCACCTTTGGCTCCGAATTAATTCGTAACGAATGGAACAACCGCTAATGCGTTCACGACATCAGGTTATAAGTCAGCAATAACTACAAACGTGGTCTCCTTTTTTTCTTTCTTCGCTTTCTGTTTCCTAACCATGGATTTATATCAGTTGTGTCGGCTTCCACGTGTTGATTCTTTTCCTCCGAAGACTCGCCCAGTAGTGTTTTCAAATCAAATTTGTCTGTGTTGGTGAAAGAGGAACGATTGGCTGTGCTATTCTGTCCAGGATAGGGAGACTTCGTAGTAGTTGCAGGCCCTTGGCTTGACTGGTTTGTTCCGGATTTCGTTCGGGTATTGA
Source organism: uncultured Ohtaekwangia sp. (assembly GCA_964349405.1). GTDB lineage: Bacteria > Bacteroidota > Bacteroidia > Cytophagales > Cyclobacteriaceae > ELB16-189. The sequence continues at coordinate 32,889 of CAYGGY010000044.1, read as the reverse complement.
CGTTTTGAATAATGGCGCGGTCTCTCTCCTGATTATAGTCGATTCGATTTTTGATTAATGTCCATTTGAAATCATTTCCAAGCTTCGAGCCTGTAATCGTGATGCCGTTGTACCAATAGGCTATTCCGCTGACGTAGCCTGTGGAGGCTTGGTTGAACAGGACGTTGACTCCCTTGCGCTCAAGCCTCTTGATAAAATCATTGATGGGCACAGGTAGTTTATCCTCCAACACATTCTTTATGATGACTTGTAAGGCGGTCTTGGCCGATGGCTCGTTGGTACGCTTCATCATCTCAAGCTCGTTCTTGGTCATCGCCCGCTCACGCGACTGCCTGCTGGATTGAACCTCGGTGAGGTTGTACTTCTTCTCAAAGTCACGCAGTACCTTTTCGTACTTCGCGTAGTCTTTACTACCCTTCCGTCATAAACAATCCGGTTCACAAGGAAATGCAGGTGAGGAGGTTTTGCCCCTCATATAGTTAATACTTTCATTTGGGACTTCTTCTTAGTTTTCCCTGTTACAGTACCTTTTTGGCACTTTACTAACAGAAATCAACCGAGATCATTCTCTACGAAGTAAAGATAATAAGGCAAATCAAACCGCCATAAAAGGAATGGATGATCTTGCCAAAAGGTCGTTCAGTCCTAACATTCCAAAGACATTTTTCAAAAGAAAAAAATAAAAAAGAAAGCAATTCCACAGGCGGGGGTGGGTAAAAAGCAAGGTTGGCCGATTCCGCAAAAAAATAAAATCAACCATCGGCCACTCGCCCTGGCCTTGCTTTTTAGCCGGACCCGCCTTCCTTCGCGGGACTTTTTTTATTTTTGGCTGGTTCAGGTCCTTTTCTGTTGTTCAAGTAGTCTTCAAAAGCTCTTGGTGAAATTCAGATACTAAAAACAAAAACGTTAAATCTGGATTTCAGCATGTGCTTTTGATATATTCAATAAATACTTAAGTTCGCCTTTGGAGGAGCGGCGCCAAAAGAGGTTTGACCGTAAAGATAAAAATATGAGCAACTCTCTTTTGGCATGGCTCCGGGTGTCTTCTGCGATATGACAGTTTACTTTGATGTCGGGCGCCAATTTGAAATAGATTCTTTTGCTGAATAATGACTTGAGAGATTGGTATCTTAATTTCTATGTCTGTTCTTTACGAGGGTTGGTATACCTTCTGCAACGCCTAAAAGCCTATTGACGTAATTATCAATATTCAGCCCTTCAGTCATAAACTCACTTACAAAATCTTCCACTAGACTAGGCTGGCCAGCATTCTTGAAAAGAGTTTCTGAGATAACAAAACCTTCACGCAACGTTGTTCTTGAATCTAATTGAATGCCATTTGGAAGATTTATTTCTGCTACAGGAATAAAACAGTCAACGATATATGTAATTCGTATGGTGCGGGGGTGTGTATATTGGTCATAGTAGACTTTCACTACTTCCTTAAAGTATTTAAGGAAGTACGAGAATATACTTGACACACCTATCGACAAGATTTTCTGTATATTAGCCTGAGTCTGGTCTTCCAGGTTGAGTTTTTTCCAGTAATCAATTAAATGAAAACAGATTTGATGGGCGGCATCCAAATCAGCATCTAATTCAAGTATATGTCTTTCAATGATAGACTGTTTTTGAATTGAGTCGTCAAGCTGTTCAGAGAAGCCTAGTGACAAGTTCGGCGACTTTTGAATTAGGTGGGCACGTTCATGATAGAATGTAAAAAGTGTGGCCATTTGGAACATCAAGTGTCCTGCTGGAACATCAAACATTTCATTTAACTCGCCGTAGGTTTTTGTGAGGTATTCGTCGGTTTCAAAGGTATCATTCTGCTCGTAAAAGAGTTGATATAACGAATGTATAGTCTGCATGTTTACTCCGATGATAAAGTAGCCATTCAGCATCCCCGCCCTTGCGTTAATTCCATATTCATTTCGATAGTAGAACTTTGCCGGTTGGATGGCGTGCTCTTCGCTCGCTTCGGTTAGGTTTTCCTGACAAAACTGAAAATACCTATGGTACACGTCTTGTATCGGTGAATGTTCCTAGCTAAAGATGTCTTCTCTTGGAACCTTAGCGATTTCGTTAAGCTCTTTAACGTTATCATCATAATTATACATCATGGCTGAACGCTAAGTCATGAAGCAGGCAAAAGCTAACATGATTAACGGTCCGAAGTAGGGTACATTCCTCGTTCCTCCATCCAGGACATGGCGCTGGTAATTCGAGCGAGACTAAACTTTTCTTTTTCGTCTGACCAGGCGTAAACCTTTCGCGCAACTAAGTCTACGCTGACAGGCAATTTGTCCTCCATCACTTCTTTCAAGCATGCAAAAATAGTGGCAACCAATTCAATCTGGTTACCGGTAAATACTCTAAACGTGCCGATCAATGTATTGATATTTTCAATGTCGGTAGAAAAGTATCGGTTGAACCAAGGTCGATGTTGCCCCACGTTTTCTAGTGGTGCATACTTAGGGAACGAATCATAGTTGTATTTAAACCAACGGTTTCTTTCAAATTGTTTATCTAACGACCGTATCAACGCCGGATCGTATGGGCCCATGGCTTGCTTGAGAAAATTGGCATAGAATGAAATGCGTCCAACATTCATACACATATAAAGGACCTTTTCTAACTTCAAGTGTCCAAGATGTTCATCCTCGAGCAATTGATACACCACTTCCGCCGCTAGAACAAGTCGCCTATGGTAGTCTGTTTTAGAAACTTCTGTATTCTCAAATTCAATCTTCTTCAGTATTCTATCTGGGTTCAGGGCCGCCTCATGGGCCTCAAATATGTAGGTACTATACATGGTCTTCAGGTTTTGAAGCTGAAGTGAGTTTTGAGGAAAGATCAGCCCTAGACTTCCGATAAGGTCATCATTGTCCTTTTCCATTGCCATTCATTTTATTGGTTAGATGATAGATTCTTGTTGCGTTTTTAACTTCATCCCTGGCTTCCTTCAGGTAAACGTTGACCGTATCTTGAGTGATACCATCAAGTGCTTTGCGCAGGGCAGCAAGTAGGGGCCGGGGCATTTTGAAACCCTGCCGCTGATGAACCTTATAGGTTAAGTAAATAGCACGATGCTTGGCAGACAGGTCACGCACGACACTCAGCTCGACCCACATCTCATCAGTCATTTCCATTCCCTGCAAGTTATCTGGTAATTCGAAATAGAGCTGTTCGGTGCCATCGTAGGGACTCTTTAACTGTCGTTCCCGCTCGCGATAATAGTTGATTAACTCATGCTCTGCTATTCCCAGCAGGTAAAGGAGAAAAGATTCGTCGTAGGTTTTGCCTTTACCCTTGGCCTCATCAAACCGCCCTTTCCGGGCGTATGAATCAAATGTCATTGAAGCGATCACTTCAGCGGTAGTTACATTGTGCCCGAATTTTTTGCATCGTATTTCGCATACCCTTAAGACGTCTGTCCTAAAGCGATGAACCAGGAACCTAAAGGCCAGATTCCAGTCTGTCGATCCACCACCCTTTTGGAATAACTCAACAAGAGTCTTCGTGGACGCATATTCTTTGATTGGCTCGGAGGCTACCATTAATTCGTCATCTCTGTACGCAAAAGCCTTAGCCGGCTTTTGGCGTACTGTTAGTGAGTTTGGACAAGCAGAAGTGGGCTCCGAACTGCTCCCTTTATACATAAATATAAAGAGTGCAAGCAAAAAAACAAAGAGACTTAGGGCGCAGGCCAGTATCCACGAATGCTAAAGGAAACACGAAATCAAATTTTTAACAATTAATAATTAACGGACATGAAAAAGGAGAAACTGGAAATTAAAGTGCTGATCGAAGGCGACAAAGCCTTCATAGAGGAATACAACATCAATCAAAAGGTACAGGTGATCGTCAATAAGACGGTCGCAAAGCTGGGAATCGATCCGGCGGGCCGTGAGCTAAGGAGAGAAGACGGGACCCCAATCCTCGACTGGAACAAAACGATTGAAGAGATTGGTATTCTCGATGGAGAATGTCTTCGCTTCTTTAAGAAAGTGCAAAAGCCAGATCGCGATAAAGGATTTGCTTAATGACTCCCTACAAATGGCACGAAGACCCGAAGCTGGCAAACTTGTATCAAGCTGAGGTGGGAACTCTCACACGTGGGCTGGGAGGCGAATTTGAACTAGTTAAATTGTTTGATCCATCGGAAACGGAGGGAAGGATAGTCGCAGTAGGAAACCTAGTTTATGGTGACGGTCAAAAGCAAGCAATTCAAATAATCTTTCCGACTAAATATCCCTACGCTCATCCCCGAGTACTGACGGTCGCTATTGCATTGGGAAAGAATGGCGAACTGACTTACCCGATCCAGCCAATAAACTTGGGAAAAGGCAATCAGTACGGGGACGGGGCAATGTGCCTTTTTGAAAAAAGCTTCTGGAACAGACATGAGCATAATATTGGCTGGCTGCTTCGGCGTGCGCAGAAATGGCTTCGTTCCGCGAATTCCCCGACTGGATTTAAATTGGATGAAATTGTAGATGAACGCGCGGCACCCCTTGCACACATTGGGCAGGTTCTGATTCCAAAAAAAATCGTGCTGCCAGACGAAGCCGAAACGGGCGAGTTTGTCTTAAATCAATTCAAACCGAACCACTACATACTGGTTGACAATCAACTGACAAATTCGCCTTTTCAGTTCCATTTGAACAAAGAAGTATTTCGATGGTATCGACTTGACATGGGCGTAACCTTTAAGACCTTTTTTCCTGTGTTCAATGCTCAAGCCATACTTGACGTTTTTCAAATTCACTTCGGTTTAAATGTTTCGGAAGGCGCTCCAACGAAAAACGTGGCGCTATACATGCCCGGTGATGATAACCTCTGGCATTTCTTCAAATTCATTGTCAATCATGGTCCTTTGGGTATACAGATTACCTTTAACTACCTGGTGGCTCGAACCCTAGATGAAGAGTTATATCTGCGGATATCTGGCGTATTCGACTATGATGAGTTATTGAAAAAACGAGTGACAATCATAGGGCTTGGGGCTGTGGGGAGTGAGGTCGCCAGATCGTTGTCGAGGAATGGTATCGGTCACTTTAATCTGTTTGACAGTGATACATTCGAAGTCGGTAATTTAATTAGACACGCGGCGGACTTATTTTTTGTTGGTGATGGAAAAGTTGATGTGGCAAAGGCGTTGATTCAGCGATCAAATCCTAACATTACTGTAAACACGTATCGGGTTGATGTTTTGAACGACGCAGGGCTGCTGGAGAAAATCCTCGCCAAGAGCGACCTCTGTTTGGTTTTAACTGGAGAGGATGCCGTCGATTATATGATTAACGATCAGTACGTGAAGTATTTTGAAATTCCATTTGTCTTCGCACGACTTTCGGCTGGCGCAATGTCTGGATCGATTCAGATAGTGGACAAGAATACTCCTTGCTTGAGATGCTTGAGCGCCACGAACCGTGATCAATTGCCAAAACCTAAAACGAATTCTAAATACACACAGTTAAAACCGGAATTCGGTTCGTGCTCGACGCCCCCTTTACCAGGCTCGGAGATTGATTCTAAAGAAATTGCTCAGCAGGTTTCCCGAATTGCACTCCAATTACTGTTACCGGAAACCAATACAACATATCCAAAACTTAGTGGTAGACAATTTTATTGGCATGGGCCATTTGGTTCTGATACTGCTCCTCCGTTCTCTTGGGAAATTCATAACTATGGAAAGTATTTGGAATGTAACGTGTGTAAAGAATGAGCGTCATCTACGAAAAATCCGTGTTGGACGTCTTTGCGTCTGAAATAGTAAATTTTGGAAATCTGGAGACAGGTGGAGTTCTACTGGGATGGTTTGAGGAAGGAAAGATCTGTGTGTCAAAAGCAACGGGTGCCGGCTCCAACGCAACGCATGAACACATTTACTTCCGGGCCGATAAAGACTACATTGACATGATCATTGACATGGAGCATGCTAATTCAAATGGTAAGGTAAACTACATAGGAGAGTGGCACACGCATCCTCAAGTGAACCCCCAACCGAGCTCGGTAGACCTTAACTCCCTGGATGAAATTGTTGAATCATCCGGGGAGCCCAACCTCCTGCTCATCATCGGAGCAATTAACTTTCGAAAGGAAAAATTTTCTTACCAATCAATCTCAATCGTGAAGTTTCCAGGGGACGAAAGGTATTTTGAATTGGATCCGACCATTAGATAAATCAAACACCTTTAAAGTCTACCGACCATGGCCAAGCGCTTAAACCCTACCGCTTATCAAACCGAAATTTTTAAGTTTGTTCACTTCGAAAAAGGGAATGCTGTGGTTGAAGCTATCGCCGGTAGTGGAAAGACAACGACAATTGTCGAGGCAATTAAATCCCTTCCTGGCCGCTCCAAGAAAAAAATAGTATTCGTGGCTTTCAACAGACACATTGCCAAGGAGCTTAATGAAAGACTGCCATCAACGGTCCAGGCGACCACGATGCATGGCATGGGGTTAAGTTGGCTCAGACGTGCCCGGCGCGGAGTGATGCCTGAAATAGATGAGTATGGCACGTCCGTAAGAAAAGCGCCTGGCCAGCGTATCATAGCCGAAGCGGAACCTGACTTTGCAGAGAACCTGAAATCCAATAAATCCTTAGCCCGATCATTTTCCGAATATTGTCGGGATCTCGGCGAATTGGTGAAGTTGTGCAAGCTGAATTTAGCCATGGCAACGGAGGAAATTGCCAATGTATCGCATAAGCACGGATTCAATGAGTTTGGCGAGAAAGAGTTTCGACTGATTGAAAAATATTTGAAGGACATTGTTAGCCACTCCGACCTCGACGTAGTAACCTTCGAGGATATGGTCTTTTACCCAGCGGTAGGTGTTGTAGAGGTGACGAAGTTTGATATGATTTTTATCGACGAGTGTCAGGATTTGAACAGAGCTCAACAGACCTGCGTCGATAAGATGCTCAACGCGCGTGGAAGGTTCTTTGCCGTGGGTGACCCATATCAGGCAGTTTATGGATTCGCTGGAGCGGACCACTTGTCATTTGAAGAGTTTAGGAAGAAACCGAATACCACTTTCCTACCCCTGAGAGAATGTTTCCGGTCGGATGTTCACCTGAACAACTCTCTTCTCAATATCGTCTATCCGCGGTCTTGCCATAACTTAATCAGAACGAAGTGGTCTGCAAGCCGTTCGTTTCAGATTCATAAAGGTGTGATTGCAGGTTCATTCAGTAGGTAAACTGTGCTTGCCTTAACCGGGTGATAAGAGGGCGTATACTTCAGAAAGCCTGACTGCTGAAGTTCTTTGATTGCCTTATGATAGGTGGCATAGGAGCGGATACGCGAGGCGCGCATCAATTCGCTTCGGGAAACCCGAAAAGGTTGTTCAAAATTACATTTGATCCATGTGTCGCAGATAGCGAGCGTTAAAGAAAAGTGAACCGGTTTAAGTCGTTTGTCAGAGACAATTTTATGCAGGTACGTAGTAAGTTGTGCGAGGTTGTTCATCAGCGAGCGATGCGGTTAGACTCCAGGAGTTTTGTAAGATCCTCCTGCTTATAATAAACGATGCCTCCTATTTTCGTAAACGGCAAAATGCCATTCACACGCAGGTTTTGCAAGGTGCCCGGTGAGATGCCCAACTGCTTGCGAACTTCGGAAGAGCGCAGCCATGTTTTGGCGGAACTGCTTTTGCCGGTGAGCAGGCTTTTTATTTCATTGAAAAACTAGGTCTTGAAATCCTCCAGGTCTCCTTTTGTCAGCAGGTGATCCCGGGACATGGATTGGTTCTGTCGGCCTTGTGTATCGTCTCCTTTCATCGTGCTGGGAAAGAAGTCAAGGTGTAACCCTTTAAGGTTTAAACTTCACAAGTACGGGCGAAGGTAGGAAAGATTTAGTTTACTGAAATATAAGTTCTGACAAACGAGTTTCTACAGAATTGAATATAGAATCTATTCCGAGATATTCTCAACAGACTTTAACTTCCAATCCCCATTTCAATACGCCATCAATAAACGCATCGCCATTCGAAAATGCAGATTCAAAATAAGGCAAAATCTCAATCATGGAGTATTTCTTATTGACCGGCTTGAGAAGTTTCATGTTTTCAAAAATGTTATTGCCAAACTGAGTTGAAACCAGCAGGATCTCAATGCCATAAGTGCCTCCAACCAGAAAATCAAAATGACAGATAAAAGCCCGGCTGATTGGAATGCCATAGGTCTGACAATCTTTGACATAAGTATGCACTATGATAATAGCGGTTTGAAGAGTGTACATGACTACTTTCAAAGGTTCGACAAATCCTATTTCTAGAAAATATTGGTTTAAATGTAAATTTTTGATCCACGAAGGGTAAACATATTTATCAATTTTTATGCCGCGCCTTTGAACAATACTGCCATCCTGATAAAATACACCAATTCCAGAGATCCTTGTTTATTCCACCAGTGAAGACGATAGTTGATACATTTCCAATAGATCCTGCAGTTGGGGTTCCGAAAGTAATAACTTTTGGAGTAGTTTGGAACGCCATTACGTGATACTCACCGGAACCTTGAGTAAGCTCGTTAACCAAAATGATTACCAAGCCTTTAAAATATCTTTCATTTTTAGCATGACCAACACTTACAGAATCCCCCATATTTTAGTTTTACACGTTGTTTCCAACTTGGGTAAGAAAATTGAATGGCTGGAATCAATATACTCCGTATTTGAACTCAAGTTACACATCAAAGCGAGCAGGCTGAAATTGATTGGTTAACAAATGTTACGGAGTTAATTAAATGGCAATCAAATTTCTTCAATTGGTCAAAGTGCTAAAAATAAACTCGGTATCTTGAATTTGAATGAGACTTTTTCACAGTGTCAAGTCGACACGATTAATTTTAGAAAATGCTTACCGTTAGATTTTCTTGATTTCTTAAATCAACAACAATCATTAATTTTATGAAAGACATTGATAGATTTTATTTGTATCCTTAAGAATTCAGCATTATATGGGTACTGTTAAAGAACTGAAGTATGCATCGTAAAGAACTTAATGAAATCGGCACCGAAGATATACAAGACGTCATAAGTCGCAGTCCTTCCTGGATGTTGCAGTGGGGTATGCTCTTGGTCCTCTTTGTTTTCGCGACACTCCTTGGTGCCAGTTGGTTCATTAAATATCCAGATGTTGTTAAAGCTTCGATCGAGGTGACAACTGAACCTAGTCCGGTTTCGCTTGTTTCGCGTGCACCCGGAAGGCTAAAATTGCTGAAGAAAAATAGAACGCATTTAAAGGAAGGTGATTTGATCGGTTACATTCAAAGTGATGTTTTGCCCGAGGCCGTGTATCAAATAGATGAGATAATAGAGGAATACCAAAGCGATAATGACCTTAGTCAGTTTTATTTAGGTTTGTCTCAGCTCGATAACGCTGGGGAACTACAAAAGCATGTAAAAACTGTAGAGCATTTGGCACAGAGTTTACTTCTCTTTAAGAGAACAAAAGTCTACGAGCAGAAGAGTTCACATTTCGAAAATCAAATCCATTCATACCACAAATTAAATCTCAGACTGCAAACCCAACTCGATCTGCATAAACAAGAGACAGAAATCATTAATCAATCTTTTTCAGAAGATTCAATTCTGTACGCTCAGGGGTTACTATCCACGAATGAGTTCAACCAATCTAGGAGTGCAGTTCTGGCACAATTGCGAGGCGCAAAGTCTATAGAATATTCAATTATCTCCAATGAGTTGGAAATTGAAGCGCTGCAAAATCGAGTGATAGAAACGGGAATAGCAAAGGCAAAGGAAATGAGGACATTAGCTGCTAGTTTGTCCGATGCCATTGCCGAACTGTTGGTTAACGTAGGTACATGGAAAGAAAATCACCTTTTCAAATCTCCTATTGGAGGACAACTTGTGTATTTAAGCATTTTAGAAGATGAACAGTTTGTAGATGTGGGTCCGCTTTTTACCATAATGCCAGAATCAGGCCTACTGATAGCAAAAGGTGAATTGTCAATTGAACAAGGCGGGAAAGTTAGAGAAGGCCAATCAGTTAAGATCAGGCTCAATGATTATCTTGAAGGACGATTTGGCACAATTTCAGGATCTGTTCAGAGTATTTCTCGACGACATCGTGAAGATCAATATCAGCTGATAATTAAGTTGCCTGAAGGATTAAGAAATTCCGTTAATTCAAAACAAGAAATTGAACCTTTTATTAGTGGAGACGTGGAGATTATCACTAAAGATTTGAGACTGTTGGAGAGATTTTTTTACAAGTTCAGCCCCCCTTTCAAATAACTTCATATTCACCCTTGTTGAGAATTCAACGATTGTTTCTTGAAAGATGTATTCAAAATTTAGTTTCCCAGTTCTAACTGATTTTTAACTAGTTCGTAATAGGGTCCTTTTTTTAAAGTTAATTCCAGGTGATTACCCTCTTCAACTATTTTACCTTTGTCCAAAACAACAATTTTGTCCGAATTTTTCACTGTACTTAACCGGTGGGCAATAACCACAACTGTACGCCCTTTATAGAATTCCTCAAGGTTCTTGACAATCACTTTTTCATTATTTCCATCCAGTGCACTTGTTGCTTCGTCAAAAAACAAATAGTCTGGGTTTTTATATATTGCCCTTGCAATTAGTATTCGTTGACGTTGTCCAGCGCTAATACCTTTCCCATCAGCCCCCAATTGAGTATAGTAATTTGACGGTAAGTCATTAATAAACTCTTCAATGTTTGCCATTCGCGCTGCATACTTCACCCTCTCAATATCCAACTCATCCTGATTCACACAAATATTATTGATAATACTATCGGAAAAAATATATCCGTCTTGCATTACGACACCGCAGCAATTACGCCAGTCACCAGGGCTGAGTTGTTGCAATTCTTCATTTCCCAAATATATTTTACCTTCGACAGGTGGAAAAAATCTCAATAGAAGTTTGATCAAGGTGCTTTTCCCACTACCACTGCTGCCTACAATGGCAGTCACCTTTCCGACTTCAATAGTCATGCTCAATTCGTCCAGTGCTTTGACCGATCGTGGGCCGTCGTATTGAAAAGAGACGTTGTTCAAAATTATTTTCTCCTGTTTACCTTTAGCAATGGGACGGTGAGTTGGTTGTTCTTCATTTTCTAAAGAGTGTACTTCTCCAATCCGGTCCAGACTGATGCGTGCATCTTGTAAACGTCCGGAAAATCCGACAAACTCGTTAATGGGAGCATTTAGTTGTCCAATTATATATTGAACAGCCAACATCATCCCGAGCGTCATTTCCCCGTTGATCACGGCAGTGGCAGACATAAACGTAATGATTATATTTTTTAGTTCATTGATAAACATACTTCCACCCTCTTGCAATTGTTCGAGGCGGATACTACTCACACTCACCAGGAATTTGGTTGCTTGAATCCGTTCCCATTCCCACCTTTTGGTGCGTTCACTGTTATGCAATTTGATCTCTTGCATTCCTTGTATCAACTGGATCAGGTTTGATTGATTTCTGGCATTCACAGTAAAGCGTTTATAATCCAGTTCACGCCTGGCCTTCAAAAAGAAAATCACAAACAACGCATAAATAGCACTGCCGACGAAAAAGACAATGAATATTGGCACATGATAGGTTGCAATAATAAACCCATAAATAACGATATTAAACAATGAGAAGATAAAGTTTAGTGAAGAATTACTAATAAAACTTTCAATTCTAGTATGGTCGTCTATTCGCTGCATGATATCGCCGATATTTCTGGAATCGAAAAAGCCCATCGGCAGTTTAATCAGTTTCACAAGAAAATCAGAGATGATCGATAGGTTAATCCGCGTACTGAGGTGTAGGAGAATCCAGCCTCTGAAAAATTCGGTTACTGTGCGGCTAAAAAACAGCATCAGTTGAGCCGCCAATACGATGTAGATAAATGAAATATTCTTGTTATTAATCCCTGTGTCCACGATAGACTGGGTAAGGAAGGGAAAGACCAACTGAAGCATACTGCCAAGAAGCATACTTATGAACAGCTGGAAGAGAAAGCGGCGATAACTGCGGAGGTATCCAAATATATACTTAAGGCCTTGTTGCGCATTGACATCTTTATCCACCTCCACCTCGTAAAACTGAGGAGTAGGCTCCAACAGCAATGCGAATCCAACGCTTGTACTGTCGGACCTCGAAGCCAGCCAGCATTTTAGGAAATCGGACTTGGAATACGTAAGCAATCCTCCGGACGGGTCCGCCACTTTTACCGAGTTTTTATTTATCCCATAAACTACCACAAAGTGCCTTTGATTCCAGTGAACAATGCATGGCAACTGGACTTCGTCGACGAGTTTTTCATAGTCAATTTTCACCCCCAAGCTTCGCAATCCAATCGATTCAGCAGCATCGCTGATCCCAAGCATGCTAACACCCTGTGTATTCATATGGGATTTTGCCCGGAGTTGGTTCATGGTGAATGCGCGACCGTAGTGTTTCGTTACCATTCTCAAGCAGGTTATGCCGCAATCCATTTGATCGCGTTGCAGATAAAGGGGAAATCTTTTCATGCGTAGGTTTAGGCTCATCCAAATATTAAAGGTCTACAATTCAACGAGATCAAGACTCATTCCATGTCGATTTGACCATGTATTGAATTAACTGGGTTTGGTAATACGTAAGATCCAATTGCATATTGACATTGTGGATTAAGGTGTTTATGTTACTATTGAAATCACCATTGAGGATTGCTTCCGTGCATAAACCTTCCCAACGAGTAATCCAAGGTTGATGTTTATAAAACTCTGGGTCATAAGTATCATCACAAATTTCCTTAACAACTGATTGATTGTGGTCCGTCCGCTCTTTCCAGAAAGCTAGGATTGAAGAGTCTGTAGTCGCATCAATTATATAAAACACTTTCAAAAGTTGCTCATTATCGGGGCACACTTCTAAAATCTTTTTTTTTAAAACTAAATGAAAGTATAGGCAGAGCGTTAAAACAGCTTCTTCGTCTATTTCAGTTTCTCCCAGCGCCTCCATCATGACTTCAGAAATCCTTTGTGTGACATCAGGTATCATTTCCTTCTCAACGGTTCTCATGTAATAGAGGCCAAATCGGATTGAGTTTTCGGGAAATGGAAGAAATAGTTCTTTTAAAGGAAAATGTAAAGGTGTTTGCGGGAAGTTGTGTTGTTTAAAAAAGGATGAGAAATGAGCCTTAGAATGGATGGAAATGACTGCCGCTTGGTTTGCTGGTACTTGCAAAGAGAGCCGAATGTTTTCTCCCGATTGTGTATTGAATGCAAAAAACCAGGTTCTAAATTCGTTGTTTGCACGACATTGCTTTATGAAAGGCTGAACACCTTCCTTTAGTACCTGATGAGCAATTCTTCTACTACAAAATAGCGAAATATGAAGCCATGTCATTTCATTCATATCCTAATTAGCAAAGTTGACTAAAATTTCGTATCATTTTGCCCATGCCAAAGCCACCGTTGTTTACTGCAATTGTTTTTTTCAACAGGTTTTCCTCCATAATTATGCGGTTTTCTATAGCTATGTGAAAGACCGATACCCAATTTATCAGGCTCTCATCCCTTATTAGGTAGAAAGTATTATTTTCAGGATCCACAATCGTGTCACCTTGAGTATTCAGCACTTTTGATTTGCCCTCATCGAATTCCAGATTAATCTTGGTTGGACTCTTTATATACCAAGTACCTCTATGCCATTTATTGTCTTTTAAATAATGCTGAAATAATAGTTTTCGCTTCGTATAGGCATAAAGTACATCGTCAGCATCTATGGTTGTCTTGTCAATGATTCCGGACAATCCAAAACTATGATTTTCGAAAAGAATAAGTATGATTGATTCCCATGGGTTTATGTAGCACACATATAGCGAACTTATGTTAATATTTTTGGTGTCCATGGAATATCGACCATCATCACTATGCTCAATAAACTTCAAAAACTCTTCACCTTGGATTAGAACACGTTTCGAGCCGAGCATTTCAATTCGATTTGTTAGGTCATAATCTTCAAAACCGTAATTAATCATTCTTTCATCGAACCCCTGGACCTTCAAAAAAGCATCTTTGTTCACACAGATCCTTCCCATAACGTCTCTAGGAACACGGTAGCCCTTGTTGGTACCAAAGAAATCGATTGTCGTAAGGAAAATATTCCTATTATTTGTGAACTGTGCATTTATGTATTTGGCAAATCCCTGACCTGTATAGTTATCCGCATCTACGTTACAGATAACTTCTCCAGGAGCAGCTTTGAAAGCCAAATTTCTTGAATGACTACGATGGAAAGCAATAGCATGATCGTATCTATAGTAGATCAATTTGCCTGATTGCAAGTGGTCGTACATATTTTCCTTAATCCAGATGTGCAGTCCATCTGTGGAACTATAATCCAGAAGGACAAAGTTCACATCTGGGTAATCAAGGTTGTCTTGTATGTTTTTTGGCAATGTTTCTTTTATATGATGAAGCCTGTTCATGCAAATTGTGCAAACTGAAATACTGATGTTTTTTGCGTCAATTCCCATATAAAAAAAATAAATCCATTGTAGCGTTACTATTTGCCAACGCAAAAAAACGGTTGGACGAGAATTCAAAGATTTCTTAAGTCAGACTCGTCATCATGAACAAATGCTCCAAATCGCTTATGCTATACCATCTGGGTAATAATTTTTGGTTTAGAAACACAGTTGGGGTAGCTATTATTTCTGAATTTATAAACCACTTAATGTGCTTTTCAATCTCTTGATCAACATTTTGAACATTTTCTGGAACTGGGTACAACTCAATGAATCTTTTAATATCATTAACTCCAACCTCATACATTTTATGATATGCGACCTCGGCAGTGGCCCGATCATAAGATTTATAAACGCCTATTACATGCTTTATTCCCAAATTATCTTCGATGGGTGGAGTTGGCACTTTGAACACCACTTGAACACAGACCTTGTCCCTGTACCTATTAAGAAATTCCCCCAAAAATTTATTTACTTCAACGCAATGACCGCAATAAAAACTTGTTGCCACTGTAACAACAAATTTTGAATTGGGGTTTCCGAAAATAATTGAACTTGCGTCAGTTATATCAACTGAGGCACTAGTCTTCATTGTGGCCGTGAAAACCGGTTCACTAAATTTCAAACTATTATAACTAATTTTCAAGGCCCTGAGTTCTTGATGACTCTTGGCAAAAGGAACTACTAGACCTAATATAAGGGAAGGTGCTAAAAAACAAGATAATAAATATATAATTTGATCAACACTAGTTGGAAATGATAATGAGCTTAAATTAATAAGATAGAGAGCAACGGTAATCCAAATTATTCCCTGAATAGATACACAAAACGGGCACCATTCTTTGGCTATTCTCCATTGGTAATATATGCTCCAGAAGGTATAGGGCAAGGCAGCGATAGACATAAGAAATAGAATGCCAATACATTCCTTGAAAAGCAGTAGGACTAAAGCACTACCAATAAAATATACAAACCCGACTTCGCTCCAACTGATCAATCCAAGGACTTTCGATGCGTTGCCATCTAATATTTTAGCACATCCATTCTTGCGTCCAGATTTACAAACTTTCTCAACAAGACTGTCAGATTTATTAATACTTTGAGAGAGGAGTAGTGCACTCAGTACAATACCGAATACATAGAATATCCAAATCGTGATTGCCATCCATCCGGCAAGAAAAAGATTGGCCAGGGCTCCCATCGTCAAATAAAGCAATGAGATTACAGACGCCACAATTATTACCGGAATCCTAAAATTATTCAACAAATCAATTCGGAGATTTTGCCAATAACCTTCTTCTCCAGTGCCATTGATAGGGGCAGCAAGCAAGACAATTCCTTCCCAGGATGCAAAGAATTCATCCATCGAATGGACCGAGGTTTCACTTTTGTAGAGAAGAGATACTTGATTATGTTTTACATTTGTAACTAAAACGATCGCGTTTCTTGGAGCCCTCAATTGTACTATAAAAGGAGTGTCTAATTTGAAAATATCGTCCTTCTCAATTCGTAAACAAGCACACTCAAGGTGATATTTCTCACTAAGGATTCTGGACATTCCAACTATGGTTTCGCTATATGGTATCCCTGTAGTCAATTTGGACAAATAGCTTTCAGTAAACGGAACCTCGAGGTGTTTTAAAAAAGCGAAAAGAATGTGTTGATTGGGAGGCATGGGAAAACAAAATTTGTATATCGATATAAACTCATCAAAAATTGGGTATTTGCTTTGTTAAAGTAATAATAAATCGAGTTAAGTTTTAAAAGATTTTACATTTTTTTAAATTTCTTAAAAAAAATATATCTTACCTGCAGAACAAATGAAGGCTGATCTCAGGCGGACTTGGGGTAGTACTTCGTCATGCACGATTGGCTCTGGGATGATGGGTCAATGCATTATGAGTTTTTTTTCAGGATGTCTTTGTAAAACTCCCCAGGGCTGAAATGACTTTGATGAGTGTTTGAATAGCTATTACTATTCGAATACTTCGATTGTGTCTTTCAAGGTAAACAGAATTATCACTGGGTTTTCATCTTCTTTGAGATTCTTCAACTTCTCAAGTTCCAATTGCATTTTGGGACTTCCTTCCCCTTCTCTGTCTTTTAACAACTCCACCAATTCATCTGCGTTAATTACCATGTACATTTGGTTATCCTCAAAAGGCTTACGCCCGTTACGGGTATTCCAATTTTCGCCAAAGAATGTTTGTGGAAACATTTTAAAAATGTCGTCAATAAGACGAATATTAATGGCTTGAAGCGAGTGCTTATCTATGAAAACGATTGGAGCGTCCCAATTAGCTCCAAAATTAGGCATTAAAATTTGTCGAAATAGCAACCAATAGTTTTCGCCTTCCGCCATAGACAAGATCAATTGCTTTTCATAAAATTCCTCTGTTTTAGTAATGGTCATGTAATTAACGAAACTCTTACTCCTAAAGACTACCTCTGGTACGAGACCGAATTCTTCTATTCTGAACAAGGTGTCTAAGCCAGTTACAAAGAATTTCCAGCTATCACCTTTCTTATAACGGACAGGGCTCGGCGGCAAGCCTAATGCACTTTCTTGACTCGAAAAAATTGTTCGCCGAATAACTTTTACAACTTGTCCGTCACTTGAAAAAAAATTAATCAAGCTTGAATCCCCTGGGACATAGGGTGGACCTGGCAGACCAAAAGAGGAGGCAAACCAGATAGAATCATCCCACCGTTCAACATAGTCCATACCACCCGTCGCGTTATTATCTAAAATTTTTGGAATTTGAACATCCTGAACAAAATCACCAGATAAGTTGAATAATTGTGGATCTAATCCTCTGCCTCCCCAATTTACCTGTATATGTTGGTCATCTTCATAATATCGGATGCCAGACGGTTCACCGATATGCTCACCTGGCCCTTTCCCTCCAGAGCCAGCACCAATTTCATTGATAAACTTACCATTGTAGTCAAAACGAAAAAGTCGTCCCGGCTCACGTCCCGGCCCCCTTTGGAAAGAACCAACCAAAATGAAATCGTGGGTAAAGCAAACCTGTGGATTAGAAATAAGAAATTTCTCATGTGTCTCTAATGGAATAATTCTTACTTCATCCACCAGAGTCGAAAGATCAAGGTCTTGTGTATTTGCGGCATCCAGATTTACAACGGGAAGGTCTTTAATCGACTCCGATGGACTGCAGGCAAACATCAGAACATACAAAACGCAAAATACTCGGCTCATATATTAAAGGTATTCAATAGTATCAATTCAAAGCTTTAATAATGCTTGCACTAAAGCAAATATAGCGAAATGATGAAAGACATTGCACAGAATTAAAACTTTAGTTCCAGATGTTCTTACAAAAGTGAAAATAATTAGCAACTTGTTACACAAGAAAATGTAAATGAATAGGAAACACAAGAATTTGCCGACTCTTGAGATTAATCTTATCTTTATGTTAAAGCGTTTAAATATTCAACAAATAAAAACAACGGTCACCAATATTTTACTTGTGGGCTCGCTAGCCCTGATTGGCATAGCTTGTCAACGGGGTCCCGCTATGGAAACCAACGACAATCGTATGGCATACGACGAGTCCGCGATTGTGGTAGACACAATCAAATTGCAACGAACTGTTTTTCGAAGAGAATTGGTGAGTAACGGAAAATTGCGGGCGCTCAGCAAAAGTGATTTGAAGTTCAAAGTTTCCGGCCAACTAGAGAAGTTAGCAGTTAAAAATGGAGATGTGATTTCAAATGGAAAAACCTTGGCTATGCTAAATCAGAAGGATGCGCGACAAAAGGTAATGCAGGCTGAAATAAATTTAAAGAAAGCTAAAATAAACCTGGAAGATGCACTCATAGGACATTCAGGGCGCAGGGCTGACTCTATTTCATTTAATAGCATAGTCTATGAAAGTGCGTCGCTCTCGTCCGGGTATGCCGATGCTCTGTTGACATATGAAAATGCAAAGTATGAATTGGAGAGTACCGAATTAATTGCGCCATTTAGAGGTAAAGTAGCCAATCTTACCGCTAGAATTTATGAACAAGTAAGCACCGGAAATGTCTTTTGTACACTGATAGACGATTCGGAGTTTCATGTGGAGTTCTATCTACTTGAATCAGAAATTGAACTGGTTAGTCTTCGCGATGAAATTAGCATTGTGCCGTTTGCCCAGGACAAGGAGTATTTGGGGTACGTTTCGGAAATCAACCCAGTAGTGAATGATAAGGGAATGGTACTGGTGAAAGGCACATTGAGAAACCCAGGATCATTATGGGAGGGAATGAATGTCAAGGTGCATATCGGAAGAAATATCCCAGGACAACTCGTTGTGCCAAAATCGGCGGTGGTGCTTCGTCAAGGTCAAGAGGTGTTGTTTACCTATGAAAACGGGAAAGTATTTTGGATATATATCACAATACTTTCTGAAAATAGTTCTTCGTATGCAATAAAGGCCAATGAAGAAAAAAATGCGTCACTCGAACCCGGTGCATTCATCATTACGTCAGGCAACCTCAACTTGGCACATAAGAGTGAAGTTGAGATCAGGAAATAAGAAACCCAGATAGGGAAGCCAATACGAGTTTGAATACCAATTATTTTCGTTCTATTCTTAACAGAAAGACTGGGAGAAAAAAATAGAAACCTACGAAAGATAGTATCAGGCCACCGATTGTGCCTGCTGCAAATGCAAACCAAAACACTTCGTTGTGTACGCCCAGCACAAATGGGACTAACCCAATCAAAGTTGAAAAGATCGTTAGCAAAATTGGGATGACCTTGTGATTGAAAGCTTTTACATACAATCTGAGTGAACTTACAGTTGGTAAATTATGCCTCAGGATATTGTAATCATTAACGATGTAGATCC
Source organism: uncultured Ohtaekwangia sp. (assembly GCA_964349405.1). Taxonomy (GTDB): domain Bacteria; phylum Bacteroidota; class Bacteroidia; order Cytophagales; family Cyclobacteriaceae; genus ELB16-189. Next base: position 13,534 of record CAYGGY010000044.1, on the reverse strand, counting down.
CGGCATTAACCGACAAACCGATCAGCAACACAAAAGAGGCGTAGCCCCCCTGGTCGAAATTAATTTCAAACAACCAGAAGGTAAGAAATACACCTATAAAAGGAAATGGAATAAGCATGAGGATGGCAAAAGGTTGCCTTAGCGATTCGAAGAGCACGGAGCAAATTAGAAACACCAGCGCGGCAATCAGACCCAATAGATAATATTGATGACTTTCCCGTAACCCCACATTGTAGTCAATGGTATATGCCGTATAACCCAGGGGAAGTAAATTATTCATGCGGTCGATCATTCGGTGCCGAACGCTTTCTTCCAGCTTATTTGATCCGACAAAGTTGTAGGAGACTTCCAAACGGTATTGTTGATTATATTTATAAATGGCATTGCCAATGAGTCTTTTATCAATGCTAGCCAACCCATTCATTTTATAACGCACATTGTGCACATCAAAGTCCGTATTGATAAAATCCCAAACTTTGTAATCAGGAACCCGATCAGAGACCATCCAGACAGATTGCATCTTATTATCAAGAAAAGTAGTTAACACTTGCTTTTGGAAAGACCACTCACTTAATTGATCATACAATTGCTTCATAGACAGGCCCTGTCTGGCCATTTGTTCTTTATTGAAGTCTACATAATACTCTTGAAAAGGACGCTGAATCAAAAATCCGCCTGGAGAACCGACGATTAAAGTATTCTCAACCCGCGGAACTTCTGCAAGCAGAACTTTTAATTCGGATGCATGGTGGTACAATTGATCATAATTATACCCTTGGAGCGTGATCTTGCGACTCACAAGAGTTGAACCAATGGAATTACTAAAATTCTGACCAAAATGATTAAATGGAATTCCGATGACCTGCCATTCAGCACCCCCTAGATCCATCGCCTTATTCTCCAGTTCGGCTTTCATTGTGAATGGAGTATTGCTATACTCAAATTCTGGCTTAAAGCGAATGTCTATCGTTGCCGAGGGAGGCTGGGTACTGTTTACACTTGTTTCAAACCATTCAACCTCCTTATATTTAGTAATCAAATTTTCCATTTGCATGATCGTTTCGTTCATCTGTTGAGAACTACTTCCTTCAGGCATTGCTGCGTGTACCGTTAACTTTATTCGATCCGGATCACCATTGTAGGAACCTTCGAATACATCTTCAACGAATAGGCGTAGGCTTCCTCCGACCACCTTCTCGAGAATAGGTCGCACTTCTCCAAACCATTTACTTCCAATCGATTTATTATACACCCTGGCCCATAGCATGAGATCCTTGTCATCCATGGTTTCTTTTCCGATCCGTTCGGGTAACATAAACATCGGGATACCAAAACTGAAAACAAGAACAATGATAAAGACCCACGTATACCGAACTCCAAACTCCACATATCGCTTGTACAGTTGGGTGATCCAGATCACTCTTTTAGCCCGCTGCCGTTGCAACTTTTTTATGTTGTTGTATAATTTTATTTTATCCATCAGTGCCGGAATAAAATAGTATGCGATGACCAAAGAAATTACCAGGTTAATCAAAATGATCCAAGCAAAGTCAATCAGATTGATCTGTTGCTCAGCTTCCTGAAAGAAAATAATGCACAAAGCAGCCATGGTACTAAGCGTTGCGCCAATCAAAGCTAGGAGCACTTTTTTGTTTTTGTTAACACGAAAGTGATCGATCATCACAATAGTGTTGTCGATAATGATTCCAAAAGAAACTGTGATCGCTGTGATAGAGTATAAGTGGATCTCGACCTCAAAAAGGTAATAGAATATGCAAGCAATCAGAAGGTTTACGATCATACTGACAACAACAATAAACATATATTTTATCTCACGGCTAATTAACCAGACAAAGGCAAGGATTACACATAGTGAAAGGATACTACGCCACGCAGTGCGCTCCAAATCATTCGCTAAGTACACGGTGGCATCTTCGATGAGCAATAATGAATATCCATTTGGAAGGTTTTTACGAAACCATTCGACTTCAGCTCGCACCTGTTTGGCCAACTTCATCGTGTTGATTCCATCTTCAGGCAGAACAGAAATAATGATAGAATTTAAACCATTGATTCGACTATAGTTAGAAGGCTGTCTTTCATGATAGCCGATCGTTGCCAAATCCCTCAAATAGACAACACGTTCGTTAATCTTGCGGATCGGAATGCTTCCCCAGTCCAAGGAATCATTCATGTGACCTTTTACTTTGATTCCAGTTTCGATCATGAGCGCCGAGCCTGGAAGAACAATGAACCCTTTGCCAATATTCTCTTCTTCGAAATAGCTAGTCAGGGCAGTTTGAATTTCATTTGCGTTGATTCCATGTGCATTGAGGGCATCGTTCTTGAATTCGATTTCCCACTGATAAGGAGATCCTTTGCTAACAAATACTTGACTGACTCCTGGAAGGGAAAGGCGTGGTTTCAAATGCTCCTCAGCATATGTCTGAAGGAAGTAAGGGCTAATGCTGCCATTCAAGGTATACGTTAAGATAGGTTTTACATTTCTTCCAGTTGAACCTAAGCTTATTGATGGATAGCTGACCCCAAATGGAAGATCCTGTTTGACTTGCCGTATGAGCATTGCGATCTCAAAACGAGTCATTTCTAACTTAGTGGTCTCGTTGAATGTGAGATTAATGTATCCAGATCCCGCGCTCGATACGGATTCAATATTTTCCAGCCCCGTTAGTGTGCTAAGCAAGCCTTCCAACTTAGAAGTTACCTCTTGCTCAATAATTCGGGCAGATGCATTAGGCCACTGAAAATTGACAGTAATAGCCCGAGCGTTTGGGTGTGAAGGGCTAAACTGAATACTGAGGAGAGGTATAAAAGCAATTGATAGAAGCGATAAGGTGACAAAAGTCAGAATGACAGAAAAAGAAGATACCCCACTGTGCTTCATCACTTCTTTATGAGATAATAGTAACACAAAGGAATAAAATAGAGGCTCACGATCGTACCGACACCCATCCCACCAACTAATACAATTGCCAGCGGCCGCTGCAATTCTGATCCCAGGCCAGGGAAAAACAAGAGTGGAACAGCACCAAGAATTGTAGTGAGACTAGTCATTAAAATGGACTTAAATCTTCGTTGTCCCCCAGTAGCGATTGCGTGCAGGGGAGAATAACCTTCCTTACGCAGTTGATTCATTGTATCGATTTTGAGGATCGAATCGTTGATGATGATCCCGCACATCACAACAAGCCCGATTAACGACATGAGGTTTATACTCTCCCCAAACGCGTACAAGAATAGAAACGCCGCCCCGATGTCAATGGGTATTTCGATCAGAATAATCAAGGGTAGTTTCAGTGATTCAAACTGTGCTGCAAGAATGAAATAGATTAACGCCAAAGAGATCAATAGAATTAGGGACAATTCCCGAATCAATTGCTGATTTGAAAAAATACTACCCTCGAAGTCGACATCAAATTGATCGGTTTTTGCTAAGAGTGATTTAATGTCGCTCATCACAATAGGTGCCCGGTATTCACTTACATTCATATGAATGGGAAAGAACTCACCACTTTTCCCGGCCTGAATTGTCTTTAAGTCTAGCTCCCTGGACTCTACAATGAACTCGCGTAAAGGATACACATCACCTTGGTTGTTTCGTATCTCAGTATTTTGTAAAATACTTTCAATGGTTTTCCGATTTTCTCCGATGATCACGGGGATAAAATCGCTACTGTTTTCAAGCAGCAGGACTTGCTGCTCATTAAATGCACTTTTTAATGCGTTAATCATTACGATGGGCTGGATTTCGTAGATATTCATTTTGATGGGATCTGTTTGTAATAAAACATACTCTTCCCAAGAGAGATTGACAAGCGCGGCCTCTGGAACAGTAGTTTTAATCTCCTTTACTGTGGCTTCAAGTAGTTCCGAACGTCTAGGACCGATAGCCTCTTTAGGTCTTAGGTTAGCAGTTAGCGGATATTCTCCTGAGGTAAATATTAATTTAAAGATATTTTCCGCATCATCGAAACTTATATTAGCCATGGAAGATTTCAATTGAATTAGGTGCACCAATTCTGTCTGAAATGCCACTAAATCATCTGGACTTTTGGCTTTCACGTATAATAAGACCTCAGTTGAAGTTATCTGCCGGTCATCCAAAATAAATTGTTGCTCTCCCACTAGCGCCGTGTAGTGGGAGAGTCTGTTCTCCAAAGCATTCAGCGCGCGCAACATTCTCCGGCGATTTTCCAGCACATCAATGCGTTCATTCCAGTCGATCGTAACGAGAACGTCATCTTTGGTCAATACAGGAAGTTGAGTTTTTGGAAGGAAGTTGAACATGGCAAGCCCGGTAACAAGAAGGATTAGAACAAAAGCCGATATCAATTTCTGATTACGCATTGTAAACCTAAAGCCGCGCTCATAAAATTCTTCAAATTGAAATGCTCCCAACAGGCCTAGGAAATTTCTTCGTTCACCATTTTCACTGCTGAGATGTAGCAATCGGTAATAAACAGGAATAAGGGTAACGGACACGGCTAATGAAACAAATGCCCCAATTGCTACAGCCATAGCCTCGTCATAAAACAATGTTCCCGCCATCCCACTGAGGAAATTTAATGGAATGAAGACGGCACATGTGGTAAATACCGAACTAAGCATTGGAATAATTACCTCTTCCGCGCCCCGAATACACGCCTCATTCAGAGTTAATTGTCTTTGCCGGTATTGCGATATATTGTCGATCACAATAATGGAATTATCCACCATCATTCCTATGCCTAGCAATAACCCTGAAAGAGAAATGACATTGATAGAAATATCCATCAGGAAGAATATGATTAGCGAAACCACAAGAGACATGGGCATGACCAGTCCAATCAAAATAGGGGATTTGATGTCTCTCAGAAAGATCATCATGCAGATCAACGCAAGAATAACTCCCCAAAGTAGTCCTTGTGCGAGATTAGAGATGGAATAGTCGAGCAACTGGGTTTGGTCACGAGTAAGGGTAAATTGCAGATTTGGATAGTCCTTACGAAACGAATCAATAAGAGCATAAACCTCATCCTTTAATTCACTCATTCGAGCATCACTTTGTTTGATGATTCCCATTGTGATTGCACTTTTCCCATCATGGACGACCAACCCGTTCAACCTTTGCGGATGCTCAACAATCCTCGCCAGATCCTTAAGTTGTAACAGGCGGTCGTTCACCTTCAAATACATGTTTGCAATATCATCCAAGGTTGAGATCGGATTAACAAACCGAACATTAAACTGGTATTGCCCATCGCGGATTACAACTTCTCCCAGGTCTACATCGTTTTCCTGAATCGCATGGGTAAGGCCTTCAGGTGATAACTGAATCGCACCGAGCTTTTCCATGTCCGGGATGATCAGCAACTCAGGGTGCGTGCGTCCGCTCATATCCACCATGGCTACTTCAGGTAATTGTTCCAAGCGTTGTCGAATCACTTGGGAAGCAAAGGCACTGAGTTCGCAGAATTGTTGTGAAACCGGAAATAATGACTCATCCCACTGTTGATTATCAATGTCTGATACTGACGCAGTATCGTTTTTAAGTGTGACCTCCAAATAAAAGACCGGAATGTCCGTGGCACTGGCCTTGATCACCCGCGGCCGGCTCATCTTACTCGGAAGGCCGCTCATCGACTGATCAATTTTTTCATTGACCTCAATGAAGGCCAAGTCGACATTTACTCCATAATCGAATCTGAGCTTTATCAAACTGATGCCGTCACGGGTTTCGCTTGTAATATTGTTTAAGCCTTGTGTTGGGAGCAAGCTTCTACGGAATGAGGATACAACTGATTCTTCTATTTGCCGAGCCGATGCATTTGGATAGGTTACCTGAACTGTAATCTCTGGTATCTGAATGTCAGGCATTAATGAGACGGGAATATAGTTCAGCGCCACAATACCGATAACGATAAGTGAGATGAGCGTCATTGTGACCGCGATGGGCCTGTATAGTAGGAATTTGACCACTTGGATTAGAAATTTAACAAAACCTTAATTACTAAAGGCATTTCTTTAGGAGTTCTTTCTATATTATTTTATTAAATATAGAATGATGGCAGGGTGTTGAACTTCCACAAGATATGTTGAGCGTAATGCAATTTAGGTACTTAGCCCATCGGCGAATCTTGTGGCAATTTATGTTTTGTATTCGTAACTTTCAAGGATGCGGGTTGCCCTGTTTACGTTTGTGGATTTTTGGCGACGTGGTGCAGGGCACCGTGAGAGAATTTTTAGTTTAATATCATATCTTCAACAGGTGACGCCAGTTGTAGTGTACTATTATGGTAACGTCACGCCTGATGATTATAAAGCCTTTGGCTTGTTCCCTAAAGTAAAATTTCAATTTTTTGATGGACAACGGCACACACTGGCGCAATTTGCCGGAATGGTCGGAAATAGCATGAAGAAAATCGGCATTAAAGTCTGCATAGTTGAATACATCGAGCTTTCATTTCTGTTGGACATAATTCCTAAGAATACTAAAGTATTTCTTGATACTCATGATCTAAAGAGTGAACGTGAAGACCATCTTAAGGTATTTGGATTGAGGTTCAGGCCTTTCACTTGGGCAGATGAGTTAAAAATCATGCGTCAGTATGATAAGGTTCTTGCAATATGTAAGCCGGACTATCAACGGATTTCGCGGAACATCGGAGTTAAGAGGACAATTCTGGTTTCGCATGCTGCTGTGTTCACAAAGAAAAAGGTTCGGAGAATTGTTAGGAACATTGGATTCGTGGCAAGTGAATACGCCCCAAATGTGGAGGGACTGATTTGGTTTATAAGGTCCGTCCTGCCCAGGATAAAACATTCAGGTATTAGATATAATGTATTCGGTAATATTAAACATGTGACCAGATTTGGAAATCCCGAATGCATTGTCTTTCATGGGTTTGTTCCAAATTTGGAAGATGTCTACTTCAGTCAAGACATAATTATAAGCCCTGTTCGATTTGGTGCCGGTATCAAGATTAAAAACCTTGAAGCTATTGCTAACGGACTCCCTCTGGTGACTACACCGCATGGTGCGCGAGGACTAGAGTTGGCGGCAGAAAGGAAGGCATTGCTAATCTGTAAGAACGAGCAGGAATTCGCAGAAGCACTCGATTCTCTAATTGATAGCTTCACCCTAAGAAACGATGTTGCAAGTGAAGCTTATAAGTACGCAAGGGAATTTCACTCTTGGGAGGCTTGTTATGAACCAATATTGAACGAACTCAAAAAACATGAGTTATCATAAATTATCAATCCCATCCAACTGCACTAAGACGGATGACTCCTTATTTAAAGAAAAGAGATTCGAGGTTCCACGCTTATCCACCTATAAACTCAGCAATGTAGAGGTAACCTTTGATGGAATTTGCATTGTTGACCAAAAATTTCTATTGGAGTCGGTATATCGGTATAGAGACAATTTAGAAGAATGTTACTTAAGCTTACAGTTTATTAATAGATGCCAATTCTTGCTTTCCGAGAAGCATATTTTAATTCATAGTACACATAGGGACATATTTCATTGGATAACTGATTCGATACCCAGGTTGATTATGGTACAACATGAAATCGAAAGTTCAACTTTACTTATACCTGAAGGGTTTGAGCAAGAGGATTTCGTTAAGGAAAGTCTCCATCTGTTTCAAATTAGGAAGGTTGTTCATATCCGCCGTGAAGAGAGCATTCGGGCACAGCATTTGATCCTACCAGAATTAAAATCATTTTATCCAATCTTTAATCCATCGTTGGTAACTTCTATTCGAACAATATACACGAAATGGATTACACCGCAAATCGCACGTAACAAGTCTTTTCAAAGCCGGATCTATATTGAATTACCAGTGACCGGACCTCATATTGTTGTTAATAAGAAGGGTATTGAAAGAACCCTAGAGGAATTTGGTTTTACTTTATTGGATTTATCGAAAGTGGGATTCATTGAAGGCATTAAGGCAATACACAAAGCTGAGTTCCTAGTTGGTTTTGATTCCCCCAATTTGGTCTATTTGAATTTCCTTTGTTCTGGAGCATCAGTATTGGAGTTAAAGTATCCTGTAGGAAATCATGTTGACAACTATGCTGGTCGGTATTGGCGCCTTTCCAGTTGTTTGTCACTAAAATACTACTACCAGTTTGGTACACATCGTGGGTACTACGGCGACGAATCGGCAAAGGCGATAGAATTTGACACTCGAATTTTATGTACAAATTTGACGCTAATGACAAACAGGAGCATAAAAAGAAAGGGTAAATGAAACTGATACCAAGGAACACTGTAAAAGTCAATCCGCCACTAAATCTGACGCGCAATGACAAAGCTCTATATTCTGGTGGAGAATTTGACCTCTATAATGAAGACGTTATTCGGATTGCTAATATCAAGTTGACTTATAGTGGCCTTTGTTTCAAGGGAGTTAGATTAGTCGAAGGAAGCACGCATCTCTATCATTCTAAGGTACCAATTTTCGAAAAGACCGGACAGCTTGAACTTGACCTACTTAACACTATTGATCTAGACAATTCAAAGCAGTACCTTGTAGTACACCACCCTTGGTACATAAACTATTTCCATTGGATTACTGAGGCACTCCCCAGGATTTGGACGGTTAGAGATGAACTGAAAACTCTGATCCTTTTGTTGCCAGAGAATTATAGGTCGTTAGCTTTTGTAACAGAAAGCATTCGGGCCTTTGATTCATTGAAGATTGAGTATATACCACATGGAAATAATGCCAACGTTCCAAATGCCGTGATTCCTAGGCATAAACCATTTTCCTATTGTTATCAGCCAAAGACAGTCGCCCAGTTGGCAGACTTTTTTAAGGGAATGGCCGGGATGCAAGAAATTCCTTTAGGCTGTGAGTATTTATATGTCATGCGGGGGGACAGCTCCAGAAGACGGATTATTAATGAAGGAGAAGTTATCAAGATGTTGGACAGTTACCAGATAAAAAGTGTGGATTTGAGATCTCAAGGATTTTTTACTCAAGTTGCTTTAGCGATGAATACGAAACTTCTGATTTCCAATGGTTCAGGTTTGACAAATATGATATTTATGCCGGCCAATGCTTTTGTGATGGAGTTTCACAAGAGATTAACAAACAAAAACGATTTCCTAGACAGGGTAACTTGGTATTTGGCTTCAGTGTGCAATTTAAAATATGCCCACCAGTTTTGTGATCCTGTTCAACGTAAGAAAGATATGTATTTGGCTGATCTGAAAGTAAACCTCGAGGTACTAAGAAAAAATATTGAGATATGTCTTCATCATGTTCAAAAATAAACAATTTATTGTGAAGGAGGTGTTACAAAGAACATTACTACCACCGATATCAACGAAAACCTATCAAAATCAAATATTCTGCAACGGTTTTAGCAAAAACGGCCAATAATACGATACAAATAAAAGGCATTTTAGTGCAACTAGCTTAAGCTTCAAACGAACGATCGATCAGCAGGTAGAAGAAAGCAAGGTAACTATTGGCTCATCAATTCTCAGGCAAATAAAAAAGCCACCTACTGGGTGGCCAAAAAAATTTCAAAGGTCAGGGATTAACCCCAGCAGTCAATGGTGGTCCCATAGCCGGTTGCAACTTTACATAGACACCCACCCCCTTGCGAATCGGTTACGCACGTACCAGATTGGCCACCAGCGGAACAACTGCTGGTTGAGCAGGCCCCCCCTTGAATACCCTTCATTTGATCCATCGATAGCTTTTCAGCATTTTTTAGATCATCAAGCGAAATTTTAATTTTTTTCATAATTTTTTTATTTTATTTTGTATTGTAATAATACACAATTTTTTTTGAGTAGCAAAACAAGGAGAGTCTCAGTTTGACAAGTTTTTCCGCCCTTTAGACCCCTAACTTTGGCCCCAATTTATTAGGTGCCGTAGAATTTAGTGGTTGTAAATCGAAGCTAGCTGTTCATTTAAAACTACTTCAATCACACTGTCAACAGTCCAAGTCATGCTTGATAAAACAATCAACTACTTGAAGGTATTTGATTAACTGATGGGCAAGACAATTGTCACATTTTTCATAAATACAGACCTTAAAATTTGATTTTTAACCAATTCAGACTAATTGGAAGTTGTGAAGAAGAAGGGAAAGAAGAGTTCGAAGCGAAGACGATATTTGAGAATAGAAGCCCTTATTATTATGCAAGGTCTGAAGTATTGCGACAAGGTCATTTTTTATTACCTTAAAGGCAAGAACCTTTCTAATAGTATCTAAACAAGAGCGACTTTTGCGAAAAAACATAATTGTGCATATTAGTCGTCACATTCATAATAACAACCTCGTTGAGCCGAAGCTGAAAAGGAATAAGCAAGACCAAATTCAATATATTGATCCGCACTCTGATAATCACGCAAAAAGAAAAAAAGAAAAATCTGAAGGATCCTGCTTTCAGTTCCATTACTTTCATTTGGTGTTGCTGCCACGGTTGGTTTAATTTTTGGAATCGCTCCCGCCCGCAAGGCGGCCAGTCAGGACCCAATAGCCTCTTTACGATATGAGTAAAAAAAACATTCTTATTGGCTTTTTTGTCATTTGTGCTTTTCAGGGGAAAGGGCAAAACGCTTTCGATATCGAGGAAATCATCGATCGTGCCAAAGAGCAATCCATTTTTTCCAAACAAGCGGAAACCCAACGCGAAACCAGTTATTGGCAATACCGGTCGTTTCGTACGAACTATAATCCACAGCTCCGGTTGAATGGTAGTGTGCCCACGTATACCAATTATGTAACATCGGTTATTCAACCCGATGGCTCAAAATTATACTTACCGGTAAACCAGATTAACCCCAATATTAATGTTGGACTTCAGCAGCCCATTGCCGCTACAGGGGGTACGCTGTCAGCTAATACAGGGTATAACTTCTTCAATGATATGAATGCCGATATGAAGCAATGGAGCGGAACAGTATTGAATGTTCGATTAAGTCAACCGGTGTTTGCCTACAATCCCTGGAAGTGGGATAAACGTATCAAGCCCGTAGTGTATGAAGAGTCAAAACGAATTTATGTTGAACGTTTAGAACAGATATCGAGCAATGCGGTGAGTTTTTTCTTCGATGTGCTTCTTCAGCAGGTGAATGAGCAAATCGCTACGTTTAATTTGGCTAACAATGACACGATCAATAAAATAGAGCAAGGCCGATATAATATAGGTACTACATCAAAAGATAAGTTACTTCAGGTGGAACTGCAATTACTACGTTCGCGCCAGGAAGTAGCCCAGGCAAAACTGGATCTGGAAACAGCCCGTCTACAGTTGCGTGCCTATATTGGATTGAAAGATGGCGACAATTTTCAATTGGTGCTGCCGGATAAAATTCCGGAATTCGAGGTGACACTTGAGGATGCGCTCACCTATGCGCGATTAAATCGTGCTGACTATATCGCCTTTGAGCGAAGAAGACTCGAAGCCGAGAGTGAGGTAGCCCAGGCAAAAGGACAGCGCTATCAAACCACGATCACTGCTTCGTATGGTCTTAATAATGTAGGGTCTACGGTTTCGGATTTATATGTCAATCCTTCCAAGCAGCAGATCGCTGATATTTCATTTAATGTGCCGATCGTGGATTGGGGCCGCAGGAAGGCAATGATGCAAACGGCCATTGCCAATAAGAAATTCAGAGACTATGAAATTGAGCAAAGCAAAATCATTTTTGAGCAAGAGATCATCACCAAAGTGCGCCAGTTTGAAATGATGCGTTTGCAGATTGAGATCACCAAAAAATCAGATGAAGTAGCGCAGGAGCGCTACAACGTAGCTCAGAACCGTTACCTCATCGGTAAAATTGACATCACCAATCTGAATATTGCGTTACGCGAAAAAGATGATGCCAAGCGCAGTTACCTAGATGCATTAAAATCTTTCTGGACAGCCTATTTTGAGCTGAGAAGATTGACCCTCTATGATTTTGCCAATAAACAATTGCTATATACTCCTGAGACGAATTGATAGACTAGGAAGAAACTCTGTGTCAAGTGGTTTTAGAATTTCAAGCGTTACTTTGAACCTTGGGCTTCATTTTTTAACATTAGACTGAACTTCGTCCTCAGCACATTCATATCTTCACTTACTTTCTTATCCAAAATCTTTGCATAATGCTGAGTAGTCTTAAGATTTCTATGTCCGAGCATTTTACTGACAGTTTCAATTGGGACTCCATTAGTCAGCGTGACAGTTGTAGCGAAAGTGTGTCGAGCGGTATGAAAAGTCATTTTCTTAGAGATATCACAAGCATCGGCTATCTCTTTTAAATAAGAATTCATTTTTTGATTGCTTAGAACTGGTAGTAGTCTTTCTTTGTTTTCGCATTGCGGATCATTCTTATAACGGTCGAGAATCTCAATGGCGGGAGGAAGTAAAGGAACCCGAGTTGCCGAATCGGTTTTTTGACGACTCGTCCAAATCCATTTCTCTCCATCAATGCCAGTTGTAATCTCTTCTCTTGTAAGCTTCTCCACGTCAGAGTAAGCAAGGCCAGTATAGCAGCAGAAAACAAAAATATCACGCACCTGGGCGAGCCGGGGTATAAGAAAAGTCTTATTGATAATTTTGTTCAACTCTTCTTCAACCAAAAAAGGTCTCTCAATTTCACGCTTTGCCATTTTGAATCCAACGAAAGGATCCCGTTCAAGCCAACCATTTTTAATACAGATGTTAACGATCTTTTTGAAGTTGGAAAGGTATTTCATCGAAGTGTTGTGATCACATTTGCGAACAGATTTAAGCCAGAATTCGTAATCTGAAATGAACTCGTATTTCAGTTTCTTAATATCTATATCATCCTTCTTGTATTTCCACTTCATGAATTCCTGTGTATGCTTCTTTGAGGTTTTGTAACGTTCCAAAGTGAGCGGAGAAAATTCATGATTGACCAAAGCTTTCATTTGTTCATTATGCTGTTCAAAAATTTCCATCAACATTCTTGGTCGTTCAACTGAAACCCCTTGCCATCGAGTTTTGAATTCCTCCATTGTGAGTTGTTTCCCCTCCAGGAGAATTTGCTTTTGATGATCGAAAGCTTTTGCACGTAGTGAATCCAGGAACGAGTTAATAGATTTGGCTGCTTCAGAACTACCCTTGACCCTTCCGGCTTCGGCCAACCAATTATCCATTCCAACAAATCGCTTCGTGCCTAAGTCGTATCGTTCACCATTGATTGTTATGCGCATGTAGATTGGAGATTCACCTCGGTTATTTGCTTTGGACTTCCGGGCGAAAAAGAGAACACTAATTGTGACATTCATGGTAACTGTGTTTTGGTTGAAAATAGTTCGTGTTCTCACCGTCAAACAAGATGTTCAATCGCTGAACTAGTTGTCTTACAGGTGGTTAAGCCTCAATTCGGTGCACCTGATTTTTTACGTTTCATCAAGTGCACCGAAAAGTGCACCTCCGAATTGGTTACTATTGAATATTTTGACTAGGTGGGACAAACAAAAAACCCCGAATCCTTTACGAATTTGGGGTTTTGACTTTGCTTGTTAAGTTACTGGCAGAGGAGGAGGG
>CAYGGY010000043.1:0-42467 GCA_964349405.1 uncultured Ohtaekwangia sp. | reverse complement strand
TCAGTGTAGTAAGATGACTCCAAGAGGTATGTCAATTAAACTATAAACTATTTTGTTAAAGCTTTAACTGGATTGTTTTCCATTGGTTAATTAAGTGTGATATTGTAGTCGTATTAGATTAATATTTATGACAGCATCCTTATTATATAAAGTTGATTGTACGTTGGGTGAAGGCGCCTTCTGGCATGAAGCCCGGCAAAGTTTTTTTTGGGTGGACATTGAAGGAAAATGTTTATACGAATATGTCATCAAAAGCAGAAAAGTACACTCATGGCATTTTCATCATCGCCCCAGCATGATTGCCCTTGATATTCGTGGTCAATTAATGATCGTCTTTCAGGGTGGCCTGGCACAATTTGATTTGCAAACGGAAAGACTTCACTGGCTGGTAGACATTGATAAGGAGATTTCTGACATCCGCACCAATGATGGTGCTGTTGATACAGCCGGTAGATTGTGGATCGGTACGATGAATGTTTTATTCAAGGAAGGCGCTGGTGCTTTGTATTGCATCGGTAAGGATTTGTCATTAACAAAAAAAGTGGAAGGACTCTCCATACCAAATGGATTGGTCTGGTCATTAGATGATCATACAATGTATCACATTGATAGTCCAACGAAGAAAGTACAATCCTATTCATTCGATAACAAAACGGGATCAATTGTTTTTGAGAAGACATCGGTGATTATTCCTCCAGAAACAGGCTCACCGGATGGCATGTGCATGGATGAAGAAGGAATGTTATGGATAGCCCATTGGGGTGGTTTTGGAGTTTATCGTTGGAATCCGGAAAATGGCAAACTCCTAGGTAAAATCGATGTGCCTGTTCCGCAGCCATCCAGTTGTGTTTTCGGTGGAGAACATTATGATCAGCTTTTCATCACCACGGCAAGAGAAAACCTCAGTCCTGAATTGTTGGAAAAATATCCGGATAGTGGAAGTGTTTATATTGCTACACCAGGTGTACGGGGGGTGAAAAAGAATTTGTTTGCGGGGATACCGTCTATGGATTAACACAAACAACCAACGGATCAGATGTTTTCAGATTAAGGATTTTCTTTTTTAATGATGAGTTTCTCTGGTGCTGGTAATTTTGGAAAGGGGTTATGAGGTTCAGTTTGATACCAATAGGCCACCGATGCAAGATCGTCTTCAAGAGGTAGATATCTTCCTTCACTTTGCCATCCCAAACATTGCAACGTTATTTTTAAATCGCTTTCAAAACGAATCGGATCCAGAACATGCCAGCGGTATTCACCCACTTTGGTTGCATACGAAATTTTGTCGTCATCTTTGAGGTAATAAAATCCGGTATAAGGTGAACTATAGGTGGCGTAATTCATGATTCCCTTTTCATCTTCAAACTCATCATAACTATAGGAACCACAGAAGTAGTCTTCTTCGCCTGTTCCACAGATGGTTGGGTAATCCGTGTCGCCATCCATATAGAATTTTATTTCACCCTCACCCCACCAACCTTGTCCATATGCACCATGGGCAATGTACGTTCCAACATACTGTCCCTTCCCCTTAATATTATCAACAATAGTATATACCTCTTTCGCAGGAAGTGAATGTAGTCTATTAAACTGAGCATGGAAATAAGCGGCATCGTCAGGAACATCGGTAAGTGTATAGTCAATTTGATAATACAGATCTGCTGGTTTTGTATCCAGATTCTCCATCACTATTTTACATTTTTTTCTGAACGGCATTTGCCAATAAGAATTGAATCCACTTTTTGGATTTACACACACAGCCAGCGATTGTATTTTTGGTTCAAAACCCTTTCCCCAACCCGCAGCAAAAAAATCTCCTACCGGAACTTCTACGGATGGATTTTCTTCTCCATCCCAATAAATTTTAAGAATAGTAAGTCGGTAATCTCCCGTGGGTGTCATCCAGATATGTTGAATGGCTCCTTCGCCTGTAATTTCTGCTAACGTAAAAGTTTCACCAGGTTTGATGAAGATAAAAGGATTCACTTTCCATCCTTGTCCCAATTCTCTGGCAGCTTCTGCGGCACTTCCCTGTTCAAGAGTTGCCATGCCTCCTTTTCCTTTTTCTCCGGTAAAATTTTCAGGACTAATGGAACGCGTTTGTGCATCAGACAAACGGGATAAATTTTCCATACCTAAATTGAGTCCATTAAATTTTTCAGATTCTTTGCTACAACTCCAAAGGATGATTATTGAAAGAAGACTAATTAGTTTTTTGAGATTCATGTATTGTTGGGATTTTTATTTTAGGTAACGGCTTACATGGAATCAGATTTATTAAACCAGTGTTCAGACAGATGAAAAATCCTTGCCAATAAAAACTTATCG
Organism: uncultured Ohtaekwangia sp.; assembly: GCA_964349405.1. Lineage (GTDB taxonomy): Bacteria > Bacteroidota > Bacteroidia > Cytophagales > Cyclobacteriaceae > ELB16-189. The sequence goes on along the minus strand of CAYGGY010000043.1, from coordinate 40,139 downwards.
GACTGAAATTTAAAACACATCGTAGTCGTTGAGAGATTTAAATCACGAAAGCTGATTACTAGTTTGTGCATAATAGCTGCTTGTTGGACACAGGTGAAGATTTTGATGGAACTAATTAAGCGCCAACTTAAATTGAAACTATGAAATTCAAAACCATCCTTGCGTAATTTGATACCTAATTTACGCAATGTATGAAAAGCATAGCCGTGTATTATTGTTATCTTTAGTGTTCACGTTATTTATAGCTTATTATAATGGGTCATGAACATTAAATTTATTTTTGTCTGTTTTTTACTATTCATTACAACAATTGACATTGTTGTGTCTCAGGGATTTAAAGCAGGTGCTGCTGTTCGTGTTATTACACCAACCCCATTACTCCCTGTTTCAGGAGGTGTTGGCACCCCAAGTGTAACTCGTGAAAAGAAGGGTGATCTATTTGCCCGTGCATTGGTTCTAGAAAATGGCAATACACGTATTGCTATTGTGAGTGTTGATAACCTTGGGTGGCCATCTGCCTTGGGTGATCGATCTAGGGCTTTGATTAAGGGCATCCTTCCTGAAAATATTTTGATCGGCAGCACCCATACGCACAGTGCACCGGATGCCTATGGCTTTCCCGATAAGAATGGGAAATCGATCGCTGATTTGGCCTACTTGGATTGGTGCACAAAGCAAATTGCCGATGCTGTCAATGAGGCTGTTCAAAACTTAGCTTCGGCATCCTTAAAAATTGCAGTAGGAGAAGCACGAGGAAAGATTGCGTTCAATTACTATGCAGATCAATTATATGATCCTCGTTGTGGAGTAATTCAAGCGATTGCCGTATCGGGTAAGAATAAAGATAAGGTGATTGCTACGTTGGTAAATTATGCGGTGCACCCGGAAGTAATCGGTGACAATCAGGGGATACTGAGTCCGGATTTGTGCGGCCCTTTATATGATCGCATCGAGTCCAAGGTAGGTGGAGTAGCCATCTTTATGAACAGTGCGCAAGGTGGTATGGTAACGGCTGATACAAGAATTGGAAATGGAAAGGAAGCCAATACCTGGGAGGAATGTAATCGCATCGGAAATTTGTTGGCCGATGAAGCGTTAAGGATTGTTGAAAAAGCGGAACTTCAAAAAGAACCCACGCTGGTTTGTACATCCAGAAAAATAAAATTCCCCATTGAATCTGAAATGATGCGTTATATCCTGAAAAATTCTCCAATCAAAACAAATTCTGTGAAGGAAGATACGATCACCACCCGGCTAAATTATCTTCAGATAGGTACTGCTAACGTGTTGACCATTCCGGGTGAAGCATTGCCCAACATTGGATATTATATCAAACGAAAAATGAAAAGTGACCATCCTTTTCTTTTCGGACTAACCAACGATGCATTCGGGTATATGCTTACCAAAGTAGACTTCAATAGCTTTAAACGATATGATTACATTACTCGTACCAGCCTCGGGGAAATGACGGGTGAAATTTATATTAGTGAAGTATTAGCATGGCTAAAGGAAATATCCGATACGCCTGCGGGAAAAGAATCCACAAAATAATTATTATTAACAGATACATTGAAAATGATACAACGAACCAACACTCTTATTACGGTTGTTTTATTGCAGTTTACGTTCCTGATAAGCAGCAACGCTCAAACACCATTGACACCAGCCACTGCCTTGCAAGGCTATCTTAATAATGGAGATAAAACTTTTAAATGGGAGTTGAAGGAAACGTATGATATAGGCGATGTGAAAGCGTATAATTTATTACTGACATCACAGCAATGGCACGAGTACATCTGGACTCACCAACTAACGATTTTGGTTCCTGCTGAAGTTACGTATGATGGTGCTATGTTGTTTGTCTCTGGGGGAAGCAACAATAAAGGTCTTCCGAATTGGAATAAGAAGGTAGGTGAATTACAACCGTTAAGTAATATAGCAACAAAAAATAAAGGAATTGTGGCGTTGCTAAGCCAGACTCCTAATCAACCACTGTATAAAGATCTTGTGGAAGATGCATTGATTTCATATACGCTATATAAATTCAAGGAAGACGGTGACTATTCCTGGCCATTACTTTTTCCGATGGTAAAGAGTGCGGTGCGCGCCATGGATGCTGTGCAGGAATTTTCTTCTAAAAATCTAAATCATAAAATAAATCGGTTTTTGGTTACAGGAGCTTCCAAACGTGGATGGACAACCTGGCTTACCGGTGCAAGTGATAAACGAGTAGCGGCTATCGCACCCATGGTGATTGATATGTTGAATATGGCAGTTAGCCTTGACTATCAATTTAAAATGTACAATGCTTATAGTGAACAGATCGAAGCCTATGTAAAACTTGAAATTCCTCAAACCATTAATAGCGAGAAGGGTCAGGCCATTACTACCATGATTGATCCTTATTCCTACAGAAAAAAATTGACCATGCCTAAGTTAATATTTATTGGAACCAACGATGAGTATTGGACAGTCGATGCCATCAAGCATTACATCGATAGCATCCCCGGGCAAAACTTTGTTCATTATGTGCCCAACGCAGGTCATGATTTAGGCGGAGGTAAACAAGCCTTGTTAGCATTGAGCGCTTTCTTTGGAGAAACATTGGCAAAGACACCCTATCCACTTTGTAATCCTGAACTAACGTATTCTACCAAGAAAGGCATCACACTAAAAGTAAGTACTTCACCAGATGTATTGATAGATGCTATTCTTTGGTCAGCCAACTCAACGGACAAAGATTTTCGTGATGAGAAGTGGGAAGGGAAAAGCCTGGACTTAAAAAAGAAATCTTCTGTAATCACTTCGGTGCAAACATTTCCCACGAGTGGTTACCGGGCTTTTTATCTTGATCTGAAATACAAAGATCCTAACGGAGGTGAATACACCGAAAGCACCCGCATGTATCTTGCCGACAATGATGAAGTGTTCATTAAATAATCTATGACCTTTCGCAAAACTATTTTGAAAAATCTATGAGAAACTGAACGGCAAAGATGATTTATATGAACAGTTATCACGGTAGTAGTTTTCGAGACAGATGGATCGCTCCTCCCAATAAGCGAATGCCGGGAGGCAAGGTTTCAAAAAAACTAATTTTCATAGTAGCATTGCTTCTTGTTCTGGCAAACGATGCTGTAGGGCAGGAGGAAAAAAATAAAAAACTACCGCTGATATCGTTGCATCGAGGGGCATCGGTTGAAGCGCCCGAAAACACATTGGCAGCTTTTGCCAAAGCCATTAAGTTGGGTGCAGATTTTATTGAGATGGATGTGCGTACTACCTCCGATGGCGTGGAAGTGATTATGCACGATGGGTCAATGAAACGCACGACAGGTTTAGAGTCTGCGGTAGAAAAGACAAGTTTTGGTGAAATCAGAAAATTATCTGCCGGGCGCGAGTTTGGAAAAAAGTTTGAAGATGAGAAAGTGCCCTCGTTCGAAGAAGTCTGTCAATTAGTAGCAAAAGAAAATAAGAAACGTAAAAAACCGGTGCATCTGTATGTGGATTGTAAATCTATCAACGCCAGTGAAGTAATTCGATTACTAAGTCAATATGGTCTCCTGGATTTAGCGGTCTACTATGGTAACATAAATACCTTGATGGAATTAAAAAAAGTTTATGCGAAAGCAAAGGCGTTGCCTGCTTATCCCGGCAAGGAAGAATTCGAACATGTTGTCGATCAATTATCACCGTATGGGTTTGATGTTTCCTTTAACCAACTGAATGAAGAAACGGTATCCCTTTGTCACGCCAAAGGAATCAAAGTGTTTTCTGATTTACTTTGGTCGAACGATAAGCCTGATAGCTACAAGAAGGCAATTCAATTAGGTATCGATGTTATCCAAACGGATAAAATTTCAGATGTACTGGATGTGTATAAAAATGAATCTCATCAAAAATGAAATACCATGCCTCACTCATCGTTGCCATTACTTTATTTATTGGCTGCACTACAAAGAATCCAATTGAATTAAAATCATTTCAAGCAACCATTATCTTTCCTTATCAGGAGGAACACGTACATGGTTCAACCATCGTGGAATTGCCCAATGGCGATTTGTTGTGTGCATGGTTTCAGGGCTCGGGTGAGCGATGGGCCGATGATGTCCGCATTATGGGATCGCGATTGATAAAAGGTGATACAGCCTGGTCGGATGTTTTTGTGATGGCAGATGTTCCCGGTTTCCCGGATGTCAATCCGATGATGTTTATGGATAAAACACAACGATTGTGGCTGATGTGGTACCCCGTGCTGGCCAATCAATGGGAAACATCAATCCCGATGTATCGCATTAGTGAGAATTATTCTATGGCTGGGGCACCCGTGTGGTCATGGCAGGATGTGCTTTTTGTAAAAGTAGGGGATAAGACTGAACGCGGCATTCAACCTGATGATCAATTTGTAAAACAAGTTGAAGAACAGATAAATGCGTATGAAGAATATTTAAAAACATATTTGTTGCCTTCGGTTACGGATAGCGTAAAAAGAATCTGGTTAAGCGAATGGGAAAAATACAAGGTAAAAATGGACAGTCTTTCGAAAGGAAAGAACATGATTCGCAGTGGTCGCATTAAAGAAGGAGATAATGAGAAGTCTGCGCAGTTAGGATATCCAATCACAAGACGACTGGGATGGCAAACAAAAAACAAAGCCGTATTCTCAGGCAACCGCATGATTATCCCATTGTATTCCGATGGCTTCGATTGTTCGCTCTTTGCGCTATCTGATGATGGAGGAAAGAATTGGACATTTAGTAATCCGGTACTGGGAGGTGCAGGCATCCAACCTACCATCGCAATTACAAAAGATAGTTCATTGGTTGCCTATCTGCGTGATAATGGTCCTCCGCCACAGCGAATGCAACGCACCGAATCACACGACAAAGGCCTTACCTGGAGCATCCCTAAAGATGATATATTGCCTAACCCGGGAGCAGGCTTTGATATGGTGACCTTGTCAACTGGTGAATGGCTGATCGTTTTTAACGACACCGAAGATGGAAGACATAACCTGTCCGTTGCGGTGTCGGACGATGAAGGCAAAACCTGGAAATGGAAAAAGAATATTGAGAATGATACAAGAGGAGAGATGGCTACTTCCAGTCATTACCCGGCAGTTATAGAAGGAATGGGTGGGCGCATTCATGTTTCCTACAGCTACCATCGCAACGACATCAAGCCAGGGAAAAGTGTGAAGTATGTTTCCTTTCCAGTGAGTTGGGTGAAAAATTAAATGCCAATAGTTAACATCTGATTAAATTGAAAAACCGTCAAACCATTTTGTCTTCAATTGTCGTAGCTATGGCCTTGGGAACAGCCTGGGCCGTGCGGGGAAAATTTGGTCATGAACAAGGCGCGGCTTGGGCAGGAGCCATCGGTGGACTTGCTGTTATTTTAGTAGCAAAGAGAAGCGACTGGTATGATAAGGTTTTCAAGATTGGGTTGGCAACCGCCTTTGGTTGGGGAGTTGGTGGGATGATCAGTTATGGCTTGGTGGTGGGGTATGGAAGAAGTTCCGATTTTGTGAATGCGTGGTATGGCCTGTTAATGCTTTTTGTAATCGGTGCTTTGTATGGCTTTTTAGGCGGTGGATTTTTCGGACTTGCTTTGACAGACTCAAAAGAGTTGAACATAAAATGGCACTCACTATTAGCTGAGATGATTGCATTTGGGTTGTTGACATATGGATTTCTGATCAATCAATTAGAATGGTTTATGACACCGCCCCGTTCAGAATTGTGGGCCGCTTGTTTGGGAGCATCCATTGCATTAGCCTGGTACATAATCCGCAATAAACAAAAGGCGGTGTTAAAGGTGGCTGTGTTTTCAGCGTTGGGTGCCGGATTTGGATTTGCCTTTGGGAATTTTTTACAAGTGCTGGGAGCCAGCACCTCATTCTCTTTTAATTTTTGGAATGTGATGGAATATTCTATTGGCTTCTTTGGCGGATTGGGCATGGCCTATGGTACGCTTACTTCAACCTGGCCGATTGTGGATGTAAGACAAACAAAACGATCGAATTTTCTTCCAATTTTATTGCTGATGGTATTGATTCCCTTAGTTGTATGGGATCAATCTTTTATTACAGATCGATTCGCTTTTATACTTGAGTTGGGGGGAGATGAAGGAACCATTTTTAATATTCAACTTATCGCCATGGTGTCCATCTTGGTTTGCATATTGATTTTTTTTACGAAGTATCACAAGTCCTCCTACAACTCTACATCAGTCAAAATAATTTTTATCTTGTATCTGGGACTGTACACGTTCTTAAGTTTTCTTGTAACAGGACTTTATACTTATCCAATAGAACAGTATTTATATTTAGTCAACCTAGGCATCATTCTTTTTACGTTGCCGTATTTGAAAGATAATTTTGAACTTCGTGGGGACAATCCAAAAAAATGGTTGATGATTTTTTTATCGATGATGATGGCCATTGCATTGTTTGCAATGGTTGCTATGTATTCTCACGGTGAATTGAAAGGAAGTCACGATCGCTTTGAAACGAAAAAATAAACCTGCATCAAGTTCCTACCACAATGTATGGGAAAAAATTGAGTGATACACGATGGATACGATTCCGATCAGGAAGGTTAGATGCTAATAGGTTTATTATAAAATTATTTCTTCTTAAACCGAAATGCACTCATCATCTTATGAAAGATGTCCGTGTTTTCATAAATACCAGAAAACTGTTCAGCACCAGGTCCAAATGCAAACACGGGAATCATCACACCGGTGTGGCTGCCAGTAGTAAACTTGCCTTCTACAAGTCCGGTTTTCATATCTCCACCGTTTAGCGAAAAGCCTCCGGTTTCATGATCTGCGGTGATTACTACGAGCGTATTGCCGTCTTTCTTTGCAAAATCCAGTACTTTACCAATAGCATTGTCAAAGTCAATCATTTCATCAACGATGTATTGAGCGTCATTACTATGACCGCCCCAATCAATCTGCGAACCTTCGATCATCAAAAACATACCTTTTTTGTTACGCGGTAAAAGTTGAAGTGCCACTTCGGTAGATTTCACCAATTCATCACCACGGCCAGCGGAAAATTTTGATTGTTGCTCATCAGCAAGAAAGGCGGCTAGTGTACCAGAGGTAATTTGTTGTACTTCGGTAATGGAGTTGGCAATTTGGTATCCCCTTGCTTTTAGCGAATCAATGAGGTTTACACTGTCGGTACGATGTGCAAAGAATTTTCGACCACCTCCAATAAATAAATCGATATCTGTTTTCAGGAAATCTAAAGCGATATTTTCATCCAATGCCCGGGAGGGTTGATGAGAAATGAAACAGGCAGGGGTTGCATGGGTAATCGAACAAGTTGCTACTAAGCCGGTGGCGAGTCCATTTTTCTCGGCCACTTCAAGAATAGATGGTATGGGTTTTCCGCTAGCGTCCACACCGATAGCGCCATTATACGTTTTTTGTCCGCAGGCAAAGGCGGTTGCGCCTGCTGCCGAGTCTGTCACGTATTTATCAGAGGCCTGGTTTTTATGAAAACCAACGGTCGTACATTGTTCCAAGTTTAGTTTTCCATGATTGGCGGTAAGTCCCGCATAAATTTGTGCTACCCCCATTCCATCGCCCACCATCAGAATAATATTTTTAGGATGCTTTTTGCTCTTCTGTGAAAAGCCTGTAAATGCCACCATCATCAATACGATACAAACTATACCTTTTTTTAGCATGACTTTATTTTTTAATTATTTCAATTATTCTGGATGGCAAGATATTGTTGAATAGCATCGGAGAAAAGACTTATTATTCGGATGTTGAAATTATTTCCTCAACCTTGCCAAATCAGCCTCTGCGGCAATAAATCCAAAGGCAGAGAAAAGGTTACCTTCCACCACTCGTTTAAAAATATCTACTGCCTGGCTGGTATCCCCATGATATAAATACCAATTACCAACACCATAGCCCTGTGTTGCCATTGCCAATGCGGCATCTTCATGGGATTCACTTACGGACAAAACAGAATCCACCGGTAGTCTTCCTTTATATAAATTAAGTCGCTTGAGGTAGGAATCATTTTCGATGATGGTCATGGTGTCTGTAATTTTTTCCAGCAGGTTCGCGGCTTCTTGTGTTTTCCCTTCTCTGCGATAAGTCATATAGAGCCAATCAACCGTTGCGGTGATCAGATCATCGTTATCTGAAATTTTCAAACATTCGAGATAGGCTTTTTCCGCAAGATCAAAATCACCTTGAAGGTAATGTGCAAGCCCAAGATGATACCATACATTGAACTGAGTGCTGGAAAGTGGCTTGTTCAATTTATTGGGTTGCCCGTCTGGTTCAATTTCAATGGGGGCGCCCTGCATCAGCGTAGATGCTTTTTTTAAATCGTCAATGGCGGCATAAAACTTTCTTTGGGAAATGTAGCGATGTCCGCGGTGGCGATAAAGGCGGTATGAAGTTGGGAATTTTTCTATGCCTTCATTAAAAATTTCAATGGCCTCATTGTATCGTGTAAGGTAAGCGGTTCTTCTACCCAACCAGATATAATTTTCTTCGGATGGATCGGCTTCAAAATTATTTCGAGCTACTGCGAGGTTGCTATCCAGTTTGGAATTCACTTCTATTGGCGCGAAATATTCTAACCCCAACAAGGAATAAGCTTCCGGTTCTGATGTTATTTCATTGTTATTGCTAGTACAACCAATTAAAAGTAATAATATCGCTGAAATAGTGATCTTCATTATAAACGGTTGAAAGGTATACTGAATCGGTAAAGATTAGGGAATTTAGCGATTTATCATCGAAGTTTGTGGCATTATTTAACCATAGTATTTTAAATTAAAAATGACAATTATGAAAAAAGTAATTTACACGGCAGCGTTCGTTGCATTAATGGTTGGAACTTCCAATGTAGTAATGGCGCAGGAGCAAGATCTAAAGAAGGAAAAGGAGAAGAAAGAAAGATTATTAAGAGAAGAAAAAGAGAAGAAGGATGATGTAGGTGTGAAGGAAAAATTGGAGAAGGAAGCGAAAGAGAAGGAACTGAAGGAAGTTAAACAAAAGGAGGTAAAGGATAAAGAAAATAAAATTGGCGAGATTAAGGAAGTTAAAGAACAGGAGTCGAAGGAAAAGGAAGAGAGGGTGCTCAGAGAAGAGAAAGAGATGGAGTTGAAGGGTAGAGAAGGTAAAGTGGGGGAACTCAATCAGGAAGAGAAGGAAAAGGAATTAAAAGTAAAAGAAGGTAAAGAAAAGGATGAGAAAGAGTTGAAGGAGAAAGTGGAGAATAAGGGTAAGGCGGTTAATGAAAATAAAGGGGATTTAAAAGGCAGGGAGTTTGGTCAGCAAACTTCTTCAGAGGCGAAAGCAAAGGAGAAAAAAGTAAAAGACAAGAAGAAAAAATAATTTAAATAAAAAGGCCCCGATTTAGTCAGGGCCTTTTTATTTTAATCCATGCCTGGTTGCTTCATTACAAAACCAGCCTTGGTTTTTTCGAGGTCGACAAGATTCTTAACGTCAGCCAAGAGTTTTTTTGCATCGTATATAATGCCGTCTTTCACGGTATACTTTACACCACCTACTCGTTTTACCGTATTATCTTCCATCAACTTAATAGCACCCATGCCATTCAGGGCCTGAAGGTTTTCCAACGGGTTAACATCGGTAATAACGAAGTCTGCAAGCTTGCCAATTTCTACTGAGCCGATTTCTTTATCCATGCCCAAGGCCTGGGCACCATATAAGGTGGCTGAACGAATTACTTCAAGTGGATGAAATCCTGCTTCGCGTAATAGTTCCATCTCTCTTACAAAGGCGAATCCATACAGCTGAAAAATAAATCCTGAGTCGGTGCCTACGGTTACTCTGCCACCACGATTTTTATATTCGTTCACGAAAGCCATCCACAAACGAAAGTTTTCTTTCCATGCCACTTCTTGTTCCGTTCCCCACGAAAACCAAAATGATCCATGTGCTCTGCGACTGGGCTGATAGAACGCCCATAGCTGAGGAAGTGTATACGTCTCGTGCCACTCTTGCCTGCGTGCCTTGTGCAAATCGCGTGAAGCTTCATAGATGTTAAAGGTTGGGTCGAGTGTGAAATTAAACTTCAGTAATGAATCCATCAGAGCATTCCACTTGGGTGAATAAGGAGCAGCTGCTTGCTTCCATAGGCGTCCGGCTTCTTCAAATCGATGTTGCTCGTTGGAATAATTATAGGTCAGTGGATAATCCTGAATGGTTGAATTTTCAAGCATGGATTCGGGTAATCCATACCAGTGCTCCATAGAAGTAAGGCCGGCTTTGGCTGAGTTAAACACATTCCAACGGGCCACACCTAATTGTGCATGATGACTGGCAGAGCGTAAACCGAGTCGCTTATTTTCACGAATGGCTGCATCCATAATTTCAGGGGCAGCACCAAAAAATTTAATACCATCGGCACCCTTCATCTTGTTTTCATTTACCCAGGCTTTGGCTTGCTCAGGAGTGCGAATGGGTTCTTTTGCCCCTGAGCCAAAAGCAACATAAGCTTTAATGCGCGGTGCTGTGATGAGATTTTTATCGCTCTTGGCTTTTTGATCCAAAACCCAGTCAACGCCATTTCCTGAGCCAGGTTCACGCACAGTGGTTACGCCATGAGCCATCCAAAGTTTGAACACATACTCTGCAAACGGAGCCTGGTTGCCTCCAATGTGTCCGTGCATATCCACAAAGCCGGGCATCAGGTACATGCCTTCGCAATCGAGTTCTTTGCCACCAGCTTCCAGTTTAGGCCTGCTAGAGCTGCTAGCCATGCCGGGTGTAGGAAGTCCGAGACTAACAATATTTATAATACGGTTTTGTTTGACCACAATATCAACCGGGCCCACTGTAGGGGCACCGGTACCATCGATTAGCATGGCCCCTCGAATTATTAATTGTGTATAAGGTCCATCGCCTTCTTTTACTTCCGGGGCTTTTGCAACCTGAGCGAGAAGCGTAGAGGAGATAAAAAGGCTAACAAGTAAAAATGTCTTTCTCATGGATTAAAAATTAGTTTTGGAAAGTAAGTAAATCCAAAATGGAAAGCTATGTGTATGTGGATGATTGAAAGTAAAATAATGACAAAGGGTAAAGGAGGTCGCGCATTATCAGCAAAGTTTTTTTTAGAACCACAGTTTTATCGATAAACTAAGCAGTGCGTTGAGGTCTTAAATCTTCATCATGATTTGAATGACTAAGAATCATTACTTCCAGTTACAAGATGAATTGATTCGGTTGCCGAACCGGATAGAGACAGAATTTACCAGGAACAACTGATCATGAAATCACTTTTAGTCACCTGGTATTTATAAGGAAACCCGAAATCATCGTTTTTTTCAGTTGGTGATTAGCATGAATGGTGATGGTTTATATGATTCAGGAACTAAAAATTTCAAAACGCACATCATTTTAATATAAATAAGGGTCAAAAATAACCCATCGAAATCGTTTTCATTAATAAATAACAGATAATATGTATTTATTTAACCCATTTGGTCGAAATTTGATGCGAATCTACCTATTCATTCGTTATGAGCAGACCTAAAACTCGCTGGATCGTCATTTTTGCGATCCTTGTTATTCTTCAACTTCTCGTATTGTTTAACTCAGGCAACCCTATCAGTGATACAACAGACACCATTGATAAAGCCGACACTGCCTGGATGATTGTGGCTACTGCTTTCGTACTTTTTATGACTCCCGGGTTATCATTCTTTTATGGAGGGATGGTGAGTTTTAAAAATGTAATTTCTACCATGTTGCAAAGCTTCATCGCCCTGGGTGTCATCAGTTTGCTTTGGTATTTGGTTGGATTCAGTTTAGCCTTTGGCGATAGCATCGGAGGAATTATAGGAAACCCTACAACCTACTTTGCTTTTAAGAATGTGGGGCTCAATCCGCATCCTGCTTTTGCGCCTACGTTTCCGTTTTTGCTGTTTGCCTTATTTCAACTGAAGTTTGCTATCATCACTCCGGCTTTGATCACCGGCAGTTTTGCAGAGCGCGTTAAGTTCACGTCTTATCTGATATTTATGTGCTTGTTTTCCTTGTTGATTTATAGTCCTCTTGCACACTGGACCTGGCACCCAGATGGATTTCTCAGAAAGTGGGGCGTGTTGGATTTTGCAGGAGGCACTGTAGTGCATATGGCAGCTGGTTTTGCTGCACTTGCGGGAGCGTATATTCTTGGGAAGCGTGAAAACAAAGATCATCATCCAGCAAATATTCCATTCATCATTTTAGGCACAGGCATGTTGTGGTTTGGTTGGTTTGGTTTTAATGCCGGGTCTGCCATGTCTGCTAATGGATTAGCCGTGTTAGCCTTTGCCAACACCAACATGGCCTCGGCTTCGGCCATGATTACCTGGGTTATGTTTGATGCGTTGGTAGGCAGAAAAATTTCGGCCATGGGTGCTTGCATTGGTGCAGTGGTCGGCTTGGTAGCGATAACACCCGGGGCGGGGTTTGTTACTTTAGGTCAAAGTATATTCATTGGTTTTGTTGCCGCTATCATTAGTAACCTGGCCGTGTATTACAAACAAAAGACTTCGCTTGACGATACACTCGATGTATTTCCTAGTCACGGATTGGGTGGTATCACCGGCATGATTTTAACAGCCGTGTTTGCCAAAGATGTAGGACTGATTTATGGAGAGTTTGAAACATTCAAATATCATTTGATTGCTTTAGCAATTGTGGGTGTGTACACATTTGGAGGCTCTTATCTTATCTTTAAGATCACCAGTATAATTACACCCATGCGTGTATCTCCGGATGATGAGCGCCTGGGGCTTGACTTAAGCCAGCATGCTGAGACCATGGAGCCAACCCGATAAATACAGAAGCGTTATTTAATTACATTTTATGGAAGGGCAAAATTCCGATAAGACCCGGTGATGGATTATTCGTTGTTTTTAGAATCCTCATTCCATATCTTGACGGGATCATTATGAAATAGTTATTGTATCCCTCTAAATTATATCGTTCATCAAATTTTTGAATTATGAAAGTTGTTATACTTTTTCTTTTGCTGATTCCTGTCATCGCTTTTAGTCAAAAGACTAAAGAAGACGTTGTTAAATCCATTGATGCTGGCTATGATAAATACACCGCAGTAGCAAAAAAAATATGGGAGTTTGCCGAAGTGGGTTATCACGAAACAAAAAGCTCCGCGCTTTTGCAGGAGACGCTCGCCCAGGCAGGATTTAAAATTGAAAAAGGTGTAGCAGGAATGCCAACTGCTTTTGTTGCTACCTATGGTACTGGCAAACCGGTAATCGGTATACTTGGCGAGTACGATGCTTTGCCTGGTGTATCGCAAGATGCAGTGCCGGAAGTGAAAAAAGTGGAAGGCCGTTCTGCGGGTCATGCGTGTGGTCATCATCTTTTTGGAACGGCTTCTTCCGCGGCAGCCATTGCAGTTAAGAATTGGCTCATCGCAAATAAGATCCAAGGCACGATCCGCTTCTACGGCACACCGGCTGAAGAAGGTGGATCTGGAAAAGTGTATATGGTGCGCGAAGGATTGTTTAAAGATGTGGATGTTGTATTTCATTGGCATCCGGGTTCACAAAACAATGCGAGTGCAGGAAGCTCATTAGCCAACAAGAATGGTAAGTTCCGTTTTTATGGTATAGCTGCGCACGCGGCCGCCTCACCCGATCGTGGTCGCTCTGCATTGGATGGTGTGGAGGCTATGAATAATATGGTGAATATGATGCGTGAGCATGTAACACAAGAATCACGAATACATTATGTGATTACCCGTGGAGGTGAAGCACCCAATGTGGTTCCCGCTTTTGCGGAAGTTTATTACTATGTGCGTCATCCAAAACGGAATGAAGTAAAAGATATGTGGGAGCGTCTCACCCGTACAGCGCAAGGTGCAGCGCTTGGCACTGATACTAAGGTAGAGTGGGAGGTTACCGGGGGCGTATATGATTTGTTGCCGAATGAAACTCTCTCCAAAGTGGTTGATACAAACTTGCGTGCGATAGGAGGATATACGTTCACTCCACAGGAAAAAGAGTTTGCTGAAAAAATTCAAAAAACATTTACTTCTACTGTGCCATCGCTTTCCTCTACCAATGAAATCGGTGAGTTTAAGATGAAGGAAGGCTCTAGCTTTGGTTCTACCGATGTGGGTGATGTAAGTTGGGTCGTTCCTACAGCGGGTCTTTCCACGGCAACGTGGGTGCCTGGCACAGCTGCCCACAGCTGGCAGGCAGTAGCAGCAGGTGGTACTTCTATTGGTAATAAAGGTATGATGCTGGCAGCAAAGACAATGGCACTTTCGATCATTGATGTGTTTTCAAATCCGTCAACCATCGATGCTGCCTGGAAAGAATTGAAAACGCGCACAGGCGAGAATTTCAACTACGAATCATTGATTGGCGATCGTGCCCCGGCATTAAATTATCGCGATTGATCGTGTCTATTGGTTAAGTAGTTTACTGACTTCATTAAAAAACTTATCAGGGTCTTGCCAGAAGTTGCGACTATACACCCGCACGAAAGGCCAGTTTTTAAGTTCCATCAGCTGAGGAGTTAACGCATGATCTGCTTTTGGTGAAGGACTTTGAAAATATAAATTATCATCGGTAAAAAGGGCGCCTATCTGGCGCTCTCCTTTTTTTATGATGAAGTCAAAATTAGGGAAACGATTTTCTTGCAATTGATAATCAGGCCACTTTATTAAAACCCATTTTTTTATTTCTTCATTCAGGAAGCAGGCTGTTTTCTTTGGACTATCAACGGTTACTTCGGCTACAAACTTTCCATTAGAAGTGTCCAGCACATAGTGCAGGTAGCTTTTAAGAAGTTTGGGGCCGGCATTCAACGTATTTTCTACGTTCAGTTGATCGGGCCACAAACTGGTCACTACAATGATTTTTTCACGGGCGCGACTCACCGCTACATTCAATCGATTTTCTCCACCAGCTATGTTAAGGCTTCCGAACTGAGCATTGACTTTCCCTTTTTTATCAGGCGCATATCCCACCGAAAAAATAATAACGTCACGTTCATCACCTTGCACGTTTTCGATATTCTTCACAAATAGACTTTCAGGAATCGGTAATCCTTCTTCACGAAAGGTGTCTTCAATGATATCCAACACAAGATTTTGTTGTGGAGCATTGAAGGTAACAATTCCTATTTCTAACGTTGGAGTCTTCTTCGTGATCGCTACCACCTGGGCGGCAACGTGAATGGCTTCCATTCTATTGGTATTATTCTCCCACACGCCTTCAATTTTTTCATAAATCAATGAAGGCTCAGCTTTATTGAGCGCATGCAAGTCTGGAAGAAATTGCAAATTTCCTTTATAAAAATGTCGATTTGAAAAATCAATAAGTTCAGGTGACTTGCTGCGATAGTGCCCACGCAATTGAGTATTCATCAAATACCTTCCGGCCAGTTCAAGCAGAGAATCGACTTCTGAATCCGGGTGATCATCCTCTTCATCTTGCCAACGCGATTGGTAAAAATCCCCAGGCCTCAATTGCATGGCATCTCCGGCAATGATGGTTTGCTTGCCGCGATAGAGCGAAGGTATGCCACGTTCAGAAAAACATTGAGAGGCTTCGTCAAAGATTACAAGATCAAACAGATCGGCCATAGGAAAAATGGCAGAGACTGATTCCGGTGAGGCGAGCCAGCACGGAACCAGTTTAAAAATCTCTTCTTCAAACTCGGAAACTAATTTTCGGATAGGCCAAATCTTTTTCTTTTTAGTTACTTGATGAAGTAAATCACGATACGTGATGCGATTATTAAGCCGGTTGAATTTCAATTCATCCACCACTTTTTCCCGTGCTCGTAACACTACGATCTCTTCGCTGATGTTTTGCTTTTCGCGATGCAAGTCACGTAACTCATTTTCCAGTAACGAAATTTTTCCTGACGAAACCATTCGTAGCTCTGGATGCTTCGCTTCCAGGTGATCAATCCATGCTATTCTTAAACTATTCAGAAAAAGGGATTTTATTTTTTCTTCTTCCCAACTCTGCGTATGGTCATGCAAACGATTTATGATGGATTTCTCATCTGTGCTAAGGTTTTCTTCAAGTGCATCAAAATCACACAGCGCATCAAAATCTTGTCTCAAGGATTGTATCAGGCTCTGTGCCTCATCAGGCGATTGGGTGATGTGTTTTATCTGAATCGGATTCAGATAATTAAACCACCTGATTTTATGTTCATGAATTTGACTTAGGATGGAATATAGTTGATTGATTTTGTGATGAAAATCTTTTAAGGAATGAGTAGCTGGGTCAATAAAAGTTTTTATCAATCGCAATTCGCTATAATTAAGTTTAGCGTTGAGTGCGAAATGTTGATCGGCAAACCAAACGATAAAATCTTTTTGCACCAACGATTCGGGCACTTCATGAAGCCAGTTTTTAGCTCTTATTTTGGTAAGGTTATGTTCAAGATTAAGACGGTTATCTAACTTTTTTTCCAGTATTTTAAATCCAATTTTATTATTTGTCAAATCATTGGCAACCAATGTTCGTTTAATCAAATATTTATCTTTAGAGAAGAGTTCCCACCGGATAAGGCCCACCAGACTTTTTCTGGCTTTCATGGTTCTGTATAATGCCTTTTGAAGTACTCCTAACTGCGCAGTTGGAGTATGGGCTTCGGGCCCTTCTCCTTCAAAACAATGCATAATGTTTTTTTCAAGGTTGGAGAGCCATAATGAACTGGTTTCTTCATCCTGTTCTGTAACCATCTTTTGAAAGTAAAGGTACACGTTGGCATTACTCAACAATTCCTTCATGTTGTTAGCGGATTGTTCCTTATCCAATAGCCCTTCGCATTGCTCCCAATCTAATGTGGTATTTAAAGTTGATTGAAGTTGATTGTTAAGTTGTGTAAAAACACGTATCACTTCTTCAACGGCTCTGCTAATAGATGTTAAGTCACCCGATGTAAAGGAAGAAAATGATTTGCGGTCTTTCCAACGGTAACCTGGTGATTTGAATTTTTGAGCATGATGCAGATAGGTTTTTAGTTGACGTAGAAAAGATGGAAGCTCATCAAATTTGAACAAAGAAAATTCCTGCTTTAATGATATTACTTCTTCGGTAGGATTTGATAACAGGTAGAGTTCTTTAATACTTGCACCACATTCGGATTCGTCAAAGAGGCTTTCTTTGAAGGTGCCAAGTTCTTCAATAATGCCATCGATGCGATGGCTCGCTCGTGCGAACTGTCGTTCTAATTGAATAGCATCCAGGCTGATATTTTTTAATCGATATTCATCTACTTTCTCAATCTGATTTGCCAGTTTTTCATAAATGTCTTTGCGATCATTTTTAAAATCATGAACGAGCGCCAGGTATTGACTGAGTTGATGGGTCTTCATCCGATTATAAACCACGTCCAAGGCTGCACGCTTCTGGCATACTACCAGCACACGTTTGCCTGAAGCCATCGCATCACTAATGAGGTTACAAATAAGTTGTGACTTGCCTGTTCCCGGTGGCCCTTGCACAACTAAGGAATGGCCAAGCTTGGCCGCCTTAAGCGCATTTTCCTGCCAGATATCCTGTGGAAATACGGTAAACATTTTCTCTTCTTTCACGAGATTGTGAAAGTTTTGGGATTCTGGTATTTCGAGTGCCACCGTGCGCTGATGGAAAAATTCTTCCAGATCCTGAATGCCGGTTTCTTCTATAAGATGCAGGTAGTCGGGCACCAGGTATGATCCTGCCTGTGGAAAAATACCTAGGACAGCATTGGGAAATAATTGAAGTTCACCGGTTTTTAAACTTTCTTCAAAGTCTTCGCGCTTATGATTTACAAAAGGTGTTAACTCGTCCCGATAGTTGTCCGCGTTGAAGTTAATACCTAATTCACTTTTCTTTAACAGTTCATACAGCCACGTTCGAAAGGGTATGCTTTCCCGATCCGCATCTTCAAATGTTTCTTCGAGTAATATTTCGTTAGCTTTCACTTTGTTATAAAAAGCATAAGCCAACAGAAATGATTTATTGAATGTTATTCCTGCATCTTTCCTGGGTTGCAAGACCCAATGATTGCCAATACTGGTTAGTGTGACCGGGAAAAATAATAAAGGACATCTCACTACAGTGTCGTCATTAAACTTTCCCTCTACGAAGGGCCAGCCTACATGTAAGTCTTTTGAACCACGTTCTTCAAAAATGAACTGATCAATGCGCTTAAGCTTTTTTAGTTTAACACTCATCTCATTCGATGCCTCCATTCTGGAATCGATCAATGGGCATATTGTCTTAATCTTTTCAGCAATCAGGGTTTCTATTATAGTGAATGCTTTTTCTCCATTGAGTTGGCTGAGTTCCTGTATGTCCAGAAATTGATCACCCACCAGTCGTGGCAGAAAAAGAGAGCGATTGTTACCTGTAAGATTGGTGAGTCTACGCAGGTAAGTTTGTAATATTTGCTTTGTTACTAAAGGACCGTTCACACTAGGGATTTAAAGAAAGATAAGGTTTAATTTTTTCCAAGGAGGACTGATTTATGATGGCAATTTTAGAAAGGTCATCAATCGATTTGAAATTGCCGTGTTGAAAACGATAAGCGGTAATGGCTTTCGCTATAGAATACTTTATATAGGGATGTGCGGCAAGTTCTTTTTCAGTGGCGGTATTAATTTCCAATGTTTTTGGTTTGAAGGTTTCGGTAATAAATGTTTTTTTATTTAATTCATTAATCACCAAGGTATCAAGGCCATAGACTTCAGTTAATTGCGCATGGGAAATAAAGCCACCTAATCGATCTCGATATTTTATGATCCGGCTTGAAAGCTTACTTCCTATTCCATAAATAGAAATCAATTGTGAGGAATCCGCCTGATTCAGATCAAATACATCCTTTGCCAGTTTTCTATTTGGTTCATTTTCTTTTTTCCTTTCAATTTGTTTTACTGGTCTTTCAACGGGCAATTCAACCCATGTATAAAGTGTTGAATAAAGGGCAGTGTCCATGCCATATAATTTAAGTAAATCAGATTTGATAATGAATTTGCCACCTTTATCCCGATAATTTATTAATCGATTTGTTATGTTGGGAGAAAACCCAAGATTTATTAATTCTTCTTTAGTGGCGGTGTTGGGGTTAAATAAAAATAAATTAGGAGGAGAAGTGATGGTGCTGTCTTTTTTATCCTGCTCTTTCCATGAAGTAATAACATTATCCAGTTCTTTTTTCTCTTGCTCGTAATTTTTTCTTTGTCGTGTAAAGTAGGTCTCATAAGTAGGTACAACGAAAACGATCAAAAACATAAGTGGCAATAACAGCAGGAATGCATTCGTCTCACTGCGAGAGAAACCAAAAAAGGCTCGTACCCAAGATCTGATCCGATTCATTCTTAAAATTTAATTTACTTGCCGGTGCTTTCCAAAATAGATGTTGACAGTGCTTCTTTAATGACGGTAAGATCTGAAGTGTATTTTTGATTCACTTCAATCTCAATGCCTGAATATTGTTCATTTTTATAGTGCTTTCTTAGCCAGGTAGTGAATCCATCATCGGTGCCCTGATAAGGTTCATTGAAATGAATTTGAAATTCCGGCAGGTTATGTTGCAAATTACTTTTTAATTGTTGACTAAATGATAGTTCCGAATCCCGAGAAGGATCGAATAGAATTCCTATGTCTACTTTTCTTTCCTGGTTATTCCAAATAGGTGTGAAGGAATGGATGGAAAGATGCAAAACAGGGTTGGTTGTTTTTTCTATCTCCTGGTGCACACGCTCGCGATAGGGTTTATAAATTTCTTGAATTAACCTTTCTTTTGATTCTATTGGTAATGACGAAGTGAATTCCGAAAACAGCTGATGATTATCGAGTGAACGATTGGATTCAATAAGTAAACGGGTAGTTTGACATCCAACAAGAGGCGCATCCATTTGTTTCGAAAAAAAAAGAGCAAGATCCCATGCGCCTGGGTCCCATCCACGATGAGATTGAAGTATCTTACCCTGACCTGCAAATAATGATTGGTATTGTTCAGGCACCTGATTGCCGGCATGTTCACAAGTAAAGATTACCGAATAACTCATTTTTGAAATAAAGTTAGGGTACGAACATTCTGTTTTCTGCCAGGCAGGCACTCAATTCGCTGTATATTTTTTTTAAATGTTCATGTGAATCATCCTGTTTAATTGAAGTAATAATTCGCTCGGAGAGGGAGCCGCTATCTAATAGGGTATGAATTACGGATTGCCATTTATTTTCATAATGAGTATGAGCAGGAATCTTGGTAAGAATATGTTTCCATAATTCTCTGGCAGTAACAGACGATGAAAGACCAAAGGCAGCAAGGTAATGTGGGGCATCAATCAGGGTTTGTCTTCCACTCACAATCATTTGATCGAATATAAATGAAAGGGTAGGCGTATCCATTTTCATTTGATCGTACAGGCTACAAAACTTTTCGTTTACGAGTGCTTTTAGCAATTCCACCACCATATTTACAATGGCAAGATCTGCGGCCGGGCATTCCTGGATATCCATGATGCGTATTTCTATTGACCCACGGTCGAAACGCGCTATGGCTCCCCGTGAATTTACCCACACGGGATCAAGTATATTATCCGTATTATACGGTTCAATGTCTTTTTCCAGTGGTGTGTAAATAGTATTCTTATAATCATCATATGAAAACACAGCTTCCGGAATAACTTGACCGGTAATGGAAGGGATTTTTGATTGATTCGTTTTATAATAACGTAATCGCGTATCGAGCATTCCTGTTAGGTGACCATCTAATATCGGAGAACTTGCGCATAGGGCTGGCAACAAGGGGAGAATCATTCGTACTGCGGCATGTAGTTTGACGAATTCTTCATCACCCGAAAAAGGAAGATTTAAATGCGTGCTTTGCAAGTTCGCCCAACCATGTCCACTACAATCAAAGATTTTATTATAGCGCTCATAAACTTCATTGTTGTCATGTGGCCATAATTTTGTTTCTTTAAATGGATCCATAAAGGGATGGGCAGCCGTTGGCATAAGCATCGCATTCCATTCACTAAGAATGGTATTGATTCTTGTGATGTTTCTGGAGAATTCTTTCTCTAATCTTTCCAGATCACTTTCAGGCTGTGTTGATTTAAGTTCAATTACATGCAGCACCAATTCATTGGACCAGGTGGCAATGCCATTTTCAAAATCACTTCCAATTTTTCCGAGTACGAACTTTAATAAATCATCGGCAATGGGTTTTACATTCAGTGAATCTTTATCTACCAGCATGTATTCCAACTCAACTCCGTAACCATAAAATAAATGATAGGGGGATGTGTTCATTTTTGAGATTTAATTCGGTTGATAAAAACTTCCATAATTATTTCATAGAGACGATCTTTTAAGATCTTATCTTCTATGCCGGCATCAATATTGGGGTTATCGTTGACTTCAATCACATAAAATTTCCCATCTACCTCTTTCATATCAACGCCATAAAGTCCCCTGCCAATTAATGAAGTGGCCTTAAGAGCAGTCTTTAATAAACCAGAAGGAGCCTGATCAATCGGTATGGATTCCACATCGCCTTCATGGGATTTATCTTTTGCATTCCAATTGACAATCTGCCAATGCTTGGATGCCATAAAGTATTTGCATACGTAGATCACTTGACCATCGATGATGCCCACACGCCAGTCAAAGGGTGTTGGCAGAAATTCTTGTGCGATCAGCAAGTCTGATTTTTCAAACATGCTGGTGCGTATTTTTTTAAACTCATCCAAGGTGTTAATCTTAAACACTCCTTTGGAAAAGGCTCCATCGGGTTGTTTGAGAATAAACGGAAAACTCATTTTCGTATCTAGCTTGTCGCAATTATCCTCCGTAAGCACGATTGATTTTGGCGTAAGTATTTTATTTGAAATTAATAATTCATGCAGGTAGACTTTGTTGGTGCACTTTAATATGGAGTCGGGGTCATCGATGACTACAAGCCCTAGCGATTTAGCTTTTTTTGAAAACCGGAACGTGTGATGGTTTACGTTGGTTGTTTCGCGAATGAAAAGTGCATCGTATTGTATGATTTGATCAAAATCATCTTTTGTAATAAACTCGGTGTTGAAACCTGATTCAATGGCTGCTCGATAGAAGCGCTTCAAGGCGCGCCCGTCCGAGGGTGGGTTTTGTTCTTCTGGATTTACCAGGATAGCCAAATCATATTTCTTTTTGTCGGGTCTGAATTCTCGTTTGCGTTGAAGATATTTTTCCAGCGATTTTATCAATAGAGGTCTGTCAATTTCAGGTACTTCCCCTAAACTGATCGGACGGATATTTTGAAGTACCCATTTATTCTTCTTTGAAAACACGGCCTTCAACGAAGGAGCCTGTACCATTTGAAAAAGTTGAAGAGCCAGTCTGTTTAAATTTTCTGATTGTGTAGTGCCGAAATAAATATTGAATTCTACACGATCGTACGGTTCACCCTTAAAGGTGTTTTGTATCAGGTCATCGAATTCTAATGAGTCGTCACGTAAAATAGAAGGAAAGCGGAGGTCTTGGATGGTAGATACACCCGGAAGTACTTTATGACCGCGTGCCTCAGCCAACAACGAAACGTAATATCCTTCACTTTGGTATTGATATGACTTGCACAGGTTCAATACTTTTAAATTCTTTGCCTGGAAGTTTACTTCGGTGATGTACTTATCTGGTGTAATTACGTCTACATCATGAAGATTAAATTTCCACAACTCTGGTTTCTCAACGACAATCAGTTTAGGCATGGATTATTTGTTGGGTTCAATAATTAAAAGATTGGCATCGTAGGTAACGATGCCCAACATAATGCTATTGATGAGGCGATCAACATTGACGCGGTAGTACTGACTTTTCAATGGGTTGAGGTTCATAGGATCGGCCAGGGAAACGGTATTCGTTAATTCATCATAACCATTGATAATTACAAAATGACCAACGGGCTCACCTCGTATGCTGTCAAATTTGTTACTGGTTGGTATTTCTCGTTTTGTGCCGTAGAGATAGGTAGCGCTTAAGCCGGTTAAAATAGGTTTGGATTGCTTCAGGTATTTTTTAATAAGGTCTGCATTTAATTCGGATTGAAATATTTTTCCGCCACTCTCCAGAAATTTAATATATGCCCTGGATGCTACTAATAATTTTTTCCTTTTAAATTTATAGCGCATCTGTTGTTTAAGAGAAGTTATTATTTTCTTTGTAGAGAATTTAAACCAGGATGGATCAAACACATTAAGATTATAGGTATACAGATGTACTTTGTATCCTCGCATGAGGGCATGGTTAGCGAGCATAACGCCAAGGGTGCCCCCATCTTTTAAACTTTTTACTTCTTTAATTACTTCTTTAAGTTCGACCGGATCGCTGTAGTATTGATAGATAGCATGGAGGCAGGTTGGGCCGCAAGTAACATCATCAGGTTGAGCGTTGATATCAAAATGAAGAAAGTGAGCCTGGCGGTTGGGCATGTCAGAATAGTTTAGAGATGAAAAGATCAAATACTTCTACCAGAATAAGTATAATTATTATCCATTCAAGCAGATTGCTTTCACGTTGATGAGAAATTTCGCGAAACACTCTCAGGTTGTCTTCAATGATGCGAAGGGTATATTCGATTTCACTAAAACGTACGCGTAAATCAAAGTGTTTCATCAACCCTTTGTTCAGTCGATCGAGGTACTCATCGTCCCACACCAATTCTGGAGCATCAAAAATATAAATATTGTCGGCAATATCATTTTGGGTATTTAAGGCTTTGCCAATGAATTTCATCATATTTCTACGATTGATATTGAGTTTGCCTGTCGATTGTAAATGATTAGTGAATCCGCGAATTTCGGTAAGCAGGGTTTCGGTAACTTCATGATAATAGTCTAGCGCTACAGATTGCGCAATGTTGAACATGGCGATTCGGAATACTTTTGCGTCTAACCTACCCACCACAACCTGATTAAACTCAAACATCATTTCACCTTCCTTAACTTCAATTTCATGATCATCGCGAAGCCATGTTGTGGATGGATTTTTTAGGTATGGAAGAATGGCTGTTATCGCTATTTTGATTTCTTCGTCAGTTTGGTTTGAAAATACAATTACCCCATAATTGAAATAATATTGATATTTATCAGACCCGTATTGGTAAAAAAGTTCAGAAGAGGAGTCGGCCAATGGCTTCAGCTCAAGCAAGGTTTTAATACCCTTCAAATCCAGTTGATTGGCTACCAGTAAAGCGGCAAGTTTTACCTTTTTCTCCATACCATTTATACCAAATTTAACTTTAAAATCATCCATAGGAAACTTTAATCTCAACGAAAATTCTAATATTGTGTTTCTTAATAGTAAATATGAAAAAATGGGTTTTAGTTCTCTTTTGCTCCCTTTGGATGTTGGAAAGTTTTGGATGGGGCGTTACTGGCCATCGCGCTACCGGCCTTATTGCTTCACGGTATTTGAATGTAAAAGCGAAGAAGCGCATTAGTCAACTCTTAGGACAGGAATCATTGGCAATGGCAAGTACATGGTTGGATGAAATCCGATCTGATTCTACGTATAACTATACAACAGACTGGCATTGGACTACCATTCCTGACGGTGGCAAATATGAGGATGTGGAGAGTAATCCAGATGGGAAAGTGATTATAATGATAGAGAAATTGACAAAAGAATTGAAATCAGGTAAGCTGAATGCTAAACAAGAGGTTGACTATTTAAAAATGCTGGTTCATCTGGTAGGGGATATTCATCAGCCGTTGCATGTTGGCAGGCCGGGTGACCGAGGCGGAAATGATGTGAAAATAAAATGGTTTAGAAATGAGTCTAACCTACACAGGGTTTGGGATAGCGAGATGATCGATGACACAAAACTTAGTTACACGGAATTAGCTGAATCACTGGGTAACCCCAATGCAGCTACCTTGAAAAAATGGCAAGCTACTTCTGTTCGTGAATGGGCAAAAGAATCGATGAGTTACCGTCCACAAGTTTATGATATTGGTAATGGTAATTTAAGTTACTCTTATTCGTATAAATATTTTTCGATAGCTCGCGCACGCATGCTACAGGCGGGTGTTCGCCTGGCAGGGTTGCTCAACCAGATTTACGGAAAATAACGTTGCTTCATTTGTGCCTCTGTCATGGGTAATTATTGAGGCAAAAAAAATTATCCTTTATTGTATTTTCTCCACCACCATTGAAACACAATCAATGCCCAAATGCGTGCGTGAACATCCTGCGGGTTGGAAGAAAATAATTGACGTTTCAGTTTTTCTATTTCTGAATAGTTAAAGATTCCTTGTTCAGTAATGTTCTTTTCGGAAAGAAGATCCTCTACAATCAAAGACTTCATTTCTTTTCTAAACCATTTCAATAAAGGCACTTCAAATCCCTTTTTTGGTCGGTTGTATAATTTTTCAGGAAGTACGTCACGAAAGGTATCTTGTAAAATTCGCTTACGGATCGAGTTCGTTATCTTGTAATCATCGGGAAGACTAAATAGGAAGTTGACCACCTGATAATCTAAAAAAGGCACACGTACTTCCAGGCTGTTGGCCATGCTCATTAAATCTACTTTCACCAGCATATCGTTGGGAAGCACCAGGTTCATATCCGTGAGTAGAATATCATTGATGGATTCTTTTTCAGGAATGAATTGAAGTAATTCTTTCTTCCTGCTTTCGTATTGTTGCTGTTGCAATTTTGATTTAGTGCTTTCTGATAAGAGGGCGATTGCTTCGGGTTCTTTTGCAAAGCCGGCCCATTGCCAGTAACGCTCCTTGCTGTCCAGTTTTGTGCCATCGGCAAAACGTTTGAACTGACGGACTTTGTTACTCAGTGTGCCATTTCTGGATTGAGGCAAGGCATTCCATACAGGCGATAGTGCTGATACTATATTTTCCTTCCAGCCACGATGCATCATGCGATGGAAGGCAGCATGCTTGTTATAACCTGCAAGCATTTCATCGGCACCATCACCAGAAAGAGCCACCGTAGCATGCTTATGTGTTTCCTTGCTAAGAATGTAGATATTAATGGCTGATGAGTCGGCAAACGGTTCATCGATATAATCAAGCACTGAATTTAGGTGTGCCAACAAATCATCATTGGTGAGCGAAAATACGGTATGATCCGTTTTAAAGTGTTTTGCAACGAGATTGGCATATTCTGTTTCATCAAAGAATCTTTCATCACGAAAGCCAATGGAGAATGTGTGCAGGTCGGGCTTATGCTTACTGGCCAGTGCTGTAATCACCGATGAGTCGATGCCACCACTGAGGAAGGCTCCTAGCGGAACATCAGCCACAAGCCTGCGCTGCACGGATTCATCTAAAAGTGTTTTTAATTTTTCTTTTGCATCTGCATACGAGAGTGCCTCTGTGGAAGTGGTAACCGGAATTTTATAATAACAGTGACTCTCCAATTTTTTATTGCTGACTTTAAGATAATGACCGGGCATTAATTTTTTCACGTGCGTGAAAATGGTATCCGGGGCGGGTATGTAGTTGAGCTGGAGATAGGTAAAAAGGGAAGTGTAATCCAGTTCTTTATCGACACCATATTCCAGAATAGATTTCATTTCTGAGGCAAACAGAAATTTATCTTCATCAAATAAGTATAGCAATGGTTTAATCCCATAACGATCTCGGGCAACAAAAAAGGTTTGTTCCAGTTTGTCGTATATACAAAAGGCGAAGAATCCATTTAATTTCGAGAGACAATCAATATCGTATTGAATGTACATATTGAGCAGTACTTCGGTATCCGATTGGGTGACAAACTTTACACCGCGTGATTCAAGATCTTTTCTTAGTTCACGGAAATTAAAGATCTCTCCATTGAAGATGATGCAATAGCGTTTGGTTTCATCCCGCATAGGCTGATGGGCAATGCTGCGGGTGTCAATGATGGAGAGTCTGCGATGTCCTAAGGCAACAAATTCATCAAGGTATATATCTTGAAAATCCGGCCCACGTTTGTCCAATGCCATGGTAGCTGCGGTAACATGGATCATGTTAAATTTCCCTACCAGATTAAAAGCAAATACACCGGTGATTCCGCACATTTATGAATGGATAATGAAGCAAGATAGAAAGTAATAAACTCGCAAAAAATGCAGCAAGTTATTTGCAAATTTCCGATGAAAGCTTTTTCGATTTGAGTTTCGAACTATGAGCCTTGAGCTTCGGGTTTGTTCTTGCAGATCAAGGATTATAGCACTTTGAATAAAAGCGCTGACCTCATTATGATGAAATCAGAATGGTTTGATCATGATGTTGCGAAACCAGGATTCACTTCCATGGTCTTGCAAGACAATATGGCCCTTGGTGGCAGCACCATATCCTGTAGCTTCATTCCATTTACCTGCTTTTTTTAGCGCCAGCCATTCGGGTGAATTCAACTCATACTCTACCACTTTGTCACCATTTAGCCAATGTTCTACATGATTTTTATTCACGATTAGTCTTGATGAATTCCATTCACCGGCCGGTTTTATTTTTGTTTTACCGGCAGGATGCATGGCATAGTTTGATCCGGTAAGATGATCCGGTGTTTCATTAGGAAAGGCAGGATCGTCCATCAGCTGATATTCTGGCCCGGTATAGTAGGGTTGCTCAAATTCTTCTGTTACGCGGAACATCACACCAGTATTGCCCTCCGGTGATATTTTCCAATCAAATGCTAACTCAAAGTTTTCGAATTCGGCCGAGGTCATGATATCCGAACGTTTGTCACCAACGCCCGACACGCTTTCATCCAGAGCTTTGCAATGTAGGGTTCCGTCTATTACTTCCCAGGTATTATTTTCGCGTGCTTTAAATATCTGCCAGCCATTCGTAGATTGGCCATCAAATAACAATTGCCACCCTTCAGCCTTTTGCTGCTCAGAAAGTTGTGCCGCAGTGGCTGAGGAAGCATTAATGGCTGTTTTCTCGTCCTTCTTTTTAGGTGAGCATTGTATAAAAAGGGTAATTAAAAGGAGCGAATAAGTGACAAAAAGTATCTTTTTCATACGTTGAATTTTGAAGATGGTTACTTAATCCGATATTGTGGCAATAAAGCTAAAAGTTAACATATGAGACTTAAATTAATCTCCCTTATTATTCCAGCTCTCCTTATGGTGGGTTTAGTGGCGAATGGCCAGATTCACTTGGGTGCTACAACTGCCTACAATGCCACTTTTGTCCTTGACAAAGGGCTTAGCCAGGACCCACGCTATAATTCAACATATACCTACCAGCTTGCGCCAATAGGATTCAATTTTGGTGCGGATTTCGGAAGTAAGTTTGGTCTTCAGTTAGAGTCTATCCTTACCAATCAGGGGCAAATTTATGATATGATTAATACGGCTAAAGAAATTGCCGGCACGAGAAGAATTGATTTACAATATATCAGCCTGCCATTAATGATGAAGTTTATGGGAGGTGGTGATGGTGGAGTTCGGGGTAATTTTAATTTCGGTCCTCAATTGTCCATACTTACGAAAGCTGTTGAAAGTGTACAGGCCAACGCAGGGGATTTTGCCATTCCATCAGGAGTTGATTTCCAAAACATTCAGGCAGATTTTCCTTCTGCCGTAAATAATGGTGATGGAACCTACACAATTCCACAAAATCTTCCCTCCAAAGATTTACTTACCAAGCAGGCAAATGATTTTAAAAATGCAGAGTTTCAGCTTGCCGCAGCGTTTGGTTTGGATATAGATCTGTCCAAGCATATGTACTTAACTACTCAGGTACGAGCCAACTACAGCTTAATGGATATGCGTAATGGTGATATAATCAATGCGCTTAAAGCGGGTGGGGTAGGTGATATATTCGGAGGTCGGGCTAATTTATTAGTAGGTGTGCAATTAGGACTTCATTATTACTTTGGCACATTGAGATCCTTTAAATAAGGATATTCATTACTTCAATCAAAAAAAAGAGTCTGGATTATCCAGGCTCTTTTTTTATTTTAATGATCTTGTATTCGTTATTAAAATATCTTTCCGGGATTCAAAATACCATTCGGGTCAAATACCTTTTTGATACCCCGCATTAAGTTCAGATTCACTTCGCTCATAGCAATGGGCATGTAAGGTCGTTTGGCAATTCCAATACCATGCTCGCCAGATAAAGTGCCTCCTAAACTTACAGCAAGCTTAAAGATCTCACCGATGCCTTCCGGTATTTTGGTTTCCCATTCTGCTTCGCTGATATTTTCCTTTAAAATATTTACGTGAAGGTTTCCATCACCTAAATGACCAAAGCACACAGTATTAAATCCATACTGCTTACCAATCTCTTTGATCCCTTTAATCAGTTTTGGTAAATTATTTCTAGGCACTACCACATCATCGGATTTGGTTAGTGTATACCAGTTTACGGCAGGTGAAATATTTTTTCTTACTTTCCACAGTTCTTCTTTTTGTGCGCTGCTTTCAGCAAAAAGAACCTCTCCACATTGAAATTTCTCTACTACGTTCATCACCCGTTCGGCATCACGCATCAACACCTCTTCATCATTGCCGTCCAGTTCGCACAATAAATAAGCATCCATGCCATCAATGAGTTTGGTGGTGACAGGGCTATTCAATACTTTTTCACAATACTCATATGTTTTAATGGCTGCTTCCCGTTCAAAAAATTCCATCCCCGAAGGAGTAATGCCCTCAACAAAAATGGAAGCAATAGCGCGACAGGCTTCTTCATTGGTAACAAATGGAATAAGCAACAACACGTTTTTCTGTGGAAGGCCACGCAGCTTAAATACAATCTTTGTGATGATTCCAAGCGTGCCTTCACTTCCACACATTAATTGTGTGAGATTGTAACCGGTTGAGTTTTTCAAAACATTGGCTGCGGTCCAGATTATTTCACCGGTTGGCAATACCACTTCCATATTAATTACATAATCGCGTGTAACGCCATATTTTACTGCTTTGGGTCCACCTGAATTGTTGGCGAGATTTCCTCCTAAAAAACAGGATCCTGCGCTTGCCGGATCGGGCGGATAGAAAAGACCCTTCGCTTTTACGGCATTCTGAAATACTTCTGTGATTACACCTGGCTCTACGATAGCCTGTAGATTCAGTTCATCGATGTTTAAAATTTTATTGAATCGTTCCATTGAGATGACCACTCCTTGTTTTACCGGCAGTGCTCCGCCACTCAGTCCAGTGCCTGCCCCTCTTGGCGTAGCAGGTATCGCGTATTCATTGCAGATTTTTAAGATCTCACTGATCTCTTGAGGAGTGCCCGGCTTGATTACAAGATCTGGCAGAAATTGGTAATCTTCAGTTTTATCATGGCCATATTCATTTCTTTGTTCCTCGTCAACAATCACGTATTCATTTCCAACAATTGCTTGAAAAAGGGAAACTATCTTTTCTATAACATTGCTTGCTAAAGGTGCTTCACTTATTTTAACGTGTGCCATTAATCTATTAACTTTGATTTAATCCTATGATTTTAAAAACAAGCCACAAAATTAATGAATTAACTTTTCACAGATGGGGACTTTTTGTCTTCATTTTAATTTTGTTTGCCGCATGTGGCTCAGCTCGCAAGGCACGCGAAGCACAGGTAAAAATGGTTATTAAGGAAGCGCGATCGTTTACGGGAACCCCATATAAGTACGGAGGCACCACCCGATCAGGAATGGATTGTTCTGGCCTTACCGGAAATGCTTTCCAGGCAATTAATCTTGACCTGCCTCGAACAGCTGAAGGGCAATCGCTGGTAGGAGACAAGGTAAAGAGAAAAAAAGTGACGGCAGGCGACTTACTTTTTTTTGCCACTGGCGATAAGAAGCGACAGATTACTCATGTTGGAATTGTAACGGAAGTGAAGGCAAAAGATCAAGTAAAATTCATACATGCTTCAACCTCCTTGGGTGTAGTAGAGACAGA
Organism: uncultured Ohtaekwangia sp.; assembly: GCA_964349405.1. Lineage (GTDB taxonomy): Bacteria > Bacteroidota > Bacteroidia > Cytophagales > Cyclobacteriaceae > ELB16-189. The sequence continues at coordinate 9,266 of CAYGGY010000043.1, read as the reverse complement.
TTTGTATTCCGATTACTATCGAAAACGTTTTCGCACCGCCCGTAGGATTATTGACTAACCCTATCCCACACCTGAGGGATCGCGTTTTACTTTTAGTTATTTTCACGTCTGATAAAATCCGACTATGGCTTCACGCAGAAAATTTCTTCAACTGGGTACTTTGGCTTCGCTGGTGCCTTTCACAAAGTTGTTTGGTTTATCCACGTCTGCACCTATTTCGAAACCAGTAGTAGTTTCAACCTGGAATTTTGGATTGGATGCCAACGTGGAAGCATGGAAAATTCTTTCTTCTGGTGGTCGTGCCTTGGATGCGGTTGAAGCGGGTGCACGTGTACCGGAAGGTGATCCGAAGGAAACATCAGTGGGTCTTGGTGGATTACCTGATCGTGACGGTCGTGTAACGCTTGATTCCTGCATCATGGACGAGTTTGCGAATTGCGGAGCAGTGGCGTGCCTTGAACATATTGTTCACCCAGTTTCTGTAGCTCGCAAGGTGATGGAAAAGACCCCACATGTTTTTTTAGTGGGTGATGGCGCTTTGCAGTTTGCTTTATCACAAGGATTTAAGAAAGAGAAACTACTTACTAAAGAATCTGAAATAGCCTGGAAGGAATGGTTGAAGACTTCTCAGTACAAGCCAATCGCTAATATAGAAAATCATGATACCATAGGGATTGTTGCTTTAGATGCGAAACAAAACTTATCAGGAGCATGTACTACGAGTGGCATGGCTTATAAAATGAGAGGCCGGGTTGGCGATTCACCTATTATTGGTGCTGCCTTGTTTGTTGATAATGAGATTGGAGCCGCTACCTCCACGGGCGTAGGCGAAGAGGTGATTCGCATTGTAGGTTCACATTTAGTAGTCGAGTTAATGCGTCAGGGAAATACGCCACAACAGGCCTGTGAGAAAGCAGTTCAACGAATTGTTAAAAATCAGCCGGTAAAATCAAAAGAAATTCAGGTGGGATTTTTAGCACTCAATAAAAATGGGGAGTTTGGAGCCTATGCGCTACAAAAAGGCTTCAGCTATGCGGTGTATTCGCAAGAGCAGGGGAATAAGTTATTTGAGGCAAAAAGTTACTATTAAGTTATGAAATCGATAAGGATCACACCACGCAATAAAAAGGAATTTGATATCGCTTTTTCTTTGATAGTCGAATTTGGTAAAGAGCGTAACCGTCTTTCCTTAGAGGAAGATGATGACATTAGTTTCGCTTTTCTGATGAAAGATACGGATAGTGTGAAGGAAGATGTCGGCAAAGTTGTAGCAAAAAAAATCGCTCGCTGAACAATTCAATTCGTACCCCTCAACATCCAAGGTTTGTTAGCTGTCCCAATCAAAATAAATTAATTATGACAATTGAAATCGTTGTTTACAACATTGAGTCTGCGCTCAAAGCACAAGAAGGCGGGGCAGATCGCATTGAACTTTGTGATAATCCATCCGAAGGTGGAACCACCCCTTCATTTGGTACGATCGAATCGGTAAGGCAAAATGTAAACCTTGATGTGTTTGTAATGATACGCCCACGGGGTGGAGATTTTCATTATACGAATTATGAATTTCATTGTATGAAACGCGACATTGACCAATGTCAGAGACTAAGTGCCGATGGAGTGGTATTTGGAATCGTAAATGCCGATGGTACACTGGATAAAAAACGATGTAAGGAATTGATCGAGCGTGCACGGCCAATGAAGGTGACTTGCCATCGCGCTTTTGACATGACCCGTGATCCGATTAAAACGCTGGAAGATTGTATTGAAGTGGGCTTCGACCGTATCCTCACTTCGGGACATCAGCTCACAGCCGCTAAAGGCACTACCTTGATTGCTGAACTGGTGAAGAAAGCTAATGGCCGCATCGCTATTATGCCTGGCTCAGGAGTTAATGAGGATGTAGTAGAAAAAATTATTACTGAAACAGGAGTGAGTGAAATTCATTTTTCGGCCACTGCTTTTCGCGAAAGCGAAATGCAATATCGAAACATGGCCATTGCTGGCATGGGTTCAGAGGAAGGCTCGGAATTTAAATACCGAACTGTTGATCCTGAGCGGGTAAGAGCGATGAGGAAATTGGCAGAGGGTGTAGTGAAGAAGTGATTTTGATTGAATAATGGAATTTAACTAAAAGTTAAAATGAATATTAACAAGGTGCCTGTTCTGGGTTTAGCCCTTCTCCTGCTATTTAGCGCCTGTAAAAAACAGGAAACAAAAATTACGTCTCTGCCACGCAGCACGCCTGAAGCAGAGGGCGTTTCATCGGAGCAAATACTTCAATTTATAGAGGCGGTAGAGGGTAGCAAAAATGAATTGCACAGCTTTATGTTTCTGCGGCACGGCAAAGTGATTGCCGAAGGGTGGTGGAATCCGTATCGTGCTGATCTAAAACACACCATGTATTCAACCAGCAAGAGCTTTACTTCAACAGCCGTTGGTTTTGCTGTGAATGAAAAATTACTTTCAGTAAACGATAAAGTAATTTCATTTTTTCCAGATCAATTACCCGATTCAATAAGTCCTTATTTAGCGCAATTAGAAGTGAAGGATTTACTCACGATGTCGGTCGGGCAGGAGCCAGATCCTACAATCACGGTGGTAGCCCGCGACAGTAATTGGGTAAAATCTTTTTTAGCATTGCCTATCGTAAAAAAACCGAGCTCGGAATTTCTTTATAATACGTTGGCAACTTATGTGGTGTCGGCAATTGTGCAAAAGGTGACAGGACAAAAAGTGATTGATTACCTCACACCCAGGTTATTTGATCCACTCGCTATTGAAGGGATTGATTGGGAGGTAGATCCTAAAGGTATTAATGTTGGTGGTTGGGGATTACGGGTGAAGACAGAAGATATGGCTAAGCTTGGTCAACTGTATTTGCAGCAAGGTAAATGGAATGGAAAGCAGGTGCTTCCCGAAGAGTGGATAAAGGAGGCGACTTCAGCTAAGATAAAAGATTCAGCTCCACATTTATCTCAAGATGAAAAACCAACAAGTGATTGGGCACAAGGCTATGGTTATCAGTTTTGGCGTTGCCGCAATAATGCTTTCCGTGCTGATGGGGCCTATGGTCAATATATTATTATGATGCCCGAACAAGATGCCGTGATTGTACTCACCAGTGAAACACCTGATATGCAAGACGAAATCAATTTGGTGTGGCAATATTTATTACCTGCCATGAAAACCGATGAATTACCAAATGATGAGGCTGCTTTAGCACGATTGAAAGACAAATTAAAGTCATTGGCTCTACCTTTAGCGGCAAAGAGCACTTCACCGTTGGTTGAGAAGATCTCGGGTAAATCATTTTTGTTTGCAGCCAATGATAAGAACTATGAAACGATGTCTTTTCAATTTAGCGATGAGCATTGTCAGTTAACACTAAAGACCCGTACGAATACATATCCACTTTCTTTTGGATCAGGAAAATGGCAATTAGGAGAGACAACCAAGTTAGGTCCTGCACTCATTCCCGCAAAGGCACATTTTGTAGGGCTCCCGCCTCCTCAGATTGCCGGCAGTTATCAGTGGAGTGATGGCAACACGTTGGAGTTAACGCTGAGATATATCGAAAGTCCACATGCTGAAAGAATGATTTGTACGTTTGATCAGAACAATATCAAGATCGATCTTCTTTATAGTAATCAACCTGGTAAAATTATTTCATTGATAGGCGAGCAAGTGGAGAAGAAGTAAATTAAATAAAAAAAAGTGCCAGTTGACCAAAACCGGCACTTTGTATAACCCTACCTAACTAACCTTTATTCTGATCTTTTCGCGTTCATAGGGAATGATCCGAATTGTCCCATGGTCATGATGCCCGTAAATGTATTTCCTGTAATTACTCCTTTAACGGTAACCTGATTCGTATTGGGGCCAAAGGTTACTTCGTAGTTAAAACTTAGTTCATTACCATTTACTTGAATATTTTTTATCGGTGTTTCACTTTGCATTCGGCTGTTGATGATCGTGCCCGAGTAGGTTTCGCCTTCTTTATTTATTTTCAACGTTCCACCATTGGCACCTTGCGGTGATTCTACTGAGTATGTCCAAGTGCCAGTAGGAACCACCACTGCCGCTGGATCAGACTTTATAGCTGGCACAGAAGCTGCTACTCTTTGTCCACCCTGGCCACCGGTTACGCCACCAACTTGAGGTTGATCCTGGCCACCACCATCTTGAAAACCACCATCACCGCCTGATTTTAAATCATCGTTGGAAATAGATTTCCTGCTTCTGCGTGGGCTTGATTGAGATCTGTTTGCTCCTCCTTCAATTTTCCCGAAACGTAGATTTATATTTACTTTGAAATTCAGATTCTGTCTGATGGATGTGCTTTGTTGATTTACAACAGGTGTAATTGTTTCACTTTTAATCGTAATAGTTTTTCCGAAAAAGTTTTCGGCACCAAATCCAATACTACCGCGCTTGTTTGGAAGGTTTTTGTTTAATCCAAGTGAATACACTCCGAATCCTCCCTGGAAGCCTTGTAATTGTACATTTCTTCCGCGTGCAAAACTAAAGAACTGAAGGCTCCAATCTTTATTCATATTGTAGCTACCAAATAACCGACCACTAACTACCCAACCTTCATTGCTCGCACTAAAATTTTTATCTGCTACATTATTGGATAAAGTAGCGTAATAGATTTCGGGCCCTCCATTGAAGGTTAATTTATTGCCAATTGAGACGTTAATGTTGGTACTAAGCCCATAGGAATTTTCTATTCCAATATTTTTATACGAATTTCTTACGGTATCTCCTACCACATCACTCACTCGTTGAATAGAGTTATTACTATTGCGCGCAAATCCAGTAAAGTTTACACTAAGTCCTTTTAGATAGGTGCTGTAACTCAATTCATAGTTATTGGTATATTCAGGATCAAGTGATGGATTTCCAACAGTGATATTTAATGGGTTGGAAGCCTGCACATTTGGATTTAGATAGCGGATGGAAGGGCGTTGGATTCTGCGATTGAAAGCCGCTTTGATCATGTTATTATTGGCAAGTTTTCTTGAAAGATTTACAGATGGCACAAAAATTCCGTAAGACGGAATTTTAATATCCTGTTCGTCCTGAAAGTACGCATCGATGGTCGTGTATTCATACCGCCCGCCAGCCTTGAAAGCATACTTTTTAAGATTGAGTGTATACGAAAGATATCCAGCACTTACATTTTGAATATAATTAAAAACATTGGATAGTTGCGCGTTTGCTACCGGTGTGTATGAACCCGTTCCAATCGCGGTGAAATATTCATAGTCACTTAGCGCTTTTCTTCGTGTTTGTTTTCCGCCTACTTCAAATAATTGGTTATCTGAAACGGGCGTTTGATAATCGACTTGCATAGCATACTCTTCATTGTAGCTATTGTTTTTATTCTTTAACCTACTGCCAATTGATAAATCAGATAAATTAAAAATAGTGTTTTCAAAATCATTGATGCCATCATCAATGCTATATAAGCCAAGAATACTTAGTTCTCTGTCTTTTTTATCATACAGGTGCGTATAATTGAGATTCACATCTACGGTGTTAGACGTGTTGGTAGAAACGACATTCCGGATGCTTTGACTAAAAAGGCTACTATTACTATACGTATCTGTTTTTAAATTATCCTGGTAATCTTTTGATCCACGTGCGCCTAATCGGATGGATGTGGTTAGATAATTCTTTGGATTAAAATCGTAGTCGATTCCAATGGAATAGTTAGCACGTAGTGAGTTACTTCTGGTGTCTGCCTGTTGAGTAGTCGTTCTTATGCCGGTGATTTGTGTGTTTTCAAAACTTCCTAATGTGTTATAACCGGATCGGCCCCAGCCGCCAATTGAAAGTCCTAATTTTCCTTTCTTATAACCTCCTCGCAAGCCAAGATTTGAACCCCGGTTTCCAACACTTCCATTTACATTTAGTGTAGCACCTTCAAGCACATTTTTTTTGGTGATAATGTTTATAATGCCTGTGGTTCCTTCTGCATCATATTTGGAAGAAGGTGAAGTGATCACTTCTACTGATTTAATTTCATCAGCAGGAATTTGTTTAAGAGCATCGGCAACACTGCCAGCGGTAATGGTTGAAGGACGATTATTTATTAATACCCGAATATTTTGACTTCCTCGTATTGACACGTTGCCATCCAGGTCAACAGTTAGTAGAGGTACTCTTTTTAGTACATCAGCAGCATCACCACCTTTTGCTGTGTTATCATTCTCTGCATTGTAAATCATTCTATCCACCTTTTCTTCTATGAGGGTTTTTTGACCTACCACGGTTACGGTTTCTAATAATTCAGCAGAAGAATGAAGTGAGATGGTGCCTAAGTCAACATCCCAGGTTTTGTCAGTAATTGAAATTTCTTGTCTGATTGTTTCGAATCCTATGAAAGAGATGACCACTATATAATTACCATTGGGTATTCCTTTAATAACAAACTTGCCTTTGCTGTCAGCAATTGTACCATCAATTGGTTTATTTGTTTTTGGATTATTTATGGCGATGGTAGTGAACTCGACAGGGGTATTCGAATCTGCATCTACAATCGTACCCGTTACCTTTCCTTTCCCATCCTGGCCTAGGGCCAAAAATGCGGTTGTTAGAAATATTAAAAAGAAGTAAATTATTTTCATCTTAATTATAGAATTGGTTATATGATTTAATAAGTCAAGATTTCTTGACCTATTCAACTGCAAAACAAATCCAAAAGTTATGACTTAATAGGCTTATTATGCACATGAGTCCAATTAGTCGACAATCTGGTTAATAATTCAACCCAACCAGTCAGTCGAGTCAATCCTGTAATTGATCGATAATATTGTAGTGCATGTCGGAAAAGGATAAAAACATATCAGGTATTGCTACATATCCAATACTTTTGACTTTCAACATGAGTTCACCAGCCAAACGTACAAAGGTAATTTTACTTCACGTCTCCTTTTGGTGCGTGTATCTTTCCGTTTTTCTATATCAGGTCAGTTCCTTTCAAAAGGGACCTGAATTAGATTGGAACCGGGTTTTCACTATTGTATCTACCCAAGTGTCATTTGCGGCCTTACTGTCCTATTTAAATTACTTTATTTTTTTGCCAGGCCTTCTTGCGAAGCCGAACAAATGGAAATATGTAGTTCAGTTCATTTTTATTTTTGCCATTATTATTTCACTTCGAATTTATTTAGAACGTGATATCCTGAATGTAAGCACAAACCGCGAGGGTTATTTATATAGTATGCGGTTTGTTGTACAAGTTGTTACCAGTAACCTGTTTATTGTAATTTTTGTTGGCATGCTTAGCTTTACGGAGGACTGGTTTGAATTAGAAGCTCGCAGAAAAGAAATTGAGCATGAAAAACTCGCGGCAGAACTTAATTTTCTTAAAGCACAGATCAATCCACATTTTCTTTTCAATACACTCAATAATCTTTATTACCTGGCATACACAAAGTCAGATAATACAACCGAGGTGATCGCAAAGCTTTCGCAGATGATGCGCTATATGATCTATGACTCCAATCACAGTAAAGTACCGTTGAGCAAGGAGATAGAATATATGGAGAACTATATAAGCCTGGAGCGATTAAGATTAAATAATCAAATTCCTATTAAGTTTGAATTGAAAGGAAATACCGAAAACGTGTTGATAGCCCCGTTGATTTTTATTACTTTTCTGGAGAACGCTTTCAAGCACGGAGTGAGTAACAGCAATCCCAATGCATGGGTCAACATCTCAATAGAATTAAAAGATGATCAATGTATTTATCAGGTGGAGAATAGTAAGTTGGAGGAGAAGGTTGAAACACACGAGAAATCAGGAATTGGACTACAAAATGTACAACGTAGATTAGAATTGAGTTACCTCGGCAAGCATCAACTCTCTATGGAAGAAAAACCTGACAGGTATTTGGTTAAATTGAATCTAACAATCAATTGAAACTCAATTGTATAATTATTGAAGATGAACCGTTGGCACGTAACCTGTTAGTAGATTATGTGAAAAAGGTTCCGTCCTTAAATCTGGTTGAAGCCTACTCAAACCCATTGGCAGCAATGGAAACCCTTAGGTCAGCCGCCATCGACATTCTCTTTTTAGATGTGCAGATGCCTGAGATAACAGGTATTTCTTTTTTAAAAATCTTAAAGAAAAGACCACTGGTTGTGCTTACCACGGCCTATTCTCAATATGCCCTTGAGGGGTATGAGTTGGATGTCGCGGATTATTTGTTGAAACCTATAACCTTTGAGCGATTTCTAAAGTCGGTTGAGAAAATCACGCAGCGCTTGGAGTCAGGGCCTTCAGTACAGCAAACCGCACCCAAGCAAGCACCGGCTCCACCTGCTTTTATATTTGTAAAGGACGGCACCAAACTAGTGAAGATAAAGTTGGATGAAATTCTGTACATAGAAGGTCTGAAGGATTACGTTACCATTCACACAGTCCATCAGAAGGTTGTAACACTTCAGCGATTGAAAACGCTGGAAGAACAACTACCAACAACACAGTTCGTCCGTATTCATAACTCGTATATTGTTTCACTTAGCGCCATAGATGTGATTCAAAAAAATGAAGTCCAAATAAAAGAAGCTACTTTACCGATTGGAGATACTTATCGTAAAGCTTTTAAGGAATTCATTGATAAGAATCATCTTCAATAAGGTTCAGTATCAATATTCTGAAATCTCTTAAAACATCACACTTTTCCATAATGGGAAAATTAATATATTTGCACGCTCCAATAACGGGGGATTAGCTCAGCTGGCTAGAGCGCTTCCATGGCATGGAAGAGGTCATCGGTTCGACTCCGATATTCTCCACAAATAAGTCCCGGCATTTGCCTGGACTTTTTCATTTATGGCATATTTTGTTTATATACTTTATTCGAGAACTGTAGATAAATATTACGTTGGACAGAGCGAAGATGTAAACGCCCGTCTCCAGTCACACCTTTCCTGAATTTCGAGATTTACTTCCATAGCCGCTGATTGGAAACTAGTTTATACCGAGGAGTATGAGACGCGAACGATGGCAATAAAAAGAGAGCGAGAAATCAAAAGGAAGAAAAGCGGAAAATACATTGAATGGTTGATTGATAGGGATTAACTCAACTGGTCCCGACTATGGTCGGGACGCTTCCATGGCATGGAAGAGGTCATCGGTTCTCCCGAAAGCTTTCGGGACGATATTCTCCACAAAGAAAGTCTCGGTTTATATATAGCCGAGACTTTTTTATTTATACATTAATTTGTTTACCTACTTTATTCAGGAT
>CAYGGY010000042.1:0-42704 GCA_964349405.1 uncultured Ohtaekwangia sp. | reverse complement strand
GTGTTTTAATAAAACACCACGATTCGAATCATTAACAAGTGATTTAACTGGTATAGAATTTAATAACGTAGTGTTAGAAGAAGATAGCTTCAATATTATGCATTATGAATACATGTATAATGGGGGAGGAGTAGGTATTGGTGATCTGAATAATGATGGCCTTCAGGATATTATCTTTTCTGGTAATAAGGTGACTTCCAGGATTTATTTAAACAAAGGCAATTTTACTTTTATTGACATTACTAACAACTTTGAAGGACTTACTAATGATCAATGGTTAAGTGGTGTGTGTGTAATCGATATTAATGCTGATGGATGGAATGATATTTATTTCACATCTACCATGAATAAAGATAGTTTAAAACGAAAAAATCAACTTTGGGTAAATCAGGGAGCCATGGATGATGGTGAGCCTCATTTTAGGGAAATGGCCGAACAATATGGTATAGCAGATAATGGATATTCCATGCATGCCGCTTTCTTTGACTACGATTTGGATGGTGATCTTGATTTATACGTACTTAACAATGTTATTAACAAGGAAGTACCTACTAATTATAGAGAAAAAATTAAAGACGGAAGTGCTGTAAATAATGATCAACTCTACCAAAATGAAGGTAATGGTAGTTTTAGAAACGTTACAATCGAAGCAGGCATAGTTTATGAAGGTTATGGGCTTGGTATAGCTGTGGGGGATATTAACAAGGATGGATATCCTGATTTGTATATTTCTAATGATTATATCGCCAACGATTTGATGTATATCAACCAGCGAGACGGTACGTTTAAAAATGAATCAAAAAATTATCTTTCCTATATGTCGCGGTTTTCGATGGGTAACGACATGGCGGATATGAATAATGATGGTAACCTGGACATCATCACAATGGATATGATGCCGGAGCAATATTTTCGTAAGAAGCAGACTATTAATGGAAATAGCTACTATGTATACATCAACAATGAGAAGTATGGATATGAACCTCAATCAGTAAGAAACATGCTACAGGTTCATAATGGATTTCATGATACTACGATGTTACCTTTCAGTGAAGTGGCGCAAATGGCAGGCGTGTATCAAACAGAATGGAGTTGGTCTCCATTGTTTGCTGACTTTGATAACGATGGTGACAAAGATTTATTTATTACCAATGGATTCCCAAAAGATCTTACAGATAAAGATTTTACTAATTATAAAGCTCAGGTGTATGGCTCACTCGCAGATGATGCACACATGATTGGACAAATCCCTATTGTAAAGGTTTCGAATTATGCCTATCAAAATGTAGGCGATCTTCATTTCAGTAACCAGACTGAAAATTGGGGAATGAACACACCTTCCTTCTCAAACGGTGCTGCATTTGCTGATCTTGATAACGATGGCGATTTGGATTACGTGGTCAACAACATTAACGATCCAGCCTTTATTTATAGAAATAATACCAATGGAACGCTAAGTAAAAATAGCAGCTACCTAAGACTTGCCCTTATTGGTGAAGGAAAAAATTTAGCTGCGATTGGTTCTAAAATAGAAATTTGGCATAAGGGTAATTACCAGTACATGGAGAAGTATCTTTCCCGCGGGTATATATCTTCCGTTGACCCTATTGTTCACTTTGGTTTAGGTGATGTAACAATAATTGATTCCGTTAAAGTCACGTGGCCATTAGGAAATAAGGTTAGTGTATTGAAATCTGTTGAGGTAAATCAAATCCTTACGCTAAAAGAAAGTGAAGCAACTCCACGGAAGCAGAATACTTTACTTAAATCAAGTAACTATCTTTTTTATAAAGCTGACGGTATGATAGATTATACCAGCAACGAAAAAGACTACATCGACTTCTTTCAAGGACAAAGTATTATTCAACATAAGTTTTCTCAAATTAGTCCGCGCATGGCCAAAGGAGATCTTGATGGAGATGGTGTTGATGATTTGTTAATAGGTGCTTCTAATGAACAACCGGCAACTGCTTTTTTAAGGAAGGGGTCAGCGTTTATTGCATCAGAAATAGCAGGGCTTACCGGAATTAAAATAGGGCAGGAGGCAGATTTACAAATTCTCGATATAGATAAAGATGGCGATAATGATGTTTTATCTATTACAGGTGGTTATGTGTTAGAGGATGAGAATCTCTATCATCATTATTTGTATAGGAATAACAACGGCACCTTCATCAAAGAGGAACTGCCTTTGCCTTCGTTTCCAGCATCAGTGATTCGTCCATTTGATTTTGACCATGATGGCGATATCGATGTTTTTATTGGTGCAAGAGTTAAAAAAAGAGGATTTCCGGTTTCTCTAACTTCTTATCTTCTTATTAATGAAAACGGCAAATTGATTCGGAATGAGAATTTTGTTTTTGATGCTGGCATGGTGACTGATGCATTATGGTCAGATTATGATGGAGATGGTTGGGAAGATCTATTGTTAACAAGGGAATTAAATTCCGTTGTTATACTGAAGAACACAGATGGTAAAAAATTAGACTTGACTAACGATAAAGAAATGAATGAAAGACATGGCTTTTGGTCAGGTATAACGGCTGGAGACTTTGATAATGATGGTGATCCGGATTATATCATTGGTAACCTTGGAACTAATAATCGGTTTACGATATCGGACGAATATCCATTCAGGGTATATGCCCTTGATCTTGATAAAAACGGCTATATCGATCCCCTTGCAACCTCGTACTGGAAAGATGCTAATGGTGAAATGCAGGAGTATCCGGTCAACTATTTAGATGAACTAGCTTCTCAATCTCCGTTTTTCAGAAAAATGTTTAACAATTATACCAAATTCAGTTACACAACAACCAAGGAGATTATAAACCCGGATACGATAGCATCAACACATGTTTATTATGCGAACACAACTAAAAGTTATGTACTGTGGAACAACAAAGGAATGTTTACTTGGGATGAATTGCCTGCCATGTTCCAATCTTCACCAATCAAAAAAATGTTAGTACATGATTTTAATGGTGATCATATTTCGGATGTGCTGGTGACTGGCAATGATCATTCATACGATGTATCAACAGGATATTATGATGCAAATAAGGGATTAGTTTTATTAGGTACTGGTTCTGCTTCCTTTAATGTTTTGCCTCCATCAAAAAGTGGAATATTACTAAACGGTCAAGTTGAATCTTTACTGTTGTTTCCAGGAGATACCACTATAATTATGGCCGGCATCAACAGGCGAAAAATGGAAGTATTTAGAATTCAGAAATAATAGTTTGAATAGGTAAAATAAGAGTCAAATTCTATGAACGATAAAAAATCATCAAGGAGAAATTTCATTCGTAAAATAGCTGGCTCGGCACTGGCTACATCAGTGGCGCCTTCTTTACTGGCTTCATCACGTGGGATTCAGTTTTTGGAGTCTCCTTTCTATGAAAAGAAAAACTATGGTCCTAATGATCAGATAAACATTGCAATTATTGGAATGGGTATTATGGGCTTTAACAATGCGCAATGGACATTACAAGTGCCCGGTGTGAAGTTGGTGGCCGTTTGTGATCTTTATTCAGGTAGGTTAGAGCGCTCCAAAGAATTATATGGAAAGGATTTATTTGTCACAAAGAACTATAAAGAGATTTTGGATCGTAAGGATGTGGATGCTGTAATCATTGCTACGTCTGATCATTGGCATGACCGTATTTCCATAGAGGCTATGAATAAAGGTAAGCACGTGTACTGTGAGAAGCCTATGGTACATCAATTAGAAGAAGGTGCTGCGGTGATCGAAACACAAAAGAAAACGGGTAAAGTATTTCAGGTTGGAAGTCAGCGGGTAAGTTCAATAATTACGGACAAAACACGTGAATTGTTTGAATCAAAAGTTATCGGAGACCTGATTTTGGTTGAAACCTGGATGGATCGCCATAGTGCCAATGGTGCATGGCAGTATTCCATACCTACTGATGCCAATGCTGGCACTGTGGATTGGGAGAATTTTCAGGGAGACGCACCTAAAAGAGCCTATGATCCTGTGCGGTTTTTCAGATGGCGGAATTATCAGGATTATGGGACTGGTATCGCTGGCGACTTATTTGTGCATCTTTTTTCAGCCTTGCATGCTGTCACCAGTTCGAAAGGCCCCAATAGAATTTTAGCCACCGGTGGGCAGCGTTATTGGAAAGATGGACGAGATGTACCCGATGTGATGATGGGTATTTATGATTATCCTGAAGCTGAAAAGCACCCAGCCTTCAATCTGCAAATGCGTGTGAATTTTGTGGATGGCAGCGAAAATGGTGAGGGCTTGCGTTTCATTGGAACAGATGGTGTTATCGTTATGGGCTGGAGCGATGTGAAAGTGATCCGTCATAAAATCAATAATGTCCCGGGCTATGGTGGTTGGGATTCGTACAATACCTTTAGTGAAGCACAACAAAAAGAGTATGAGAAATGGTATAAGGCTAAATATACTGCCGGCAGACCCAGTATGATTGAATCTGATCTTGAATTTAAAGCACCCAGGAATTACAGTGCGAACCTCGATCATCACATTAATTTTTATAAAGGAATCCGCGAAAAGGCACCGATTAAGGAAGATGCATTATTTGGTATGCAGGCGGCTGGTCCGGCACTGGCTACTAACAAAAGTTATTTCGAAAAGAAAATTATTAATTGGGATCCTGATCAGGCAAAGCTTATCTGATTTCACTCATTTATTTTATGTCCAATTCTAAAAGCTCCTGATTTTTTCAGGAGCTTTTATTTTTACCATTTCCAATATCGAGATTGAAACGTGTATTCTATTTTTCGATCTATTCAATCTTTACAAAACCTTAGGGAATGTTTAGCTGATATAAATCATGTAATCACCTGATTGCTGACAGTATGCAATGGGGTTAATTGGGCTAATTTTCATATATAAAACTAAGGCCATGAAAAGTAAAACCCCATACATTAATACAGACGGAAACTCTGCTGTTGCCAATATTGCCTACGGATTTAGCGAAGTAGCTGCTATATACCCCATCACACCTTCTTCCGATATGGGAGAGAAAGCGGATGCCTGGTCAGCAGAAGGAAGAAAAAATATTTTTGGCGAGAAGGTAGACGTTGTGCAGATGCAATCGGAAGCCGGTGCAGCTGGTGCTATACACGGTGCCTTATCCGGTGGTGCCATGGCTACCACGTTTACGGCATCGCAGGGGTTAATGCTAATGGTGCCCATCATGTTTAAAGTAGCCGGTGAAATGATACCCACTGTCTTTCACGTTTCAGCTCGATCGTTGGCCTGTCAGGCATTATCTATTTTTGGTGATCACTCGGATGTAATGGCAACACGCGGCACTGGCTTTGCCATGCTTGCTTCAGCTAACGTGCAAGAGGCGCAGGACATGGCTGTGATTTCACACCTGGCAACGCTTGAATCAAGAATCCCATTTCTACATTTCTTTGATGGCTTTCGTACCTCTCATTCAATACAAAAAATAGTACCTATTGATTATGAAGAGATCAAGTCGATGCTTGATATGAAATATGTGGAAGCGTTTCGCAAACTCGCACTAAGACCGGAAGATCCTGTGTGTAAAGTGGGCGCTCAAAATCCAGACGTCTATTTTCAGGGAAGGGAGACCGTGAATAAATATTATGATGCCTGTCCGGGCATTGTGAAGAAATACCTTGAATTATTTGGAAAGAAAACGGGGCGTAATTATAAACTCTATGATTATGTTGGTGATCCAAAAGCCACTAAAATTATTATCTCGATAGGCTCATCCACAGAAACCATCGAAGAGACCATCAATTACCTGATTAAGAAAGGAGAGAAAGTAGGCGCAGTAAAATTAAGATTGTACAGACCGTTTGCGTTAGAGGACTTTCTTTCTGTGATTCCGGCAAGTGTGAAGAAGATAGCGGTATTGGATCGCACAAAAGAACCAGGAGCGTTGGGTGATCCACTTTATTTGGATGTAGTAGCCGCACTACGTTCGCGACCTGACATCCAAATCATCGGTGGTCGTTATGGTTTGTCTTCTAAAGAATTTACTTCTTCTATGGTGAAAGCAGTATTTGATCACCTGGATAATAATGGTTGGCATGGCTTCACGGTGGGCATTAATGATGACGTTACCAAACTTTCTATTCCCGTAAATGAACAGATCGATACTGAGCAAGAGGGGATCGTGCGTTGCAAGTTCTGGGGATATGGTTCGGATGGAACGGTGAGTGCCAATAAAAATTCAATTAAAATTATTGGGGAAAGTACGGATCTGTTTGTGCAAGGATACTTTCAATATGACTCCAACAAATCGGGAGGGTATACCGTGTCTCATTTGCGTTTTGGCAAGAAGCAGATTCAATCGGAATACCTGTTAAATAAAGTTGACTTCGTTGCCTTGCACCGATCTCAATACATTGGTCAGTATGATATTCTGGAAGGAATTACACAAGGGGGTACTTTCCTGATTAACAGCAGCCAGAAGCCTGAAAACATTTTCCGGTTGTTTACACGCGAAATGCAAGAGACCATCTGGAAAAGGAAAGTGAAAGTATATGCGATAGATGCTTCAAAAATAGCAAAGAGTGTTGGGCTTGGTGGTCGCATCAATTCAGTGATGCAAACAGCTTTCTTCAAAGTTTCTGGTGTTGTTCCTGAGCAGGAAGCAATAGATCTCATTAAGAAATATGTTCAGAAACAATTCGCCCGTAAGGGTAAGGAAATTGTAGAGATGAACTGGAAAGCAATTGATGTTACCTGCCAATCCATTATTGAAGTTCCGATTCCTACTGAATCAGAGAAGTATGCCGAAATCACCGCAGTAGTGCCAGAAAATTCGGGTGAGTTTGCCGATAAAATTATTGATCCAATACTTCGATTAAAGGGCGATTCAATTCCGGTTTCGTTGATGCCACTGAATGGCGCTGTGCCTACAGGAACGAAGAAACTTGAATATCGTGGAGTGCCAGGAAACCCAGCCACATGGATTGAAAAACTTTCATTCGTGTCGGAGCCCAATACTGCCGAACCATATATTGAATATCCTCCTAGCTGTTCTGGTTGTGGTGAAGTTCCATATATACATATGGTTACTCAGATGTTTGGTGATCGTATGCTGATTGCCAATGCAACGGGTTGCACATCGATCTATGGAGGCACCTTTCCAAGTACTCCTTATACGAAAGATAAAAATGGAAAGGGTCCTGCCTGGGCCAACTCATTGTTCGAAGATAATGCAGAGTTTGGTTTTGGTATGCGACTCGCGGTGGATGCCAATCGTAAGCAACTTAAAACAAATGCGAATGCCCTGGTGCCATTACTAAGCAACCCAACGCTGCGCCACGCACTTGAAAAAGGATTAACTCTTTTTGATTCCGTAACGCGCGAAGCGAAAGATCATGCCGATGTTATCAAAACACTTTTAGCCGAAGAACGATTAAGAAGTGCAGGTAACAAAGAAATCCGTATTCTGCTGGATAAGGTAATTGAGCTTCAGGATTATTTTGTAGACAAGAGTATATGGATTCTGGGAGGTGACGGCTGGGCTTATGACATTGGCTTCAGTGGCCTGGATCATGTGATGGCATCCAATAAAAATGTAAATTTATTGGTGGTTGATACCGAAGTATATTCTAATACAGGAGGTCAGGCTTCAAAATCGACACCACGTGGAGCAGTAGCAAAATTTGCTTCCGATGGTAAAAAGCTAGGAAAGAAAAACCTGGGCTTGATGATGACTACTTATGGCAATGCCTACGTGGCCGTTGTGAACATGGGAATGGATCGCGAAAAAACGGCACTTGCCTTTGTAGAAGCAGAGAAGCACAATGGACCTTCCTTGATCATTGCTTATTCTCCTTGCATCGCACATGGCTATAACATGCAACAAGCGAAAAAACAATCTGAGAAAGCAGTTAAGTCTGGCTACTGGCCTATGTATCGCTTCAACCCGGATTTACGTACAGAAGGAAAGAATCCATTCACATGGGATGTTCCGGAAACAGAAAAGGTAGCGTTCAAAGATTATCTGGAAGAGGAAATTCGTTACAAGACACTAACCTTATCCAGTCCGGAAGAGGCAGAACGGTTAACGGAACTTGCCAAAAAAGATAACGAGCAACGATTTAAGGATATTAAACACTTGTCGGAAATATAATACGTTAAACACTAAGCATCATGGTAGATTTAAAAACAAAATACTGCGGATTAACATTAAAAAATCCGATTGTGATTGGAGCGAGTAACCTGGTTACCGATGTTGACAATCTGGTAAAGTTAGAGAAGGCCGGAGCGGCTGCCATTGTATATAAGTCTTTGTTCGAAGAGCAAATTCAACTGGAATCGTTGGAGATGGAACAATCTCAGGAAACGTATAGCAATTGGGATGCGGAACATGAATCGTTCTTTCCCTCTATGAAACATGGAGGACCTGCCGAACACTTACTACGGCTCCGTCAGGCACGTAATGCCATATCAATTCCATTAATCGGTAGTTTGAATGCGGTCTATCATGATACGTGGTTAGAGTATGCGAAAAAAATGGCTGAAACAGGAATCGATGCGCTGGAGTTAAACTTTTATTCCAGCGATATTGATTTTGAATCCGATGGTGCTGCTATTGTAAATAATCAAATTGAAATTTTACAAAGTATCCATCAGGCTATTCGCATTCCGGTAATAGTGAAGTTGAGTCCTTATTACACCAATACGTTATCTGTCATTGCTAAAATGGATAAGGCTGGAGCTTCCGGATTTGTACTTTTTAACAGACTCTTTCAACCCGACATCGACATCGACAAAGAAATTCATCACTATCCGTATAATTTCAGTAGTGAAAATGACAATCGACTGGCGTTACGCTATGCAGGACTTTTATACAGTAAGATTGACGCTACCATAATCAGTAATACAGGTATTTTCACAGGCCATGATGTGATCAAAATGTTATTGGCAGGTGCGGATGCGGTGCAAATAGTGAGCGCTATTTATAAGCGTGGCATCAATTACATTGAAAGCATGCTCATTGAAATAGAGAAATGGATGGAAAAAATGAATTATTCATCGATCGCTGATTTCAAAGGAAAGCTTTCAAAAGAAAATATGATCGATCCATTTGCTTATAAGCGTGCGCAATATGTTGACATATTGATGCGCTCCGAAGTTTTTATGCAGTATCATCCAAAGCATGGAGAGTTGCATGATGAGCACGAAGATTAGTAACTTGAACAAACAATAAATAATAAATTTAATATCTATGGCAACAATTGGAATCTTTTACGGCTCTACGGAAGGAAACACAGAGCGCGTAGTAACTAAAATTCAGGAATTATTGGGAGGGGAGGATGTGGCTGCACTTCACAATGTGAATTCATCTTCAGCAGATGATATGCAGCCCTACCCATATTTGATTTTGGCATGCCCCACCTGGGAAATTGGACAACTTCAGGAAGATTGGGATTCATTTATTGACGAATTGGCGGATGTAGACTACACCGGTAAAAAAGTTACCTATGTAGGCTTGGGCGATGCCGATGGATACCCGGATACCTTCCTGGATGCCATGGGCATCATTCACGATCGCATCAAAGACAAAGGAGCTTCTTTTGTTGGTGCATGGCCAACCGATGGCTACAATTTCGAAGCATCGAAAGGTGTGGTAGATGGAAAGTTTTTGGGTTTGGGTATTGATGAAGACAATCAAAAAGATCTTACCGACAAACGAGTGGCCGATTGGGTTGCCATACTTAAGCCGGAGTTTCAATAACAATTCATGGGAGAAATTCGGTTCAAGAAACCCATTTTTACGGTGAGCGATCAGTTAAGAAATTATCTGATCGCTACCAATCGTGAAATTGAAGTGCCGATTGGCTACCAGGATTTATTACGGTTTAATAGTTCCATTACCTTATTCGATAAAAAAGGATCGGATACCCTTTGGGAAACACTCATCTATTCTGAATCAGACCGCCAATACATCCACGAAGACTTGCGTAAGATTTACGCACAATTAAAAGTAGCGGGTGACCTTTCCGTGATCGAGCATCTATACGTTGATCGTGTTGATTACTGTCTCTATGCTAACACGCATCCCATTCGGGTGCGCATGGTGAATAAGCTCAATGATTTGTTTGATTATTTTTATATTAAACAGGCGGATGCTTCCCGTGTTTACGGAATGGAATTGGAGCACCTTCTTTCTCCCAACAAAATAAATTACCTCACAAAAGGTGACACATTCATCGAAGAACACATTCAGGGAATTCCAGGAGACACGTTTATACATCACTACCTTATCGACCGTCAGGATTATAATCCATTGCGCATTGCCAAAGAGTTTGTGAAATTTAATGAACGCAGTCTTGTACAATTATTAGGAGACATGCGCAGAGATAATTTTGTGGTAGAAATTATTCCTGATTTTGACGAACTTCATTTTCGGTTGCGTGCCATTGACTTTGATCAGGAAGCGTATGAAGGCAGCAGTCGCATTTATATGCCCCAATACTTCAAAGAGAATAATCCGATTATCAATCTCGGAATTGAGAACATGTCACCGGTGTTGGAACTTCAATATCAGAAAGAAGAACGTATGCGCTTGCGCAATCGGGTAATGACTTCGTATGGCCAACTCAATTCTCTGTTAGGCACCATGGCTTCCGATACGTTGTCAACTTCAGAAAATGTTTTTCAACTTAAAAGTGAACTTGCTGAATTATATCAGGATAATGCATTTCTGACGTGTAACTCAATGGGCCAGATTTTAAAAGTAAGTATACAAATGCTGGAAAAATATCCGGTCAGGAAGCGATCAAAATCAAAGCCGGCAACACCTGGAATGAAAGAGTAAATTATCCGGCACTTCATTTTGTTAACAGCGTTCATGAGAGGCCGTACGCTTCAAGCTGATGACGAAATCCTTCTAGGTCTTAATGCATAAGCAATCAGACCTTGGAGGATTTGAATTTAATCCAACATTCTTTTCATACAATAAAGAAATCTGTCGCCCCGATGGGGCTAACCGGTCTATTAATCTTTTGGTTCTACCAAAATTTCGTTCCTACGGAACTTCCCTTTCAAGTGAAGTCTTCAAACGATAGACTCCACATTTTAACTATAATTGTTGTAAACTCAACGTAAGCTTTGACCTTTTTGCTTTTACTGAACAAACCTTGTTACCACATCTGAATATACAATGGTAGGATCTGCACCCACGCCTGCCACGCGAAATGCATATTGCTGACCGCTGGTTAAATCATCAACAACAAACTTACTGGCCGTGCCCACATTCACCGTCCAGTTGGTGGTGGCCGTCACTGGGGCAACTGTGGATTCGAAGCGATAACTGCTGGCACCTTTTATTTTGTCCACGCTAAGTTTTATCGAGCCTGAGTTAGGGCCATTCTCAACCTTAAAATTTTCGGGCTTGAGCAACATACCCACGGGTGCTTTTGGCTTAGCAGCTTCAAAGCCCGAACTGAGCAAGATGGCCAGGTCATTTTTACAATTCAGTTGCACATACGTACCCAGTTGTTTCAACAGGGCTTCCAGGTCTTTACGTTTTTGGTCTTTGATGGCTGTTTTTTAGGGGCTGCCATTTTTGGCTGCAGTGAGAGCCGTTTCATACGCAGTAAGGGCCGTTTGCACTACCGCCAGCGTGGGCACGGGAGTGGTGTAATTGGTGTTGCCTGTCATGCTTTTAATGATGGAGGCTGCTTTGGTGTCCAGGTCATCATCGCGCTAGTCTTTAAAACCAATAACTACTTTTAAGATTGCCATAAATAATGGGGGTTAGATTGATATAATAGACAGAAATAAAACAGAAGGTTTAGAAAACCGTAGCCTGTGGAACAAGGTCTGATAAACCTTTGCTAAATAAATTTAAATCGAAAAAATGAAAATTGTAAAACGAAAAATGATTTTTTTTTACTGAATGACTATGGCCTGTTTCTATATAGCAGGCGTGATGAATAAGTGGTGGAATAGTATAGTGCTATATAAGGACACCGTAATCTTTATTAAGGAAATTGCATTCTTTATTCAGGATGCAACATTATTTATTCAGGATGTGATATACTTTATTCAGAATGGAACAACCATTATTCAGGATGTATCATTCTTTGTTCAGGATATGACATTCTTTATTAAGGATGTGGTATTCTTTATTCAGGATGCGACATTCTTTGTTCAGGATGTGGTAATCATTTATCAGAAAACGGCTAAAAAACCACTAAAAATGACTAAATAGTGAAAAACTATAGTTTTTGAGATAATTTACACGGCAGAGCTTTAACAACCTATGGTAGATATTTGATGGATAAGCGTATTGAACTATTTAAATGAAAGCGATTATCCTGGCAATCAATAAGAATATATTGGCGATGGGGTTTCTGATATATAAGTGTTGTGTGCCAGCTAATAACAAGATTTGACCAAATGAGAATACTGACGACACTAATTTTACTCCTCATATTAACTGTGACTTTTGGACAACTGACTGATGAGCATGTTAGAATCAACTGGAAAATTAAAAAGAAAGAAATAATCGCTTATAGAACAATCATGAGTGAGATCGAAGAAACTAAATTTCAGGGCACCAATTACATGAATTCCCTAATGGACTCTTTGGGACTAAAAGAATTATCCAATCTATTTGATTTCGCAGAGTTGACAAAACAACTTAAGAAGGAGTCGGAGAACTACGAAACAATATCAACCTTACAAAATTCGGCTGACCTTATATACGTGAGAATGGTAAGAAAACTCAAGGATGGAACCATCTCGACATCGACTGGCTTTATTGACGGAATTACAAAGGGAATTCAATTCAGAGGATACTTGTCGAAAAAAGGCGACATATATAGCTACTATTTAAAAAGCCAACAGAAAAACATATTGGCTCTACTTTTTCAACTTCCAAGTACTAAAGTTAAAGTTGGAGATTCTTGGAGTGTCGACTCACAGTGGTTCACAGCTGACCAGTCCTTCAAATGCGAGAAAGCTGAAAGGGTCAATCAGGTGACACTTGAAAAATTGATTATTGAAAAGCGGGACACCATTGCTCTAATATCTTACAACCTAAGAGAATTGATGGAAGGAGAGACTCAGATTCCATGGAGCAAGGAAGTTAAAAAATCACGAATGACAATGACTTACAAGGGCGTGAGCGAGTTTAACATTACTCAAGGACGTTGGGAGAAATTTGCCGTCATTATGGACCTTGAGACTACAGGACTTCAAAACATCAAGCAAAAAATTCTATACTCATTGACACCTTACAAACTTGACAAGGGGGACATTGAAATATTAGAGACTGATTAGCCGGCACACAACAGTGTGTTTATTTCAGCTGCTGGTGACGTGTTGTTATAAAGTTTAGTTTTCTTAATTTCGTTACGGCACTTGGGACAGGACGCGGCTTCGAAATCCGCAGCCGCAATAAACACGGGTCGTTGGTGGCAATGCGGCCGGACAAAAATTCGGGTTTCAAAAAAACGACCGACAATTTTCTAAATAAACATTTCCTATTTTTCCAAAATGAACAGACAGTTTCCACTAAGTTTTATACTAGTTTTAATGATTATTTCTGACTGCATCCTTGCCCGGGCTCAGAAACCAGAGTGGATCAGGAATTCTAATAAGACTGCAAGTGCTCCATATGGAGAAACTTATCCCAAGCGTGTAGTGGCGCATCCCGATGGAAGTGTTTTCGTTGTCGGGCAGTTTTCGGGTTCAAATACTTTCAGCGACAAACAATTAGTTACAAACCCAGGCGTAATAGATGATGCTTTTTTAGCAAAGTATGGTGCTAATGGCGACCTGCTTTGGGTTAAAGCATTAGCCAATGCTCCAGACTCTTACTCCACTCGTGTGTTGGATATAAAGGTGGACGATCAAGGTTATCTAATATTCTCTGGCTCATGTCTTTGGCTTACCAGTATTTTAGGCAGTACAGTCGGAAATGGCCAGTTTATAGGTAAGCTTAATAAAGACGGAGAGCTTCAGTGGCTAAATTTTGCACCAAAACCAGGAGGGTCTATTGCTGAACACGATGTTAGCAGACGTGGCAATAGAATCGCGTTTGATTCTGATAATAACATCTTATGGTTCCTGGATCAAATAAATGAGTCCGCAGGAACTGGAGGATTGGCCGTTAAGAAATACAAGCCGGATGGTTCAGAGATAGCAACTATGTTTGTTACTCAAAATCCGAGCTTTTACCGTGAAAACATGCAGGACTTTTCAGTACATGTTGACGGTAGCTTTTCGATTAGCGGGAATTTTGGGAGTAGAGTTACGCCTCAGGGAGGGCCTTTGATAACAAACGTAGGCTCCAACATTAATCCATTACAATTTTTCATAGCCAAATTCACTTCTACTGGTCAGTTTTTATGGGTTATTTACAGTAGGTACGGAAGCAATGTATTGACATGCCACACCAGTGATGATAAAGGCAACTTGTATGTTGGTTTGCAACTTGACTACGGTACAGCCATTTATACACCTCAAGGCATTGTTAACGTTCCTCAGGGGCGAGTAATTGCCAGAATACTGCCAAATGGTACCTTAGATTGGATGAATTCGGTAGGCTCAACCAATTTGGAAGATATTTTTATGGCACCTGATGGCCTCCTTTATCTTACTGGTGTAGCTTGGAGCAAAGAATTCAAATATCAATCCTATCAACGCATTATTGAGAACGATGCAGCCTTTATTTTAAAAATAAGTAGAGATGGTAATTTTCATGGAGCTTATTTGGGTGAACCGATAGATCTGCCTGTTACCTTATGGGGTGCTGTTGTGTGGGGCTACCAAAGTGTTGTTGACAATGTGGGCAACATTTACACCGTTGGGGGCTCTTGGGATGGACAGAATTGGGGTTGTGTAGCGGCATATAACGAATACTCTTCATTTTTTCTTGTTAAGCATTCACCCGCAGCTTCACCCATACATGAGATTGCCGGCCCCGGAATTGTTTGCGAGGGAACGACTATAACTCTTTCAACAGATCTTGTATCGAATGGGGTATATTACAGGTGGTTCACTCCTGATAGTGCTGACCCCGAGCCTGGTGAATTCCTCAAAAATTCTATTACAATTACAGTGAAAAATACAGATAACCATAAACCTGTGATTGTATCCATCCGCGACAACTGTGATGAGTATTTTGCTGACCCGTACATTTTGAATATTCCAGCTCCTCCACAAAAACCAATTTTTATTGCGGCTAAAGAACTGGTATGTCCTGAGGCTTCTGAAGAATATAAAATTGGCAATGTTAATGTTGATACTAATTATCAATGGGTTCTTTCAAGTGGCATTTCCGCCCCAAATGGAACTACACCAGAAGGTGGCGCGTTTACCTTCTCTTCAGATTTCCAGCAAGGCGAGGTGAGCGTAGTTGCAAGTAATTTATGCGGCACTGCCCAATCAACATATAAAATCAATGCATATAAAGTTCCATCTGCACCATTGCTTACCGGAGACCAGCAAATTTGCCTAGGCATTATTGCCATTCACAAGTTCGTGGAGCCAGTTGAAGATGCTGTCGCGTACCAATGGGAACTGCCCACCAACATTTCATTTGATCCGCAGTTTCTAACGAATCGTCCATCGCTAGATGCCATCACCAATAATGAATTTCAAAGCGGGCTAATTAGAGTTCGTGCCGTTGGGCATTGCAAAATGAGCGAAGCATCTACACCCATCACAATCAGTCGTGCACCAAAGCCAGCCGATCCGGGGCCATTATCCGGCCCGCTTGAAATATGTATCTCTGAGGGCGGGGCAACATATACTATTCCCACTATTGATTTTGTTACCCAATATATTTGGACAATTCCTAACATGTTTGATAAGAAGGGAACTTTAATAACCAGCGAGCCTAGTATCGCGGTGAGCGCACAAACTTCTGGCAATGGAGATTTATCAGTTCGAGGTGTAAACGCGTGTTATAAAGATGGGTTTGCATCATCGAGGCCAATAATTGTCTATGAAAACTTACCACAACCCGTGCTTAACATTAGTGCTTGTGATGCTGAAATTACGGTAACCAACGCTGATAATTTTTTATGGTACTATAACGAGGTTCAATCATTTCACCAAGGCAAAATATTGCAAGTTCAAGATTCAGGGCTCTATTATGTGGAAGTTAAGAATTTTTGCGGAAAGGTTAAAAGCAACATTATTCAGGCATACCCAGTTAATTTTTCTAACGTTTTAATTCCTAACGTCATTACCCCGAACAATGATGGTTTTAATGACTATTTGATTATTGATAAATCTTTGTCTGACTCACATGTGAATATTATAGATCGATGGGGTAAAACAGTTTTTACCTCATCTAAATATGAGAATACTTGGAATGCGTCTGAACTTTCTTCTGGAACATATTTCATTGTGGTTTATAATCAATGCCTTCCGCAAGGTTATAAGGGATGGATTTCAGTGATTAAGTAGAAGTCCTTTAAAATACTTAAAAGTGAAGACATTAAAGCTTCTTATATTTTAGTTGCCCACTCCTATGGTGGCGGACTTGCAAGACTGTACTATAAACAGTTTCCAGACAAGGTATCGGGCTTTGTATTTATTTCGCCCAAGTTGGTGTTCTCATGAGCATATGCAGTAAAGCGATACACCATACAAAGATTATTCGCTGTAACCAATGGCTGGTTGACGTGTAAGTATAAAGTTTTATCTTCGCTACTACGTTTGGTCACGGTGGACAGGAACTGTTTCAAAAGCCGCCACTGGTTATAGCCAATCGTTAGCGGCCAGTTTTATGGGGACAGCAATTGTACTTGGACTAATTTACGTAACGACATTAGTATTGAATTTCGTTCGTAAGACCATGGGTGGACAAAAATTTATTAGTCTTCCCTGACTTCTTATATTTAATCACGCTTTCCTAAGAAAAATCCTATACTTAAAGACGGATAAATAAAATCACCTTTCAATGAAAAAGCATTAACATTTCTCCCTTGTATTGAATTATTATCTACAGCAAGGGCATAATACATATCTATGAAAGTTAAATCGATACTTATCTTCTCGGTGGGAAAAAATGCAAAACTAGGAAATACCCCAATCACAAGGTAATTATCAGTTATATTATTCGGATACTTAAACTTGGTTTTTTGTAGGTATGAATGCAGGTAAAAGAAAAATTTTTGTTCTGACCCGATTGGGAAATAATTTCTAGTAAAGATGCCCCAAATAATACCTATTCTTTTCGATCCTTGGTAAGGATACTCTTGTGTTATGCCAGTTGTAATACCTGTAGCAAATTTGGAATTAATAAAGTAACCAAGTGAGGGTTGTAACGAACTAATTGAATATTCACCTTCTTTTTCTATTTGGAATTTACCGTTGAGGAAAATGTTACCTTTTATTGGTTGAGATATTGCTGTGAAACAGGATAACAACATGAATGTTAGTAATATGTATTTCATAATTAACTTATGGGTTATTTTGTAATAAATTTACATTATTGTCCGACTAAAATTAAGGCAAAATGATATTCTTCCTTTGTAATTGAGGGAAAAAATTAACGTCAACATCTCTCCGCCCAAGTTGGTGTTCTCACCAACTTGCCTACCCACGAGGATAACATAAAAGCATTGTATATTTATATCGCTTATTACGTTTGGTTACAGTGGACAATAACGGTTTAAAAAGCCGCCACTGGTTATAGCCAATCGTTGTGCGTCATTATACGGTAAACAAAACGAAAAGGATGAAAGCTAAAGAAATAGTAATCTCGTTTTTACTAACAATACTTTTAATTGCTGGTTATGGGCAATCGAAGAGAAAGAAAATAACAGAAGTGACTGGAAAGCCAGATTCTTATGAGTTAGTTAAAGATTGGCCAAATCTTCCTAAAAATATTGCTTTTGGGCAGCCAACTGGATTGCAATGGATTCTAACAACAATATTGTAGTTTTTCACCGAGGAGGGAGACCATGGTCATTCCCAACGCCAAAGGACAAAATTGAAAATAATACTTTACTCATCATTGAAAATGAATCAGTAGAAGTTTTAAAAAGTTGGGGTGCAGATTCCATTCCAAGTGGAGTCTCCCGTTTCGGGGACTCCACGTTTTAAATTGTAATCTTTATAAATTCAAACATGTAATTCGAAGCGAGACTCTGCGTGAAAAGGGATATGCTAAATCTCCCAATAACTTCCGCCTAATAACAGCTGCTCTAAATTACCAACCCCTTTGGTTTCTACCTCATGCTGAATCTGCTCTACCACACGGTCGTCATACGAACTGCGCTCAAGGTTTTGTAATATACCCATTGGGCGAGGCAGCGTTTCTGAGTAAGTCATGTTGGCCAATATGAATGCTAGCGTTGAATCTTTTTCATTATGTACCAATACATCATTAATACTGTGACCACCTTCGGTTAAATCAATTATAGTGGGGGTAAATCCATCGAGCTTGATTCCTTTGTCCTTTTTCTTTCCAAAAAGAAGTGGCTTACCATGTTCTAACCAAACGGTATGATCTTCACGCGAATCGGCATTGGTGTAAAGATCAAAGGCGCCATCATTGAATATGCGACAGTTGGTATAAATCTCTACAAATGAAAATCCTTTGTGTTGATGCGCCTTCAGCAATAGTTGTTGTAACTGAGCACGATCTTTATCATGACCCCGTGCCACAAAAGAGGCACTGGCTCCCAACGCTAATGCCACGGGATTGAACGGATCATCCAACGCACCGAGAGGCGAAGATTTGGTGACTTGTCCACGATGGGAAGTAGGTGAGTATTGCCCTTTGGTAAGGCTATACACTTCGTTGTTAAACATCAGTACGTTCATATCTACGTTTCTGCGACAAGCATGAATGAAATGATTTCCTCCAATGCTCATGTTGTCTCCATCACCGGTTACTACCCAAACACTTAAATCGGGGCGCGCAATTTTTAGTCCGCTGGCGATAGGTAAAGCTCTTCCATGTATTCCATGAAACCCGTAGGTATCTATGTAATATGGAAATCGTCCTGAGCAACCGATGCCAGAGATAAACACAATTTTTTCTTTGGGTATGCCTAACTCTGGCATGAGCCTTTGTGCGGGAGATAAAACCGAGATGGCTCCACAACCTGCACACCAACGCACATCCACATCCGGTTTAAAATCTTTGGAGGTAGTGTGGGTGTCTCCGGTATGTGGTCTTTGTATGATTTGGTCTATGATCGTCTTCATGTGATTTCTTGTTTATAAGTCAACAGGTATGTCGTGTTCTGATTTATTGGCTTCCCAGTTTTTTAGATTTTCGAGTGAAAGCAACACCGAAATTTTTTCTTCCAGTTCAATCGACTTGAATGGCTTGCCCTGCACTTTATTAATGCCGATCACTGGCTTGAGATATTTTGCTTGAATTAAATTCTTTAGCTGGCCTAAGTTTAGTTCGGGTATAACCACACGATCAAACTTGTGAAGCACTTCGCCCAGGTTTTTGGGGAAAGGATTGAGATAACGTAAATGAGCATGAGAGACTTTGTGACCCAATGCCTGTAACTTTTCAACAGCAATTTTTGCCGCACCATAGGTGCTTCCCCAACTCAACAGAAGTAAGTCTCCTTCCGATTCACCAACAACTTGCAAGTCGGGAATATCGTTGGCAATGTTATCTACTTTCTTCTGTCTTAGTTCCACCATCTTCTGGTGGTTTAATGGATCGGTGCTCACTACGCCACTGCCATCTTCTTTTTCCAATCCGCCTATTCGGTGTTCCATACCTTGCATCCCGGGTATAGCCCATTGACGCGCCAATGTTTCCGGATTGCGTAAATACGGTTTGAAGGTAGATGCATCAGGTGCGAAGTTTGGCGCTATATCAGGCAACGTATCAATATCCGGAATTCGCCATGGTTCTGATGCCTGGCCTATATAACCATCCGTTAGCAACATTACGGGGGTCATATACTTCAAGGCAATGCGAGCAGCTTCCATCGTCATGTCAAAACAATCCGAAGCGCTGGAAGCAGCTAACACAGGCATAGGTGCTTCTCCATGCCTGCCATACATCGCTTGCATTAAATCACTTTGTTCGGTCTTGGTTGGCAAACCAGTGGAAGGGCCTGCCCGTTGCACGTCAACAATGATCAATGGCAACTCGGTCATGATGGCTAAACCAATTGCTTCCGTTTTTAATGAGAGACCAGGGCCGCTGGTGGTTGTTACAGCTAAACTTCCTCCAAAGGCTGCGCCAATGGCACTGGTGATGCCGGCAATTTCATCTTCGGCCTGTAAATGTTTTACTCCGTATTTTTTATATCCGGATATAGCATGTAGGATATCCGTAGCCGGTGTGATCGGATAGGAGCCAAGGAAAAGAGGTAGGTGAGCTTTTGTTGCGGCTACCACCAATCCTAAGGCAACGGCCTGATTGCCGGTGATACTGCGATACTTGCCAGGAGGTAAATCAGATTTGTCAATGATATATTGTTTTCTGAAGTCTGGATTTTTTTCAGCAAAATTCCATCCGCCTTGCAGTGCATGAACATTGGCCATGATCACATCTTCCTTGCCTTTGAATTTTTTGTTGATCCAGTTTACCGTGGGTTCAAGAGGGCGGTTAAAAAGCCAGTAGGTAACCCCTAAAGCAAAAATATTTTTAGTGCGTTGAATGATTTTGGAAGGAACATCTACTTCGATGAAAGCTTTTTTAAGTTCCTTCGACATGTCAATGCCAAAAACCTGATATTTTTCAAGACTACCATCTTCCAAAGGATTGGCAGCATAGGCAGCAAGTTTTAAACTTCTTTCATCAAAACCTTCGGTGTTTACAATGATTATTCCTTGCTCCCGCACATTCGCTAAGTTGACTTTTAAGGAAGCCGCATTCATGGCCACCAGAACATCCACAAAGTCACCGGTGGTATGGATATTTTTCGAACCAAAATGAACCTGAAAGGCACTCACACCATAGAGTGTGCCTTCTGGAGCTCGTATCTCAGAAGGATAATCAGGAAAGGTGTTTACTTCATTGCCGGCAAAGCCAGAGGTGTCAGAAAATTGTGTTCCTACCAACTGCATTCCGTCTCCGGAGTCACCGGCAAATCGCACGGTCACTTCATCCAGGTGTTCTACGAGCTTATTCATGGTTATTTTATGTATTAGATTCAGTAGTATAAGTTTCCGGATTTTGATGACGCCAATCCATGACTAAAATCATGTCTAAAAATGATTAATCAGATAAAATAGAGGTGACTTTTAAAGTATGGAATTATCAAGCAGAATATGATCTGACGTGTTATAAGCGTTGATTCGCTTGATAGAGTAATTTTTATTGACAATATTGAAATCTAAATTATTATCAGAAATGAAATTGCCACAACGATTGATTTATACACTACTAACGTTTTTTGCGATAGAAGCTCAGGCACAAAAAATGGATGCGCTTGATAAAAGCCCTATGGACATGGCGTATTACCCGGATAATTTTGCCCATGACCGGAAATTTGCGCCAAAGTTAATTGGAGATATGCCAGTAATCGTGCGGGTAACCTACAGTCGGCCTGCAAAAAATGGACGTGAGGTATTTGTAAAACTGGCTCCTTTTAATTCAGTGTGGCGAACCGGTGCCAATGAGGCGAGTGAAATAAAATTCTATCAGGATGTAACGATTCAAGGGAAAAAAGTAAAGGCAGGTACTTATTCACTTTTTACCATTCCGAATGCAACGGAATGGACAATCATTTTAAATAGTGATCTTGATGTTTGGGGAGCGTATAGCTATAATGAGGCTCATGATATTTTACGGGTTAACGTACCCGTAAAGAAATCGGAAGAAGTAATCGAGAATTTTTCCATCAAGTTTCGAAAGGGAAACGATAACGAAGCCATTATGATGATGGGTTGGGATACTACAATCGTAGAAGTTCCGATTTCCTTTTAGATAATTCTATCCTTGTACATAGTGTAAAGTCAGCATAAACTTTATCGGATAACTTTGTAATTAATAAATAGGACGGAATGAATCAATACTTTGATTGAGTAATAAAAAATGGGGTCAATTTAATTGAACTTGTTTTCATGAGCCGACACCAGATTATTGTTATCCTATTTGTCTTTATTATTGATGATTTCATTATACCTGCCTGATATCAGAAAATAAACTCCGATTGAAATATAGTCCTTGTTTACAACGGTGATCGCATCATTATTAATATCTGCTTTAAAAGTGGTGGTGTTGTATTGTAGCTGAAGTTTCATGCTCTTGTATCCTCCTCTGAGGGTAATTCCGGGTTCAAATACAAAAGTATTCTTGTCGCTATCAAAGAAGTCGTACGTTTGTTGAGCTTGTTGAGGGTCAAGTAAGCTGGATGAGTGTGACGTGTATGATACAATGCCCATACGAGGTGTAAAGATGATATCAAGATATTTTGAGATATAGCCAAAGGAAGGTTGTAAAAATGGCTTCACGAGTTTACAGTCAACGTACTCAATAGCTCTGTTATTTTTTATAGTACCGGTTCCTAATCCGGCAAAGACCTCCCAGGCAAATGATTTTGATGTAAAGGTTCCATATTTGCCAACGCCTAATTCCAGGTATGATCCTTTACTGTCCCATTCGCTGGGAGCAGAACCAATATAACCTTGCTCTTTCAGTCCTTTCAGGGAACAATAACTGCCCATGACCGTCAGGCTGTTACTTACCGCATAGCCGGCTTGTAATGCAACTCCATCGGCATCAGTATCTTGACCGAAGCTTGCCGCATAGCCACCTTGTAATGCCACCTCACCTTTTTCTGTAAACATCGGCACATTTTGCCCCACGGTGGAATATAATACGGGGTTGCAGGATGTAAAAAGTGCAGCTGCTGAAATCAGCAGAATCGATAATTGATTTTTAGTTTTCATAATCTTTATAAATTTTAGTAAGGAGAAACGTACCTAATATCCAGTAAGACCGGTAACAGCATATTTTTCACCTGACCACACAAGGTCGGTTAATGTGTTACTTGGAATGTTGATACTTGCATTACCTTTATTGTACCACTCAAGCAGTGCGGTAGAAACGTAAGTGGTATCAATCAGCCAGACTTCAAAGGTATACGTAGAAGGGACTGTAGGCATGACAAACTCAATAAAACCTGTTATGATTCCATTGCTGGCAACGGTGTTTCCTTGAATATCAACGGTAATGTCTGCACCGCCAGAATTGGGCATTCTCAATTTACCTATACCGCCAGCTGCATTTTCGAAAGTGATAGAGCCTGAAATAGTAAAAGTGCGAACGTCAATGTCGATTGTAATTTCTGAAGGATTGTATGTAAGATTTGAAATGGTAAGTGGGCCAGGTGCTGTTGGCGCAATAGGCGCAGGTTCCTCGCTCTCTTTATTGCAATAAGAAAAAAACAGGCTTAACGAATACAGGGTCAATATCTTAACCCACCTCAACATAATGGAAAGGTATAATAGGACGTAGTGAAATGAAATGATTTTAGTCCTTCGTCATAAAGGCGAATATCATTGTCATGATAACAAAGGAGTGCAATTAAAACTGATACACTACTGCATTAATGTTCATGCCGGCTCCCACCGAGGCAAATACAACTTTGTCACCTTTGTTAATGGTTTGATTGTTTACTTTACCCCTTCGTATAAGATCAAGCAGCGTAGGGATAGTAGCCACCGAACTATTCCCCAGCCAGGATATAATCATGGGCATGACCGAGTGATTTTTAAACTCAAGGCCATATAGTTTAAATAGCCTGTTTAGTATGGCCTCATCCATTTTTTCATTGGCCTGATGAATCAGCACTTTATTTATTTCCGTAAGATGTACCGTTGCCTTATCAAGGGCAGTCTTTACCACATTAGGCACATGACTTAGAGCAAATTCATAAAGTTTCCGACCATTCATTTTAATAAAAAGGTCATTGTTTTTACTTTGCAGCTCATAAGAGTGATCCATGTTCAGCAATAACGCATGCTCACTTGCCCAGGTTTGGGTCTTGTGCGATAAAATACCTTCGCTTCCTTCTCTGCCTTCTAAAATCACCGCACCAGCTCCATCAGCATAAATCATGGAATCACGATCGTGTGGATCGATTACTCTTGATAATGTTTCAGTACCGATCACCATGCATCGCTTTGCATCGCCTGATTTCAGGTAATAATTGGCCTGGATTACGCCTTCCAACCAACCCGGACAACCAAATGGTAGATCATAGGCAACGCAATCCGGATTTTTTATTTGTAATAAGTATTTTACGCGCGATGCCAGCGAGGGGACAATGTCAACACGATTACTTTTGTATGCTACATCACCAAAGTTGTGTGCGACAATAATATAATCGAGTGACTCTTTGTCAATACCAGAATTTTCAAGAGCATTTTGTGCTGCTAAAAATCCCAGGTCAGATGCTTTTTGTTCAGGCTTCGCATAGCAGCGATCTTCAATGCCGGTGATGTCTTTAAATTTTTCTACAATACTGGCAGTATCTTTTTTAATAGGCGATCCATACTTTTCGAAAAAAGTATGTGAAAGGAAATCTCGATTATTAACTTTTATTTCTGGAATGAAACTACCGGTTGCTACGATAACCGATTTAAGAGAAGGTGTGGTCATAAATGAAGAAGGAAATAAAAATGTGCCATTAGGTTTAGTTGTTTCCAAGTTACTAGCTGCAAGCAGGTGGTGCAATCTTTTTGATTAATTACTTTTATTAATTAACGGTCGTAAGGTTGAATTTAGATTTTATAATCTAGAACTTACTGTTCAATAATCACCATTCATATTAAACGAATTGATACATGATTCACAGACGGAAATCCTGCCAACTCTCGGGTACTGCCGCCTTGCTTTTTAGAATGAGATTTGGCACCAGATCGGATTACTACCCTTAAAAATCCTTATACGTAGTTGAGTAGGTTACTATAACAAATTGATTTAACTAATCCAGTATTTTATTGTGGGCGTACTAACAGAATTAATGTTCATCTCATAAATTGTATCGCCAAGTTTAATGTGCTTGCCATCAACATTTTGTCAGAGGAAAAACAGAAATATTATTCTCATAAATTAATCAATTAGTTGGTTTAACTTTACCGCGAATATTACAATAGCCCACCTCTAATTATGGATTATGATTCGGATTTTTTACTTAAAACAGGACGGGGGGTTTACACTCGAGAAAAAACCAAAGGAACTCTTACCAGCCGATTGCGAACGAATGATCTGGGTGGATCTTCAATCCTCCACAAGTGAAGAGCAGAAATTAGTACAATCTACCTTTCAACTTGAATTCTATACCCCACAAGAGGCAGCTGAAATTGAAAGCAGTTCTCGTTATTTTGAGGACGAGCAAAATATTGAGGCTAACAACGCCTTTATCGCTGAACGGGAAAAAACTTATTTTGCTGAACAAGTTTCGTTCATATTAAAAAAGGAAATCCTTTTTACACTGCGCAATGCTGATATCAAATCCTTTGGTCATACGGTTCGAAAACTTCGCTCATTCAGGCCGGGTGTTACCATTAAAGGAATTCAAATATTTCTATTGATACTGGAGACACAAATAGATTACGATGCGGATTTTATTGAATATATATCCAAATTAACTAATGCAATCAGTACGAAATTAATCAAAGAGAAGTCGTATGAAGAAGAGGTTTTGATAAGCATCACAGAACTTCAGGAAAACACTATTTTAGCCAGAGAAAGCATTGTGGATAAGCAAAGGTTGGTATCTTCTTTGTTAAAAAGCAATGCGATTAGTGATCTTGATAAAGATCGACTTCGCATCGTTATAAAAGACATTAACTCTATTTTACAACATATCGAGTTTAGCTTTGAGCGATTAGAGTTTCTGCAAAATACTTTTTTGGGTCTTGTCAACATTGAACAGAATACCGTCATCAAAATATTTACGGTGGTAACAGTTGTATTCATGCCACCTACGTTAATTGCGAGTATTTATGGCATGAATTTTCATACCATGCCTGAAATGAGTTGGTCGTTCGGTTATCCGTTGGCGATTTTATTGATGATTATGTCTTCGATGGGATTTCTTTGGTACTTTAAAAGAAAGAAGTGGCTTTAATCATTTTTATCTTTAGCGATCGCCACCATTTTCGTTACCTCCATTCCTGATTTCCCATAGTCTTTCTTCGTAAAAGAAATCATGGCTAAACTAACTTCTTGTAACGTGGTTACATGACGCTACGCAGAACAAGATATAGACAGCCAGTCCATTACCTGCTAGGTAGGTGATCGTTTAGTCTTTTTATTCCTTCCATTGCTGTAGGGATTGATGCATAAAATCTTTATTATTTCACTAAGTATCTTGTGCAACTGTTTAGTGGTTAGATTGTCTTTAGCTTTTAATTAACTTCAGGAACTCATATGCTGAAACATAATCTGTTACTCACCTATCGCAATATAGTTCGAAACAAAAGCTATTTCATTATTAATCTAATAGGTCTTTCCGCTGGTTTAGTATGTACACTGTTAATCTATCTATGGGTAAATGATGAATTGCACATGGATAAATTCCATGAAAAGGAGGGACGTCTTTTTCAGGTAATGGAATTTCAAAAGTATGCTGATGAAGTCATGACTACGACCTCCACACCCGGATTGTTGGCGGAAACCTTAAAAGCAGAAATCCCTGAAATTGAATATGCCGCTACCACTACCTGGATAAATCAATTTACCCTTTCAATTAATGAGCATAATGTTAAAGCGAAAGGCTTTTATGTTGGTCAGGATTACTTCAATATCTTCTCATACAAACTAGTAGAAGGTAATCCCGATCAGGTTCTCCGCGACAAGTTGTCGATCGTGATTTCCCGGGAACTTGCCTTCAAATTATTTAAAACGGATAAGAATCTAATTGGTAAATCAATTGAGTTTCAACACGAAAAGGTCTATCAGGTGTCAGGAATATTTGAAGGGACACCGTCCCATTCATCGTATCAATTTGACTTTGTCCTTTCATTTGAAACATTTAAGGATGAAAATGAATGGGTTACCCATTGGGATAATAATGGACCGTCTACTTTTGCCGTATTAGTAGAAGGTAGTGATACGAGTGTGGTAAATGAAAAGATCAAAGACTTTATAAAGGCTCGTAATGATGAGTCGAATATATCACTTTTTATTAAACCCTTTTCAGAACGCTACTTATATGGTCGTTATGAAAATGGAAGACAAACGGGCGGGCGAATTGAGTATGTAAAATTATTTTCCATCATTGCCATCTTTATCCTGATCATTGCCTGTATCAATTTTATGAATCTTTCCACCGCCCGTGCTTCGCGAAAAGCAAAGGAGGTCGGAATTAAAAAATCGTTAGGGGCACAACGGGCATCGCTGATTTTTCAATATCTCAGTGAATCGTTGATTACGTCCTTTTTCGCATTGGCAATTGCTTTGTCAATCGTGTGGCTTTTCCTTCCGCAATTCAATTTGATTACAGAAAAGAGAATCACTCTTTCTTTCAACGACTTTGACTTGATCACCTGGTTTTCAGGCATTACTTTGTTCACCGGGCTTATCGCGGGAAGTTATCCCGCGTTATATCTTTCAGGGTTTAAACCCGCTGCCGTTCTCAAAGGTGAAGTGAAAGGTTCAATCGGAGAACTTTGGGCACGCAAGGGCTTGGTTGTATTTCAATTTTTTCTATCGGTTATTCTTATTGTATCAGTGCTGGTGATTTATAAGCAAATAGAATATGTGCAATCCAAAAATTTAGGCTACAACAAAGGACATCTGATTCAATTTCCGGTGGAAGGTAAAGTGGAAGGTAATGTGAAAACCTTTCTGGACGAGATAAGGAAAATACCGGGCGTGGTCAGTGCATCCAGTTTAGGTCATAGTATGTTGGGTCGAAACAATAACACCAGTGGTCTTCAATGGGATGGCAAAAATCCTGAGGATCTTATTCTATTTGAAAATATCAGTGTTAACTATGGTCTGATTGAAACAATGGGTATAGAATTGTCAGAAGGCCGATCATTCTCCGAGGAATTTAGTACCGATACTTCGAAAGTTATATTTAATGAAGCCGCCATACGCATTATGAATATGAAAGACCCCATTGGCAAAGTGATTCGCCTTTGGGATGAATATGATCTTCAGATAATTGGTGTCGTTAAAGATTTTCATTTTCAGTCGATGCACGATGTTGTGAATCCTCTTTTTTTCAGATTATCACCAAAAAACACCTGGAATATTGCTATCCGAATGGAGGCTGGAAATGAAAAAGAAACACTTGATGATTTACGTGATTTTTATGTTACTTATAATCCGGGTTTTACTTTTGATTATAAGTTTCAGGATCAGGAATACGCAAAAATGTATGCAGCTGAACAGCGGGTCGCTAGGTTATCCGGATACTTTGCCAGCATGGCCATATTAATTTCTTGTTTGGGATTATTTGGCCTGGCTACTTTTACTGCAGAACGCAGGTTGAAGGAAATAGGAATCCGAAAGGCATTGGGTTCATCTTCAGCCAATATTGTTATGTTACTTTCCGGGGATTTTACTAAAATGGTTTTAGTTTCTGTTTTCATTGGTATCCCTACGAGTTACTGGTTGTTAAGCAAGTGGTTGGAACGTTTTGCCTTTCATATTGAATTGGATAGTTGGTATTTTATTGTAGCAGGACTAATCGCTCTTGTGATCGCATGGGTTACAGTTGCTTACCAGGCGATCAAAGCAGCCAATGTCAATCCAGTGAAATGTCTTCGAACCGAATAATTAAATTATATAAATCGTATCTATACAAATTGAAGAATATTTTCCAATCAAAATAGGTTTCCTTTCTACGAAGCTTTGTTGAACTGATTCTTTTCTCATCCACCTGATAGTTTCCATATAAATAGTTTCAGTTGTAATTATCTTATTTAAGAGTTAAACTGGAATATAATTCAATACTATGATCAAGCATATAAGTCTTGTGTGGCTCATGCTAGCTTCACTTTCTTCATTCAGTCAGTCCATACCAAAATCACACTATCAGGATCTACAATATCGGCTCATCGGACCGTTCAGGGCGAGTCGCACGGTGGGTGCTGTGGGTGTGCCTACCCAACCGAATGTGTTTTACATGGGGGTGAATAATGGTGGTGTGTGGAAAACAGACGACTATGGTCGCACATGGAATCCTATTTTTGATAGTGCCTCAACCGGATCGGTTGGTGATGTAGCAGTGTCTCCCTCTAATCCAACAATTATTTATGTGGGAAGTGGTGAAGGACTGCATCGTCCAGATCTTAGTGTAGGTGATGGCATGTATAAATCAACCGATAGTGGAAAGCACTGGCAGCACATTGGTCTGAATGATGTTCAGCAAATTGGTCGTGTAGTAATTCATCCGACCAATCCTGATATCGTAATGGTGGCTGCACTCGGTCATCCATATGGAGCGAATGAAATGCGTGGAGTTTTTCGCACCCGTGATGGCGGAAAATCCTGGGACAAAGTATTATATATCAATCACAACACCGGTGCTATTCAGGTTGAGTTTGATCCCAATAACCCCGAAATCATTTTTGCTGATATGTGGGAACATCAGGAAGGACCATGGGAAAATGCTTCTTTCTCAGGAACGAACAGCGGACTTTATAAATCATTAGATGGTGGCAATACCTGGAAGAAACTCACGCAAGGGTTGCCCACCGGTGAACAAGGTCTTGGTAGAATCGGGTTCGGAATATCTCCCAGCAATTCGAAAAGAATGTATGCTACAGTAGATGCCCGTGAGTATTCAGGAATTTATCGAAGCGATGATCATGGTGAAAACTGGATGCGCGTGAGTACGGATGGAAGAATTTATGGTCGGGGTAGTGACTTTGCCGAAGTGCGTGTACACCCTAAAAATCCAGACATCGTTTATTCAGCCAACGTGTCTTCCTATCGTTCCGATGATGGAGGTTATACATGGACAGCATTTAAAGGTGCACCCGGTGGCGATGATTATCATCGTATCTGGATCAATCCACTGCAGCCGGATATCATGTTGCTGGTAGCAGATCAGGGTGCTGTCGTTTCTGTAAACGGAGGACGTACGTGGAGTTCCTGGTATAATCAACCTACGTCTCAGTTATATCATGTAAGCACCGACAATCAGTTTCCGTATTGGGTATATGGAGGACAACAGGAGAGTGGTGCTATCGGTACTGCGAGTCGAGGCAATGGCGGACAGATTTCGTTCAGAGATTGGATGGGTGTGGGTGCCGATGAATATGCTTATGTAGCACCTGATCCGAAAGATCCGAATATCGTTTATGGAGGGCGTGTTACACGCTTTGATAAGAGAACGGGTCAATCACAAAATGTAGCCCCTGAAGCATTGCGTACAGGAGAATATAGAATGCTGCGTACGCTTCCGTTGATGTTTCATCCAGCTGATCTAAACACGCTACTCTTTGCAACCAATGTGCTGTGGAAAACAACAAGTGGCGGAAATCAATGGGAGATTATAAGTCCTGATCTTACCCGACAACAAACGGAAGTGCCTGTAAGTATTGGTGATTTTCGAACCGAAAGTTTACGTACTATGAAACAGCGTGGCGTAATTTATGCACTGGCACCTTCTCCGTTGAAGAAGGAAATTATCTGGGCAGGCACCGATGATGGTCTTGTACATGTAACATTGGATGGCGGTAAAAGCTGGCAAAATGTTACTCCATCATCGTTAAAATCATGGGATAAGATAACCCAGATAGATGCAGGCCATTTTGATGAAAACACTGCTTACATTTCTGTTAATGCCATACGTAAGGATGACATGCAGCCATACATCTATCGGACGCATGATGGTGGTAAAACCTGGAAGAAAGTCATCCA
The DNA here is from genome assembly GCA_964349405.1 of uncultured Ohtaekwangia sp. GTDB lineage: Bacteria > Bacteroidota > Bacteroidia > Cytophagales > Cyclobacteriaceae > ELB16-189. Next base: position 11,931 of record CAYGGY010000042.1, on the reverse strand, counting down.
TGGAATACATGATATTGGTCCTGTCAATGTGGTTCGAGAAGATCCGAAGCAAGCTGGTTTACTTTTTGCCGGCACAGAGCGCGAAGTATATTTTTCGACAGACGATGGAGAAAACTGGCAATCGTTGCGTAATAATATGCCGGCTACATCGGTACGTGATCTAGTAATTCATGAAGATGACCTTGTGGTGGGTACCCATGGTCGCTCGATATGGATTTTGGACAACATCAATCCTTTGAGAAGCGTTGCTAAAGTAGGTTCACAAAAATCCTATTTGTTTCATCCTGTGGTAACCACCCGAGTTCGTTTCAATACGTTTGGTGATACCCCATTACCACCTGAAGAACCAGCAGGGCAAAATCCTCCTGACGGAGCGATCCTTGATTATTACCTAGATCAGGCAGCGAATGAAGTGCGTCTTGAAATTCTATCTATGAATGGTGTGGTCATTCGTCAATATAGCAGCAAAGATAAGCCAGAACAAGTGGATTCGCTTTCGGCACAATATCCAATGTATTGGATACGTCCACAAAAAAAACTGGCTGAGGAAGCGGGGCATCATCGCTTTATATGGGACCTACGTTACACCGAACCACGAGGAGCTACCAGACAACTTTCGATTGCTGCGGTCTATAAAAATACACCTACGGGTCCTCAGGGTCCGTATGTGCATCCGGGCACATACACCGTACGCCTCACGGTTGATGGTGTGGTAACAGAACATCCTATTATCGTAAAGTTAGATCCACGGGCAACCATCAGCGAAAGTGATTTACAATTGCAAACGGATTATTCTCTTCTGTGCTATATGTCTTATCAAGAACTACAAACTATTCGCGAAACAATTAATACCAATTTAAACGATGTGAAAGCGAAATGGAAAAAAGGAAAGAAAGAGCAATGGATTGCATTCCGGGGAGAAGGAGCACCCGATAATCCAGATGTGATGTATGGATCCATTTCTGAAGTCACGTTGCAACAAGAAACCCTGGTGGGTTTACAGGATAAGTTGTTGCACATGATGGCTGTTTTTCAAAGTGCCGATGCACAACCTACCACTCAGGCAATGCAAGCGGTGAAGAAATTAAAAGTACGTAAAGATGAATTAGTCAATCAATGGCGCATTTTAAGTAAATAAAAGGTGAAATTTCATCCGGAATGAACCACCTGGATAAAATCAAAATTACGATCTGATCGCTAAATCAATTTAAGTATTTTCAAACGTGATGTAAATCATCAAATTCGGAAGATAATAGTCATTGTTAAGATAATGACTATGTTCTTTCTTTATTATGCGTTGGTTAAATGTATTCAAGGATTAAAATTTATCAGAATGAAAAAGATCCTGGTACCTACCGATTATTCGGACTGTGCAAACGATGCTATTGATATAGCGAAAGTGATAGCAGCCAAAAGCGGAGCAGAGTTGTTTCTTCTTCATCTGGAGGAAGTTGTGCCGGAAGTGGTGCATGTATTGCATCACACTGCTACAGAAGAGAATCCGCATCATATAGGTCATGCACGATATCAATTGCAGCAGGTGGTTGATTCAATAGAGAAAGAATGTCTGAAAGTCAAAGGAATATTTGTTGCGAATGAAAGGCAGGAAGGTATTGAAGACTATGTAAAGCCATATAATATTGACTTTATGGTAATGGGCTCACATGGAGCAAAAGGCATTCGTGAATTGATCATTGGCTCCAAAACACAAAAGGTAATTAAAAAAGCTTCCGTTCCTGTATTGGTGGTCAAGCGGCCTAACCAAAAGTTTAATCCTAAGAAAATTCTGTTTGCCTCTACCTTCAGACATGATTTAAGCAAGCCTCTTAAGGAGGTAGTTGAATTTGCTCGATTATGGGAAGCAGACATACATCTTGTGTTTATAAATAGTTTGTCTCATTTAATTGAAGAAACCGAAGCCAAACGGATAATGTCGAAACAGATGGAAGGCGCTCCTGAAATAAAATACACATTGAATATAAGTGAAACTAATGATGAAGAGTGGGGCATCAGTAAATTCGCACGACTCATAGATGCAGATATGATCGCAGTTGTTTTTGATTCGCATGGTGGACTTACTCGTCTGTTTACTTCCAGCGTAGCGGAGAAATTAATCAACCATGAAGATATTCCGATTCTGGTAATCACTCAACAATGAATTATGAAGCATCATAATAAACCTGGATGGGTTTTGGCACGGGGTTCTTCTGCAATACTACTAGTTATAATAGGCATCACCGCTTTGTTAGGTGGATCAGCACTGATCATTGACCCTTCAGGTCAATCGATGAACTTGAATGTAGAAGGACTGGCTGGTACCGTATTTGAAGATTATATGGTACCTGGTATAATTTTATTTCTGTTAATAGGAGTTCTTAGTTTATCTGCTGCTATGCTCGTGTTCAGTAATTTTAAATACTTCCCGGTTCTTATTTTTTACCAAGGTTTAATTTTAACTGGTTGGATCATGGTACAAATCTATCTTATACCTGATGTACACATGATGCAGGTTATTTATGGGCTCTTTGGAATTATGCTGATGTTTTTTGGAAGTTATTTTTTAATAAAAACGAATCAGTCCGAAATACTTTATTAATTTATATCAATCGATAGTATCAGGGAGTATGAACCCAAACAGTAAAATGTTGTTTTATTTCCTTTGGCATTTGATTAATGACATCATGTAATTCTCCGGCAGTCACATAATCAGCCAATGTTTTCATTACGGCTGCAATCGCTTCTGTCGCTTCTTCGGTACTGGAGAAATCACGCCATATAGAAAGCCCGTCTTCTTTCATTACCTCTGCACTAAAATCTTCCATAGTTTTGATACGTACAAATTCATGATGCAATTTCCAGCCCTCTACATAAACGGCTTTAATGGCCATTGGCAATTGAGACATTAGTTGAAGTGACTCCTCTGTTGTAAGACGATTTCGCAATACTCGTAACACACATCTCAATACACGTCCGGCACGATCGCGATTTTCAATATCACCTAGCCGGTAAGCCAATTTATTTAAAAATTCATTTCCTTTGGAAACGTACTTTTCAAAGTTCAGTGTCATGATAATTCTGTTTAAATACAACAATCAAAACCTAATCAAATCTGAAGAGAGTATCGCTAATAGTTAAAATGAACGATACACTATGATCAGTATCAGAGTGAACAGGACAATAATTAATATGACTATCTTTCTTTTCATAATAAGGGACTAACCCTTTTCAGTCAATTGTTCCTCATGGGCTTTCATAAGCAAATGGGTAACTGTTTCGTCAGTCACTTCAGAAAAATTCTCATAAAATTGTCCAACGGCATAAAAGTCGGATGAGGTAAATAAACAAATGAGTTCATCCACTTTATCCTTAACTTTTCTATGCGCGCTAGTCGAGGAAACCGGTACTGCCACAACGATTTTCTTCGGTTTACTTTTTCTCACATGATCAATGGAAGCTAGCATGGTATTTCCGGTTGCCAGTCCATCATCTACCAGAATTACAATTTTATCTTTTAAATCAGTAGGGATTCTGCCATCCATAAAAGTTGTGTACTTCTCCTTCATCGCACTACGCAACCTATTAATTTCGCCTTCAATGTATTCCTGTGAAATTCCTACTGTGTCGCTTACTATTAATTCAGTAGAACTTACCGAACCAATAGCGTATTCAGGATTACCCGGATGTCCTATTTTTTTTACCAATACTATTTCGAGAGGTAATTCCAGTTGGTGTGCAATGGTATATCCCATGGGTACTCCACCTCTTGGAATAGCAAGAACAATAGCGTCATGCCTATGGTATTTTCTCAATTCATGAGCAAGTTGAAATGCTGCGTGCGTACGATCATGAAACATCATGGTTTATTTATTTAATCTTGAATATCTATTTCCTGTTCTTTATTTCTTGCGTGATACGGATATTTTGTAAATATCATCCTAACAGCATCGACAATACTTACTTCTATTTTTTGAGGATCTTTGTCTTTCAAAAAAGAGGTAGCCCATCCTCGCCATACGAGACTATTTGTGGCCGCATCCATTAAGTCAATAATCAAAGTACCTTCCCGATATTCGTAAATATTTACATGGGTGCGCATCCAATAGGGGCCATAGTAATATCCGTATGGATCGGTGCGTACAACGGTTTTATCATTAATGATGATGTGGTAATGAATAAGCATCTCCGGTTTCTCTGAATATTGATAATGACGACTTTCCAATTGCGTTGCCACGGCACTCTTGATCCTTTTATCATTAAGTTCATTGTAATAAATAGGATTGTTTCTGGCTTCAATGTTGGTGGAAGGTATCCACCCGAATGTCTGATAGGCATCCATGTTAGCACTCCTGTCGTAATCGGTAAATACTTGTAGTGATGGGCTACAGCCAAACAGTAACCACGTTATTCTTAACAGATAAACTTTGAGATACCTAATAATGTTGATTTTCATGCGTTAATTAATTTTGTAGTGGTCACATGGAATGTCTGGATATTATTAAGTCGTTGGGTGCAAAACATTTTAATGGCCATTTAAATTATATTCAATTGTCCCGTGTCGCTACTGATCTTCTTAACATCCCAATTTTTATACTTAGTAATAACTAACTTTAGAATTTAAACTAAAATAGGAGTTGCAATGTTAATTTCATTTTCTACCTGGGTTACACCAGGTGCTGACCAGGCCGCATTTTCGGCTTCTTTTTTTTCTGTCCATGAGCGCACCATGCCACGCAAGATTACTTTGGTTCCTATAGTTTCAATGGAGATATTGCCGGCATCAATCGTTGCACTGCGATGAAAAGCGGCCATGATTTTACTTTTAACATCCTTGGGACTAATAACAGGATTTAATGATATACGATTTATCACTTTAGAAATTCCAACAATATCTTTAACTGCATTTTCAGCAGCTATTTTCTGGTATTCCCATTCTGCCGTTCCATCTAAATACACCCACCCATCATCAACCTTAATTTCAATCTGATCTTCATTGACGCCACTGTGCCACTTAAGCGCATTTTTTACGGCTATGGCTATGTCCGTATCACTTCGTTCACTTTTACCCTGAACTACCACTTCAATATCTTCAGCCACTACCTTCACGCCAGCGACACGTTGCACGGCCCGTTCTGCATTAATTTTTTGTCCATAGGTATTTACTCTTCCTGAAAGCGTAACCACACCGTCATTGACGGTTACACCGATTTGAGAAACCACGTCATGCAATGATGGTTCCCATTTCAATTCATCCAATACATCATTCTTAAGTTCTTGATTTGTTTTCATGATTTATCTTATTATAAATTCGATAGTATAATGCTTCCAACTACTTTTGTTACCTATTTGATTATAAATAAATTTGAAATACTTACTTGAGAATTGAAATGATAATGGTCATTCCATACAGGTTCATTTGTTGCATGATTTAGATCATTGGGTTAGCTGATTATCCTCATTAAACCATCCAGTTAAAAGAATCATTTTGCATTGATGTTGCTGATTCATAAAATAACGTTAAAAATTACGCTTATCTTATTTATTCTGCCAATTGCGATGGTCGTGCTTAGTCAAGATGCAAAAGAAATAGTAAGACGAGCAGATGAGAAGATGCGTGGCAAAACATCACAGGCGGAATTAGTCATTCGTACCATACGACCAACCTGGACGCGCGAAATAATTGTAAAAGTGTGGACAAAGGGCACACAATACTCAATGATTCTGATAAAGGCACCAAAAAAAGATGAAGGAATTGCTTTTCTAAAACGTGAAAAAGAAGTGTGGAACTGGATGCCGGTGTTAGAGCGTACCATCAAGTTGCCGCCATCCATGATGTCTCAATCATGGATGGGTACCGATTTCAGTAATGACGACTTAGTCAAAGAATCGTCTGTATTGGAAGACTATGAACACCGCCTGTTAAGCGATACAATTATTGAAAAGCATGATTGCTATAGAATTTTACTTCTACCTAAGCCCGTGGCCGCTGTTGTTTGGGGTAAATTAATTTTAGCGATTGACAAGAAAGATTATGTTGAATTAAACACCCTCTTTTATGATGAAGATGGAGAACTCGTAAACATCATGAATGCCTATGATGTAAAACTTATGGATAATCGTTTAATCCCTACACGCATGGAAATGATTCCCATGGATAAAAAAAATCAAAAGACAGAATTGATTTACAGGCAAATTCTATATGACAGACCCATTGACGATTCTTTTTTTTCTCATGAAAAAATGAAACGATTAAATTAATACTATGTGGTTGCTACGTTTTGCATGGCTCAATCTTTGGCGAAATAAAGGACGAACACTTATTTCAATGGCTGCTGTATTTTTCGCGGTTGTCTTGTCCGTTTTATTAAATAGTATTAGTGATGGAGCCTTCGATAACCTGATCAAAAATGTAGTGGGATATTATACCGGGTATATTCAAATACATAAAACGGGATATTGGGATGAGCAAACATTGGAGAATTCCTTTCGTGCTTCTGATGTATTGGAAGATAGTATCATGAGCGTGGAGACCGTAACAGCGGTAGCGCCACGCCTGGAATCATTTTCATTGGCTGCTTCCGGTGACATTACAAAAGGTGTCATGGTAATAGGTATTGACCCGCAAAAAGAAAACCTAGCTACATCACTGGAAGATAAATTGGTGAATGGTCGATATTTGAGTGATCGGGGAAATGATGTTTTGCTTTGCGAAGGACTTGCCGATCGGTTGAAGCTGGGGTTGAATGATACCTTGATATTAATCGGGCAAGGTTATCATGGTGCTACGGCAGCCGGCCAATATCGGATAAAAGGCATTTTACATTTTGGCTCTCCTGATTTGAATGACCGTATGTTATTTATGTCGTTGACTACTGCCCAGCAACTATATAGTGCCGAAGAAATGATTACCTCATACGTACTGGTATTGAACGAAACCAATAACCTTGAAGAAACAACCAGGCAAATTCGTAATGTAATTTCAAAAAATTACGAGGTAATGACGTGGGGCGAAATCATGCCCGATATCAAACAGCATATTGAATCAGACACCGCATCTGACAAAGTCTTTCTGGGGATATTATACGTATTAGTTGCAATGGGAATTTTTGGCACACTCTTAATGATGATGGTGGAACGTAGTTTTGAATTAGGGATGTTAATGGCGATAGGAATGAAACAAAGTAAAATGATTTTCCTGCTTGTATCGGAATCTATCCTTACTGTGATGGGAGGGTGCATAATCGGAATTATATTAAGTATTCCGTTGGTCTATTACTTCTACATAAACCCCATTCGGTTTAGCGGTGAGCTTGCTGAAACTTATGAACGCTTTGGCTTTGAAGCTGTCTTGCCGGCTTCTACTGAAGCCGTACACTTTTTCTCACAAGGATTAATTGTTTTATGTATTGGTTTGGCGTTGTCAATTTATCCCGTTTGGAAAGTGATTTTTCTTGATCCTGTATCTGCAATGAGACGATAACTGAAGGAAAAATGATTACCATCATGGCGTGGCGTAATATCTGGAGGAACAAGGCACGGAGCCTTATCATCATGTTTTCCATAATGCTGGGATTGTTTGCCGGAATTTCTGTAGTGGCCATATACAAAGGAATGATGCGCGGCAAAGTGCGTACGGTAATTGACCGTGAAGTTGGACATCTACAGCTACATGATCAAAAATTTAAAGAAGATTATCTGGCAGAGTTTGTTCTCCCTGAAGATGCTTCTCTTGAAAGGATCCGAGAGATGCCCGAAGTAAAGGCAATCACGTTTCGATCGGTGACTACGGGCATGTTATCTACCACAACAGGAAGTTCGGGTGTCACTATTTATGGAATTGTGCCCAATGAAGAAGTGGTGATTTCTCAATTGAAAAATAAAATTATCGAAGGTGAATATCTTCCTGGCAAGGTCAGAAACCCGGTTATGATAGGGAAGAAGCTTGCAAAAAAAATGAAGCTAAAACTAAAGTCGAAACTCGTATTAATGTTTACTGATGATGAGAACAATATGATTTCAGCGGCCTTTCGCGTATCGGCAATTTATCAATCTGAAAATACACCGTTGGATGAACGTACTGTTTACCTGCCGCGTGAAGATCTTAACTCACTTTTGGGCATTGGAACCTCAGCGCATGAAGTCGTTGTATTATTGCATCGTGATGAGGATCTAAAGAATATAAAAGCTTCACTCACACAACAGTTTCCTTCCTTGCACATAGAAGACTGGAAGGATCTTGCGCCAGAAACGGAATTGATGGTGGATACCATTAATGAATATTCATACATCATTCTGGTCATCATCATGTTGGCGCTGGCATTTGGCATTGTAAATACGATGCTAATGGCGATACTTGAGCGAGTCCGTGAGGTGGGCATGCTAGTGGCTTTGGGGATGAATAAAGTACGATTGTTTTTTCTCATCCTGGAGGAAACAATTTTTCTTACACTGGTCGGATGCCCATTTGGGTTGATCATATCATGGCTTGCAATCAATTACTTCAATCGCAATGGAATGGATCTTTCTTTTTTTGGTGAAGAAATGATGTCCAGCTTTGGATTTACCAATGTGATCTTTCCTGAATTTCCCTATGACAGTGTGGATGGAATTCTCTTGATTGTTGTGGCCACGGCTTTACTCTCTAGTTTATTTCCGGCAATCAAAGCATTGCGGCTCAGTCCGGTAGAAGCACTTCGAAAATAATAGACTATGAAAAATGATACGGTTATCGATGCGCACAATGTAAGCAAGATTTACAATCCTGAAACGATACCTGTTTATGCGGTGAATAATGTTCATCTTCATTTAGTGCGGGGTGAGTTTACCGCATTAGTGGGTCCATCCGGTTCAGGCAAGACCACCCTGCTCAATATTATTGGTGGATTAGACAGGCCTGATTCGGGAAATATCATTATAAATAAAACTGATATCACCAAGCTTACTTCCAATCAACTGATCAACTTCAGGCTTCATAATATTGGTTTTGTTTTTCAATCGTATAATTTAATACCCGTACTGACCGCACGTGAAAATGTAGAAATGATTATGCACCTGCAAAAAATGAAACGCAGTGATCGCGATTTTAGAATCAAGCAACTTTTTGAAGAAGTACAATTGTTGGACAAATTAAATAGTCGTCCGTCTGAGCTATCTGGTGGACAGCAACAGCGAGTGGCAGTGGCAAGAGCCCTTGCATCGAAGCCGAAGTTTGTGCTGGCGGATGAACCAACGGCAAACCTAGATACAAAATCTGCTTCCAACCTGTTAGATATAATGGCCAAACTGAATAAAGAAGAGCAAATGACATTTTTGTTTTCCACACATGATCAGCGTGTAATTGAACGGGCAAGAAGAGTCATAACACTCGTTGACGGAAAAATTGCTTCCGATACGCAACCGACCAGCACAGCTGAAATACATGAAAACGCAGGCTCCCTTTAGGGCAATTAAAATAATCAGTACACTGATATTTATTATTTTACTGATCAGTTCGCTATATGCACAGGTAGAAGAACGAACAGTGAAATGGAATATAAAAGGCTACGTGAAGGATATGCCATATATCTCTTTTGATAAGTCCTTTTCTAACAGGTCAGCTAACAATTTGATTCACAATCGACTTAATATTAAATGGAGTCCAAACGAAAAACTTTCAGGTGCAGCAGAATTCAGAACACGACTTTTCTGGGGTGATGAGGTAAGAGCCGTTCCTAATTTTGCCGAACAACTGAGGAATAAGAATGAACACGTAAATGCTTCCATCATTTGGTTTGAAAATAGAAATTCGGCTATGTTAACCAACGTGGAGCGCTTTTGGTTAGAATATAAGACTTCGAACTATTTACTCCGTGCAGGCCGGCAACGGATCAATTGGGGCATTGCTACTATGTGGAATCCTAATGATATTTTTAATACATATAATTTTTTGGACTTCGATTATGAAGAAAGACCCGGTAGCGATGCCATTAAAGTGCAGTATTTTATAAGCGAACTTTCAAATATTGAGGTAGCCGTAAGCCCTTCGTTCTCCAATAACACAACCGTAGCGGCCGCGAAGTATTTCTTTAACCGAGCAACGTATGACTGGCAGTTTAATGTAGGGATGTATCATAATAATTTGACTGCCGGTGCCGGTTGGGCTGGTAGTATTGGCAATGTGGGATTTAAAGGAGAGATGCAATACTTTACCAGGGCGAATCAAACCACTTCGCAATGTAATGTAGTTATGGAGTGGGATTACATGTTCAATAGTGGGTGGTACATTAACAGCGGGTTGTTATGGAACAATAGAGGATTAAGTAAACCTGTAAACGACTGGACGAAAGTTAGCTTCAACTTGTCGCCACGCAAACTGATGCCTACCCAGTATAATGTGTTGTTAAGCACCACGAAAGAAATAACGCCTTTGGTATCCGCCAGCCTTGGGCTTATCTATACCCCGGGCACGCACATTGCCATTGTACTGCCTTCTTTCCAGTATAATGTCTCGGATCACTGGGATGTAAATTTAGTGTGGCAATCGTTCTTTGCTGATATGAATAATTCATTTCAGGTGGTTACTCACCGTATTTTTCTAAGAACCAAATGGAGTTTTTGAAATAGAGTTGAATAATACACATAGCGGCAAAAGCCATTAGGTATAGTCATCAACCTTTAATTTTCAGCAAGCTTTCAGGGCTTCACTATTTCAAGTTTCGCAAGATGACTATTGATTGTTTTTATTTCTTCGGCACTCAACGTGATATCACCAGCCTTTGCGTTAGCAACGGCTTGTTCTGCATTTCTTGCCCCAACCAATGCAATAGTGATCCCCGGTTGCGCAAGTGTCCAGCTTAAAATAAGTTGACTAAGTGTAATACTTTTTGCTTCTGCTATTGGTTTGATCTTATCGAGAAACACACTGGTGCGTTTAATGTTTTCATCATTGAAGAAATACAGATTAGCACGATGATCGCCTTCTCCAAATTTGTAACCCGGTTTCATTTTTCCGGTTAGCAGTCCGCGCTCAAGGGGACTATAAGCGAGAATGGCTTTGTTGTTTTGGATACAATGCGGCACCAATTCTTTTTCAATTTCCCTTTTCACCATGCTGTACGGAACCTGATTCGAAACAAGTGTAATAGTCTTTTCGGCTTCCACCATTTGGGCCACATTATAGTTGCAAACACCGGCATATCTTACTTTGCCTTGTTCAATAAGTCGTGCCACTGCTTCCATGGTTTCAGCAATTGGTGTAGTGGAATCGGCCCAATGAATCTGGTATAGATCTATATAATCGGTCTTCAGTCTGCGCAAGCTGTTTTCGCATTCTTCGATAATACTCTCTCGGCCTGCGTATTTATAGATGTCGATATCCTTCCCATCGTTATCCTTACTTTTAAAATGAAAATCTCCTTTCTTCAAATCCCAACGCAATCCGTATTTCGTAATGATCTGTACGTTGGCGCGTGGAATATCCATTAAAGCTTCCCCCACAATTTCTTCACTTAATCCCTGACCGTAGGCAGGCGCAGTATCAATAGAAGTTACTCCAATATGATAGGATTCTTGTATTGCTTTAATAGCGTCCTTGCGCTCTGTGCCACCCCACATCCAACCTCCAGCTGCCCAGGCACCAAACGTGATTACCGAAAGCTCTAAATCTGATTTGCCTAATTTTCTGTATTGCATAATAAATAATTACTAAGATTGATGGGCGCTAATATATAGAATTGAATATAGAATATTCAAACACTGTTTGAAGAGTGGGTATAATTTGATTTGGCGTTTTTTATGATGTTTAAGGGAATGATACGTTTTTTTTTAATTAGGCCATCAATGTACGCTGCGTGGCAAAGGACGGTAAGATAGAAAATGGGCATCCACTAAGATTGAAATATCATAAGCACTTCCACGCAATCAACAATGAGTCACTCCGGGCAAGCGTGATAATCA